>CAWFBB010000036.1:0-221588 GCA_963813825.1 uncultured Alphaproteobacteria bacterium
GACGATAGTGTCGCCGATGGTCGCGTATTTGCGCTTTGAGCCGCCCAGCACCTTGATGCACATGACGCGGCGCGCGCCGGAATTATCGGCGACATCGAGGTTGGATTGCATCTGGATCATGGGTTACTCCGGTGTTTCGTTCTAAGTTCACGACGCTTTCTTCTTATCGCCGCGCACCACGGCCCAGCGCTTGAGCTTGGAAATCGGGCGATGCTCCTCGATCCAAACCATGTCGCCAACCTTGAATTCGTTGTTCTCGTCGTGGGCGTAATACTTCTTCGAGCTGCGCACCGTCTTTTTGTACAAGGGATGAGTGAAGCGGCGATCGACGCGCACCACCACCGTCTTGCTCTGCTTGTCGCTCACGACAACGCCCTGAAGGGTACGCTTCGGCATATCAATCCTCTTACTTCTTCGGCGCGCCGGAGCGCTTGTTCTGGGCGATGGTTTTCAGCCGTGCAATGTCCCGCCGCACCTCGCGCACGCGCGAGGTGTTTTCCAGTTGTCCTGTGGCGCGCTGGAAACGCAGATTGAACTGCTCCTTCTTGAGCTTGAGCACCTCGTCGTCGATCTGATCGATCGTCATTGGCCTGACATCGGCAGCTTTCATGACACGCCTACTCGCTGATCCGCTCGACAAAACGGGTTTTGATCGGAAGCTTCGCCGCGGCGAGCTCCAGCGCTTCCTTGGCAATCTGGACGGAGACACCATCGAGCTCAAACAGGATGCGGCCCGGCTTAACCCGCGCCACCCAGAACTCCGGTGCGCCCTTGCCCGAACCCATGCGCACTTCCAGCGGTTTTTTCGACACCGGAACATCCGGAAAAAGCCGGATCCAGACTCGCCCGGAACGCTTC
The DNA here is from genome assembly GCA_963813825.1 of uncultured Alphaproteobacteria bacterium. GTDB lineage: Bacteria > Pseudomonadota > Alphaproteobacteria > Rhizobiales > Xanthobacteraceae > BOG-931. The sequence continues at coordinate 859 of CAWFBB010000036.1, forward strand.
ATGTGCCTCGTCAATGCACGCCGCGCGGCCTCAATCTGCCGCGCCGTGACGCGGTCCGGCTCAAGCGCCTTGAGTCCGAACTGACCGAAGGCAAGAATGGCCGCGCTCGACGCGACGCCGTGGATACGGCCCTTGTGCGCCTTGCGGAATTTCGTTCGTTTCGGTTGCAGCATGACTTAAGCCTCTCGCGCTTTCCTTCGCACTCGCCGGATCACGCCGCGTCCCGGCGCGGCCGGCCGGCATCGCCCTCGGCCATCTTCTTGTCTTGCGCCATCGGGTCGTGCTCCATGATCTCGCCCTTGAAGATCCAGACCTTGACGCCGCAGGTGCCGTAGGTGGTGAACGCGGTGGCAACGCCGTAATCGACGTCGGCGCGCAGCGTATGCAGCGGCACGCGGCCCTCGCGATACCATTCCATCCGCGCGATTTCAGAGCCGCCAAGGCGGCCCGAGCAGTTGATGCGGATGCCGCCGGCCCCGAGCCGCATGGCCGATTGTACGGCACGCTTCATGGCGCGACGGAAGGCGACACGACGCTCGAGCTGCTGTGCGATCAATTCGGCGACAAGCTGCGCGTCGAGTTCGGGCTTGCGGATTTCAACGATGTTGATGACGACGTCGCTGTCAGTGAGCTCTGCGACCTTGCTGCGCAGCTTTTCAATGTCGGCGCCCTTCTTGCCGATGACGACGCCGGGCGGGCCGAATGAATGGTGACGCGGCACTTTTTATGCGGCCGCTCGATCACGATCTTGGACACCGCGGCCTGCTTGAGTTCCTTCAGGAGCGCTTTTCGGATCTCCATATCTTCGTGCAGCAACGAGCCATAGCTGGTCTTGCCGGCATACCACCGTGAATCCCAGGTGCGGTTGATGCCAAGCCGAAACCCGATCGGATTAACCTTTTGACCCATGACCGTCTCCTAACCGCGTCCTTAGTTCGCAGCCGCCTCGACCTCACGCACCACGATGGTGAGGTTCGCGAACGGCTTAGTAATTGCTCCGACGCGGCCACGGCCGCGCGACTCGTGTCGTTTAATTACAATGGCTTTGCCGACATGCGCCTCGGCAACGACAAGATCATCGACGTCGAGGTCGTGATTGTTCTCCGCATTGGCGATCGCCAATTCCAGGCATTTGCGTACATCGGCGGCGATGCGCTTGCGCGAAAATTCAAGATCGGCGAGCGCGCTCGCGACTTTCTTGCCGCGAATGAGCTGCGCTAACAGATTGAGCTTCTGCGGGCTGATCCGCAACATGCGCGCGACGGCTTTTGCCTCGTTGTCGGAGAGCGAGCGCTCGCGCTTCTTCTTGCTCATGATGTCTCTCCCTGCCTCACGCCTTGGCCGCCGATGCGGCGGCGGCCGGTGCGGCGCCCTCACCTCCTCCGCCCGAAGCACCCGATGAACCGCCGCTGCGCTTGGCCTTGCGGTCCGAAGTATGGCCGTAGAACGAACGCGTCGGCGCGAATTCACCGAACTTGTGGCCGACCATTTCCTCGGTGACGGCGACCGGGATGTGCTTCTGACCGTTGTAGACGCCGAATGTCAGCCCGACGAACTGCGGCAAGATCGTCGAACGCCGCGACCAGATGCGGATCATCTCGTGGCGAGTGGACGAGCGCGCGGCATCCGCCTTTTTCAGCAGATAGCCGTCCACAAACGGGCCTTTCCAAACCGAACGCGCCATTAATTGCTCCTAACGCTCTATGTCTTCTTCCGCGCGTGGCGGCTTGCCATGATGAATTTGGCGGTACGCTTGTTCTTGCGGGTCTTCTTGCCCTTGGTCGGCTTGCCCCACGGCGTCACCGGATGCCGCCCGCCGCGCGTGCGCCCGCCGAGCGGGTGATCGACCGGGTTCATCGCCTCGCCGCGCACATGGCCGCGCCGTCCCATCCAGCGTGTGCGCCCAGCCTTGCCGATCGAGATGTTCATGTTGTCGGGATTGGACACCGCGCCGACGGTCGCCATGCAGCGGCCGTGGACTAGCCGTTGCTCGCCCGAATTCAATCGCAGGATGACGTATTCGCCATCGCGGCCGACGATCTGCACATAGGTGCCAGCGGAGCGCGCGATCTGGCCGCCCTTGCCGATCTTGATCTCGACATTGTGGACGATCGTGCCGACCGGGATGTTGGCGACCGGCATCGCATTGCCCGGCTTCACGTCGACATGCTCACCGGAGACGACAGCGTCACCGGCCGAAAGGCGTTGCGGCGCCAGAATGTAAGCGAGCTCGCCGTCGTCGTATTTGATGAGCGCGATGAAGCCCGTGCGGTTTGGATCGTATTCGATGCGTTCGACCTTGGCCGGCAAGTCGAATTTGCGGCGTCTGAAATCGATCGTGCGATAGGCCTGCTTGTGTCCGCCACCGCGATAGCGCGACGTAATGTGGCCGTTGTTGTTACGGCCGCCCGTCGAGTTCTTGCCTTCGGTGAGTGCCTTGACCGGCGCGCCAGAATACAACGCCGACCGGTCGACAAGCACCAACTGGCGCTGTCCGGGGGTGACAGGATTGTATTGCTTGAGTGCCATTAGCCGCTCCTACAATCCCGTGGTCACGTCGATCGATTGGCCCTCTTCGAGGGTCACGATCGCGCGCTTGGTGTCGGACTGCTGCCCGTAACGGCCCTTGAAGATCTTCCACTTGCCGCGCCGGCGCAGCGTGTTGACGCTTTTGACCTTCACGTCGAAGAGCTTTTCGACCGCATCCTTGATTTGCGGCTTGGTCGCGGTCATGGCGACCTTAAAGATCACTTTGTTCTGCTCCGACGCATTGGTCGCCTTCTCGGTGATGAGCGGGGCGATAATCACGTCGTAATGGCGCGGATCGTTGGTGGTCATTTGAAACGCGCCTCCAACGCCTCGACGGCGGCCCGGGTGAGAACCAGCTTGCGCCGCCGCATCACGTCGTAGACGTTGATGCCGACGACCGGCAGCATGTCGATGTTCGGGATGTTGCGCGCCGCAGTGCGGACATCGGCAGCGATCTCCGCACCGTCGACCAGGAGCGCGTTGGAAAGGCCGAGTTTCTCGAAATGGGTGCGCAGCGTTTTGGTCTTGGCCTCCGTGACGATCAAAGCCTCGATGACGATGATGCCGTCGTCCTTCGCCTTGGCTGACAGCGCGTGCTTGAGCGCAAGTGCGCGCACCTTCTTCGGCAGGCCGAGCTCGTGACTACGGGTGTGCGGACCGAACGAACGGCCGCCGCCGCGGAACAGATTGACGCGTGCTGAGCCGTGACGGGCCGAGCCGGTGCCCTTCTGCTTGTACAATTTCTTGCCGGTACGATGAATATCGGCGCGGTTCTTCACCGCGTGGGTGCCGCGCTGGCGCTTGGCGAGTTGCCACACCACGCAGCGATGAATGAGATCAGTGCGCGGCTCGAGACCGAAGATTTCGTCGGACACAGTGACCGAACCGGAACTCTTGCCGTCAAGCGACGTGATTTTCAGTTCCATATCACGCGCCCTCCGGCTGCTGGCCGACCGAGACAGGAGCAATCGACTCATTGTCGGCGAGCTTGAACTTGCCGGGCTTCGGCACGCCGTCCGGCAGTTTCTTCTTCACGGCGTCGCGCACCGTGATCCAGCCGCCTTTGACGCCGGGAACAGCGCCCTCGACCATGACCAGGCCGCGCGCAACGTCGGTCTGAACTACTTTGAGGTTGAGCGTGGTCACGCGGTCGACACCGAGGTGGCCCGGCATCTTCTTGTTCTTGAACGTCCTGCCGGGATCCTGCCGGCCGCCGGTCGAACCGATCGAGCGGTGCGAGATCGAGACGCCATGGGTCGCGCGCAAGCCCGCGAAATTCCAGCGCTTCATGCCACCGGCAAAGCCTTTGCCAGTTGAAGTTCCGGTGACATCGACGAACTGTCCGACGACGAAATGATCCGCCGTGATCTCGGCACCGATTGGGATCAGCCCGTCGTCATCGACGCGGAACTCGGCAAGTTTGCGCTTGGGCTCGACCTTGGCGACGGCAAAATGGCCGCGGTCGGCGCGATTGGTGCTCTGCACCTTACGCAATCCGGCGCCGAGCTGGAGCGCGACGTAACCGTTCTTTTCTTTGGTGCGGTGGCCGACAACCTGGCAATTGCCGAGACGCAGCACCGTGACCGGCACATGCTCGCCGGCCTCGGTGAAGAGACGCGTCATTCCGACTTTTTGCGCCAGCACTCCGGAACGCATTGTCTATTCCCTTCGCGCCTTTACAGCTTGATCTCGACGTCGACGCCGGCGGCGAGGTCGAGCTTCATCAGCGCATCGACCGTCTGCGGCGTCGGATCGACGATATCGAGTAGCCGCTTGTGCGTGCGCATTTCGAACTGCTCGCGGCTCTTCTTGTCGATGTGCGGGGAGCGGTTGACGGTGAATTTCTCGATCCGGGTCGGAAGCGGGATCGGTCCGCGAACCTGAGCGCCGGTGCGCTTCGCCGTATTGACGATCTCGCGCGTCGACGCATCGAGGATGCGGTGATCGAACGCTTTGAGCCGGATCCGTATGTTCTGGCCGTTCATTTCAACTTGCTCCAAAGCAAGGGCCGCGGCGAACCGCGGCCCGTTGCACTTCCCTACTCGATGATGCTGGCCACAACTCCGGCGCCGACGGTGCGGCCGCCCTCGCGGATGGCGAAGCGAAGCTTCTCTTCCATGGCAATCGGCACGATCAGCGTGACTTCCATGGCGATGTTGTCGCCGGGCATCACCATCTCGGTACCGGACGGCAGCGTCACCACGCCGGTCACGTCCGTAGTGCGGAAGTAGAATTGCGGCCGGTAATTGGTGAAGAACGGCGTGTGACGGCCGCCCTCTTCCTTGGTGAGGATGTAGGCCTCGGCCTTGAACTTGGTGTGCGGCTTCACCGAACCCGGCTTGCACAGTACCTGGCCGCGCTCGATTTCCTCGCGCTTGGTGCCGCGCAGCAGGCAACCGACGTTGTCGCCGGCCTCGCCCTGATCGAGCAGCTTGCGGAACATCTCGACGCCGGTGACGACGGTTTTCACAGTGGGCTTGATGCCGACGATCTCGACTTCTTCACCGACTTTGATGATACCGCGCTCGATACGGCCCGTGCACACCGTGCCGCGGCCGGAGATCGAGAACACGTCCTCGACCGGCATCAGGAACGGCTGATCCTTCGGCCGCTCCGGCTGCGGGATGTTCTCATCGACGGCCTTCATCAGCTCGAAGATGGCTTCCTTGCCGAGCTTGGGATCCTTGTCTTCGAGCGCCATCAGCGCCGAGCCTTTGATGATCGGAATCTTGTCACCAGGGAAATTGTACTTGGACAGAAGCTCGCGGACTTCAAGCTCGACAAGTTCGAGGAGCTCGGGATCGTCCACCATGTCCACTTTATTGAGGAATACGACGAGCGCCGGCACGCCGACCTGGCGCGCCAGAAGAATGTGCTCGCGGGTCTGCGGCATCGGCCCGTCGGCCGCGCTCACCACCAGGATGGCGCCGTCCATCTGCGCCGCGCCGGTGATCATGTTCTTCACATAGTCGGCATGCCCGGGGCAGTCGACGTGCGCGTAATGCCGCTTGTCGGTCTCGTACTCGACGTGCGCGGTGGCGATCGTGATGCCGCGCGCCTTCTCTTCGGGCGCCTTGTCGATCTGGTCATAGGCCGTATAAGTCGCCTGACCTTTCTCGGCCAAAACCTTGGTGATAGCTGCCGTCAGCGACGTCTTGCCGTGATCGACATGACCAATCGTGCCGATATTGCAATGAGGCTTGTTGCGATTGAATTTTTCCTTGGCCATAGGACTCTCCGTTCCGGCTCTTGCTCAAACTCTGGTTGATGTTATCCGGCGAACTTCGCCTGGACCTCTTCCGCGATGGCTTTCGGCACTTCAGCGTAGTGATCGAATTGCATCGTGAACGTGGCGCGCCCCTGTGACATGGAGCGCAGATTGTTGACGTACGAGAACATGTTGGCGAGCGGCACCATCGCGTTGATGACGTTGGCATTGCCGCGCATGTCCTGGCCAAGGATCTGGCCTCTACGCGAATTAAGGTCGCCGATAACCGAGCCCGTATAGTCTTCCGGCGTCACCACCTCGACCTTCATGATTGGCTCGAGCAGCACCGAGCCGCCCTTTTGCAGCGCCTCGCGCATCGCGGCGCGCGCGGCGATCTCGAACGCCATCGCCGACGAATCAACATCATGCGAGGCGCCGTCAACCAGCGCGACCTTCAGGTCGACCACTGGGAAGCCGGCGATCACGCCCGAAGTAAGCTGGCCTTCGAGGCCCTTTTCGACCGCCGGGATGAATTCCCTCGGCACCGAGCCACCGACGATCTCGTTCTCAAAGGTGAACCCGGCGCCCGGCGTATTCGGCTCGGCGACGATCTTGATGCGCGCGAACTGGCCGTGGCCGCCGGTCTGTTTTTTGTGCGTGTAATCGATCGTGGCGGACCGGCTGATCTTCTCGCGATAGGCCACCTGCGGCGCACCGATATTGGCATCAACCTTGTAGGTGCGCTTGAGGATGTCGACTTTAATGTCGAGATGGAGCTCCCCCATGCCCCTGATGATGGTCTGGCCGGATTCAGGATCGGTATTGACGCGAAACGACGGATCCTCTGCCACCAATTTGGCAAGCGCGACGCCGAGTTTTTCCTGGTCGGCCTTCGACTTCGGCTCGATGGCGATCTCGATAACCGGTTCGGGGAACTCCATCTTTTCGAGAATCACGGCCTTCTGCGGATCGCAAAGCGTGTCGCCGGTGCGGACCTCTTTGAGGCCCGCCAGCGCGACGATGTCGCCGGCAAAAGCCTCCTTGATATCTTCACGATTGTTGGCATGCATCAGCAGCATGCGGCCGACGCGCTCCTTGCGCTCCTTGGTCGAATTCATCACGCCGGTACCGCTCTCGAGAGTGCCCGAATAGATGCGGCAAAACGTAATAGTGCCGACGAACGGATCGTCCATGATCTTGAACGCGAGCAATGCCATCGGTTCGTTATCCAGGGGCTTGCGCACGACCTCGTTACCCTTGAGATCGATGCCCTTGATGGGCGGCACGTCGAGCGGCGACGGCAGATAATCGACGACCGCGTCGAGTAGCGGCTGCACGCCCTTGTTCTTGAACGCGGAGCCGCAAAATACCGGGAAGAAATGGCCTTCAATGGTCGCTTTGCGGACCAGCCGCTTAAGCGTTGCCTCGTCGGGCTCTTTGCCATCGAGGTACGCGGTCATCGCGTCGTCATCGAGTTCGACCGCGGCCTCGATGAGCTTCTCGCGGTATTCCTTAGCCTGGTCCACCAACTCGGACGGAATTTCGATGTCGTGATATTTGGCGCCCAGCGTCTCCTCGTCCCACACCATACCAACCATGCGGACGAGATCGATGATGCCCTTGAATTGCGTTTCAGAGCCGATGGGCAACTGCAGCGCCACCGGCTTGGCACCGAGGCGATCGACGATGTCTTTGAGGCACTGGAAATAGTCCGCGCCGGTCTTGTCCATCTTGTTGCAGAACACGATACGCGGAACTTTGTACCGGTCGCCTTGCCGCCAAACTGTTTCGGTCTGCGGCTCGACGCCCTGGTTGGAATCAAGCACGCAAATTGCACCGTCGAGCACGCGCAATGAGCGCTCGACTTCGATCGTGAAGTCGACGTGGCCGGGCGTGTCAATGATGTTGAGGCGCTTGCCGTTCCAGATCGCAGTGGTGGCCGCGGACGTAATCGTGATGCCGCGCTCCTGCTCCTGCTCCATGAAATCCATGGTCGCGGCGCCGTCGTGCACCTCGCCCATTTTGTGGCTCTTACCTGTGTAATAAAGGACGCGCTCGGTCGTCGTCGTCTTACCGGCATCGATGTGCGCCATGATGCCGAAGTTGCGATAGTCCTCGATGGGGTGCGTGCGGGGCATTGTTCCGGGATTCCTTCGCTGCCGCTGGCCTTACCAGCGATAGTGCGAGAACGCTCGGTTGGCTTCCGCCATCCGGTGCGTATCTTCGCGCTTCTTTACGGCGTTTCCCCTGTTATTCGATGCGTCCAGCAGCTCGCCTGACAGCCGCTCGGTCATTGTTTTTTCGTTGCGTTCACGCGCCGCGGAAATGATCCAGCGGATACCCAGCGCCTGACGTCGCGAGGTACGGACTTCAACCGGCACCTGGTAGGTCGCGCCGCCGACGCGGCGCGAACGGACCTCGATACTCGGCATGACGTTGTCCAGCGCCTGCTGGAATACGCCGACCGGACTCTGCCGGGTCTTGCCCTCGATGATGTCGAGCGCGCCGTAGACAATCGTTTCCGCCACCGACTTCTTGCCGGCGTGCATCACCGAGTTCATGAATTTCGTGACCACGACGTTCCCGAATTTTGGGTCCGGCTGAATCTCGCGTTTATCCGCACTATGACGACGAGACATCTCGCTATTTCCTTCGTCTTTCTGTTCTCAAGACGCAAAACGACCCAATTACTTGGGCCGTTTCGCACCGTATTTCGATCGCCGCTGCTTGCGGTTTTTTACGCCTTGCGTGTCGAGCACACCGCGCAGGATGTGATAGCGCACGCCCGGAAGATCTTTCACGCGGCCGCCGCGGATCATCACCACGGAATGTTCCTGGAGGTTGTGACCTTCGCCCGGAATGTAGCCGATGACTTCAAAGCCGTTGGTGAGCCGCACCTTGGCGACCTTGCGGAGCGCGGAGTTCGGCTTCTTCGGCGTCGTTGTGTAGACGCGCGTACAGACGCCCCGCTTCTGCGGGCTCTGTTGCAGAGCCGGCACCTTCTTCTTCGCATGCTGCGCGACCCGCGGCTTGCGAATGAGCTGATTGATCGTCGGCATCCGGCCTCTTCACTCCAAAATAGGCTTGCGCCCTTTTTCGCCACACGAATCCATCGCGCAAAACCAAATCGCGCCATCCGCTTCCCGGTGCGGAAGGGCGCTTGGCCGACGCAGAGGACCACGGTGCGGCGACCGCGGTCATGCTCCAATAGTCTGACTTTGCGCAGTCAGTGGCAGCGTTTGAGCTTCCTTCGTCGAGGCGTCACGCCGCGTCCGATGGGCTAAGAAAGAAAACACTTTCAATAGCTTAACGTGGACCCGGGCAGGCCGTACCGACGGGCGAAGCTCACCGCCTGCCGTAAAGTTCGCGGTATCTATCGGTGACACCGCCTCAAGTCAAGCCGATATGGGCACGAAAGCGCGATGCCGCAAGCACATCTACGCTATTTGCAGGCGCTTTCGATCATCCGGGCTCCATGCCCTTCACGCGAATGAGCTGCTGCACTTCGGGCATCCCGAGAAAGGCAATAAAGGTCCGCGCGGCTCCGCTTTTCGCCGCCACGGACGACAGACCGGCCGCATAAACGATGATGTTCTGCAACTCGCTCGGCAGCGGGCCAACGAGTTCGGCTCCCTTAACGGGAAGGATCGCCACAATCTGCTGCATGCCGACTTCCGCCTCGCCCTCGGCAACGATCTCGGCGACCAGCCGACTGGTCAGCCTGGTCTTGGATTTCACCTCTTGGGCGATACCGAGACGCTCCAAAAGCTCAGCGATATAGGCCCCGCTCGGGCCGTCGCTGTAGCCGATCGACCGCGCATCGAGGAGCGTGCGCTTGAGCGCTTCAGTGGTGCTTATGTCGGGCTTTGGAGCGCCCGCCCGTACCGCGAAACCAACCGCCGAGCGCGTGATGTCGGTTTGCGTACCGGAGGCAACCTTGCCGGCCTGCGCCAGCGCATCGAGTTCCGGCCGCGGTAACAATGCGATGTCGAATGCCGCGCCATCCTCAATGTCCTTCTTCAGCACCGATGTCAGCGCGAAGCGGAAATCGGCTTTGCTCCCACTCGCCCGCTCGAACAGCGGCGCGACTTCGAGCATCAGCGATTTCATCGCACCGCCACTAAGGATTTTGATCGTGGGGCCGCTCAAGTCATTTTTCCTCTTAAAAAAAGGGCCGCCAACCTGGCGGCCCTTGATGTTGTCGTGAATGCGGACAGTGGCGAGATTACTCCGCCGCTGGCAGGGCCACGGGCTCTAACGCGGCTTCCGCCTTGAGCGCCGCCTCCTTCTCGCGCTCAGCGAGAATGAGCGCGTCGCGTTTAACCGCAACCTCGCGGAGCTTGTTCATCATCGCGCCGGTGCCGGCGGGAATGAGCCGGCCGACGATGACGTTTTCCTTGAGCCCGTCGAGCGTGTCGGCCTTGCCGTTGACCGCAGCCTCGGTGAGCACACGCGTCGTCTCCTGGAATGACGCCGCCGAGATGAATGAACGCGTCTGCAGCGAGGCCTTAGTGATGCCGAGCAGCACCGGATGCGCAACAGCCGGCTTCTTGCCTTCCGCCACGAAGCGGGTGTTGACCTCGTCGAACTCGGTCTTGTCGACCTGCTCGCCCTGGATCAGGTCCGTCTCGCCTGAGTCGGTGATCTCCACCTTTTGCAGCATCTGCCGTACGATCACTTCGATGTGCTTATCGTTGATGGCAACGCCTTGGAGTCGATAGACGTCCTGGATCTCGTTGACGAGATAACCTGCGAGTTCTTCGACGCCCTTGATCGCCAGGATGTCGTGCGGCGCCGGATTGCCATCGACGATGTAATCGCCCTTTTCGATGAGATCGCCGTCCTGCAAGTGGATGTGTTTTCCCTTGGCGACGAGATACTCCCGCACCTCCTCATCCTTGCTGGCAGGCTCGATCGAGATGCGCCGCTTGTTCTTGTAGTCGCGGCCGAAGCGGACCGTACCGGAAATCTCGGCGATAACCGCAGATTCCTTGGGCCGGCGGGCCTCGAACAGTTCGGCGACACGCGGCAGACCGCCGGTGATGTCACGGGTCTTGGCGCTCTCGGTCGGAATGCGCGCGATGACGTCGCCCGCACCCACCTTTGAACCGGGATCGAACGAGATGATGGCATCTACCGCGAGCAGCGACCGTGCGTCACCGCCGCGGCTGAGCTTGAGGATTTTGCCATCCTTGCCTTTGACCACCAACGCCGGCCGCAAATCCTGTTGGCCGCGGGCGGAGCCGCTGCGCCAATCGATCACCACGCGCTTGGCGATACCGGTCGACTCGTCGAGCGTTTCGGTCAGAGACTGGCCTTCGACCAAATCTTCGTAGCCGATCACGCCGTCAACCTCGGTCAGGATCGGGCGGGTGTACGGATCCCACTCCGCGATGCGCTGGCCGCGCTTGATGTGCTCACCGTCTTCGACCTTAAGACGCGCGCCGTACGTGATGCGGTGCACAGCGCGTTCGGTACCGTCCGGGTCGGTGACGGCAACGATGAGGTTGCGGCTCATAGCGATCAGATCGCCATCCGAATTCTTGGCGACGTTCTTATTCTTGATCTTGACCGTTCCATCGAAGTTCGACTCGACGAACGACTGCTCAGAAATCTGGGCAGCGCCGCCGATGTGGAACGTACGCATGGTAAGCTGGGTGCCCGGCTCGCCGATCGATTGCGCGGCAATGACGCCCACCGCCTCGCCCATATTGACGGGTGTGCCGCGGGCGAGATCGCGTCCGTAACACGCGGCGCAACAGCCGCTCGTGGTCTCGCAGGTGAGAACCGAACGAATCTTCAGCTCCTGCACGCCGGCGTTGACCAGCTTCTCCACGTGCTGCTCCTCAAGCAGCGTTGCGTTCGGCACCACAACCTCGTGACCCGCTGGATCGCGCACGTCCTCAGCCGTAGTTCGGCCGAGAATGCGGCTTGCCAGCGACGCCACGACGGTGCCGGAGTCGATGATGGCCCGAACCTTGATGCCCCGCGTCGTGCCGCAGTCGTAGTCGGTGATGATACAGTCCTGGGCCACGTCGACGAGACGCCGCGTCAGATAACCAGAGTTCGCGGTTTTCAACGCGGTGTCGGCAAGACCCTTGCGGGCGCCGTGCGTCGAGTTGAAGTACTCGAGAACCGAGAGGCCTTCCTTGAAGTTCGAGATGATCGGGCTCTCGATGATTTCACCGGACGGCTTGGCCATGAGGCCGCGCATGCCGGCGAGCTGGCGCATCTGCGCCGGCGAACCACGCGCACCGGAATGAGCCATCATGAAGATCGAATTGACCTGACCTTCCTGGCCCTTTTCCGTCGCCGGCCGAGTGGCCGAGATTTCCTTCATCATCGCCTCGGCGATGGTTTCGGTACACTTCGACCATGCGTCGACGACCTTGTTGTACTTCTCACCCTGAGTGATGAGGCCGTCGTTATATTGCTGCTCGAATTCCTTCACCAAATCGCGGGTTTTCTCGACGGTCCCGCGCTTGGACTGCGGCACCACCATGTCGTCCTTACCGAACGAGATGCCGGCCTTGAAGGCATGATGGAAGCCAAGCGCCATAACGCGATCGCAGAAGATCACCGTCTCCTTTTGACCGCAGTGGCGATACACCGTGTCAATCATCCCGGAGATTTCGCGCTTCGTCATCAGCTTGTTGACGAGGTCGAATGGGGTCTTCGCACGCTTCGGCAGCACTTCGCCGAGAATGACCCGACCGGGGGTGGTCTCGTACCAGCGCGACACCGGCTTGCCGTCCTCGCCGAGACCGTCCCAGCGGTATTTAATCTTGCTATGCAGGCTGATGGACTTCTCGTGCAGCGCCAGATCAATCTCGGCCAGATTGCCGAAGATCTTGAATTTCTGGTCGGGTGCCCCATCACGCATGATCGAGAGGTAGTAGAGGCCTAGCACGATATCCTGCGACGGCACGATGATCGGCTGGCCGTTCGCGGGATGTAGAATGTTGTTGGTCGACATCATCAAGACGCGCGCTTCGAGCTGCGCCTCGAGCGACAGCGGCACGTGAACCGCCATTTGGTCGCCGTCGAAGTCGGCGTTGAACGCCGCGCAGACCAGCGGATGCAGCTGGATCGCCTTGCCTTCGATCAGAACCGGCTCGAACGCCTGAATGCCGAGCCGATGCAGCGTCGGTGCGCGATTGAGCAGGATCGGATGCTCGCGAATGACCTCGTCGAGAATATCCCAAACCTCGGGCTTCTCCTTCTCGACCAGTTTCTTCGCTTGCTTCACCGTGGTCGACAGACCCTTGGCGTCGAGCCGTGAATAGATGAACGGTTTGAACAGTTCGAGCGCCATCTTCTTCGGCAAGCCGCACTGATGCAGCTTGAGCTCGGGACCAACGACGATCACCGAACGGCCGGAATAGTCGACGCGCTTGCCGAGCAGGTTCTGGCGGAAGCGCCCCTGTTTGCCCTTGAGCATGTCGGCAAGCGACTTCAGCGGCCGCTTGTTGGCGCCGGTAATGACGCGGCCGCGGCGGCCGTTGTCGAACAAGGCGTCGACCGCTTCCTGCAGCATCCGCTTCTCATTACGGATGATGATGTCGGGCGCGCGCAGTTCGATCAGCCGCTTCAAACGGTTGTTGCGGTTGATAACGCGGCGATAGAGGTCGTTCAGGTCCGACGTAGCGAAGCGACCGCCATCGAGCGGGACCAACGGGCGCAGATCGGGTGGAATCACCGGCACGTGCGTGAGGATCATCCATTCCGGCTTGTTGCTAGACTGGGTGAAGGCCTCGATCAACTTGAGCCGCTTGGCCAGCTTCTTTGGCTTGAGTTCCGACGTTGACTCGATGATCTCCTGGCGTAGATCGGCCGCCATTTTTTCGAGGTCGAGGGCCTTGAGCATCTCACGGATCGCTTCCGCGCCGATCATGGCAGTGAAGCTGTCGGCGCCGAATTGGTCTTGCGCCTTGACGTACTCGTCCTCGGACAAAAGCTGACGGTCCTTGAGCGGGGTGAGCCCCGGCTCGAGCACGACGTAGTATTCAAAATACAGGATGCGCTCGAGATCCTTGAGTGTCATATCGAGCAATAGGCCGATCCGCGACGGCAGCGACTTCAAGAACCAGATGTGTGCCACCGGCGCGGCGAGCTCGATATGGCCCATGCGCTCGCGGCGCACGCGCGACAGCGTCACTTCGACCGAGCACTTCTCGCAAATGATGCCCTTGTACTTCATGCGCTTGTACTTGCCGCACAAGCACTCGTAGTCCTTGATCGGTCCGAAGATGCGCGCGCAGAATAAGCCATCGCGCTCGGGCTTGAAGGTACGGTAGTTGATGGTCTCGGGCTTTTTGATCTCGCCGTACGACCAGGACAGAATCTTCTCCGGGCTCGCGATCGAAATCCGGATCTGGTCGAAGACCTGAGCCGGCACCTGCGGGCTGAAAAGATTCATAAGCTCTTGGTTCATCGTCTTCTCCGCTTGCCAACCATGTCGGCCGCTATCGCCAATCTCTTTCGTCCGTCGTGCCCCGCGTAGGCGGAGCACCCGGTAATCACCGCCGCTGCGGGTTACCGGATCGCCCGACATCGCGGGCAATGACACCCGGGAGAGCGGCGTGTATGCCGCCCTCCGTCACTGTTACTCGGCCGCCTCGGCGGCGCCGTCACCACGCTGCTGCTTGGAATTGTACAAGTCGACATTGAGGCCGAGCGAGCGCATTTCCTTGACCAGCACGTTGAAGCTTTCGGGAATACCGGCCTCGAACGTATCGTCGCCGCGCACGATCGCCTCGTACACCTTGGTGCGGCCGGCGACGTCATCCGACTTCACGGTCAGCATTTCCTGCAAGGTGTATGCGGCGCCGTAGGCTTCGAGTGCCCAGACTTCCATTTCGCCGAAACGCTGGCCGCCGAACTGTGCCTTGCCGCCCAAAGGCTGCTGAGTGACCAGGCTGTAGGGGCCAATCGAACGGGCGTGGATCTTGTCGTCCACTAAGTGATGCAGCTTGAGCATATAGATGTGACCGACAGTGACTTTGCGGTCGAACGTGTCACCGGTACGCCCGTCGTAGAGCGTGACTTGACCGGAATGATCGAGACCGGCGAGATCAAGCATGTGCTCAATGTCCGCCTCCTTCGCGCCGTCGAACACCGGCGTGGAGATCGGCACGCCATGACGCAGATTGGTGCCGAGTTCCATCAGGCCCTTGTCATCGAGCGATTTGATCGTCTCGTCTTCGCCGTAGACCTTCTTCAACAGTTCCTTGAGGGGCTTGGAGTCCTTCTTGGAGTTGTAAAGATCGACGGCGTTGCCGATCTTCAAGCCGAGGCCGGCGCAGGCCCAGCCCAAATGGGTCTCCAGAATCTGTCCGACATTCATGCGACTTGGCACGCCGAGCGGATTGAGCACGATGTCGACCTGGGTGCCATCGGCAAGGAACGGCATGTCTTCGATGGGCACAATCTTGGAGACCACGCCCTTGTTGCCGTGGCGGCCTGCCATCTTGTCGCCGGGCTGGATCTTGCGCTTCACGGCGACGAAGACCTTGACCATCTTCATGACACCGGGGGGCAATTCGTCGCCGCGCTGCAGCTTCTCGACTTTGTCGAGGAAGCGCTGTTCGAGACGCTTCTTCGATTCGTCGTATTGCTTACGGATCGCTTCGATCTCGGCCATGATCTTGTCGTTCGGCGAGGCAAACATCCACCACTGCGCCCGCGGATACTCGTCGAGTATCGCGCGCGTGATCTTGGTGTCCTTCTTGAAGCCCTTAGGACCAGCGATGCCTTGCCTGCCTTCGAGCAGTTCGGCGAGACGGCCGTAGACGTTGCGATCGAGGATCGCCTGCTCGTCGTCGCGGTCCTTGGCCAGCCGCTCGATCTCTTCCCGTTCGATGGCGAGCGCGCGCTCGTCCTTCTCTACGCCGTGGCGGTTGAACACGCGCACTTCGACGATTGTGCCTTGGACGCCCGGCGGCACGCGCAACGACGTGTCGCGGACGTCCGACGCCTTCTCACCGAAGATGGCGCGCAGGAGCTTTTCTTCCGGCGTCATCGGGCTTTCGCCCTTCGGCGTTATCTTGCCGACCAGAATGTCACCGGCGCGCACTTCCGCGCCGATATAGACGATGCCGGCTTCGTCGAGGTTTTTCAGAGTTTCTTCCGAAACGTTAGGAATATCGCGCGTTATTTCCTCGGGGCCGAGCTTGGTGTCGCGCGCCATCACCTCGAATTCCTCGATGTGGATGGACGTGAACACGTCGTCTTTAACGATCCGCTCAGAGAGCAGGATCGAGTCCTCGAAGTTGTAGCCATTCCACGGCATGAACGCGACCAGCACGTTCCGGCCGAGCGCGAGCTCGCCGAGATCGGTCGACGGACCGTCGGCGATGATGTCGCTCTTCTTGACCTGATCGCCCACCTTCACCAGCGGACGTTGGTTGATGCAGGTGTTCTGGTTCGATCGCTGGAACTTCATCAGTCGATAGATGTCGACGCCCGGCTTTGTCGGATCCTGCTCGTCGGTGGCCCGAATAACGATACGGGTGGCGTCGACCTGATCGACCACGCCGGTACGGCGCGCGGCGATAGCGGCGCCGGAATCGCGGGCGACCACGCCTTCCATGCCGGTGCCGACGAACGGCGCCTCGGCACGAACCAGCGGCACCGCCTGGCGCTGCATGTTGGAGCCCATCAGCGCGCGGTTGGCGTCGTCGTTCTCAAGGAACGGGATCAGCGCCGCGGCAACTGAAACGAGCTGTTTCGGCGACACGTCCATGAAGTCCACCTTGTCCGGTGGAATAAGCTGGACGTCGCCGGAATGCCGCACAACCACGAGGTCGTCGGTGAAGCGGCCCTTGGGGTCGATCGCCGAGTTCGCCTGCGCGACGGTGTAGCGGCCTTCCTCCATCGCCGAGAGGTAGATCACCTCGTCGGTGACGCGGCCGTCCTTCACTTTGCGATACGGCGTTTCGACGAAGCCGTACTTGTTCACCCGCGCATAGGTTGCGAGTGAATTGATCAGACCGATATTCGGCCCTTCCGGCGTCTCGATCGGACAGATGCGGCCGTAATGGGTCGGGTGCACGTCGCGCACCTCAAAGCCCGCCCTTTCACGCGTCAGACCGCCCGGGCCAAGCGCTGACAGACGGCGCTTGTGGGTGATCTCCGACAGCGGATTGGTCTGATCCATGAACTGCGACAACTGCGACGAACCAAAGAACTCGCGCACGGCGGCAGCCGCCGGCTTGGCGTTGATCAGGTCCTGAGGCATCACGGTGTCGATATCGACCGACGACATGCGTTCCTTGATGGCGCGCTCCATGCGCAGAAGCCCGATCCGATACTGATTTTCCATCAATTCGCCGACCGAACGCACACGGCGGTTACCGAGATGGTCTATGTCGTCGATTTCCCCTTTGCCGTCGCGCAGATCGACAAGCGTCCTGATCACCGAAAGGATATCTTCCTTGCGCAGGATACGCATGGTGTCCGGCGCATCGAGGTCGAGCCGCATGTTCATCTTCACGCGCCCGACTGCGGAGAGGTCGTACCGCTCCGAATCGAAAAACAGCGAATTGAACATGGTTTGCGCCGAGTTGATGGTCGGCGGCTCGCCCGGACGCATGACGCGGTAGATGTCGAACAGCGCGTCCTCGCGCGTCATGTTCTTGTCGACGACGAGGGTATTTCGGATGTAGGCGCCGACATTGACGTGGTCGATGTTAAGAAGCGGCAGCTCCTTGTAGCCAAAATCGATCAGCGACTTCAGCGGCGTCTTGCCGACGTTGATCTCCCACTCGCCGTCTTTTCGTTCGGTCCCGGTGATCTCCTCGCCGGCCTCGGCGTATATTTCCCCGGTTTTCGTGTTGACGAGGTCTTCGGCGATGTAATGGCCAATCAGTTCCTGATCGGAGAGCCGAAGCGCCTTGAGCCCCTTTTCGGCGAGTTGGCGCGCCTGACGCACCGTGAGTTTTTTGCCGGCTTCGAGCACCACCTTTCCGGTGTCGGCGTCGACAAGATCGTTGAAGGCCTTGTAGCCGCGCAGGCGGTTGGCATCGAACGGAACCCGCCAGCCGTCCTTGGTGCGCTTGTACGGCACCTGTTTGTAGAAGGTGTTGAGGATCTCTTCCCCGCTCATGCCGAGCGCATAGAGCAGCGAGGTGACGGGAATTTTCCGCCGCCGGTCAATGCGCGCATAGACGATGTCCTTGGCATCAAACTCGATGTCGAGCCAGGAGCCCCGATAGGGAATGATCCGGGCGGCGAATAACAGCTTGCCCGAGGAATGCGTCTTGCCCTTGTCGTGATCAAAGAACACGCCGGGCGAACGATGCATCTGCGATACGATGACACGCTCGGTGCCATTGACGATGAATGTGCCGTTATTGGTCATGAGCGGGATGTCGCCCATGTAGACATCTTGCTCTTTGATGTCCTTGACCGACTTGGCGCCGGTCTCTTCGTCGATATCGAATACAATCAGGCGCAATGTGACTTTGAGCGGCGCAGCGTAGGTCATGCCGCGCTGACGGCACTCGTCGACGTCGTATTTCGGCGGCTCGAATTCATATTTGACGAATTCAAGCATCGAGGTGGAGGAGAAATCCGAAATCGGGAATACCGATTTGAAGACCGCCTGCAAACCCTCATTGGGCCGGCCGCCCTGCGGCTCCGCCACGAGGAGGAATTGATCGTAGGACGCCTTTTGAACCTCAATGAGGTTCGGCATCTCCGCGACTTCCTCGATTTTTCCGAAATCCTTGCGAACGCGCTTCCGACCAATAAACGTCTGCGCCATCATGTCCTCTCGCTCAATCGATCCATCGGGGTTCGAACCAGGGCGTAGCCCTTGGTTCAAACCAACACGCTCGACCCTCATGGCCTTCAGCCCCTGAATTGGGCAAAGACCCGTGAGACCGAGGTACCGGGGCGATCAAGGCGACTTTCCGAAAGGCCGCAATCCATCGCGACCGTCCGGACAGGCGTCACACGCCCTATTCTCGGGCGATTTCGGCCAATTCTCCGAATCGTCCCACATATTCGCCGGAAGCCGGCGAGTGTGTGGATTCCAGGGCCTATCCACTGGAACCACACCTATTTTTGAAGCCCCGGACTTCGCTTCGCCTCCAAGGGCTCCCCTTATGTAAGCATTGCTTACTTAAGCTCAACCTTGGCGCCGGCTTTTTCGAGGGTCGCCTTGATCTTGGCGGCCTCGTCCTTGTTGACGCCCTCCTTGACGCTCTTCGGCGCGCCTTCGACCAGGTCCTTGGCTTCCTTCAGCCCAAGGCCGGTAATGGCGCGAACTTCTTTGATGACCTCGATCTTCTTCTCACCAACAGCGGTAAGCATGACCGTAAACTCGGTCTTTTCCTCGGCAGCGGGCGCAGCCGCAGCCGCAGGACCGGCCGCAACCGCAACCGCGGCGGCGGCGGAGACGCCCCACTTCTCTTCGAGGAGCTTCACAAGTTCGGAAGCCTCGAGAATGGTGAGACTGGAAAGGTCTTCCACGTATTTCTGCAGATCAGCCATAACTATTGTCCTTCGGTTCGAACCTTAGAGTTGAGGAGAGTTCAGGCGGCGGCCGCGTCTTCCCCGTTCTTGGAGGCATAGGCCTGGACCACGCGGGCAAGCTGTGCGGCAGGCGCGTTGACCACCTGTGCAATCTTGGTCGCCGGCGCCTGGATGACGCCGAGGATCCTTGCCCGAAGCTCGTCCAGCGAGGGCAACGCGGCGAGCGCCTTGACCCCATTCTGGTCGAGCGAGGTCTTGCCCATCGCCCCGCCAAGGATCACGAAACGCTCGTGGGTCTTGGCGAAATCGACGGCGACCTTGGGCGCCGCCACCGGATCGCCGGAGAAAGCGATCAGGGTCGGCCCCTTCATCAGGGGCGCGATCGAGGCGACGTCACTGCCTTCAAGAGCGATCTTGGCGAGGCGGTTTTTCGCGACCTTAACGCTCGCGCCAGCCTGCCTCATCTGCCTGCGCAGAGTTTGCATCTGGGCGACCGTAAGTCCGGAATAATGAGCAACAACGACGACCTTGGTGGTCTTGAAGACCTCGCCAAGGCTCGCGATCTGCTCTTTTTTTACCGCGCGCTCCACCAGCTCTCTCCGGTTGGCGGGTCCATGATTGGCACCGCCGGGTTGGGCTACGACACTTCAACCCTGCCCCCCGGCAAGCTGCGCTTGACCGGGCCATCGAGGTTCGAACCGAAGGGCACTCTGCTGCCGTTTCGGTCTTCACCCGTCTATGCTGGCCCTTTCGGATTAAGCCCTGGTGGGCGCCGGCAGTCTCGGACAGGATCGCGCCCATCAAATACCGCTAAGCATTTCAGTCTCTTAGGAGATCCAAACAGGATGCGTTCTAAGAGCCAGCTCCGCTTTATGGTTTTCGAGAAGCGCGTAAAAGCGCGCCGACAAAGCGGGCCGGCACGCCCATGGCGCCTATTTAACGGCTTGAAGCAGTTTTGCCAAGCGGATTATCTGGTTTTGCGCGACCTTTGCCGGAGTGAAATTTGCGGCATAGCATCGCATTCAAAACCACCCCGAGGAGCGTCCGATCATGCCGCAAAATACCAATCGCATCCTCACCACCCATGTCGGCAGCCTGATCCGCCCGCCAAAGCTGATCGAATACTGGCGCGCCATCGAGGACGGCAAGCCCTACGATGAAGCGGCCTTCGAAGCCTGCCTCACCGATTCCGTCGCTGAGATCGTGTTCCAGCAAGCGGACACAGGCATCGATATCGTCAGCGACGGCGAATTCAGCAAAGGCCGCAATTGGGCTTTCTACATTTTCAAGCGGATCACCGGGATCGCCATCCGGCCGGCAACGCCGGAAGAACTCAATGATCCGTTGGCCTCGATGTCGGGTGGACAGGACCGCAAGGCGTTTGCCGAATTCTATAACGAGTACGATATCGCCAATGGCCTGGCCAAACGGCTTGGCAACCGCGTCGTCGTCGATGGACCGATCACCTATTCCGACACGCAAGTGAAGCGCGACATTGCCAACCTGAAGGCAGGTGTGGCCAAAGTTCAGGACAAGCATCCGTCTTTGGCTGCGTTCCTTCCGGTGGTGGCTCCGGCAAGCGCACTGCCCAGCGCCAAGATCGAGCATTACAAGGATGAAGAAACCTATCTGTTCGCGCTCGCCGACGCCCTGCACAAGGAATACCAAACCGTCGTCGATGCCGGCCTCTACGTGCAGATCGACGACGCCTTCCTGCCCTACATGCACGAGCGCATGGTGCCGCCGATGTCGAAAGCCGACTATCGGCGCTGGGCGCAGATGCGCGTCGATGCGCTCAACCACGCGCTCAAAGGCATCCCCGAGGAACGTTCGCGCTATCACATCTGCTGGGGCAGCTGGAACGGACCGCATGCATTCGACGTGCCGCTCAAGGACATTATCGACCTCGTGCTTCAGGTCCGGGTCGGTCACTATTCCTTCGAGGCCGCCAATCCGCGCCACGCCCACGAATGGCGAATATGGGAAACGGCCAAGCTGCCGCCCGGCAAAATCCTGATCCCGGGAGTCATCAGTCACGCCACCAACATTGTCGAACATCCCGAACTGGTCGCCGAACGCATTGTACGGCTCGCCAGACTTGTCGGCCGCGAGAACGTAATGGCAGGCACCGACTGCGGCTTCGCGCAGAGCCCGTTCGAGCGGCGCGTTCATCCGACCATTATGTGGGCGAAACTCAAATCGCTGGCCGAGGGTGCGCAGATCGCGACCCAGGCACTATGGGGAAAGCGCGCGGCGGCGTGACTTATCATCTGGCCGGCGGCCAAAGCCGTCCGAAGAACGGCGTCGCTCCGCTAGGTGCCGGGCATTCCGATCACCCGGGACACTGTGCCACCATAAACGAGAGGCCGGGACATGCCCGGCCATGACGTCGTGATTCAGTTCCGCGCCGGCCAGCTAGTGCGTCTGCTGTGACTCTGGGAATAGACTCTGCAGGCTCGACCTTCACGCCGGGACCCATGGTCGAAGAGATCGCCACACGGTTGATGTAGTGACCCTTTGCGCCCTGCGGCCGCGACTTCTGCACCGCATCGGCAAAAGCGCGGATGTTCTCGATGATCTTTTCTTCCGCGAACGAGGCCTTGCCGACGCCGGCCTGGACGATGCCGGCCTTCTCAACACGGAACTCTACCGAGCCACCTTTGGCGCCTTTGACAGCGTTGGTGACGTCCATGGTCACCGTGCCGACCTTCGGATTAGGCATCAGCCCTCGCGGCCCCAGCACCTTGCCGAGGCGGCCGACCAACGGCATCAGATCGGGCGTGGCGACGACGCGATCGAAATCAATCGTGCCGCCTTGCACCTTCTCGACAAGATCCTCGGCGCCGACGATATCGGCGCCTGCTGCCTTGGCCTCGTCGGCTTTGGCGCCGCGCGCGAAGACCGCAACCCGCACCGATCGGCCGGAACCGTTCGGCAGATTGACGACACCGCGGACCTGCTGGTCGGCGTGACGCGGATCGACGCCGAGATTCATCGCGACCTCGATGGTCTCGTCGAATTTAGCCTTGGCCCGCTCCTTGACCATCTTCACCGCCTCTTGCAGCGGATAAAGCTTTTCGCGGTCGACGCCGTCGCGCGCTTTGATCGTGCGTTTGCCGAGCGTCATGACACCACCTCCAGACCCATCGAGCGTGCCGAGCCTTCGATCATGCGCATGGCCGAATTGATCGTGTCGCAATTCAAGTCTTTCATCTTCTGCTCGGCGATCTCGCGCACCTGCGCTTTCGTCACAGAGCCGGCAATATCGCGGCCTGGCGTCTTCGAGCCGCTCTCCAGCTTCGCCGCCTTCTTGAGAAAGTGCGACACCGGCGGGGTGCGCATCTCGAAGGTGAATGAACGGTCTGCATAGACCGTGATGGTGACGGGAATCGGCGCGCCCTTCTCCAGCTTCTGGCTCTGCGCGTTAAACGCCTTGCAGAACTCCATGATGTTGAGGCCGCGCTGCCCGAGCGCAGGCCCGATCGGCGGCGACGGATTGGCCGCCCCCGCCGGCACCTGCAACTTTATATATCCGGTGATTTTCTTCGCCATTCTCTGCTCCTGTTAGTGGTGCGGATATCGACGGCTGGCGGCCGCCTCACCTCCCACGGCTCCAAACTCTACAGTTTCTCCACCTGCCCGAACTCGAGCTCGACCGGGGTTGCGCGGCCAAAGATCGACACCGCGACCTTGAGCCGCGAGCGGCCTTCGTCCACTTCCTCCACTGTGCCGTTAAATGACGCGAAGGGACCGTCGGACACACGAACCTGCTCGCCGACCTCGAACGACACCGATGGCTTCGGTCGCTCGATGCCTTCCTGCACCTGATGCAGGATGCGCTGCGCTTCGGCCTCCGACAGCGGCATCGGCTTGTTATCGGAACCGAGGAAGCCGGTCACCTTCGGCGTATTCTTGATCAGGTGGTAGACCTCGTCGGTCAACTCCAGCTTCACCAGCACATAGCCGGGAAAGAATTTGCGCTCGGCATCGACCTTGCGGCCGCGCCGTACCTCGATGACTTTTTCCTTCGGGACCAGGATTTCCTCGAACAGATCGCCAAGACCGCGCTGCTTGGCCTGCTCCCTGATCGAATCCGCGACCTTGTTCTCGAAGTTCGAGTAGGCGTGGACCGCGTACCATCGGCTCGTCATGTCATGAATTCCGAATCATGAATTTTCGTCGAAAGGCTCAACTGTTGATACCGAGCAAGAAACTCACTCCAATGCGCATGACCTGATCCGCCAGCAAGAAAAAGATCGACGCGACGAACACCATGACGAACACCATGATGGTGGTCACGGTGGTCTCCTTCCGCGTCGGCCAAGTGACCTTCTGGCCCTCGGCGCGTACCTCTTGCAGAAACTTGAAAGGACTGATCTTTGCCATTTCTCGAACCAAATAAGTACTCCCCGCCCGACTTTAAGGACGAGACCGGCTAGAGCGGTTCCTTTTGGGGGAGATGCTCGCCGCGGAAATCCGTTACCGGGCCGCTGACGACGATAGCTTCCTACTGCCCGCCGTGCGCAGCGTCAAGGGAAACCAAGGTCCGGTAGTGTCTTCAATCGGTTACCCCCCTGCGACAGAACGTCAGCGGCCATGCGACGTTGCGGCACTGAAACGCCGGCACGAGAATGTGGTTGAGTTGGCAAGGGGGCGCCGAGGAGAACGACATGGAAGTCGATGCGGTACTCTGGGTGCTATTGGCCGGCACGGTGGCGTTTGTAATCTGCGGCTGCATCCTTACGGGTCGAACGGGGTTTCACGGTCTACGCGGCGCAGGGCAGAATTAACGTACCCGTTCGCCACTAAACCGGTGCCAAATTCCCATCTCGATACATTGTGGTCTCAAGACTTGGTTCAGGCCTTGGCAGGAGTGGAGGGACTCGAACCCCCAACCCCCGGTTTTGGAGACCGGTGCTCTAGCCATTGAGCTACACTCCTAGGCGGCGTTCACATGCCATTTTGGCGCCCGGCAGCGCAAGCCCTGAACTAGGTGGGCCCGCTGACCGACACATGGATCGATGCTGACACGACGAACCATCCTGCTCGGTGCCGGCGGCGCGCTCGTTGCCGCGCCTGCGCTTGCCGACGATGCTGCGGCAATGGCCTTCGTGATGTCTATCTACAGCGCCTATAAAGGTAAAAATGCGAAAGGACTCCCACTCGACGACGAGCGCACCATCCGGCGCTACTTCGAGCCCTCGCTTGCCGCGCTGATCGGTAAAGATCAAAAGGACGCGGCGCGGCGGCAAGACGTTCCCGCTCTTGATGGCGACCCGTTCGTCGATGCTCAGGATTGGGACATCGCCACCTTCGACTTCGCACTCAACAACTCAACGCCGGACAAGACACGCGCGACCGTCAGCTTCCGCAATGCTGGTCAGCCCGTCAGCATCGCGCTCGACCTGGTCATGATTAATAACAACTGGCGGATCAGCGACATCACCTGGCAGCATGATGGCAAGGCCGAGACGCTGCGCGGAATTTACAAGCACTGAAAGGACGAGCCGCGAATTATGTTGGAGCGGGTGAAGGGAATCGAACCCTCGTCATAAGCTTGGAAGGCTTCTGCTCTACCATTGAGCTACACCCGCGCCATGGCACCGGCACGATAAGCGTCAGCAAAAATGTGCGCTGCACGAATAGCGGCGCGCCAGCCAACGCGGCTCGGTGCCAGTGTAATGGTAGGTATTGGTCCAGCGGTTATAAGTCCAATAATTTCCTACCGCACGGATCGAAATCGGTCTGCCAGTCGCAGCTTTGCCCCGGCCAGGTCAAGATGCGGCGCGGCGCGGCGCCGGCCTGTCGGTCTTGAAAACCTCATCGAGACACCAGCGCGCGACTTCGCTGCCGCTTGCGAACCACACGCCGCCGGCTTTCTTCATGTGTTGAATGATGCCGCGCAGCGTATTGGCGCGGCCGGGTCGGCCGGAAATATAGGGGTGGAATTGGAACGGACAGTAGGCCGGAGCGCGCTTCGATTCGCCGTGAAACTCGTCGAACATCGCCTTCCAGATCAAGAGCGTGTCGTGCGGATTGCCGGCGTCATTGTGACGGTGCTGATAGGTCCGCCCGTCGCCGAACGGTTGCCGCGGCAGTTCGACCAGAACGCGTCCGTTGGATTCCCACAGAAACGGCAGATCGTGCGAGAACGAATTGCTGTTCCAGAGAAAGCCGTGCTCCATGAGGAGTTCGAGGCTGTTCGGGCTTTGCGTGCATGAACGCCAGCCGACCGGCCGCTGCGCCGTACGGCCGCGGATCATGTCTGTGGTCTTTGTCATGACCTCGCGCTCCTGCTCGCGGGTCAGGTTGCGCGCAACCTCGTGATGATAGCCGTGGCCGGCGATCTCGTGGCCGTTAGCAACGATGGCCTTGACCGCACCGGGAAAACGCTCGGCGATCGCGCCGCAGGTGAGGAAGGTCGCTTTGACGCCCTCCTCCTCCAGGACCCGCAAGATGCGCCAGACCCCGGTATGCGGCCCGTATTCGGCCTGCGTATATTCTTCATGGTCGCGGCTGCCGTCGGCCAGCGGCCGGATGTCCTCGCCGCCCTGAAAGTCGAAGGTCAGCGTGACTGCGACCCGCGAACCATTTGGCCACACGATATTGCCCTGATGATGAAGGTCCTTCAGCATGATTCCTCGAACTCCTAAAGCTTGTTGAAAATTTTAGACGAGGCGGTGCGTCGCGTCCACGGCCTCCTAGGTTGCACCGGCACCGGCCGGTGGTTCCCAAGACCTCAATTTACCAGGCGTTAACCGTAGCGGTGACGGCGTTTCGCGAAACTTAAAGACCACGCGCTACTATCGGCACGAAACTGGACGCAATCCGTTACCTGTTCCGATGCCCGTGACCACCACCGCACCTCATATGACGACTGTTCTGGCGAAGCGAACGCATGACTGCCAAGTGGCCGTCATCGGAGCGGGTCCTTATGGGCTTTCCGTTGCCGCCCATCTTCGGCATGCGGGCCTGTCTGTGCGGGTATTCGGCGAGCCGATGTCGTTCTGGCGCGATCACATGCCGAAGGGCATGCGGCTACGCTCGCCGTGGAAGGCATCGCACATTTCCGATCCGGCCGGCGCGCTATCACTCGACGCGTTCGCATCGCAGCATGATGCCAAACGCGCCGATCGACTGCCGCTCAACGATTTCGTCGCTTACGGCGATTGGTTCCAGCAGCGCGCGGTAGCCGACGTGGATCGCAGATCGGTGCGGCGCGTCGAGGCCACCGAACAGGGCTTTCGACTGACGCTGGCTGATGGCGAGATCGTCGGGGCGGACCGTGTGGTCGTCGCGACCGGGCTCGCCAATCAGGATTACCGGCCGCCGGCGTTTCGCGGCCTTCCGGCGGGGCTTGTCAGCCACGCTTGCGAGCATGCCGACTTTGCACCCTTGCGAAGCAGGCACGTAGCGGTGATCGGCCGCGGCCAGAGCGCCTGCGAATCTGCGGCGTTGCTTGCCGAGGCTGGTGCCGACGTGGAACTCATCTGTCGCGGCGAGATACATTGGCTCGGTGCCACGAGCGGCGAAGCGCCGATGCGCAGCGTTGCCCTGGAATTGCGCGAATCGCTCGCAGCGCCCTCAGCCGTAGGTCCATTTCCGCTGAGCTGGCTGGTCGAGTTTCCCGCAATCCCGCGGTGCATGCCGTTCGCATTGCGCGACCGGTTCAACAAACGATGCCTGAAAGCGGGCGCCGCCGGCTGGCTAAAACCGCGTTTCGATGCGGTCAAACGCAATGAAGGACGCGCGATCATCGGCGCCCGCGCTGTCGCCGGCCGGATTACGCTCGATCTCGACAACGGCTCGCGCAGCTTCGACCACGCCGTTCTCGGCACCGGTTATCGGATCGATATGTCTCGGCTCGGATTTCTGCCGCCGCAACTCCTCGACAGGATCGCAAGTATCGACGGTTCGCCCCTGTTGCGGTCCGGATTCGAATCGAGCGTACCGAAACTGCATTTCGCCGGCTCTTACGCGGTCAACAGCTTCGGACCACTAATGCGGTTCGTAGCCGGCGCGCCGTATACCGCCCGCGCTATCACCAATGCCGCGCTTGGCCGCCGCGCACCGCGCGCCGGCGACGAACTCTCCGGCGCGCTCGCGCCCAATTTGTCGCCGCGGCAATGAGCAATTCCGCATCCCAACCCGGCGCGCTTATCCTTGGCGGCTCGCACGGCAGCCTCGAGATCGCGCGCAGCCTCGGCCGTCGCGGTATTCCGGTTTGGCTCGTCACTGGTGACAATCCACTGCCGCGGCTGTCACGCTACGTACAACGCCAATTTTCGTGGCCCGGTCCGGATCGTGATGGCGCCGTTGCTTATCTCGCGGACCTCGCACGGCGCCATAACTTACACGGCTGGGTCCTGTTCGCAGGTGGCGATGCTGAAGTGCGGTTTATCGCTCAAAATCACTCCGCGCTCGCCGCTAAATTCATATTGACCACGCCGGCGTGGGATACCGTACGCTGGGCGATCGACAAGAAAAATATGAATCTCCGCGCAGCAGAGCTTGGCCTCGCGCTGCCGCTTAGCCGCTATCCCTCGACGCGCGATGAACTGGCCGATCTCGGCATTCGCTTTCCGGTGATCGTCAAACCGACCATGTCGGAAGGCCGCAACGCGTTCGTCGATGCCAAGGCCTGGCGTGCCGACGATCCGCGCGCCCTTACCGCTCGATACGAAAAAGCGGCGGCCCTGGTCGGCGCAGAGCGGATCATGGTGCAGGAGCTGATACCCGGCGACGGCCGCGCCCAAATATCCTATGCTGCGGTGTGGGATCGCGGCGTACCGGTCGGCTCGCTCACGGCAAGGCGCGTGCGGCAATATCCAGTCGATTTCGGCTTCACCAGCACCTACGTCGAAACCATCGCGCTGCCGCAAATAGAGCAAGCCGCCTGCCGCTTCCTCAAATCACTCGAGTACAGCGGGCTGGTCGAAATCGAGTTCAAATACGATGCGCGCGACGGCTCCTACAAAATCCTCGACGTCAACACTCGAAGTTGGACATGGATCGCGCTCGGCGCCGCGGCAGGCGTCGATTTCGCGTTCATGCAATGGCAACTGGCGCTCGGCCAGGAGGTTGCTCAGATTTCCGGGCGCACGGGCGTGACGTGGCGTTACCTGTCGCGCGATCTTGCCGTTGCGGTGATTGAGGTTCTTACTGGTACAATCACTCCGGCCGACTGCGTGCGGTCGCTGCGCCACGCGCCGGCGGCAGCGGTACTGGCGTGGGACGATCCGCTTCCGGCGTTGCTCGACCTGCCCCTTGTGGCGATTCGGGTCGCCAAACGCCGGCTATCGTTCATTTCGTCAGACGCGCGGTCGCAATTGCCTGCGCGAACAGCGTCTGCATCGCGGCGGTGATATCGCCGTCGGTGGTCACCGAGAAAAACATTCCGGGCGACGCGCAGCTTTCCATATTCGGACTGATCTGGTTCTGAAACGGAGCGATCCACTCGTTGTACCAGGAGTTGGTCGGCAGCGGCAGGTATGCGGTATACAGAACCGCGATCTGAATGCCGCGGTTCTTGATCGTCGTGCACATGCTGGTGTTGAACGGCGCCTGGCAGCGATTGCCGTCGAGCGACTGCGAACAGCCTGACGAAACTTCATCATCGACGCCGTCAGACACGATGAACAGCACCTCCTGCGGCGTACTGTTCGGCGTGCCCAGGCCCGGACTCGGCATGATGCCGTTGATACTCGACATCGCGGATTCGAAGTCGGTGTCGGTGTCGCTGTTGTTGTTGGTCTTGGTGAGCCAGTTGTTGTCGTACACCTCCAGCACGTTGACATTTGCCGCCGACGCCTGCGCGGTCGCCATATTCGACGTCAGCGACTGAATAGTGTTGAGGCCCGCATTGGCGAACGTGTAGATTGCCATCTGGTATTGCGAGGTGTTCGAGCCTTCGGTCGATGAAGCCGTGCTCATCAGTGACTGCGTTGCGCTCGCTAAATTCTGCATCCGCGTGACCACACCCAGATTGTTGGCGAGCGTATAATTGTCCTCGCCGTTGGGATTGCCCAAATTGTCCACGGACGGATTGGATTCATGGCAGGCGAATGCGCAACCGCCCTGGGCCTGGGTGTTCGAGACCATTGTCTGGATCCCGGCCGAAGTGGCCGCAATGTTCATCGACGGCGAATTGTCGAGCAATAGATAGAAGTTGATGTTGACCGACAGGCCGGCGGCGGACTGCGCCTGACCGGAGATCGTGGTCGTCGGGATGCCGAAGAGCCCCATGAAAGCGTTGGCCTTCGTGGCGGAATACGAAACCAACGCGGTGCGGCCGGTAGCGCTGTCGGTCACGGTGACGTTGACGTTGCCCAACGTGACATTATTCAGCATCGTGGCTTCCGCGTTGAAGACCGTCGTGGCGGTCGTTTGCGCGTTCGCCGCGGTGCCTGTTATGGCGGAGTGATCGACTGCCGAAAGGGCGGCCGCATCGGCAGCGGCATCGAGCTTGCTTTTGACCATGTTGGCGGTGCTGTAGTCGACACCGGCACCAACCGCGAAAATCATCGGGATCGATGCCATTCCGGCGAACAGCGCCATCGCGCCGCCCTCGTGACGACGGAAACGCTGCGCCTGATGAACCGCACTGCGCAAAATGGAAATGACATCTGTCATTGGCGAAAGCCCCGACTGTTATCCGGTCACGCACTCGAGACGCTACGGACGGCCGTGCAAGGCCGCCGTGACCCGCGCACCCTCGCGCACGGCGCGCCAACGATGAATTCGAACTCTGAAGAACACGTGAAACTACGTAGGGAAAAATCCTTGCATCAACGCGGCGAGATTTCGGATAAACGCCGCTGAAACAATCAACACTTTTGAAAGCACTGCGGATGGCGGCACGGCTCCGCTCCACGCCTTGAGGGTTATTTTCTGTAATCCGCTCGCGGCGCCGCTATTGACGCCGCGAAAATGCTGCGACCGTCAGCACATCACGGCGCGCAGCGCAAATGTCCATCCCAGTCGCAATAGCCATGACCGAGATGGCAGCAGCCAAAAGACGACTGTGTGCAGTAAAAGAACTGATAATCGATACCACAGTGATTGGAGCAATAAGGATGGCCGGTGAAATTCTCTGCGCTGCAGTGATTGGGAAACTGCCGCGGCAGTTGCTCGGGGACCTGCCAATCCACGCGCAGCAACGGCGCGCCGCCCGGCACCGCGCTTATAGCGGCTGCTGGACAGTTTGAAGCCGATGCGAGACCGGCAACAAGTGCGAGTAAAGCTGCCTTAGCCGTCATCATTGCGACGCATCCTCCAGTGCCGCCGGGTCCACGGCCAATGGCGGCGTTTCTTTTATGGCTTCGCGTACGATCGGCAACCTTACGGTAAAGCGCGAGCCCTCGCCTTCTTTGCTCTCGACGCCGACTTGGCCACCATGCATGTCGACCGCCATCTTGACGAGGTAGAGGCCGACACCCGTTCCGACAATGCCCGACACATTGCTGCCGCGGTGATAGCGCTCGAACAGGCGGGCGAGATCAGCTTGTGGGATGCCGATACCGCGATCGGCGATAGCGATCACAATCTCGCCGGAGGCGATGCCGGCGTCAACATCGATCGCGCCGCCGCCCGGCGAATATTTGATAGCGTTGGCGAGCAGATTGCTGAAAACCTGAAACAGCAGCTTTGGATCGCCGACCGTCCGCAGCGGCCCATTCGCGATCCGTTCTGCGATCTGGGCGGTCGGCACCATCTCGCGGTGTAATTGGCCGACCTCTTGCAGCAATGGGGCCACGTCGATTTCGGAGGGATGGAAATAATGCGACGCACCGCCGTCGATCAGCCGCGATGAATTGAGCAGATTGTCGATCAAATGGGTCATGCGCAGCACGGCGCTACGGATCTTGCCGGCGCGCTCGGCGGTTTCGGCGGACGGCATGGTATCTTTCATCTTCACGATCCGCCGCGCGTGGCCGTCGATGATGGTCATCGGCGTTCGGAATTCGTGCGAGGCCATGGAGACGAAGTTACGCTGCGCCAACGCCAGGCGCTGCTCCTGTGCCAATTGCTCCTCGAGCAATTCGGCCTGGCGGGCGAGCATGCGCTGGCTGCGCACCAGTTCGATGGCATTGTTGCGAAAGACCACGGTCGCTTGCGCCATTTCGCCGATCTCGTCGCGGCGTCCGGTCTCTGGAATGTCGATGTCAGTATCGTTGGCGGCAAGTCGCCGCATACGGTCGGCGAGCGCGAGCAGCGGCGCCGAGATGAAGCCGCTGATATGGATCAGCGCGGCAACCACCATCATTCCGGCGACCAGCACGCCGAATAAAATCAGCCAGATGGCATGGCCGTAGGCGACACCAAGGCGATCGCTGGCGGCCTGCGCGCTGGCGACGGCTTGGTCGGTGAGCTGGCCGAGCGTATCGCTGGCCGCGTTATAGGCGACGCGCGATGTGCCGCGGTAGACTGCGAGTGCATCGGCCTTCCGATTGCCGCGCGACAGCCCGAGCATCTCATTGACGATGCCGCGGTATTCGGTCCAGTGCGCCTTGAATCGGCTGTACAGATCGTCCGCTGCCGCATCATGCGGAATAACCTCGAATTCGCGTTCGGCGGCGGCGATGGAGCGATCCAGATTCTCCATCTGCTGTTCGGTCGCAGCGGCTTCCGCCAGATCCGACGACAACAGGTTGCTGCCCTCGATCGCACGGAAATCCGAAGTGTAATTGTTGAGGTCGCCGATTGCGCGGGTGGTCGGCAGCCAAACGTCAGAGACGTTTGCCGACAACAGGTTGAAGTTGCTCAGGCGCCAGATGCTAAAGGAGCCCAGCACGCAGACCAATACGAAGAAGCCCAGAAACACCCCGGCGAGGTGATATCGGATTGAATGCGGCCGGCGCCAGAGGCCGGACCAGCGCCGAGGACGTTTCTGCTGCAAGAGACCATCTCCAAGGATTTATGGATTATAATGAGAGGTCTGCCGGCTTAAAACCGGAATCGGGTCACGTGCGCCCCTGGGAGGCATTTACGGTTTATAGGATTACGCCTTCGATTTCGGCGCAAATTGCGCCACATTCGCGGTGTCCGGGTGGGACCATGGCGCAAGCGCAGACGAAAATCCTGTGCATTGAGGACGACCGCGAGACCGCGGCGCTAATCGCCGAGGAACTGATCGACCGCGGCTACGACGTCAGCGTCGCCCACGACGGCCGCGAGGGCTTGGCCATGATACTGAAGGTCATGCCCGACCTGGTTCTGTCGGACATCAGCATGCCGGAAATGTCGGGCTTCGAGCTTCTCGACAGCCTGATCGCTCTGACGCCGCGTTTTTTCAGAATGCCGTTCGTCTTTCTGACCGCCCTGACCGATCGGGACACCGAATTGAAAGGGCGGCAGCTCGGCGCCGACGATTACATAACCAAACCGATCGATTTCGAAATGCTCGGCGCCATCATCTCGGCACGGCTCACCGGCGTAGCGCGCACCGGGCTCTGGCCAAAATTAGTGGCGCTGAACGAGCGCGAAGTGGAAGTTTTGACCTGGTCGGCGCGCGGCAAAACTTCTGCCGAGATCGCCAAAATTCTAGGGCTGACCAAGAGGACGGTCGATTTCCATATCGACAATGCGCGGGAAAAGCTCGGCGCGGCAACGCGCACACAGGCGGTGCTCAAGGCGGCGACCGGACGACTGATCGAGCCTTAGGGGCGGGCAAGCCTCACCAGATGTAGGCGAGGCAGATAATTGCAAACGGGACTGCCGCACTGCCGAGATACAGCCACGTCCGGTAACCTGCGGGGTCGCGAGGGACTCTGAACAGCTGCAATACAAGCCAGATGCAGATCACAAGGCCCAGAATCAGCCGAATGAGATCGTTCGGCGTATCATACGCGGTCGCGATTATTTCGTTTTGCGGCAGGCTGACGCGATATGTCAAAACGACAAGGGCGATAATGAAAACCGAGCGCAGCGTCAGCCCGGCGAAGCGCTGCCAGGGAGGGACTGCGGAAGTCGGTAACTGGGTATCAGGGAGGCTCACGGGGAGACTCGCCTTCTCGCCAAACCCGGCACAACGAACATACACCGATTGGCTTCAGATATATACTTATTAGTGCAGTTCTAAACAGTATCCGCACCGGCCGCGGGCGAAACCCCGCGCTGCCAGCTGAGCAGATAGGTCTGCAGCGCCGGCACGACCACCAGCAGCATGATCGGGCCGATCAGCATGCCGCCGACGATGACGGTGGCAAGCGGCCGTTGCACCTGGCTGCCGATGCCAGTCGAGATCGCCGCCGGAAACAGGCCGATACAGGCCGACAGCGTCATCATCAGGATCGGCCGCATTTGCTGCTGGACAGCCCGAAACATCGCCTCTGCAGGCGGCTGACCGGCCGCTGCGACACGGTAATAGCCATTGATGATGAGAATGCCACTCATCACCGACACGCCCATGAGCGAAATGAACCCGATCGCCGCGGAAACGCTGAAATCGAGGCCAGTGACATAGAGCGCTAGGATACCGCCGGAGATCGCAAACGGCAGCCCGAGCAGAGACAAAAACGTATCGCGGATCGAATTGAACAGCGTGTACAGAAGAATCATAATGAGTATGAGGGTGATCGGTAGGATCACCGCAAGGCGCTCCTTGGCCTGTTGCAACCATTCGAATTCGCCCGACCATTCGATGCGGTAGCCAACCGGAAGCTTGACGTTTTCGGCGATTCGCTGCTGCGCTTCCTCCACTGCGCCAGCCAGATCGCGGCCGCGGACGCTAAACTTGATTGGCACGAAGCGCTGATTGCGTTCGCGGAAAATGTATGACGCTCCGGTGTCGAGCGAAATCGCGGCAAGCTCGCTCAGCGGAATGTAGGCGTTGCCGGCAGAAGTCGAGACCGCGACCTTCAGATTGCGCACGTCGTCGAGATTCTCGCGGAATTCCGGAGCAAGCCGCACCACAACATCGAATTGGCGGTCCGACTCCAGAAGCGTGGTCGCCGTGGTGCCGCCCAGGGCCGCTTGCACGACACTGTTAACGTCGCTGACATTGAGGCCGTAGCGCGCCGCTTTGGCGCGATCGACGCGGATATTGAGATTAGGCTGACCAAGCACCCAAAATGCGCCGAGGTCCGTGATGCCCGGCACTTTGGCCATCTCGTCCATGGCGGCACGCCCGATCTTTTCCAAGACGACGAGATCAGGCCCGATGATCTTTGCCGAATTGGCGCCTTTGACGCCAGAGAGGCCCTCCTCCACGTTGTCCTGGATGTATTGCGAAAAATTGAAATCGATGCCGACGAACTCCCTGGAAAATTCAGCCTGCAACTCGTCGATCAACTTCTCTTTGGTCAGACCGGTGGGCCACTGTTCGAACGGTTTCAACGGCACGAAGAATTCGGCGTTGAAGAAACCTGCCGCATCGCTGCCGTCGTCTGGCCGGCCGTGCTGGGAGACCACCGTGATCACTTCGGGATGGCGCAGCAGAATTGCGCGGATTTTGTCGACAACGGGCATGCCGGCTTCCAGCGAAATGGTCGGCGGCATCGTGGCGCGGATCCAGAGATTGCCTTCTTCGAGCGTCGGCAGGAATTCGCTGCCCAGGCGTGTCCCGACAAAGCCGCTGATGACGAGAAAAACCAACCCGATTGCAGCGGTAGTCTTTATATTGGCCAGCGACCATTGAAGCACCGGGGTGTAGACCGCACGCAGCCTGCGCACGACCATCGTCTCGGCTTCCTCAATCCGCTCCGGCACCAGCAGAGACGCAAGACACGGCGTCACGGTGAAAGTCGCAATCAACGCGCCTATCAGGGCGTAAGCGTATGTGCGTGCCATCGGTCCGAAAATCTGCCCTTCGACGCCCTGCATCGTGAACAGCGGAATGAAGGCTGCAACAATGATCGCGGTCGAGAAAAATACTGCCTTGTCGACCTGCAAGGCGCTCACCAGAATGAGCCGCAACCGATCGGTCCATCCCGGAAGAGAATAGAGATCGCTGCTGCGGGTCGGATCAGGACCCCATTTGCCGTCTGCTAGCTGCTGCACCAGCGAACGCCTTTCATCCGGCGGCGCCTGGAAGGTCCGGTAGACATTTTCGACCACGATCACCGCGGAATCGACGATGATCCCGAAATCAATCGCGCCCACTGACAGCAGATTTGCCTCCTCGCCGCGCAGCACGAGAATGATGATGCTGAAGAACAGCGCAAACGGGATATTGGCACCGACGATGACGGCGCTGCGGAGGTCGCCGAGGAATATCCATTGAATGAAGAAAATCAGCAGGCAACCGAAGACGAGATTATGGACCACGGTGTTCGTGGTGACTGCAACCAGCTGGGTTCGGTCGTAAAACGGGACGAGCTTCACGCCGGGCGGCAGGCTACCGTCGGCGTTGATCTTTTGGATTTCCGAACGCACGCGCGCCACGATGTCGTTAGTATGCAGCGTGCGATTCATGATGACGATCGCTTCGATGATGTCGTCTTCGCGATCCCGTCCCGCCTTGCCGAGTCGCGGCACGTAACCGACCGAGACCTTGGCGACGTCCTTGATAAACACCGGAACGCCGCTGGATTGCGACAGCACGACATTTTCGACGTCCTGGACCTTGTAGCCCTGGGTCAAGTCCGTCGCGCCGCCGGAATCCATCAAGCCGACGCCACGGATATTCACGGACTGCTGGCCGAAATTAATTGTGCGGCCGCCGACATTGACGTTGGCGTTGCCAAGCGCCGTGATCACTTGCGGCAGAGAAACGTTATAAGCGTCGAGCTTATGCAGATCGACATCGACGTCGTATTCCTTCGTGGTGCCGCCCCACGTATTAACCTGCACCACGCCCGGGACGGTAAGCAGGCGCCGCTGCACGATCCAGTCCTGAACGGTGCGGAGATTAGTCAAACCGAAGTGCGGCGGCCCGATCAGCTGGTAGCGGTAGATCTCACCGACCAGGCTCGTGGCCTGAATTTGAGGAATGACGTTGTTCGGGAGGGTGACATTCTGTTGCAGGTTGATCGCGATCTGCGTCAGCGCAAAGTAATAATCGACGCCATACTGGAACGCGACGCGCACAAAGGACAATCCGTAGAACGAAGTGGAACGGATGACATCAACGCCAGGTGTCGCCGCCAGGCCAACCTCGATTGGAATCGTAAAGTACCGCTCCATCTCTTCGGCTGACTGCCCGGGAGATTGCGCAGTGATCTCTAGAATGACCGGCGCTGGATTGGGATAGGCCTCGATGTTCAGTTTAGAAAAGGCGAACATGCCCGCCGCGACAAAGATGAACAGGCCGGCCAGTACGAGCGGCCGGCGGGTCAGTCCGAATTGCAGGATGCTTCGGAGCACGTTGTTCTTTCAATCCGCAGTCATGGATAAGTCGCTCGGACTTTTTCAGTGCGATGCTGTGGCTAGCGCATTGCTCAGGAATATCGCGCCTTCGGTGGCAACAAGTTCGCCGACCTGAACGCCGCCGAGGACCTGTCGGTAGCCATCGCGTTCCTCTCCGATCTTGACGACGCGCTGAAAAAAACGGCGGCGGTCGGCCGTCACCCATGCCGTCATCGTGCCGTCGCCCTCGCGCACCACCCCGTCGAGCGGGATCGCCGGCGAGCGCATCGGCGCGCCGACAATTATGGTGAAATTCGCAAACATTCCGGAACGTAGTTCGTGCTGCGGATCCTTGATTTCCGAGCGCACCGGCACACGACGGGTATTCGGATCCACTGCCGCGCCGACTGTCGTGACCGTACCGTCGAACACGCGGCCCGGAAACGCGTCGAGGCTGACCTTGACTTGCTGCCCCACGCGGAATGCCGGGCTGTCGCTCTCGGCGACGTTCGCCAGCATCCACATGGTGCCAATATCGGTGACAGTGAAAGGCGCGGGCGTGCTGCCTGATTCAACAAACAACCCCGGCGCCGCACTGCGCGCCGTGACACGGCCGTCAATCGGACTCGGCACCACGAGAGTTGGATCGGCCGCGCGCGTTGAAACGATATGATCGATATCGGAGTCGATCTTGCCGAATATGCTTACGGCGTTACGTGCCGCCGCCAGATTACCCTGTGCGGTTTGCTGATCGGAAGCTGCCTGTTCCAGATCATGCTGCGAAACAGCCCGCGTCGTGTAGAGATCCTGGAGCCGCGCCAGATTTTTATTGTCGAGATCCAGCACCCCCGCGGCAGCGATGAGGCCCGATTCGGCCTGCAACAGATCGGCACTGGCGATCGTGAAAAGCGTCTCGCCTTTCTTGACGTCGTTACCGACTTCGGCGAACAGCGCGATGATGCGTCCCTGATAAGGCGTGAATACCTGTACCGACATGTCTTCATTGAAGTCGATGCTGCCGACCGCCTGCTTCTCAGTCGGGAAATCCCGTTCCGCCACCGGCTCAACCTTGACCGTGGCGAGCTGGGAATCCGACAGATCGACGCTCTCTTGCGCGGCAGGCTGGTCAGTGCCGGCGCCGGCCGCAGGCTTGACCGTATCGCCGGGACGCAAAGCCCAATAGCCCACAATGACGGCGGCAATCACCGCGCCGACGACCACCGCTCTCGCCGGAGTTATTGCTAGGCGGGAATCCATCGATAAGCCGCATCCACTGTGCTCGGAATTGCCGCGACAAGGCCACGGGCCAGTCACCGCGGTCTACTGTCATTAATCACAGCGATTAGGCTTAGCGTTACTTCCGTGTCCGACTCGTGACAGTCTATCACGAATGAACTGCTCAACTTGCTTTGTCGGGCAAAGCCGAACGGTAGACGGCTTGGATAGCGGTCTGAATAAATCACAGTGTGGCTGCCTGAACATAGCCAGCCCCGGGTAATTCAGAAATAATGCGCGTTTGGGGTCGTCGCGCTTTCCGTTCAGCAGTCTAAGTTGCTTATGTCTCATGTTGCGGCCAAAGGGTTGTCTGCAAGTACGACTGCATTAGCGGTCACGCTGCTGTTGACCGGCTGCGCCGTTGGTCCTGATTTCGCGCACCCCGCCGCACCCGACATTACCCGCTACACGAGGGAGCCACTCGCGACGCAAACCTCCGGAACGCGAGGCAGCGGCGGGCCGGCCGCAACGATTCATTGCTGGCCGCGACATCCCGCAGGAATGGTGGAACGTCTTCAAGTCGCCGAAGCTCGATGAGTTCATCAAGGGCGCGTTCGGCAACAATCCCAATCTGCAATCGGCACTGGCGACACTGCGCGCCAACCAGCAGGCCGTTTACGCCCAGGAAGCGAAGTTCTTTCCGCTGCTGCAGGCCAATTTCAACCCGACGCGCCAGCAGACCTCCGCCGCGCTGTCGCCGGTGCCAGCGAGCGGCGTCAGTGACTTCAATCTTATCACTGCGCAGCTCCAGGTCGCTTATACGTTCGACATTTGGGGCCTCAACCGGCGCGAAGTCGAATTGCTTCAGGCGCTCGCCGACGTTCAGCGCTTTCAAGTCGAAGCGGCCTATCTCGCGCTGGCGGCAAACGTTGCAGTGGCGGCCATCACAGAAGCCTCGCTACGGGAACAGATCGACGCCACCGATGAACTAATTTCCACCAACGGCAGGATGGTCGATACGCTGCGGCGCCAATTCGACAAAGGCGCGGTCACGCGCGGCGACCTTGCCGTGCAGGAGGCTGCCCTCGCCCAGACCAAAGCGACATTGCCGCCGCTGCGAAAGGCGCTGCAACAAAACCACGATCTGCTGGCGGCATTGGCAGGCGCCTATCCGAGCGAAGGACCGCGCGAGACTTTCAGATTCGCCGATTTTCGTCTGCCGGCCGATTTGCCAGTGAGCCTTCCGTCGCAGCTCATCGAGCAACGGCCGGACGTGCGCGCAGCCGAAGAGCAATTACATTCCGCCAGTGCGCAAATCGGCGTCGCCACCGCAAACTTGTTGCCGACATTCACCATCAGCGCCGATGCCGGCTTTATGAACACGGCGCTCGCCCATCTGCTTGCACCGCAGAATTTGTTTTGGGATTTGGCCGGCAGCGCCACGCAGACGCTGTTCGACGGCGGCGCGCTACTGCATCAACTGCAGGGCGCCAAGGACACCTATCAGGCCGCGGCATGGACCTATCAAGGCACGGTAATCGGCGCAGTGCAGAACGTCGCCGATTCGCTACGCGCGGTGCAAAATGATGCAGACGCGCTGCGCGCCGCACGCGACTTTGAACGCGCCGCCAAGATCAGCTTCGACCAGGCGCACCGCCAGTTCGACGCCGGCAATGTCAATGTTTTGCTTTTGCTCAACGCACAGCAGTCTTATCTGCAAGCATCGCTGCAAGTCATACAGGCGCGGGCGGCCCGCCTGACTGACACCGCGGCGCTGTTTCAGGCGCTCGGCGGTGGCTGGTGGAACAGGGCGGAGTCTCCGCCGGAAAATAAGCTCGACGTCGGCACCGGCAAAGCTGCGCCTGTCGCTGATCCGAATGCCGCTAAACCGGACTGATGCCGATGCGTAAAAGTTTCTGGCATCTCCTCAACGCCAAACCGGAAGGTCGTCGTCATTCTTCGATGTCAACGTGTATCGTCCCCCGAACAGTTCTTGTTCGACCGCCGTGCGATTGCGCCGCAGAGCTGCGGCATTGTGCGAGAAGACGGCAGTAATCTTCCGCCATGCTTTAGTGACTAGTGCGGCGAGACGGACGACAAGGGGCATCTGCCGTGCGGCCTTTTCGACGGTGGAGAGCGGCACGGCACATAAGCCTTGACTGTCGATATCCAACTCGATCGGCCCGGCAAGGTACATAATGGCGCATCCTTGCGGTTCACACTGTCTGCGGGCAAATCGCACCGCCGATTGTTTGAACAGGAACAAGCCGCCGCTTCGCCCTTCCGCTTCGCGCACCACCCATGCGCCTTTGCTGTTCTGACCGATATAGAACAGCGGTATGGATTCGTTAATTGCGTCAGCGTCCGGCCGCCGCGGAAATTCGGTCACGGGAGGCGGCACAGCGAACGATTTGTATGCCGCAATCGGCCGGAGTTCATGGCCGACGAAGGCGAGTCGCATTGCGACCGGCTGGCAATCGAAAAGGCTCGAATGTTGAAGTTGTCGCATCATCTTTGCTCTCCACCAGCTAGGCGAAGTTGTCACAGCAGAGCGTGGGTTCGCTTGCCTGCCGGACACGCGGCACCATCGAGCCGCTTTCGTCGGCAACGCCGATCCGCCGCGCTTCGACAAAGGCTTGCAAGATCGCAAGCGCCAGGGTCTCGTGAAAGCCCTCCGCACAGTCGTCCAGCGACGTGGGCAATTCCGGCCGCCTCGTTAATGAGCACAGCCATTCGCCATCCTCGTAGATAAGACGCCGGAGCTTCCAGGCCGGCAATTCGAGCTCAACGAGCGCCAAGGCGGCCTCGGTCCACGCGCCGATTTCAATGAGCTGGTCGATTCTCGTCGCTTTACCCGCTTTGCTCGGAACGGTGACGCGGATGCAAGCGCTGGCGATGAGCTTGGCAAACAAATCCGGCGCCGGTTTGGGCGCACCGCGCAACTCGCCGCCAAGCCTTTCGAACAAAATCTCAAAATCCGCGGCAAAAGCCATGATGCTAACTCCCAAAAGCAGCGGCCGTTGCCGCCGCTCCGGAAGATGGAGGTAAATGCCATAAAAATGCGAGATGGAACGGATGGCAACGATATGTGGTCCGCATAAATGGAAGGGCGCTCACGCCGATCTTTATAAGATTCCTATAACGCGGCTCATGCCGCCGTCTCGAATTCATATGCCGGAAGTCCCTAGTTTCCGCCTGCGCTAATGCGCACGGAGCACTGCTATGATGGATGTCGTCATGCTCGTCCTCGGCTTCGCCTTCTTCGCGGTGTCGATCGGTTACGTCTATGCCTGCGACCGGCTTTGAGGAGATCAGCCATGATGTTCGATTATTCGCTCGCCGGCTTTGTGACCGTGGGGCTGCTGATCTACCTGATCTACGCCCTGCTAAAGCCCGAGCTGTTCTAAAGGAATACCGACCATGACTGTCATCGGCTGGATCCAGATTCTGCTCTATTGCGTCATCATCGTCGCCATCACGCCGGTGCTTGGCGCCTACATGACACGCGTCTTCAGCGGCGAGCGCACGTTCCTGTCGCCGATTCTGCGGCCGGTCGAGCTCGCGATCTACAAGATTGCCGGAGTCGACGAGCGGCAGGAGCAGCACGCCGTGAGCTATACGGTCGGCATGCTGCTGTTCCATGTCGGCGGCTTTCTCATTCTTTACGTCTTGATGCGCACGCAAGCGATGCTGCCGTTCAATCCGGCCGGACAGAGCGCGGTCGAGGAGGGTTTGTCGTTCAACACGGCGATGAGTTTCATCACCAATACCAACTGGCAGAACTACGGCGGCGAAAGCACGATGTCGTATCTCGTGCAGATGCTCGGCTTGACGCATCAGAATTATCTATCCGCGGCAACCGGCATCGTGCTCGCCATCGCGCTGATCCGCGGCTTCGCGCGGCATTCGGTGCGCACTGTCGGCAGTTTCTGGGTCGATGTGACGCGCTGCACGCTCTATATTCTGCTGCCGATCTGCGTACCCTACGCGTTGTTTCTGATCTGGCAAGGCATTCCGCAGACGCTCGGTGCCTATGTCGATGTCACCACGCTTGAGGGCGCCAAACAGACAATCGCACTCGGTCCGGTCGCCTCGCAGATCGCGATCAAGATGCTCGGCACCAATGGCGGTGGCTTCTTCAATGCCAATGCAGCGCACCCGTTCGAGAATCCCACCGCCTTGTCGAACTACGTGCAGATCATCTCGATCTTTGCGCTCGGTGCGGCGCTCACCAATGTCTTCGGCCGCATGGTCGGCAACCAGCGTCAGGGCTGGGCGATCCTTGCGGTGATGGGGGTGCTGTTTATGGCCGGCGTCATTGCCTGCTATGCGGCGGAAGCTCACGGCAACGACGCGCTCAACGCGCTCGGGCTCACCGGCGGCAACATGGAGGGCAAGGAAGTCCGCTTCGGCATTGCAGCCTCCTCGCTGTTCGCTGTGATCACCACAGACGCATCCTGCGGCGCGGTCAATGCCATGCATGACAGCTTCACCGCGCTCGGCGGCATGATTCCGCTCATCAATATCCAGCTCGGCGAGATCATCGTCGGCGGCGTCGGCTCCGGCATGTACGGTATGCTGTTGTTCGTGATAATTTCGATCTTCGTCGCCGGCCTGATGGTCGGCCGCACGCCCGAATATGTCGGCAAGAAAATCGAGGCGAAGGAAGTCAAGATGGCGATGCTCGCCATCTTGGTACTGCCGCTGATGTATCTCGGCT
The DNA here is from genome assembly GCA_963813825.1 of uncultured Alphaproteobacteria bacterium. Taxonomy (GTDB): domain Bacteria; phylum Pseudomonadota; class Alphaproteobacteria; order Rhizobiales; family Xanthobacteraceae; genus BOG-931. The sequence goes on from CAWFBB010000036.1 coordinate 43,296, forward strand.
GGACCGCCGTCGCGATGCTGGTGCCGTCCGCCGTCGCGTCGATGAACAATCCCGGACCGCACGGCTTTACCGAAGTGCTGTACGCCTACGTCTCGCAGGACGGCAACAATGGTTCCGCCTTCGCCGGGCTTAATGGCAACACGCTGTTCTACAATCTGAGCGGCGCCATGGCGATGGGTGTCGGCCGGTTTTGGATGATCATCCCGACCATGATCATTGCCGGCTCGCTCGCCGGCAAGAAACTGGTGCCGGCATCGGCGGGCACGTTCCCGACCAGCGGCGGCCTGTTCGTAGGCTTGGTCGTCGGCGTGATCGTGATCGTCGGCGGCCTCACCTTCTTCCCGGCGCTCGCGCTCGGCCCGATCGTGGAGCAGCTCGCGATCAACGCCGGTACACTTTTCTCCTCGAATTAGGCCTGGAGTTCGCATCGATGGAAACCTCGACCCTACGCAAGAGTATGCCGGTATCGGCGCTGCTAGACCCCAAGATTGTCCTGCCGGCCATCGGCTCCGCGTTCGTCAAGCTCAATCCGCGGACGCTGATGAAGAATCCGGTCATGTTCGTGCTCGAGATCGTCACCGCGCTGACAACCGTGATCCTGATCCGCGACCTGGTGACCGGTGGCGAACACGTCAAGTTTGAGTTTCAAATCATCCTGTGGCTGTGGTTTACTGTGCTGTTTGCCAATTTTGCTGAAGCCGTCGCCGAGGGCCGCGGCAAGGCGCAGGCCGATACACTGCGCAAGCAACGCACCGAAACCCGGGCCAAAGTCCTGACCGGAACGGGCGATTCACGAGACTATCGGCTCGTGCCCAGCGCCGAACTTAAAGTCGGAAACATCGTGCTCGTGGATGCCGGCGACATGATTCCATCCGACGGTGAAGTGATCGAGGGCATGGCCTCGGTCAACGAAGCCGCAATTACAGGCGAATCGGCGCCGGTGATTCGCGAATCGGGCGGCGACCGCTCCGCCGTGACCGGCGGCACCCAAGTGCTGTCCGACTGGATTCGCGTGCGCATTACCGCAGCGCCGGGATCGACCTTCCTCGATCGCATGATCAGGCTGGTCGAAGGCGCGGAGCGGCAAAAGACCCCGAATGAGATTGCGCTGAACATTCTCTTGATCGGCCTGACCATCATCTTCGTGTTCGCGACCGCGACGATCCCGAGCTACGTTGCCTATACCGGCGGCACAATCTCGGTTGTGATCTTGGTGGCGCTGTTCGTTACACTGATTCCAACCACTATCGGCGCACTGCTGTCAGCCATCGGCATCGCAGGCATGGATCGTCTGGTGCGCTTTAACGTGCTTGCCATGTCAGGCCGCGCCGTCGAAGCCGCCGGTGACGTCGACACTCTGCTCCTCGACAAGACTGGTACCATCACGCTCGGCAATCGTCAGGCAACCGAGTTCAGGCCGGTGCGCGGTATAACCGAACAGGAGCTGGCGGATGCGGCGCAACTTGCTTCGCTCGCCGACGAGACGCCAGAAGGACGCTCAATCGTCGTTCTGGCCAAGGAGAAGTATGGCATCCGCGGCCGCGAGCTGGCGGAGATGAAAGCGAACTTCATTCCATTCAGCGCACAGACTCGGATGAGTGGCGTTGAGATCGGCGATTCTTGGGTCCGCAAGGGCGCCGTCGATTCGATCTTGAATTTTCTTAACGGTCCCGCGACCGCAGTTGGCGCCGGCGGCGCGGTCCAGGTGCTACGACCGAATGTCAGCGCCGACACCGCACGCGAAATTCATGCGATTGCCGATGCCATTGCCAAGTCCGGCGGCACGCCGCTTGCCGTGGCCAGGGACGCCAAATTGCTCGGCGTCATTCACCTCAAGGACATCATCAAAGGCGGCATTCGCGAGCGCTTTGCCGAATTGCGCCGCATGGGCATCCGCACCGTCATGATCACCGGAGACAATCCGATGACCGCCGCGGCGATTGCAGCGGAAGCTGGCGTCGACGATTTCCTTGCTCAAGCGACGCCCGAGGACAAACTCGGCCTCATCCGCGACGAGCAGTCCAAAGGAAAGCTCGTCGCCATGTGCGGTGACGGCACCAACGACGCTCCGGCGCTTGCCCAAGCCGATGTCGGCGTCGCCATGAATACCGGCACGCAAGCCGCGCGTGAGGCCGGCAACATGGTCGATCTCGATTCCAACCCGACCAAGCTGATCGAGATCGTCGAGATCGGCAAGCAACTCCTGATGACCCGCGGCGCGCTGACCACGTTCTCGATCGCCAATGACGTGGCGAAATATTTCGCCATCATCCCGGCGATGTTCGTCGCCTTTTATCCGCAACTGCAAGCGTTGAACATCATGAAGCTCGCGACTCCGGAGAGCGCCATTCTGTCCGCTATCATCTTCAACGCGCTCATCATCATCGCGCTCATTCCGCTGTCGCTGAAAGGCGTGCGCTATCGCCCAATCGGCGCCGGCGCGCTGCTGTTGCGCAACCTTTGGATTTACGGCGTCGGCGGTGTCATCATCCCGTTCGTCGGCATCAAGGCGATCGACATGATCGTCACCGCTTTGCACCTGGCCTAAGGAGAAAAGTCATGCTGCGCGAAATTCGTCCAGCGATCGTCGTCCTGCTTGCGCTGACGCTCATCACCGGACTCGCTTACCCGCTGGCGATGACCGGCATCGCCGAAGTCGTTTTTCCCAATCAAGCGCAGGGCAGCATGATCGAGAGCAACGGCAAGGTCGTCGGCTCGGAACTGATTGGGCAGGTCTTCACCAGCGATAAGTATTTTCACGGCCGCCCTTCGGCGACGACGGCGCCGGACCCCAACAATTCGACCAAAACCGTCCCGGCACCCTACAACGCCGCGAATTCGGGTGGCTCCAACCTCGGACCTTCCAATAAAGCGCTCATTGACCGCGTGCAGGGTGACATCGACACGCTCAAGAAAGAGAACTCGGCAGCGCCCGTCCCGCAAGATCTGGTGACGACGTCGGCCAGCGGCCTCGACCCGGATATCTCTCCGGAGGGCGCACTCTTCCAGGTGCCCCGCGTTGCCAAGGCGCGTAATCTGCCGGAGGATCGTGTGCGCCAACTCGTCGTCGACCACACGGAAGGGCGACTTTTCGGGCTCTTAGGAGAGCCGCGTGTTAATGTATTGCAGCTTAATCTCGCACTTGACCAGTTGGGCTCCGGATAGTTCGAGCATACATTCCCGGGTATGGCGGATCAGCGGCGGGACTCCGAACATCGGCCCTCACCTGAGGCGCTTCTTGAAGCGGCGCGCCGCGAGGAGCGGCGCGTCGGCAAGCTCAGAATCTTCGTAGGCGCGGCGCCTGGCGTCGGTAAAACTTACGAAATGCTGCAACAGGCCCAGGCGCGCAAGAAGGACGGCTACGACGTCGTCATCGGCGTCGTCGAAACCCATGGCCGCAAGGAAACCGAAGCGCTATTGAGCGGCCTGGAAGTCATTTCGCGCCGAAGCATCCAATATAAGGGACAGACGCTCCACGAGATGGATCTCGATGCCGTTATCGTCCGGCATCCGCAGATCGTCCTGGTCGACGAGCTCGCGCACACCAACGCCGAAGGCAGTCGTCATCCGAAGCGCTATCTCGACGTGGAAGAGCTCATGAGCCAGGGCATCGACGTCTACACGACAGTCAATATCCAGCACATCGAGAGCCTCAACGACGTCGTCGCACAAATCACGCACGTTCGGGTGCGCGAAACCGTGCCTGACGCAGTGTTCGATCGTGCCGATGCGGTCGAACTCGTAGATTTGACGCCCGCCGATCTGATCCAGCGCCTCAAGGAAGGCAAGGTTTACTTTCCGAAACAAGCCGAACGCGCACTCGAACATTTCTTCTCACCAGCCAACTTGACAGCGCTGCGCGAATTGGCGTTGCGCAGGACCGCCGAACGCGTCGACGAGCAATTGCTCACCGAGATGCAGGCCCATGCGATCCAGGGTCCTTGGGCTGCCGGCGAGCGTATCCTGGTCTGCATCAGCGACGATCCACGCGCCGCGGGACTTGTGCGCTATGCCAAACGGCTCGCCGATCGCCTGCATGGGCCGTGGATGGGACTTTATGTCGAAGGGCGGCGCAGCGTGCAGCTTTCCGAACAGGAGCGCGACCGCATCGCCGACACGCTACGGCTCGTGCAAGCGCTCGGCGGCGAGCCCGTGACTATTCCCGGCGGCGACCGCAACATCGCCGACGATGTCGTCAATTACGCGCACGCACGTAACGTCACGCAAATCATCATCGGTAAATCGACGCGGTCGCGCTGGTTCGAAATTATGCACGGTTCAGTAGTGCATGAACTGGTACGGCGCTCGGGCAATATCAGTGTGAACGTCATCGCCGGCGACCAGCTTCCCGGCACTCCGATTCCCAGGAAAAGCACCGATACCGCTGAAGTCGCGGTGTTCGAACCCCGGCCCTATGCGTGGTCGCTCGTCGCAGTAGCGATCGCGCTCGGTTGCGGCGAGTTGGTTAATTACCGGATCGGCGTCGAAAACGTCGATCTCGTATTTCTAACCGCCGTCGTCGGCGTCGCCGTGCGCTTCGGGCTATGGCCGTCGCTGTTGGCCAGCGTGACGTCAGCGCTGTGTTACAATTTCTTCTTTCTGCCGCCGCTCTACACGTTCACGATCGCCGACCCTCACAACATCGCGGCGTTCGCTCTGTTCACCCTGGTAGCCGTCATCGTCTCCAACGTCGCCGGGCGCGGCCGCATGCAGACGGTCGCGGCGCAGGCGCGAGTACGCGCCGTCGAGTCGCTTTACGCCTTTAGCCGCAAGCTCGCCGGCGCCGTCACGCTCGACGATGTGCTATGGGCCACGGCCTATCAGACAGCCCTGATGCTGGAAGTGCGCGTTGTGCTGCTGTTGCCGGCAAACGGCTCGATCGCGGTTCGCGCCGGTTATCCGCCAGAGGACACACTCGACGACGCCGATATCGCCGCGGCGAAATGGACCTGGGAAAGCGACCGAGCCGCCGGCCGCGGTTCAGACACGCTGCCGGGCGCCAAGCGCCTGTTCCTGCCCATGCATACCGGGCGCGGCCCCATCGGCGTTGTCGGCATCGACAGCGACAAGCCGGGGCCGCTGTTCGCCCCGGACCAGCGGCGGCTTCTCGATGCGTTGATGGATCAGGGCGCTCTGGCTATTGAGCGCGTGCAACTGGTTGAGGACATGGATCGCGTCGAGCGCACTGCGGAAACCGAACGGCTGCGCTCGGCGCTACTGACCTCGATTTCGCACGATCTGAAAACACCGCTGGCAGCGGTATTGGGATCGGCGAGTGCGCTGCGGGATGTCGGCGACAAACTGACCGACGGAGAGAAAGCTGACTTGCTTGCGACAGTAATAGACGAATCCGAGCGGCTTAACCGCTTCATCGCAAATCTGCTCGACATGACCAGGCTCGAGTCGGGCGCGGTCGCGCCAAATCTCGCACTCCACGATCTAACCGAAATCGTCGGTTCGGCGTTGCGCCGCGCCGGCAAGATATTGGGGCAACACCAGGTGCAGCTCGACCTCGCATCCGACATGCCGATGGTCGCGCTCGACCCGGTGTTGTTCGAGCAGGCGCTGTTCAACCTGCTCGACAATGCGGCGAAGTATGCGTCGCCGGGCACCACTATCGGGATTCGCGCCTGGCGCGATCGCGAGAGCGTCGTGTTGCAGATCGTCGACGAGGGCGAAGGCATTCCGCAGGCCGATCTGGAGAACATCTTCGACAAGTTCTATCGCGTGCAGAAGACCGATCAGGTTCGTGCAGGCACCGGACTTGGACTTGCGATCTCACGCGGTTTCGTGGAAGCGATGCATGGCGGCATCGTTGCCACCAATCGCGCCGACCGCAAAGGCGCCGTGTTCACCGTTACGCTTCCAATCCCAAGCGAACCGCGCCGATTGGAAACCGCCGCATGAGCGCCGCGCCGCTTCGCGTCTTGGTCGTCGATGACGAGCCACCGATCCGCAAGCTGCTGCGCATGGGATTGGCTGCGCACGGTTATCAAATCCTCGAAGCGCCCAATGGCAAGACCGCACTTGAGATGCTTAGTGAGGCGCCGGATCTCATCATTCTCGATCTCGGCCTGCCGGACACCCAGGGTCATGACTTGTTGCGTACCATCCGCGCCCGCAATGACAGCGTTCCGATCGTGGTGCTGTCGAGTCGCGGGGACGAGACCGGCAAGGTGCAAGCACTCGATTACGGTGCTGACGATTATGTGACTAAGCCCTTCGGCATGGATGAACTTCTGGCGCGGATGCGTGCGGCCCTGCGGCATCAACTGCAGACGCACGGAGAGCGGCCCATTTTCCACGTAGGTGATCTCTCGGTCGACCTCGTGCGCCGCATAGTCAAGGTCGGCGACAGAGACGTGAAACTTTCGCCCAAGGAATACGAACTACTACGCGTGCTGGTTCAGCATGCCGGCAAAGTGCTCACGCACAAGCTTCTGCTCGGTGAGTTATGGGACAATCTCACCGATGCGCAGTATCTTCGCGTCTATGTGCGGCAGCTTCGACAAAAGATCGAAGCCGATCCGGAACGGCCGCAATTTATCCTCACCGAAACAGGAATCGGCTATCGTCTGCGCGCTCCCGATTGACTCGGCACTCCGTTCAATTCGAAAGCCCCCTATGAAAATCGCGAACTTTCTTGCTTCGACCGATGTGGCGATCGATGTTGCCGCCGCCGATAAGGACAAATTGCTACTGGATCTCGCCCACAGTGCCGCCGCCAAAATTAATCTCGACAGCGACCGAATATTTGTCGAACTCAGCAAGCGCGAGGCGCTCGGATCAACCGGCGTCGGCGGTGGCGTAGCAATTCCACACGCGCGATTTCAGTCGATCGGAAAACCCTTCGGTATGCTCGTCCGCCTTAAAAAGCCGATTGACTACGATGCCGTAGACGGCAAACCAGTCGATCTCATTGCGCTGCTTCTGCTCCCGGAAGCCGCCGGTGACCAGCTCGGTGCGCTCGCAACGATCGCCCGCAGGTTTAGGAACCCGAATGTCGCGGCTGGAATGCGGCGCGCACAAGGCAGCGCTGAGGTGTACCGCGCATTGACCTCGGACTGATCGACGCTAAAACCGTTGTCTGCACTGCTTACAATCGCGCATTCAGCGCCCGATCCTCGCATACGGGAAATCAACATGGCCGACGAACTCGTCCTCTACACCAATCCGCAATCGCGCGGTCGCATCGCGCGCTGGATGCTCGAGGAGATCGAACAGCCCTACAGGACGGAGGTGCTGGATTACGCCTCGACCATGAAGGGGCCCGCTTATCTCGCCATCAATCCTATGGGCAAAGTGCCGGCGCTGCGCCATGGCGACGCCGTGATCACTGAGACGGCCGCGATTTGCGCTTATCTCGCCGATGCGTTTCCGCAAGCCAAGCTTGCGCCGCCGCCCGGCGACCGCCTGCGCGCGCCATATTACCGTTGGATGTTCTTCGCCGCCGGGCCGGTCGAGGCCGCGATCAGCAATAAAGCGCTCGGCTTCATGGTGCCACCGGAGCGGGAGCGCATGATCGGCTATGGTACGTTCACAAAAGTCATGGATGCGCTCGACAACGCCGTAACGCGCGGCGATTACCTGGTGGGCGACACTTTCACCGCGGCCGATGTCTATGTTGGCTCAGCAATCGGCTTCGGCATAATGTTCGGCACGATCGAAAAACGCCCGGCTTTCGAGCGGTATTGGCAGCGCCTCAGTACCCGTCCGGCATTCATGCGCGCAAAAGACCTTGATGATGCCGTCATAGCGCAGCAAAAGGCCGTAGCCCGATAGGCTTCCCGCTGGCGCCGAAATTCGCTCAGATTGATAACAAGCATTAAGAAAAGGCCGCCTCTTGAGTAGGACTTTCGTTTGTCAAATTTGGTAGAAGGCGGCAGGCCTACAGCCTATAATTGTTCGCCGGGCAACTCGTCGCGGAATGTTGGAGTGTGTGTGCGTTGAAGCGGGGCGAACTGCCGTCGATAGACGGATTAGCGGCGTTTGTTGCGGCGGCGGAGCATGGCAGCTTCACGCGCGCCGCGGATCAACTCAATCTAAGCCAGGGCGCGATCAGTCGGCAGGTTCGCGAGCTCGAGACCCGCCTTGGCGTCCGATTGTTCGAGCGCATCCGCCAGCGCATCATACTGACCGACGCCGGGCGCCTGTATCTTTCCCAAGTTAAGAAGGCTTTGGACGATCTTGCCGAAGCCGCGCGCAGCGTGGCATCGCTGTCCAACAGCACGATACTCAGTCTTGTGGCGTTGCCGACATTCGCGGGCCGCTGGCTCGTTCCGCGGTTATCGAATTTTCAGAAGCAAAATCCGGCGATCACAATCCATATCACAACGCGGCAGTCGCCGATCGACTATGCCACGGAGCCGTTCGACGCCGCGGTGTTCCATGGCGCACCGAATTGGCCCGGCACGATTTCATATCACCTTATGGACGAAGACTTGGTCGCGGTTGCCTGCCCGAAATTGGGCGTCGGCCGGACTATCAAGACGGCTGGCGACGTTGCCAAATATTCACTGCTGCACAACATGGGCAACCGAACCCGCTGGGCGCAATGGATGAAAACGGCGGGTGTCGAGATTAATGAGCCGATGCACGGCCACACTTACCAGAATTACGCGATGGTCGCGCAGGCGGCCGCGGCGGGACTCGGCATTGCGTTACTGCCGCGTTATCTCGTCGAAGATGAAGTCATGGCGAAACGGCTGGAAATTGTGGCGAGCCCAGTTCCCCAGCGTGAGCACCTCATACCATCTGATCCTGCCGGAGACGCGCGCCAGCTCGAACGCGGTCCAGGCGTTCGCCAAATGGCTGATCGCCGAAGCGCAAGCGTTCAAAGCCAGCAACGGCCGTGTCGTCGACAAGGAACGTCCGCGGCGGCGGACGAACGGCAAACATGAGATGCCGGTCGAGAGCCCCGATCTGGCGCCTGGGCCGGCGCAAGCTGACGCCTGAGCCAGCTGCTCACGGCAATCGCATCAGCGGCTGGCCGACGCGAACCATCGCTCCTTCCTGCACACCGTCGCACAGCGCAAAGCGCTCCGGCGCAAAGACGATTGCCGTCGATCCGTGCTGAAACCAGCCCAGTTCCTCGCCTTTGCCAGCGGCGGTGTCGCACTCGAATACATTCGGTCCGCGGTGTTTGAGATTCAACAGCACATCGAGGAAATGCAGGCGGATGCTCGCCACCAGCACGGCAGCGACCAATACCAATGTCACGCTGTCGCCCGTGGGAGTTAACGTCATCCGCAGCACAGCACGCTCGTTCTTGCAGAACAGCCGCTCGACGCGGCGCAGCGCGATAGGGTTGACGTTCCAGGTATCGCCGGAGACGTAGATCACCTTTTCGACGTGGCAATCGTGCGGGGCATGGAAACGGTGATACATGCCCGACGTCAGCCGCAGCGTGACATAACGGCCGTTGCGGCAGGCCTCGGCCTGCTCGGGATCGCACAGCAGGTCTTGCAGCGTGTAGGGAAACCCCTTGGCTTGAAAGACGGTGGTTCCGGCAATACTACCGCATGCGCCAACGATCGCATCGCACGGACTGACCAGGATCTCCGATCTGCGATCGACCGGCCGTGCGCCCTCTTTCAGCTCACGGGTAAAGCAATCGTGCATGCTGCGGAAATGCGTCTTCTTGGCATCCTTCAGGTCAACATCTGAAAACAGCCGCCACAAGCCGATTGAAACGTCGCGCACCAGCGGCTGCTCGATCTGGCTGATCCAGCCGACGAATGTCGTCGCTAGCCGGCGCGGAATCCGGTTGGTGAGGAGAAAATTGAGATCCTCGTTCTCCAATAGACGCAGGATCTTGGAGCGTACCGTCATGGCAGTGTTAAATGTTCCGGATACACCCCGATTCGATGGCATTGGCCATGACTTGGGGCACGATCACTCTGGCTTGCTGCGGCGCCGGCGTGGCGGCGATTGCCACCTCGCTGGTCACTATGCGCCGCCGCCTCGAACTGTCTCAGGCAAAACACCGGTCCATCGCCGGTCATTCGCGTGTTGCGCGCCGCCTCGCGGCCTTCGTTCCATTCTACGAATACGACGAGCGTCAGTTCTTTTGCTCTGACGGGGCGCCGGATGACGTCGTGGCGCGCCGTCGCGCCGGATTCGAGCAGCTTGGTGCGCTCTACAAATCGCGCTTTGCCGAGACGGGCCGGCGCACGGCAGAGGCCAGCGAATACATTCCCGATCTGCAATTCACCAGCGCCTACAGAATGCCATTTCAATACCGCCGCATGGTGCGCGCGAATTTGCCGGTCGGCGCTTTCTTGCAATCGACCGATGGTGTCACGGTAACCGATCTGGACGGCAATCGGTTCTACGATCTCGCCGGTTCCTACGGCGTCAACATCCTCGGATACGATTTCTACAAAGACGCCATCGAGCGGGGCGTGGCACGCGTTCGCGACCTCGGTCCCGTACTCGGCTCGTATCACCCCATCGTCATCGACAACGTGAAACGGCTGAGAGAGATTTCCGGCCTCGACGAAGTCTCGTTTCACATGTCGGGCACCGAAGCGGTGATGCAGGCGGTGCGGCTCGCCCGCTACCACACACGCCGCACCCACCTGGTGCGCTTCTGCGGCGCCTATCACGGCTGGTGGGGCGACGTGCAGCCGGGGATCGGCAATCCGCTGCCGGCGCATGAAACCTATACGCTTCGCGACATGTCCGAAGAATCGCTGCATGTGCTGCGCACGCGGCGCGACATCGCCTGCGTACTGGTCAATCCGGAGCAGGCGCTGCATCCGAATGGTCCGGCGCCGAACGATTCCGCGCTGGTCGACAGCGGGCGCAGTTCGCACTTCGACAAAGACGCCTATGGCGCGTGGCTCAAGCGCCTGCGGCAGGTCTGCACCGAGCAGAACATCGTACTGATCATCGACGAGATCTTTGTCGGTTTCCGCCTCGCTCCGCGGCGGCGCGCAGGACTATTTCGACGTACGGGCAGACCTTGTCACCTACGGCAAGACGCTCGGCGGTGGCCTGCCGGTCGGCGTCGTCTGCGGGCGCAAGGACCTGATGAAACGGTACCGCGACGATCGGCCGGCCGACATCTGTTTTGCCCGCGGTACCTTCAACTCCCATCCCTACGTCATGGCGGCGATGAACGAGTTTCTGCGCCAGCTTGCCACACCGCAGACACAAGCGCTCTATGATGGCCTCGACGATACTTGGAACGAGCGGGCGCGGCGGTTGAACCGGCGTTTTTCCGATGAAGGCTTGCCGGTCCAGGTTGCGAACATGTCCTCGCTGTTCGTCGTCTGCTACACCCAGCCCTCGCGCTATAACTGGATGCTGCAATATTACTTGCGCGCGCAAGGGCTGGCGCTGAGTTGGGTCGGCACGGCCCGCCTGATCTTCAGTCTCAATTATACCGATGCCGATTTCGATGCGGTCACGGATCGCTTCGTCGCCGCAGCAAAAGCTATGCAAAGTGACGGCTGGTGGTGGCACGATCCGAAGGCGACCAACAAAACGATCAAGCGGGCGATCCTCAAGGAGATGATCGCCCGCCGATTGTTCGGTCCACGCAATTCGCCGGCGCATTGAAAGGACGCGGAAAGCCGCGGCTGCTGTTTTCAGCTCGGCCGCGGCACTTCCTCGGCGTCTTCTTCGTCCCAATGATGCAGGCCGATAGCCGGATCGATCAGCTCGCCGCGAAGCAGCGCCAGCGGCGCCTTGTGATAGAGCTTGATGTCGTGGAACGGGTCGGTGAGGATTTTGGTAGCCCACACCAGTCCGGTCTGCACGTCCTTGATGAGGAACAGATGAACCGTGCGGAACAGCACGCCGCCAACTCCGAGCGCAAGCCAAATGATCGCAACCTGGCGAATAAATTCGGTCTTGTTGGTTGAAGGCGTGAACAGACCGAAGAAACTTGGGCTGAGATAAAGCGTAAGCGGCGACATCGCCCAGATTGTCAGCAATACGACCTTGCGGCGCAGATTATAGCCGACTTTGATCTCTTCCTTGTGCTCGTGCGTGGCTTGGTTGACCACGTCGTAGTCCTTTGGCTCGAAGAAGAAATGTCCGGACTGCCGCGTCGTCATCGCGACCAGCCAGCCGGCCAGCGCCGAAATTGCGGGATCCTTGAAGATCATCAGATAAGAAAAAAGAAAACTTATCGCGCTGACGAAATGAAGCGACTGATTGATGCGGCTGTGATGATAGTAACGATGATCGTCCCATCGCTGAGTACGAAGCGTTTCAAGAAAATTTTCCATCGGGTTCCCCGTCGGGCAGTTCGAGAACTGGGTATGGCGATTCGATGAATCCCCCGTGACAGAGATTCGTTTGTGACAGACGGATGAATCCTCCGTTATTGTTTTGGTAAGCGGAAAATCATCAGCCTGCGGCACGCAGACCGGTATCGGAAGCGTAGGTATTCCCCGCACCGCCGCTCTTGGCGAAGCGAATCAGCGAGAAATGCCCAAAAGGCGGCATCGCGCGGCGCTCGACCAGAGCCATGCCCGCGCTGTGCTCCGCCCACTGCGCGTAGCGCTCGAAGGAGAATTCGGTACGCCAGCCGAGCTTTCGCGCCGCCGGTTGAAACCAGTGCTCGAGCGAGCGCCGCAGCCCCGTCTCGGCGCCGACGCGGCTGACCAGCACGATCTCGCCGCCCGGTTTGAGGACGCGGGCGAATTCGTCGAGCGCGGCCTCCGGATTTGGTACAGTGGTGATAACGTATTGCGCGACGATGACGTCGAATGACGCGTCGGGAAACAACAAGCGCTCGGCATCCATCACCCAGAGTCCCTCGACGTTCCGCAGTCCTAGCTCGTCGACACGCTCCTGCGCCTTACGCAGCATCGGCTCGGAAATATCGACGCCGCAAAGCTGGCTGGCTTTTGAATAATGCGGCAGTGATATCCCCGTGCCGACGCCGACCTCGAGAATTCGTCCGCCGACCCGTTCGGCGGCGGCGATGGCAGCATGACGCCCGCGCTCGAACACAGCGCCGAATACAAGATCGTAGACCGGCGCCCAGCCCGCGTAGGCCCTGGTGATGGTCTGCGCGTCGAGATCGGCTTCCGAAAGCGTGCTCATGCTTGATCCTTTATCCTGCTGTGCCCGTTAGCCGTGGACCGTTTCCGTTATTGCCGCGGGTGTCTGCGACTCGCAGTTGCCGAGCCCGGCTACTTTGCGGGCGTGCCCGATGAACTGACGAGCGCTGTTTTCCCAGGAGTACTTGAGTGCGAACGCGCGGCAGGCGTCGCGCGGCAGCGTTAACGCCTCAAGGCAGGCGACACGCAAATCCTCATGCAATACGCCGATAGGGTTGTTGGCGACGACGTCTTTCGGCCCGGTGACCGGATAGGCCGCGATCGGAATACCACTCGCCAGCGCTTCGAGCTGCACGATGCCGAACGTGTCGGTGCAACTCGGAAAAACGAATACGTCGGCGGCCGCGAGATGCGACGCGAGTACGCCGTTGTCCATATGGCCGAGGAACTTTGCATCGGGAAACCGGCGCTTGAGGTCGGCCTCCTGCGGCCCTTGGCCGATGACGACCTTGGTGCCTGGCAAGTCGAGCGCCAGGAACGCATCGATATTTTTTTCGATGGCGACGCGGCCGAGCGTCACGAAAATCGGCCGTGGGAAATCAAGAGTGGCGGCTCGATCAGGCCGGAACAGGTCGACGTCCACTCCGCGCGTCCACATGCCCAGATTGGCAAAGCCGCGCTCCGACAACTCGGTGGTCAACGACGGGGTCGCCACCATGGTCACGCTTGCCGCGGAATGGAACCAGCGCAGCACAGCATAAATCCAGCTCTGCGGGATCGGTGACCGAGCGGAAATATATTCGGGAAATCGCGTTGTATAGCTCGTCGTGAACGGCCTGCCGGCCCGCCGGCAGTAGCCGCGCACTGCAAAGCCCATCGGACCTTCGGTCGCAATATGGATAGCATCCGGTTTCGATTCCTCGATGCGTCCGGCGATCCGCCGGCGGCTCGGTAACGCGAGACGCAGGCCGGGATAGGTCGGTACCGGGAACGACGGAAAGCCTTCCGGCGACAGGAAATCGATGGTCACGCCAAGCTTCGCAGCGGCGCGCTGCAGGGATTTGAGCGTCCGCACGACACCGTTGACCTGTGGTGGCCACGCATCTGTCGCGACGAGAACCTTCATCGGCCACCCTTCATCCGCGTGAGCGCGCCCAGCACGTTATCGAATCGCGTGCGATAACAATTGCCGGATCCATGTCTCAGCAATGTGACGGCGGCGATGCTTCTTTGAAAGGCGTTCGCCATCTTCCGTAACACTGCTGTTACAAACAAATGAAAGCTTGTCGCCGAATCGTTTTGCAGCGCTCATCACCGCAGACCGCAGCCATCGTGACGAGCACCAACACGATCATCCGCAGGCTCGGCCGGAACAAACTGAGCGCCGTGATCGCGCTTGTGATCTTTGCCGTTGCGGTCTGTGCGCTCTACTACGCGTTGCGCGACATTGACGCCGGCAAAGTTTTCGCCGCGCTTCGTTCACGGTCGTGGTCCGCGATCTGGATCGCCAGCGTATTTGTCGTTGGCGGCTACGTGACGCTCATCTTCTACGATGTCTTTGCGTTGCGCACGATCGGTCACGGCGCGGTTCCGTTCCGGGTCGCCGCAGTTGCGAGCTTCACGAGCTACACGATCGGCCACGCTCTCGGCGCCGCCACGCTGACCGGCGGACTGGTCAGGCTGCGAATCTATTCGGTGTGGGGCCTGAGCATCATCGACATTGCCAAGATTGCTTTCGTCACCGGAATGACGTTTTGCCTCGGCAATACGCTGGTGCTCGGCGGCGCTCTATCCTACGCGCCGCAGGCCGCAAGCGCCGTCGACCACCTGCCGGAGTGGTTAAATCGTGGCGTCGGCCTTTCGGCTCTGTTCACTCTCCTCGCCTATCTGACCTGGCTTTTGCCGCGGCGGCGCATCGTCGGGGCGTCGAACTGGCGCGTCGTGCTGCCCAATGCGCGTTTGACGCTGCTGCAAACCAGCATCGGCGCAACGGATCTCTGCCTAGTAACACTTGCCATGTACACACTGTTACCGGACAGTCCGGCGGTCGGTTTCACCACGATTCTGATCATTTTTCTCACCGCCACGCTGATCGGCACCGTCAGCCATGTGCCGGGCGATCTCGGCATCATCGAAGCGGCCATGCTGCTGGGACTACCGCAATTCGAAAAAGAAGGTCTGCTGGCATCACTGCTGACGTTCCGCGTCCTTTATTTTGCCGTCCCACTTTTATTCGCGATGCTGGCGATGACACTTCGGGAACTCGGTTTGGTGGCGCGGCCCAGGACAACCTCGCAACGCTCGTAGTTGCAAGCGGGCTCGGCTCTGCGATGTGCTCGCCCACTTGCCGCCACTTGCCGCCACTTGCCGCCTCTTGCCGCCTCTTGCACTCTTGCACCTCTTGCAGCCTCTTGCCGAAGGCCAAAACCTTGTAAGGCAGACCCGCGCCAGCTAAGCTTTGGCAGTGTGGATTGGGGCTGATGGTGGTGAGTGGGCGTAATGGCTCCAAAGGCGCGGCAAAAGATCCTTAAAGGATCGCATCGGCGCCCGGCTGTCGCGTTCATTCTGGCCTGCCTTGTGCTCGTTTTGGCAGCGCCGCGTGATGCAACCGCCGAGACAATCGAAGCGGCGCTTGCCAAGGCATACGAGAACAACCCGCAACTCAACGCCCAGCGCGCCATTGTCCGCCAATCGGACGAGGGAGTGGCCCAAGCGCTTTCCGGCTACCGGCCAACGATTTCCGCCAACGCCAGCGTTGGCCGGGAATATACCAACACCCAACAGGTCATCCCGCCGACGCCGCCCATATTGCCCACAGGCGCGACATTTGCCGCCAAGGGCCTGTCCACGCCGCGCTCCTATGGCGTGTCTGGCTCGCAGACGCTGTTCAACGGCCAGCAGACCGCCAACAAGGTCCGCGAAGCCGAGAGCCAGGTTTCCGCCGCGCGCGAGACTTTGCGGGTCATGGAGCAATCGGTGCTGCTCGCCGCCGCAACCATTTATATGGATGTATCGCGCGACGCGGCAAATCTCGAAGTCCAGCAAAGCAACTTCCACGTCTTGCAGCACACACTTCAGGACGCCAATCAGCGCTTCGCCGCCGGCCAGATTACCTCCACCGACGTCGCGCAGGCCGAAGCGCAATTGGCCGCAGGCGAAGCAAGCCTGCACGGGGCCGAATCCACGGTCATGACGACCCGAGCCAATTACCGCCGCATCATCGGCATCGATCCGGCAAATCTCGCCCCAGCATCGCCAGTGGATCGGCTTGCACCACCGACGCTGCCAGCCGCGATCGCGATGAGCATCGCGCAAAATCCGTCGGTCACCGCCGCGATGTATGGCGTCGACGTGGCGCAGCTTCAGGTGAAGATTTCCGAAGGCGCGCTATGGCCAACGCTCACGTTGCAAGGCAGCGTGCAGCGGCAATTTGATTCCACGGTCCTGACCCCAAAGCTGTTCACCAACGAGGTGGCGCTGAACTTGTCCGTTCCGCTCTATCAGGGGGGCGCAGAATATTCCGCGATCCGGCTGAACAAGGAGGTCGCAGGGCAGGAACGGCTGAACGTCGATCAGGTCCGCGATCAGACCCAGGCCAACGTCGTACAGGCATGGGGCCAGTTGCTGGCCGCGAAAGCGCAGGTTGCCGCGGCCGAGCGCCAGGGCGACGCTTCAGAACGCGCCCTGACCGGCGTTCGCAACGAGGCTATGGCCGGCCAGCGTACCACGCTTGATGTGCTCAACGCCCAGCAGGCGCTGGTTAATGCACGCGTCAGCCTGATCACCGCGCAGCATGACCGAGTCGTTGCTTCATATACTTTGCTATCGGCTGTCGGCCGATTGTCGGCGCAGGTGCTGGCGCTGCCGGTCTCGATCTACGATCCCGCGGTGCATTATCATCAGGTACGGGATTCCTGGTTCGGATTGCGTACACCGGACGGTCAGTGATGGCAGCCACTCCTCGCCTGCGCATCGGCATCACCGGCCACCGGGTGCCGCCTAAATTGCCAGAGCAGTCCGAAGCGCCGCTGCGCGATCAGATCGATCGGCTGTTTGCCGCGTTCATCGAGGCCATGGGCAAAGGAATCCGAGATTTCATTATCGTCTCCTCGCTCGCGGAAGGGTCGGATCGGATCGTTTCCGAAGCAGGACTTGCCGCCGGCTTCAGGCTGGAGGCCGTGCTGCCATTCAACCGTCCGGAGTACGTGCACGATTTCGAGACGGAGGCCTCGCGCAAGCAATTCGAGCGATTGCTCGCACGCGCCTCGGACGTGTTCGAACTCGACGGGGCCTCCGGCCAGCGGCCCCGCGCATATGAGGCGGCCGGCCTTTTCATGCTGGCAAACATCGATTTACTGATTGCAATCTGGGACGGCCAGCCGGCGGCGGGCATTGGCGGGACGGAGGAGATCGTCAATCGTGCGATTGACGATGGGTTGGTGGTGGTCTGGATTGAGCCGATCCATCCCCACGCGATCAAGGTCTCGTCCCCGACCGATACCGGCGCGAGGCCGAAAATCAAGTTTCACCCGGCGGACGTTGTAACCGTGGCACAAATCGCCGAGAAGGTAATCGCCCGGCCGGCGCGGTAGGACGATGCGAAAGGCGCAAAACACCGATGAATGAAACGGCCGCACCAGTTGGCGAAACTTCTCGCGACCGCCATCTGTTCGGACCCGGTCCGAAACGGTTGCTTGCACTTGACGGTGGTGGCGTGCGCGGCGCGCTTACCGTGGCCTTCCTGGAGCGTATCGAAACTCTGCTCAAGGAACGGCATGGCGACGACGCCCGTCTGGGCGATTATTTCGACCTGATTGGCGGCACCTCGACCGGCGCAGTGATCGCCGGTGCGCTGGCGCTCGGCTTCAAAACCGCGCAGGTGAAGGATTTCTATCTCAAGCTCGCACCCTTCGCCTTCCGCCGAGCGCGTTGGCACATTCCGGTACTCCAGGCCAAGTTCGACGCGCGCGGATTGCGGCAGCAGATCGAAGAGGTCGTCGGCGATCGTGTGCTCTCAAGCCCCGATCTCATTACCGGCTTTTGTCTCATCACCAAGCGCATGGATACCGGCAGTCCATGGATCATCGCGAACAATTCAAAAGCGCCGTATTGGGAAGACGGCAAGGGTTACATCGGCAACAAGAATTATCCGCTCGTGAACCTGGTCCGCGCCAGCACCGCGGCGCCGCACTTCTTCGATCCCGAGCTGCTGCCGATCCTTCATACCGAGGCACTGCCAGAGGCTTTGGCGACGGCGCCTGGGCGGGCGATCTACACGCTGATGCAAAAGCTCGGATTGCGCAAGAAAGTCAAAATCGATTCGAGCACCCACGGACTCTTCGTCGACGGCGGCGTAACGCCGCACAACAATCCGTCGCTGGCGCTGTTTCAACTGGCCACCCTGCCGCCGCTCGGCATCAATTGGCAAACGGGGCCGAAAAATCTGTCCATTTTCTCGGTCGGCACGGGGACATATCGGCCACGGCTGTCATTCGAGTCGCTGGGGTTCGCCCGCTACGCCAAACTCGCCTTTCACGCGCTGCTCTCGCTGATGACCGATGCCGAAATGCTGGTGCTGCAGCTCATGCAATGGATGGGGGAATGCCCAGCACCGTGGCAGATCAATTCCGAGATCGGAACGCTGGCCGAAGTGCAACCTCCGGGCGGTAAGCTGTTTCGTTTCCTGCGTTATGACGTACGGCTCGAGAAGGAATGGCTGGCACGCGAACTCAATTTCCAGGCCGACGACGATCTGATCGAGCGATTGCGCGGCATGGATGACCCGACTTTGGTCGACCGTCTCTACGAAATCGGCAGCCTTGCCGCCGAAAAGCAGGTCAAGGCGGAACACCTGTTCGATTGACCGCGCGACTGGGCGCAAATTTCGCCCCGCGGCGGCGTGCCATACAAGCGGGCGACAGTTCGCGGTCGAAGCCCAATCAAACCTTGGCCGCGCCCGAACGCACGGCAAATCAAACACTTGATTGGCGTGACAAAGATACAACAGAATTTCGGATTCTGCGGCCGAGCGCTTCTCCTCGCAGCGTCCCGTGATACGCTGGATTTGGGCTGCGGGAATCCGGACGTCTGGTTTCGCGTATCCGATACATGAGTTCAACGTTGTATCGGCGGGGCGTTGTGAGCAAAAGTATCCTGCGTATCATTGCACTGCTCGTGCTCGGCACTGCCGGCGCGGCTGCAGAGGAAATGGCATCGCCGCCTTCGCAATTCGTTTCAAGGGCGATTCCCTATCTCCCTTGGACAGGATTTTACGCCGGAATTAACGGTAGTTACGCTTGGGGAAATTCCTCTGCCACGTTCGCGCCTAACGATCCGGCGGCGCAGTCCGGCACTTGCGGAGCCGGCGGCACACCGAAGGGACAGTGCATTCCGTCGCCGGATTTCCGCCGCGACGGTCCCCTAGCCGGCGGCGAGTTCGGATATGCTTGGCAGTTCAATTCGCATTGGCTGATCGGCGGCGAAGCCGATTATCAATGGGCCCATTTTACCGGGTCTGTGAATGCACCGTTCCGTCTCGGCAATGTCGGCAACACCAACATGGTGGTGTCCCAGAAAGTCGAATCATTCGGGACGGTTCGCGCGCGGATGGGTGTGATCCTCCTTCCCGCCCTCGTTCTCTACGGAACGGGCGGCTTCGCTTATGGCGAGGTGAACGAAAGTCTTAGCGTGCCGTCGGTTGTGACCGGCATCCCGGCGGGGCTAGCAGCTGGAGGCTTTTCCTATTCCTGCATTGCTGGCGGCACGCCGTGTTTCAGCGGCTCGTCATCCAAGTTTCTTCCGGGTTGGGCCGGCGGCGCCGGTGCCGATTACGCAATCACCAGCAATCTCGTCTTCCGGACCGAGGTTCTGTACGTGCATCTGAATACCAACACAGCGACGGTGCCGGCAACTGGGGTAGCAAACCCTGCCTCATTCACTGCTGGTTTCTCGCCGGTGTACTTCGCGACCGCACGTTTCGGCTTGTACTGGAGATTTTAGTCGGCACTTCGAAGGGAAATCGGGCGCAGTTAGGGGATGTCAATGTGGTTGCGTAGATTGATTTTAGGCGCTGGTCTTTCCGGCATGCTTGCGGCTTGCGCCGTCGTCGATCCAGTCGACAATCGATATGACACCGTGAGCCGCAGTCTGGCGAAGTCCCGCAACGAATTTATTTTCCTCAATCTCGTTCGCGCCAGCCACGACTATCCCTTGAGCTTCGTTACCATTGCTAATGTCACACCCGGAATGACGAATACGACGAGCTTCGCCTTGCCAAGCTTTCTGCTCGGGCCCACGTTCCATGGTGCCTCATTGCCGACCACGCAGGATCGCGACGTCATTTTTGGCAATACCACCGCCGGCAATACCACCGCGGTCAGCACCAACTTCAACGTCTCAACGCAAGAGACAAGCGCGTTCTATCAAGGCTTCCTCAAGCCGATCGACCTGCAAACCTTGAATTATTTCATTCGTCAGGGTTATTCGCGCGAATTGCTGTTCTGGCTGTTTACCGATTTATTCGAATTGACGCTGCCTAATGTTAAGCAACCCCTAGGCTATCATTTCAATCCGCCGGATGATTACGGCTGTTCGCGTCCCGATCCGAAGCATCGTTGCTTTATCGACTGGGTCCACAACGCCGCGTTCACGGGCCTGACTGTCGAAGAGAAGACTGCGGAAGCAGCATCTCCCGCCGCGTCGAAAGGCGGTGCCGCATCGGGCGGCCCCTCGTCTGCCTCGAAATCGCTTTCCTACGCGCGGTTCTGCTTTAACCCGGTGCTGGCGCAGCAGGCTGCTGCCGAGGTATCGCCCGCCGAGGTGCAAGCCGCCACGAGAGACTTGGACGTACAACCGTCGGCGCTTTACGATTCCCCGTTGACCTGTGGAGGCGACTGGACAACCGCGACCGAAGATAGCACGCCGCAGCCTGACATCCTCCCGCTGGTGTTTCCCGCGGCCAAAATCAGAATCATCCCCCGTTCGGCGTATGGTGTGTTCGAGTTCCTCGGCACGCTGATGAAAATGCAGAAACGGCATATGACGCCGTCGCAATACGCCTATATCCCGCCAGCCAGGGAATACGCAAGGGACGTTCCAGTACTGGAGACGGTGCATGAAGATCCCAATCTCATGACCGTCGTGCAGGAGCTTGGTGGCGAATGCTTTGTGCACACCTGGTTCGAGGACGGGGATTATTGCGTACCCGATCAGGCGACAACCACCAAACGGATATTCGGCCTGCTGGCGCAGCTTATCGCGATCCAGACTTCCGCCAACGATCTGTCGATCACGCCGATCGTTCGCATTACGCAATAGCCTCTGGAACGGCCACCGTTCTCCGCCGGAACACCGCGTCCATCGCGCCAGCTGACGCGAGTTTTTGACGGCGTCCGCTTTCGGCTGTACGGGGTCGGCAGATTGGACCCGCGGCAAGGCCGCATGCGCAACGGCCCGGCACGGCGACATGGCTCCGCCCCTCCTTCAACTCAAGGACGTTGCCCTGACCTTCGGTGGCACTCCTCTCCTTTCGGGTGCGGAACTGTCGGTTTCTTCCGGTGAGCGGGTTGCGCTCGTCGGGCGCAACGGATCGGGCAAATCGACCCTGCTCAAAATCGCGGCCGGACTTGTCAATCCTGACCGCGGCTTTGTTTTCATCCAACCGGGAGCCCTCGTTCAGTATCTGCCGCAGGAGCCGGACTTTTCAGGCTTCGCCTCGACGCTCGCTTACGTCGAAGCCGGTCTCGGGCCAAGCGACGATAGCCACATTGCCCGCCATCTTCTGGAGCAATTCGGCCTCACCGGGCGGGAAGACCCGGCGCATCTATCCGGCGGAGAGGCGCGCCGCACCTCGCTGGCGAGGGTGCTGGCGCCCTCACCCGATATCCTGCTCCTCGACGAGCCGACCAATCATCTCGATCTCACCGCCATCGAATGGCTGGAGCGAGACCTCAATTCCCGGCGCACCGCCCTTGTGCTCATCAGCCACGACAGGCGCTTTCTTTCGAACCTCTCGCGGTCGACGGTCTGGCTCGATCGCGGATGCACCCGACGCATCGACAGGGGCTTTGCTCACTTTGAGGAATGGCGCGACACACTGCTGGCAGAGGAGGAACGCGAACAACATAAGCTCGACCGCAAAATCGTCGCCGAGGAGCATTGGATGCGCTACGGCGTGACCGGCAGGCGCAAGCGCAACATGCTCCGGGTCGGCAACTTGCAGGCCTTGCGGGAGCAGCGCCACACCTATCGCGCGGCCACGGGTAGCGCCACGATCACCGCCGGATCGGCGGCACCGTCCGGCGCGCTGGTCATTGAGGCGACCGGCATCGGCAAGCGCTACGACGGACGTCCGATCATCCGCGACTTCTCAATCCGTATCCAGCGCGGCGACCGTATCGGCATCGTCGGGCCAAACGGCAGCGGAAAGACAACGCTGATCAGCATGCTGACCGGCGTATTGGCGCCTGACGCGGGATCGGTGCGGCTCGGATCAAATCTGGTCGTTGCGACTCTCGATCAGCATCGCGACAGTCTCGATCCCGATGTCACCGTCACCGAGGCGCTGACCGGTGGCCGTGGCGATACTGTGATGGTCAATGGACATGCCAAGCATGTCGTGAGCTACATGAAGGATTTTCTGTTTGCGAGCGAACAGGCTCGCACCCCGCTCGGCAAGTTGTCCGGCGGCGAGCGCGGTCGGCTGATGCTGGCGCAGGTCCTCGCCAGGCCGTCCAACTTGCTGATCCTCGATGAACCGACCAATGATCTCGATATGGAGACGCTGGACGTGCTCGAGGACGTGCTCGGCGAATACCCCGGCACCGTCCTGCTCGTCAGCCATGATCGCGACTTCCTCGACCGCCTGGTAAACGCCGTGATTGTGCCGGAAGGTGACGGTTTGTGGACCGAATATGCCGGCGGCTATAGCGACATGCTGGCGCAGCGCGGCGCGGAGCCGTCGCGCGATCTACCCAAACATTCGCACAAAACCGTGAGAGAATCAGTTTCGCTCATTTCGGAGCCCCCGACCGCCAAGCGGCGGATGAGCTTTAAGGACAAGCACGCGCTCGATACCCTGCCCAAGACCATCGCTGCACTCCAGGCCGAGGCCGAGGCACTTAGAGCACAGCTCGATGATCCAGGATTTTACGCGCGGGACCGCACTGCCTTTGAAAGCGTCACCGCCGCACTCGCAAAACTCCAGCGGGAGATCGCCCTGGCGGAGGAGCGATGGCTTGAACTTGAGATCATGCGCGAAGAGCTTACCGGCGCTATAGAACCCGTCCGGCCTTGATCGAGATGGCCAGAACTGCCACATCCACCCAGCCATGAATATGCCAGTACGGACATCGTTGGGAGCCGAATCGCCCTCGCCTATCGCGACCGAAGTCGAACGGCGGCGCACCTTTGCGATCATTTCCCATCCGGATGCCGGCAAGACCACGCTTACGGAAAAGCTGCTTCTGTTCGGCGGCGCTATTCAGCTCGCCGGACAGGTCAAGGCCAAACGCGACAGGCGGTCGACCCGTTCAGACTGGATGGCGATCGAACGCGAGCGCGGCATATCCGTCGTGACCTCGGTGATGACGTTCGAATACGGCGGCCGCGTATTCAATCTGCTCGATACGCCGGGCCACGAGGATTTTTCGGAGGACACCTATCGGACCCTTACGGCGGTCGACTCGGCGGTCATGGTGATCGACGGCGCCAAGGGCATCGAACCGCGCACGCGCAAGCTTTTCGAGGTGTGCAGGCTGCGCGACATTCCTATCATCACGTTCATCAACAAGATGGACCGCGAGAGCCGCGATTCGTTCGACCTGATCGACGAGATCGAAAAAACGCTGGCGCTCGACGCCGCCCCGGTCACGTGGCCGATCGGCCGCGGGCGCGATTTTGTCGGCACCATCGACGTGGAGTTCGGGCGGCGTGCGCCTTCTTGACGGCGATGCCGGCTCTGCCGGCGGTTTGCGCAATATGTCGGTCACCGACATTGCCGCGCTGAACCCCAATCTCGACGCGACGGCGCTCGGCGGCGAACTCGATCTGGTGCGTGCAGCCTGCAAGCGGTTCGACCCGCGCGCCTTTGGCGAGGGCCACCTTACCCCGATCTTCTTCGGCAGCGCGCTGAAGAATTTCGGCGTCGGCGACTTGCTGAACGCGCTGGCCGTGCTGGCGCCGTCGCCGCGGACACAGGCGGCCGACAAGCGGACCGTATCCGCGAACGAGCCCGGCATGTCAGCGTTTGTTTTCAAAATCCAGGCCAACATGGATCCAAACCACCGCGATCGCATCGCTTTCGTGAGGCTTTGCTCCGGCAAGCTGACCCGCGGCATGAAGGTCACGCAGACGCGAACCGCGAAGGCCATGAGCCTGCGCGCGCCGCAATTTTTCTTCGCCCAGAACCGGGCGCTTGCTGAGGAAGCCTATGCGGGCGACGTCGTCGGCATTCCCAATCACGGAACGCTCCGCATCGGCGACACTCTGACCGAAGGCGAGGACTTGAACTTCATCGGAGTCCCGAATTTTGCTCCAGAGATTCTGCGCCGGGTCCGCTTAAACGACGCCATGAAGGCCAAGAAACTCAGGCAGGCGCTGGAAGAGCTTTCCGAGGAAGGCGTGGCGCAAGTGTTCCGGCCAACCGACGGCTCCGCACTCTTGGTCGGTGTTGTCGGCCCGCTGCAACTCGATGTGCTGAAGGCCAGGCTTGCTGTCGAATACGGACTAAACATCGATTGGAGTACGCCCGAATTTCAGTTCGCCCGATGGATCGCCGCGCCCGACCGTAAAATTATCGATCGGTTTGCCGCGAGCTATGCATCAGCCATTGCCGAAGACTTCGATGGTGATCTTGTATTTCTGGCGCGGACCGCTTTCGACCTCGAATATACCGGCGAGCACAACAAGGATGTTGTCTTTTCCGACGTCAAAGACATCCACCGGCGCAAGTTGGCTGTATGAATTGCGCAATGACCTGCGTAGCACCCTGCATCGAACACCGTCACACGACGCCACATTGGCGATTACGGCAGGATTGATTTGCGCGGAGTTATACGTTCAAAAATGGGCTTGGCGGAGGGAGTGGAACTGCAAATCAACTCACTCTGAATTGCCTTCTCAAGTGCTAAGCTTGTTATTGCTAGCCTCGGGCGCAAGCTTAGTCGCGATCCTGCGATTTGGGACAACGCGGGACCAGACGGAGCGCTTCACTCCGCTGGAACGGCGGCAGCGGCGTTTCCTGAGTACCCCACTCAAGGGGGCCTAAAGGCTCGGGTACCGTAACCCGCAGCGATATGATCACCCTCGAGAACACTAACCGGTAAGCGACACCGCTGGAGAGTTCGAGCCGGAGACCTTGTCGAGAATGCCCAGCGTTGCGGTCGTTGGCGCCGGTCCGGCAGGCCTCATGGCCGCCGACGTGCTGGCTCGTGCAGGCTTTGAAGTGACCGTTTTTGATCGCATGGGTTCGGTCGGGCGCAAATTTCTCCTCGCCGGACGTGGCGGACTCAACATCACCCATAGTGAAGAACTGCCGCGCTTTCTTGCACGCTATGCCGACGGAAACCCACGGCTACGCGCTGCCATCGAAAGCTTTCCCCCAGCCGCGACACGAGCCTGGTGCAATGACCTTGGCCAAAAGACCTTCATCGGCAGCAGCGGTCGGGTCTTCCCGAACACGTTTAAGAGTTCACCGTTGCTTCGCGCCTGGTTGCGGCGGCTTATAAACCTTGGAGTTCGGTTCAAACTTCGTCACCGGTGGATCGGATGGGATAACGCCGGTGCCCTGAAGCTGGAAACACCTCAGGGCCTCATTGCCGTAAGACCGCAGGCATGCATCCTGGCCCTGGGCGGGGCGAGTTGGCCGAGACTTGGAGCCGACGGCAGTTGGGTCGGGCTGTTTGCGACGCAAGGCATCAATGTAGCTCCGCTCCGCCCCGCGAATTGCGGGTTTCTGGTGCCATGGTCCAATCTGTTCCGCAACCGCTTTGCCGGGCAGCCATTGAAACGCATTTCATTGTCGTTCCGTGGCCAGATGGTACGTGGCGAGGCGATGATCACCCGGCACGGTATCGAGGGCGGGGCTATCTATGCTCTCTCGGCCGCGCTGCGGGACGCAATCGCCACCGAAGGCGGGGCCACGCTTCAGGTGTCGCTCCGTCCCGAACTGGCAACCGCCGAATTGCAGCGCCGGCTTGAAGCATCACGCGGTAAACAGTCGTTGGCGACGTTTCTACGCAAGGCGGTTGCGCTGTCACCCGTCGCTATCGGACTTCTCAACGAGGTATATTCGGGCAAGCTCGCCACGCTTGATGCACACGCGCTTGCCAGCCTGATCCACGCACTGCCCCTTCATCTGACCGGTACTCTCCCAATCGATCGAGCCATCTCGACCGCGGGTGGCGTCTCCTTCGCCGAGATTGATGATCGTTTTATGCTTCGCCGTCGCCCTGGCGTGTTCGTCGCGGGCGAAATGCTCGACTGGGAGGCGCCGACTGGCGGTTATCTGCTGCAAGCCTGCTTAGCCACGGGCGTGAGCGCTGCCCGCGGCATCTTGCAATGGTTTGAAGATCGGGCATCCGAGACTGCGTAATCGTTTGACCGAACCTGTGGCGGCCGCTTCGGGTCAGGAACTGCCTCGTCCGTGACCTGTTGGCGCGGCCGTTACACCTCCAACAACAGATACGAAGGCGCGCAGTCAACGCCGCGGCTTCGGGCCAGGAACGGCCGCAAGCAAGTGCACAAATTCTCCGGAGTCACGGCTGGGATTTAGAAAAATTCTGCCTGTCGAAACCACCCTCCGACTTTGCGCCCGATGCCATTAGCTTTGGCGACGCCGGCAGGGCAAAACTCACGGTACGGCCGAGACAAGCAGGAACGCCGCGAAGATGACGAGATGGACGACGCCCTGCAGCACCGTCGTGCGCCCGGTGCCGAGCGTCAGCGTGCCGACGAAGAGAGTCAGAACCAGTAGCGTCATGTTGGTGGGCGATACGCCCAGCGCGATCTGCCGGTGGAGCGCCAGGGACACGATCGCGACCGTCGGGATCGTCAACCCGATGGTCGCGATTGCCGAACCGAGCGCGAGGTTGATGCTGTTCTGCAGCCGGTTGAGGAGGGCGGATTTCGCCGCCGCCAGCCCTTCAGGTAGGAGCACGATCGCGGCGATCACGACACCGACGAAGGCCTGCGGTAGTCCGGCTGCGGCGATGCCAATATCGAGCGGATAGGACAGCACCTTGGCGAGCAATACGACGGCGACTAGCGAGGTGAGCAGCAGCGCGAGGCTTGCGAGCGTGATCCTGTTGCTCGGCGTCTCGTGCAACGCCTCGGCCGCGCCTGCGTCGCCCGGCGCGCTGACGAAATAGTCTCGGTGCTTGATGGTCTGGATGAAGACGAAGACGCCCCAGAGCACCAAGGACATGAGGCTGACCGATACAAGCTGCAGGGCGGAATAGGTCGGGCCGGAAGCAGCCTGCGTAAAGTTCGGCAGGATCAGCGCGAGCGCGGCCAGCGTCCCGAGCACCGCGAGGGCCGAGGACGCGCCCTGCAGCTGGAAGGTCTGCTCGAAATGCTTCTGGCCGCCCATGACGAGGCAGAGGCCGACGATGCCGTTGAGCACAATCATGACCGCCGCGAATACCGTGTCGCGCGCCACTAGCTCGCTGCCCTCAGCTCCGGATACCATAATCGACACGATCAAAGCGACTTCGATCACCGTCACCGCGACCGCGAGCAGGATCGAGCCGAAGGGCTCGCCGAGCCTGAGCGCCAGCACCTCCGCGTGATGGACCGCCGCGAAGACCGTGGCGCCGAGGAGGATACCGGCGAGGATCAGGACAAGCGTTCCGTCGGAAGGGACGACATGCGCAAATTTCAACGCTAGCAGGCCGCTCGCTAGCACCGGAGCGACCCAGGTCCAGGCCGGAATGGAAGCGTGATGAGGAGCCGACATTGGCACGTTCCGTTGCGGAGACATCACATACTGCACACAAGAGCACCGCGGACAACTCGGAGTGGTCCTGCACGTGCGGCGGCACGTTCCATAAACTTCCGATCAGCGCAAAACGACACGACACGCGACGACATCAGCTGGCCGCGAGCCCGGCGAGCCTCTTGCAATGCCATAATTGGCGATCAGCGGAGTCCGCAGTGGGTCGCCAACTGCCGTGCCTGTCAGCCGCTGGCGCGGCAGCTGTGCCTCCCAAGGCGGACACCACGGCGGTCTGTCGTCGCGACGGCTTCGGGCCATCAATAACTGCCTCGTGCCCCGCAGCATGAACACCGCTAGTCGGTCACCTTTGGCGTGGTCAGCCGTTTGAATTAGTTCCGATTACCGTCATCGAAGGCAAAGCGGTCGTGACGAGAGTTAGGTTGGATAGGGCAAAGGTGATCGTTCTGGCCGGCCAATTGAATGCCGCTTTAGGAGAGTGAAGACGAAGACGGTGGCAATTGCGAGCGTCCACTGAACTGGCGCACCGGTCGTCAACAGGCCCGGCCGCTTTCGCAGGAAAGCTGCCGCGCTATCAATGCTCGTCGTCGCAGTTCATGACACAGGACGTCACTTCGTCACTGTCAAATGCCGCATTGCGAAAGTCTCCCGGGCATTGAAGCCCTTTTTTCTAAATCACGTCGACCAAGGAGCGCCGCTGGTCAACGGGGCTTCTTTGATTTGGCCGCCTCATCTGCGAATGGTTACCTTGCTAAGAGTCCCTTCGTCATCTCCACCGAGATTTGCCCAAACTCTCGAGACACGACGGTGCAGTGGCGCCGGACCTTGGCGCCACTGGCAAGCGTCAGCAAGAATTTGTCGGGGATCAAATCGACATTCGGAACCGAGAGGCGAGCGCTTCTTTCCGAGATCTCTATCACGGTGCAATCCACCGGATCCAGACCATCGCTGAGATGGATCGTTCCGGGGAGAGTAACTACCCTGCGCAGTTCTTGGCAGCTTCATACGGCCAACTCACCATCACGGCATCCACCATTACGAAAGCTGTTTAGTAGACATCCGTAATTGTCGGCACTGACAAAGTCGCGTCGTCGCATTGCCGCCCCTCAGGCTTGGGACCACGCTAATTGCGTTGCGATTACAGCAGAGATTTGGGACCGCCGAAATGGGGTTCAAGCATCATTTTGCGGAACAACAATTCAACGAACCGACATGTCGTGACGGGTCAACAACTGTCCCGTCGGTTTCTCGTTGACGCGGCAGCTATGCGCCCAATATCGGACGCGAAGCCGGACGGTCGGCGCGGCAGAAAAAGGCTGTAGTAAAGAGGCCGCCAACTGAGGCCGCCTGTTCAAACGCCAACGGGCGTACTCGCGGCCGCGTAGGCTTCGGCCATCGCCGGCGATAGCGAGTAGTTTCTCGTCTGAGTGCAGACAAAGCAGACAAAGGTGGTACGCCGCATCTCGGGCGCCTTCGGATGCGGCATCGTCGTGACATAGACCATTTCAGTTCGGCACTTCGGGCATGGTGCTGCTGTTGTGGCCGCTTCGCACATGACCCCCACCTCTGCCATATGAGAGGCTGCACCGCGTGTCTTAAATTTTGCTGCACGCATTACGCGAATGGGGGGGCTAGCGCGGGTCGAAAGGGGGCGGTACCGCCAATTGTGAGTAATGTAAAAGCTTATTTCCTATTTTAAGGCGCTCGATACGCTGGTGAATGTGGTGTTCAACTGCGTTCCGAGGACCTGCAACGATCGCGATTATGGCGGCCGAGATGCCTGCGGCGATCATGGCTCCCACCTAGTTTGGCACCAAGGCGGACGGGGGCTTGTCATCCTCCTCTAACTCAACGGAGCGAGTTCTAAATCGATCTGAGGCGGCAATTAGCGTCAATCGAGGATGTCACCGATAATTGGCAGATTTGCAACGACTTTAGCCCGGCGACTTTTTCAAAAGAATTCGGTCAACAACCGCCGCGCAGATTGCTGGCGGTTGCGGCAGGTATCGCTCCCAGAACGAACTCGAGGGTGAACAATTGCTGCGGCAGAACCGGCCCATTTGCAAAACTCGCGCGCGTCGTCCGATCACAATTATCCTAAATCGAAATTCAGAAAAACGAAGGGTCGGCACGGTAGAGGACACATACTCCTCCGAAAAAACGCAACTGCTCCGCGCTATTTCTGAGGGGCCTGATTCAAATCTGGATCCGGAAGCCAGTTTGAGTCTAACACCTGCCTTGCTATTTCCTGATCGATATGAGGGCTTATTTCCTTATGGAACGCATGAACCAGCGTCCGGTATTCAAATGAGCATCCTTGCGATCGCGTTGGCGGCAAATAGCCTTTTAGATCGGCGAATTGCCTCGGATCGGCACCGAAGGCCAGACACAGAAGGTCGTAGAAGCGTTCTTCTGGCTGACCGTGATCACTCGCAAAGCTGGACAGCCGTTTCCGAACCACGGGATCTTTCCTGTAATCCCCCAAGTACGCCCTCCAGGCCCAGGCAGCGCCTCCGATCAATCGCCGCGCCTGCCCCCTTCCAAATTGCAGCATGATGTATGTTGCAAAATTATCGGCGGCGTCTTCCGGATTGCCGAATATCGGCACATCAAAAATATCGAATGCAGCATGTCCTACCTCGTGCAAAGTCACCCAGAACAACTGTCCGACCGCTGCGTCGGCCGCTGTGACCCCGGCAGGAGAGGTCTCTGTTGGCAAGGATTCCAATATTCGCTTCAAATACTCGTAACAAATGATCACAGTCGGCTTGGAATTTTCTCGACCGTACCGAGCATTTACCTCGCCGCATTCCGTCATCTTAATAGTCAACTCCTCGGGCAGGCGAAGCGGACTTAATATCTGTTGGATCTTCTCCAAGGCACGGCGGTCTCTTAAGAGATCATAAAATTTCCGAGAATCAATATCTTTGGGAGGAATATATTCAATTGAAACTCGATTTGTTTGATCACTTTGCTGGACGGTATTTTGCGATTGGGCGGCTGCCACGTTTGGCAGAACCAAAATAGCGCCAACAATTGCGCCAATGAAGACAATCGACTTGCTTTGGAAACTGTTCACCGGTCTCTCCACATTTGTCACCGGCTTGCATCCCTACATCAACACGCCAACCATCGCTCGCAAAACTGCGGCCGGCGTCGATTCGAAGGCGACGCAGATCCTCCCTGGGTCAGTTTATGGAATATTCGCTCCCTATTCGCCCGCAGGGCAATGGGTCGGCCGCGGCCGCGCGGCGTATCCGCCAACGCATCGGCATAGCCGGCTTTCACCGTCGGTTGGACGTGAGAACGAAGCGGCGATTTGGATTTTGCACAGGACGGGCGTTCATCGGATAGAGCTTGGCAAATCGGGCAATGTCGTTCTTGGCCACCTCGATATACTCGGTGAGCACAAGCCAATCGACGGTTTCGCTGCACGGCGGTGTCGTGAGGGACCCCTCGTAGCGGTAATAGTTTCGCCGTGCTGGCATCAGCCCATTTGGATCGATGGCTCGATCGGCCGGAACGGGTGGACCTTCCTTCGCCGGCATTGTCGAGACGATCTTGCTGAACACTGCGTTTGTCTCGCCCGGAGCCATAAATACCCCAATCACTGCGAGCCCGCCCCCACCTGTAGCGGCGTGGACAAAGTGCGCTTCCATGGCGAACGTCTTGCCATTGACCCGGTGTTCGCTCGGTTGATGGAAGTGGAACTGGATCAACCCGTAAGCTTGCTTGCCAAGGGTGACGGTACTGCCTTCGCCGAAATTCAGTTGGATGGTGTGCCCATTGTTGACGATCGTGTCGGGGCGCGTTTTCCAATCAAGATCGAGCGCGGGCTGTCGCGCGCTAACCGGCTCGGAAAGATCGATAGGAGATTGTTGAGTCCCGGTCGAGCATACTTTGTTCGCTGCCTCAAGACCGCCCCAGTTGTCCGGTCCGGTTGCTCCTTCATAACTCCAGTGCGGACCGGCATGTGTCTCCTCTCCGAGGCCGGCCCTCGCGCACAGTGGGCACAGCGCTAAACCAGCAAAATACTGCAATGCCTGACGACGATGCATCGATCATCTCCTTGTGATTGGCTTAACCCGTCCAGCAGCGCGCGTGATGTCACTTGGCCCGTGGGCATGCTGTTTTGTCTCGATCTGGCGAGACTCGAACATGACCGGGGCAAGCGATCTGGTCCGTCCAAGATCTATCCGACGGGTGCTTGTCGTCCGGCCGTGCTCTGAAACTTATCCGCGCTGTAACGCTCGCAAGAACATTCAACTAGCAAGTCACACCGCGAGCACACCTGCTGGCGGCACGGCGGGCATGAGTTCTCACGCAAACACCATTTACCTCGTGCATACCCGCGCCACACGCTTCGCGGACAGTGATAACCGGCCCATCCGGGTGCTGGATCGGCGCGAGCGGCATGGCCTGTGCGGATGACATCAACGTCAAGGCAAAGGCAACTGCTATCAACCTCGTCATTGCTTCTCTCCGATTTGCCCCTCACCAAGGCCCAGTAAAGCATGGCCCGGTTCGGTGAGTTTGATGTAAGTCAAGCAAATATTGAGTGGCCGTCGAAGCGGAATGAAATCACCATTGCCGAGCCTCAAATTGCCGCAGCGGTCTTCGTCGGTAATTCGATAGACAAAAAATGCCGGTAATCCGAATGAATGAGACGCATCCTCTTTGTCATCGCAGTTACGAATTTCGGGGCGCCAACAAAGCCAGTTTGATCCAGGTCAAATTATCGTGCATGTAGTTTGGCACATTCGTCGGTGGGATTTGCTGGACGGCGCCGACCTTCAAGGACACACCGGCAAGAACTCTGGACCTTTGCATGACCGAGCTACTTAACCCGGCCGCAACCCAACATCTTCCGCCATTTATCACAGCACCGGGTGAAACCGATGTGCTGATGGTCATCATGACCTTTGTTCTGCTTGGTGCGGTATTGATGTTCGGAATTCTATTCTTCCGCCTGCACGCCCTACCCGAGCGGATGGCGCACAAGGGCCAGAAGCTTCAGTTCGAGATCGTCGCTGTTTTGGGCTTGATCTCGCTCTTCACGCACATGCATATCTTCTGGATCATCGGCCTGATACTCGCGCTGATCGAGTTTCCGGATTTTAGCACTCCGCTACGTCAGATAGCGCAATCGGTCGCTAGGATGGCCGGCACTGCACTCGATCGAGAAGCTGTAAGCGGCGACGCCGTTATGCAGGCGGATGCTTCACTAACACCAAAACACGATTCGCCCGCGATGAAGGCGGACGCCGCACCAGGCGGCAAAAAGGAGCTGGGCCATGCTTGAGCTCCTTTTCTGCTCTCTTCTCACAATTTTTCCCGATTATCTATACCGTCGCTATGGACAAGGAAAGCGTATCGGGAAGGAGATAACTCTTTACTCCGTCTGGTTTGAGCTGAGATGGGGAATTACGTCCTGCCTGATTCTCACGGTATGCCTTATCCTCGTTATTTTTTACAATCATCCGTCAACCACGAACGTCACGCTCCTCTTTAGAACGGTTCCGATCGTTCCAGAGATAAACGGGAGAGTCTCGGAGGTCTATGTCGGCATTAGTGGCCCCGTTAAAAAAGGGGATCCGATATTCAAGTTAGACAGCTCCAAACTAGAGGCTTCGGTTGAGGGCGCGAAACATAAAATCGCGGAGATAGATGCACAAATCGCGGTGGCAAAGGTCGATGCGCAAAAGGCCGACAGCCAAATCCGCGAGGCCATGAGCAACCACCAACAGACTCTTGATGAATTGAATACCAAACGGGACCTGCAGAGCCGCAATGCGGGCAATGTCGCATTCCGCGAAATCGAGCGCCTTGAGGTTCGGGCTGAAGGACTGCT
Source organism: uncultured Alphaproteobacteria bacterium (assembly GCA_963813825.1). Classification (GTDB taxonomy): domain Bacteria; phylum Pseudomonadota; class Alphaproteobacteria; order Rhizobiales; family Xanthobacteraceae; genus BOG-931. The sequence goes on from CAWFBB010000036.1 coordinate 77,116, forward strand.
CGCACAGATCGATTCCGCTGTCGCTGCAAAACAGAGCATTGACGAAAGGATTTCGACGGTTTTGCCTGCCCAAAAGGCCGGCGCTCAGTCAGATCTAGACGAAGCTGAAGCCGACTTGAGAAAGACCGTCGTCCGGGCCGGTGTGAACGGCCGCGTCGAACAATTCACATTACGGGTGGGCGACGTGGTCAATCCCCTGATGCGGCCAGCCGGCGTTCTGATCCCGGAGGGCGCGGGAGAAAAGGTATTGCAGGCGGGCTTCGACCAAATTGAAGGGCAAATCATGCAAGTCGGCATGATCGCCGAAGTCACCTGCGTATCAAAGCCGTGGACCATCATTCCGATGGTGGTGACGAATGTGCAGAACTACATCGCTGCAGGTCAGTTTCGCGGTGGCGAGCAATTGATCGATGTTCAACAGATTTCACGTCCCGGCACGCTATTAGTCTTTCTCGAGCCCCTTTATGGAGGAGGCCTCGACGGGGTGACGCCGGGCAGCAGCTGCATAGCCAATGCTTATTCCAACAATCACGATATCATCGCCTCTCCCGATACTGGTGTGGTGCGAGGCGTACTTCTGCATACCGTGGATGCGCTTGCATTGGTTCACGCGCTTATCTTACGGCTGCAGGCACTCGTCCTGCCGTTCCAGAACCTCGTACTCGGCGGACACTAACATTCCTCGCATGGACGTCGTGTACCACAATTGTTTGTATTGTGGCTCTCTATAGGCAGCGAGCGATGCATGAGCACAGATCAAGTCGAAAGTGGTCGTGAGCAGGAAGTGGCCCACGCCTCACGGACCGTTCCGGAGAAGAGCAGACAACGATTTGGATTTCGGACCGACCCCGAAACACAACTGCCATTCAACGACAAATTGCTTGTAACACTGACAATCCTGCTCTCGCTGCTGGTATTCGTAGTTGCACCGCTGCAGGCAAACGGAGTTCTGGAAGACCGCTATTTTGGCCTAATCTTCGGGACCGCACTTGTCCCCGCAGCCTTCATGCTGACAACAAACTGGTATGCTGCCGGCTCGATTGTGGCCGCCATACTTCTCATGGTCATTGCATCAGAGACGCAATTGCGTGATTCCACAATAATCGACAGTTATCTCGATGCCTTTGCCTGGCTGATTGCCAGCGTAACGCTGACCATAGTTGTCTCACGCGCTGTCTTTGGGCCGGGCAAGGTTACCGTTCATCGCATTATCGGTGGAGTCCTGATTTACCTGACGCTTGGACTGACATTCGTGGCCCTATTTGGAATTCTGGCTTTGAGTGTGCCCCATGCTTTTAAGGGCATCGACGCCCCGAGAGGACAATTTGAAATTGCCGGGAACTTGATCTATTTCAGCTTCGTGACGCTCACCACGATTGGCTATGGCGACATCATTCCCCTGCATCCATATGCACGCGGGTTGGCAAACCTGGAGGCCGTAATCGGCCAACTTTATCCCGCAACTTTGCTGGCGCGTCTTGTGACCCTTGAAATTTCCAGCAAGGACAGAGTGAATAATCCGCAGTGAGACCGCCTATGGCATTTACGGCTTGCGGTTAGGTTCGTCGTTTCAGACCAAAACCGATGCTGATCCAGCCCAGGCCAGCAAAGATTAGATCGATCCCAAGAAACAGTCCCAGGATGTAGAGCGACGAGATGGGCCAATGCGCGAGGATCACGAGGCCGAGGAGAAGCGTGATAACGCCTGAAGCTGTCACCGACAGCCAGGGCGTTCCCTGTTTCATGCCAAAGCCGAGAATGATCCGCATGATTCCCGATGCGGTCAGCGAAAATCCGAGCAGGAGCGTCAACAATGCCGCGGCGAGCAGTGGGTTATCGAACGCGGCAAACCCGGCGATAATGTAAAGAACGCCGAGCAACAGCCATAGCACGAACTTGCCCCACGTCTTGATCTGGAACGAATTGAAGACCTCGGCGGCGCCGGCGATGATCATCATGATTCCGACGACCAAAACGGTCGCTGCCGTTGCGAAGACCACGCTGCCCAGCGCAACCAGTCCCGCCGCAATGTAGACGACGCCAAGCGCGATGATCCAACCCGACTTGGCGCGTAGCGGCTCGAGCGCTGCTGCGATATCGGACGGTCTGGAGGAGGTTGATGTGGACATGTCGGTTGCTCCCTTGAGATGTTCGCCGGGCTCACTGCACGCGAGGCGGCAACAGATATAGCGTCACGGCAAATATCAGATACACAACGGTAACGAGGGCCCCGACGAACCAAGCCGAGCGACCGGTGTTCGTCACCAATGACGCAACCAGAGTCGCAATGAGCACCATCGCCACCGCGCCTGGCCAGAATTGCAGATTTATTGGTGTTGGCCCGATGAGGTAACTGCAAAGGACCAGCAAGGGTGCAACCAAAAGCGCGATCTGGGATGCACTGCCGAGCGCAATGCCGACGCTCAGATCGAGGCGGTCTTTCCGTGCTGCGGACAGCGCCGCAACCATCTCCGCGGCGCCGCCTACCAGCGCCACGACGACGAAGCCGACAAATGCAGGTGCGATTCCGAGTGTTGTCGCCGCCTGCTGCACAGACTCGACGAAAATCTCGCTGATCAGGGCGACAAGCACAGTAACCCCGGCCAAAGTCGACAGCGCAAGCGCCATTGACCATTGTGCCTCACCTTGTTCTTCGTGTGAGACGCCGACAAAAAGCTCACGGTGAGTTTTAAGTGAAAAAATCAGCCCAAGTCCGTAAACGAAAATGAGCAATACAGACAATGCCACGCTCAACGCCTGCGTAAATGTTGCAGTGTTAGCGACCACATCTGCGTCCGCAAGCATCGATGGTATCAGCATGGCGATTGTTGCCACAAATAGCAGACCGGCCTGCAGGCGCGCGCTATTCCTGTTATACTCCTGCACGTGATATTTGATGCCACCCAGCAGCAATGACATTCCCAACATAAACAGGGTGTTTGTGACGATCGCGCCCGCAATGGTCGCTTTCACAAGCACGTACTGTCCAGCATGCAACGCTGCCAGCGCGATGAGCAATTCGGTCAGGTTTCCGAGAGTGGCGTTAAGCAGCCCGCCAACCATATCGCCTGATCTGGATGCCACGGCTTCCGTTGCGTGACTCAACAATGCCGCCAGGGGCACAATGGCTCCGATTGAAAGCACGAAGAGGAGAGTGTGCGCTTCAGGACGCCACGACTGTACGGCCAGGACTATCGGCACCAGCACGAGAAGCCAGAGCACCGGATTGCGTCGTATCTCTTGGATTAACGGCTTCACCCCATGCTCCATTACCCAAGGTCGGGCTGAACGCGGCCCGGGAAACGACTAGACTTGACAGAGGAGATTCTCTCCTCGGAAATCGCCATTTCAATATTCTCTATTCGGCTTGCGCAGATAAATGAACCAATAGACCGCGGCAACCATGACGGTACCTCCAATCAGATTACCTAGCGTCACAGGTACCAAATTCCCGACCAGGAAATTCCACCATGTGAGCGACGGAAAGTCCGACGGAGATTTGCCAATTGATGTCCAGAAAGAGTCCGGTGCCCCGGACTTTATGAACAGACCTATCGGCATGAAGTAAGCGTTTGCGATGCAATGCTCGAAACCCGCGGCCGCAAAGGCCGTGATTGGCGGGATGATCGTAAAGATCCTGTCGACCGTCGTCCGGGCTGCGAAACACATCCACACCGAAAGACAAACCAAGGCGTTGCACATCATACCAAGAGTGAGTGCAGGGACGAATGCAAGTGATGCCTTCGCATTGGCTGTCGCCAGAGCTGTAAGCCCGACAGAACCATTGCCGAACGTGTACTGCGTCGTCTGAAACATCAGTACGGCGGTCAGGAATGCGCCGGCTAAATTGCCTCCCAGAGCGATGACCCAGTTGAGAAGCACATCCCGCGTCTTCACTTTGCCGCTTGCCCAGGCAACGACGATCAGATTATTGCCCGTGAAAAGCTCAGCTCCTCCGACGACAATCAGTACCAGACCTACGGTAAAGGCGAGGCCCGACAAGAGCCGCATGACACCGTACGGCGGGGCTGCCGAAAATATTGCAGTGCCGTCAGGCCCGATGGCAGATATGCTGCCAGAGCTAACTGTCGTTGCAAAAACTGCTCCGAAGGCAACAAAGGCTCCGCCCATAATGCTCAATACGAGCAAAGTTATGGGATCGAGCGCCGCCCTTTTCACACCGCTCTCTTCGACCCGGACCGCAATAGTCGAAGGCATGATAGTGTCGAAGGTAATTGCCTGAGGCGTTTCTGCCGTCAAATCCAATGGGCGGTCTTCCATCGGTGCATTTCCGTCTGCAAGGCGTCCTATCAACAGGAACGGCAGTTCAGCCAGTTCCGGCCAGGATGGCGACAATCTGCACGGCGATGACCTTCACAATGGTCATTGAGGGAAAGATCATTGCATAGCCAATATCCGGCCTTTCGGTGGGCGCCATCCGGGTTGAATAGACAAGGATCGCCGGATTACCTGTTGCGCCCGAGGCAACTCCGAGCAGATCGTCGAAAGGAATTTTCATCAGGTAATAGCCGACGATCAGAACGATCAGCACCGTCGTCAAAAGCACCGCAGCGCCAATGAACAGCATGGTCAAACCTGACTTAGCTACAGTGCGCACGAACGGCTGACCAGCATTGATGCCGACGGTCGCGAGGAAAATCGCCAACCCGTAATTGCGTAACACTATGTTTGCGGGCAGGGGCATGACCCAGATCATCGGGCCGGTCCGGCGAATTTTGCCGAGAATGAGCGCTACGATAAGCGGACCGCCACCGACGCCGAGCGTCACTGTACCGACTCCTGGAATTGGAATCGGAACGAGACCGAGCAGAAGGCCCAAGGCCATTCCAACCCCGAGCGAAACATAGCTGAACTCGGCAGCCGATTTGACCGTGTCGCCGAAGAATTTTCGAATCTCTTCTTTGCGGTCTGGCGGAAGGAGTACGCCGACGCGATCCCCGAACTCCAGCGTCAGGTCCGGTGTCGGAACAATATCGGCATCGTAACGCCTGATATGGAGGAGATTGACGGGAAATTCGGCCGGCAGTTTGAGTTGGGCCAATGGCACGCCAACCACATTTGCCTTGCCGACGAAGACTCGGATGTAATCGAGACTGGAGCGATCCTTGGCGATGCGACCCGGCGCCAAGCTGCCAAGCCTGGTCACGGCCTGGGACAGTGCTTCCTGCTGTTCGGCAACGAGCATCAGATCGTCGCCGGCGCTCAAGGTAAGGTCATCTGACGGGAGTCGGTTTTGGCCCGCTGTCCTGACGATGGTCACCTGCACGCCTGCAGGTAGTTCCTTACTTAGATCTCCCAGAGTTCCGCCCGCCCAGCTCTCACCCAACGAGACTTCGCCCATATGAAATCGTTGCGATTTTGGCGAAAACTTCGGGCCCACCATGCGAGTGAGAAAATAAATGCACAAGATCGGACCGATGACACCGAATGGATATGCGATCGAATAACCGATCGACGGATCGCGATTGCCGATAGAATCCAGCGCCGCCTGAAGCGTCGCGGTGCTTGTCATCGAACCGGCATAGATTCCCAGTGTGTGGCCGATTTTGATTCCGTAGACATGCCCAAGTCCCAGGGCAACTGCGAGGCCGCCAATACAGGCGACCAGAGCCAACAGGTTGTATTTGCGCCCCGCTGCTCCAATCATTCCCTCAAAGAATTCGCGCCCGTAAAGAATGCCGATGCCGTATAGAAACATAATCAAGCCGGTCAGACCGATCGGCCCGGCGATCTGTGCCTTTGGCGCGAAAGCTCCGATGGCTAGTCCGACGAAGAGGACTGCGCCTACACCGAGTGAAAAGGTCCCGATTTTGATTTGACCTACGAGATAACCGATCCCGATGGCCAGAAAGATCGTAAGAATGGGCTGGGTGCCCAGGATTTGGCGGGCAGCTTCCAACATGACGTCTTCTCCGGCTCCAAACAAAATTTCCAGTTATCGATGTGGTGTCAGCGAGCGTTACAACCCGCCGCCCGAAACTGTCCGATGACGCGGTCGATCAGCTCCCGGCCCGGCCTTTGAATTTCGCGGAGCTTGTATTCAAGGTTCATCGCCTTCCATTTGAAGGCGCCAAGCTGGTGAAACGGTTGCACTTCGACCCATTCCACGTTCTTCATCGGTGCCACAAAGCGTGCGATGCCTTCCACGTTGGCGGGATCGTCCGTGAGGCCGGGCACGAGCGTAAAGCGCACCCACGCCGGCTTGCCGAGTGCTGCCAGGCGTTCGGCAAAACGGAGCGTTGGAGCAAGGTCGCGGCCGGTCACGTCACGATAGATTTTCGGATCCGAACTTTTGATATCGAGCAGCACAAGATCGACGTGGGAGAGATACTTTTCGTCGGCGCGGTCACCAAGAAAACCCGACGTCTCGATGGCGGTGTGAAGTCCCATTTGCCTGGCGGCAGCAAAAATTCGTCGCGTAAAGGCGAGCTGCACCATCGCCTCACCGCCCGAGATAGTCAGCCCCCCATCGAGAGAACGAAGCGCAGGAGCAAAACTACCGAGCCGATCAATGACCTGTTGTGCCGAAACGTACGTGCCGTCCTTCAAATGCCAGGTATCGGGGTTGTGGCAATAGGAACATCGCAGCAGACAGCCCGACAGGAACAATACCACACGCAAGCCGGGGCCGTCATAGCGCGACGATGTCTCGTACGAATGCACGTAACCGAATGCACCGTCGGCATCATCGCGAAAATCACCCTCGTCGGGCGCATGAGGTGATGCACCGACACGCAGATCATGCCGGCTACCTGGTTCCAGGACCCCGACCTCTGACATAACGGGTTCCTACCTGAGTGCTCGGCCCAAAGTATTGGCCGATCACGGCAAGACGATATGGCCGTACGAAAGCGCCATTGTTGAAGCGTCTACGCCGACCAATCCGCGACACGCCCCGCTCAAATGCGATATCCGTGCCTCAGCATGCAGCCTGCACCTGCGGCATAGCGCTGTCCCGCATCGGCTCTGAGAATATGGCTTCGGTTGAGCTCGGCGTTACAAAACGTCCAGGCTTCCTCATAGGTCAGCTTTTTCTGAACTTTCGCCGCCGACGCAGATTGCGTCATGCCGACCATGGTCGCGACCGCTAGTGCGATAAGCGTCGTTGCATGAAACTTCTTGATCATGTCGCTCTCCTCCCAATTTGTGTTGGCATTTCTGGTGCTCAGGCACTTTGAATTAAATTATCAGCTAGTCGTTCTTGCTTGGACAGTGTTTCGCTCTCTATTTCATATCTGGCCATGAAAGGTACGGCTGATGACATCTTGCTGCTGTTCGCGAGTTCAACCGAACAAAGTTGACGGCATAACCGGAAACCCGAATCGTCAGCTGCGGATATTTGTCAGGATTCTTCATGGCGTCTTCGAGCGTCGCCTTGTCGACGATGTTCAGGTTCATGTGGAATCCGCCATTACCAAAATAGGCGTCGAAGGCCTTGACCGCGGCGTCGATCAGCTCGGAGTCTGGCAAATGCGCCTTTTGCGGCGAGACCGAGACCGTGTAGCTGATGCCGTCTTGCGCGTCTTTGTAAGGCAACTTTGCGACTGACAGGCATGACGCCAGCCAGCCATGACTATCCCGACCGTGCATGGGATTGGCGCCAGGTCCGAACGGTTCGCCCGTGCGGCGGCCATCAGGCGTATTGCCGGTATGCTTGCCGTAGACGACGTTTGAGGTGATTGTCAGTACACTCTGCGTGTGAACCGCATTGCGATAAGTTGTGTGCTTGCGGATCTTTCCCATGAACCGCGTGACAAGGCCTGCGGCAATACTGTCGACCCGGTCGTCATTATTGCCGAACTGCGGCACGGGATTCTTGCTTTCGTTCTCATAATCGATAGCAAGACCCGTGTTGTCGCGAATGACCCGGATTTTTCCATATTTTATGGCAGCAAGGCTGTCAGCGACAACCGAGAGACCGGCAATGCCGAACGCCATGGTGCGCAGGATATCGCGATCATGCAGAGCCATTTCGAGCCGTTCGTAGAAATATTTATCGTGCATGTAGTGAATGCAATTCATGGCGTGCACATAGGTGCGCGCAAGCCACTCCATCATCGAGTCGAATTTTGCGAACACTTCGTCATATTCGAGGATGTCGCTCGTTACCGGTAGCGCGGGTGGCGCTATCTGGTCGCCCGATATTTCGTCCCTGCCGCCATTGATCGCGTAAAGGAGCGCCTTTGCCAGATTGACCCGGGCGCCGAAGAATTGCATTTGCCGGCCAAGCTTCATCGCCGAGACGCAGCAGGCGATGCCATAGTCGTCGCCCCAGTTCGGCCGCATCAGATCGTCGTTCTCATACTGCAGCGACGACGTATTTCGGCTGACCTTGACGCAATAGCGCTTGAAATTGTTCGGCAGATGCTTTGACCAAAGCACCGTAATATTCGGCTCCGGCGCCGGACCGAGGTTGTAAAGCGTGTGCAGCATGCGGTAGCTGCTTTTGGTCACTAGCGTGCGGCCATCCAGATCCATTCCGCCCACGCATTCCGTCGCCCAGTACGGGTCGCCGCTGAACAGTGCGTCGTAGTCGGGGGTGCGCAGAAAGCGAACAATGCGCAGTTTCTGAACCAGTTGATCCCACAATTCCTGGGCACCAACTTCATCCAGCTTACCCTCGCGCATATCGCGCTCGATATAGACGTCCAGGAAGCTCGATATGCGGCCGATCGACATCGCGGCGCCGTTAGCCTCCTTAACCGCGGCGAGATAGGCGAGATATGTCCACTGGACCGCTTCGCGGGCGTTGGCCGCGGGTCGACTGATGTCGCAGTCATAGAGCTTCCCCATCTCGATGAGATCCTCGAGCGCACGCATTTGCTCGGAGAGCTCCTCGCGCACCCGTATGATCTCGTCGGTCGGCCACATATCATCGACCTGGGTCCGCTCGGCATGTTTCACTTCGAGCAGACGTATGACGCCATAGAGCGCGACGCGGCGATAATCGCCGATGATCCGGCCGCGACCATAAGCGTCGGGAAGCCCGGTGATAATGCCAGACCTGCGGCACTTCATGATTTCCGGAGTGTATGCATCGAAGACGCCGTCGTTGTGCGTCTTTCGATATTTCGTGAAGACCTCATGTACGCGCGGATCGGCCGAAAAACCCGCAGCCTTCAGCCCCGCCTCGACCATACGCAGACCGCCATACGGAAAAATTGCCCGCTTGAAGGGCTGGTCTGTCTGCAACCCGACGATGATTTCATTTTCGCGATCGATATAACCGGCTTTATGCGCCAGCATAGTCGATGGCGTCGCGGCATCGACAGCGAGGACGCCGTTTCTTTGCTCTTCCCTAAAAAAGGGCTGGAGCTGTTCCCAGACTTGTCTCGTGCGCTGGGTGGCGTCCTCAAGGAAATTTTCGTCGCCTTCATACGGAGTAACGTTGCGAACTATGAAGTCACGAACATCGATACCGTTACACCAGCCGCCGGGCTTGAAATCGCGCCAGCAATTTTCACCCGTAAGATTCTTGGCTATTGACCCTTCCATGGCGTTTCTCCTGGCGTTGGCGTCTTTCTTCGCTCGCCAATACATTCGCAAAGAATGCCTGCGGGGCCATTGCTGGCCCATACCGGACTTTTTCTAATAGCTCGGTGGTTTGGTGGTTTGACCAGGATCAACTTAGCGCAGAATTATTCGGCAATGACTCTTCCGAGCCCAGACGAGTTCATGTCTTAGTAATGCAACAGTGTGGCGCGCGATCATCAATTCTTCATCGGTCGGGATGACATAAAGCCCAAGCTTGCTTCCCGGCCTGGAAATGACCGCGTGAGCCAAATTCGTTGGCGGCGGGGTCCAACTCGGCACCGAGCCACGCCAATGTATTCGGCAATACGGGCACGAACGATCGCAGAGCGCTCCCCTATTCCCGCAGTAAATACGAAGGCGTCAATTCCGCCCAACGCGGCCGCGAGCATCCCTGCACTCAGCCCGACCCTATATACGAAATAGTCCACCGCAAGCTTGGCTTGTGGTGCCGGGCTCAACTGAAGTTCCCGCATATCATTGCTGAGTCCGGAAAGGCCCTTTAGACCGCTGTCACGATAGAGCAGATCTTGCACGGCAGCCGCAGTCATCCCCTTCTCGGCGATCAAATAGAGCAGCACGCCCGGATCGATCTGACCCGGTCGCGTACCCATCGGCAGTCCATCAAGCGCAGTAAACCCCATTGTGGATTCGACGCTGTGGCCATCTAAAATCGCACACATCGACGCTCCACTGCCAAGGTGGGCGACGATCATCCGACCTTTCGCGACGTCGGGTGCGACCTCGCGCATGCGCTCGGCAACGTATTCATAGGAAAGCCCGTGGAAGCCATATCGACGCACGCCCTCCGCATAAAGATGCGCAGGAATTGCGTAGTGATCGGCAACCGCACTGTGGCCGCGATGGAAGGCGGTGTCGAAGCACGCAACCTGCGGCAGATTCGGACCCCGAGCCAGCAGGGCGCGGATGGCCGCAAGATTATGAGGCTGATGCAATGGTGCGAGCGAAACATACTTTTCAAGATTAGCGAGCACGCCGCTATCGACTCTCACCGGCCTATCGTACTGAGGACCTCCATGAACAACGCGATGTCCGACTGCGCTGGGCTGCAGATTCTGCGCATCGCGTAACCAGGTCCCGGCTGTTTGCAAAGCTGCGGGAACGTCACTGACCTGTTCACGCGCAAAAGCCTGATCGACCAGGAGCTTCTTGTCGGCGCCCTCGGCCCGCAGATGCGGTCGCGTGCCGATGCCATCCACCTGCCCTTTGATCAGACGTTGGAGCTGCTTTTCTCCGTCCGTGCTGAATACTTGAAACTTGACACTCGACGATCCGGCATTGACGACAAGAATGGTATCCACGGCCGTCAAGCCGCCGGCAGGGGCGCCAATCGCCGGCGCGCTTCCGCATAGAGCACCGCTGCCGCGCACGAGGCCATGCGGCTGCGCACGGAATCGGCGCGCGATGTAAGAATGATCGGTACCCGTGCGCCAAGGACCATTCCTGCCGCGTCGGCTTTGGCCAAGAAGGTAAGATTCTTGGCAAGCATATTGCCGGCCTCCAGATCAGGGACGACCAGGATTTGCGCCCGGCCGGCAACCTCGGATTTGATACCCTTAATCCGGGCCGCCTCGGGGTCGATTGCGTTATCAAAGGCAAGCGGGCCGTCGATGACGCAGCCGGTTATCTGGCCGCGATCCGCCATCTTGCAGAGAGCGGCCGCTTCGATGGTGGAGGGAATTTTCGTCGTAACCGTCTCGACAGCCGAAAGAATGGCTACGCGCGGTGTACCAAGACCGACCTGGTTAAACAGATCGACAACGTTCTGGATGATATCGCGCTTGGCGTCGAGATCCGGAAAAATATTAATAGCCGCGTCAGTTATGAATAACGTTTCTGCGTAGGTCGGCACGTCCATGATAAAGACGTGACTGATCCGCCGCGCTGTCCGCAGACCGGTCTTGCTCGCCGCCACTTCGCGCATAAGCTCATCTGTGTGCAGGCTGCCCTTCATCAAGAGCTCGCCCTTCGACTCTCGGATCAGCTCGACCGATTTCGCTGCGGCAGCCTCGCTATGAGGAGCATCGACCAAGTCGAATTTGCTGATATCGAGCCCGAATTGCCGGGCCGTCGCCTTGATCTTGGCCGCGGGGCCGACAAGGATTGGGACAATAATGCCTGCTTCTGCCGCCTCCGCAACTCCGCGCAGCGATGTCTCGTCGCACGGATGTGCGACGACCGTTTTTGCCGGAGTGGTAGCTTTTGCCCGCCCAATCAGATGATCGTATTTTGAGGCCGGAGGTAAAGCAAAGGGACTTACTGTCCGAATGTTTCCGATCTCGCTCTCTGGCACTGCGGGCATGAGCGTGGGCTCCTAAGCCATTGAACTATGCTGCTCGAAATCATAATGGCGCTTCGAGATAGCTGGTTGATCTGCATCAAACAGCACGTACGCTTTGCCTATTTTTTCGATCGGTTTTCACTCAAATCAATTGTCACATGCACAGAACCTCGTTCGTGCAGGACACTGACAGGCATGCCACTCTTTTCGAATACTTTCAGCATCGGCGTGTTGGTCGGCAATACCTCGGCAATCAGCTCTGAAAGCCCGGCCTCTTTCGCGAGCCTCACAAGATGCCGCAGAAGCGCAGTGCCAACCGATTGACCCTGATAGTCATCGACTACAGCGAAAGCGACTTCGGCCTGTCCAGGCTGCACGACGACGTAGCGGCTGCCTCCCACTATCATTGGCGCTCCGTGTTCCTCCACCACGGCGACCAATGCGACGTGGCTTTTGAAGTCGACATTCAAGAAAAACCCGACTTCCTTGTCTGAGAAGTAGCGCTTTACGCCGAAAAACCGCTTATAGAGCGATTGAGCGCTGATGCGGCCGACGGCGGCCAGCATCTCGGCTTTATCGCCTCGCTGGAGCGCTCTGATTTGCAGGTGGCGTCCATCGCGGGTTTGCTCCACGACCGAGAACTTGGCTGGATCCGATTGACTCACTTTGGGGCTATTTCTCGCATCTAACCCGCGAATTCATCAGCGCACGCCCGAAAGAAGGAGACTGTCAGAAAAGCCTATACGAGGAACAGCGTGTCTGCGAAACCCCGACCAGACCGCGCAAATTTGTCGTTTTCGTTTTGCCAGCTTAAAATTTTACCAGCTTAAAAAATGTATTAGTTGATCAAGATCACACTGATCTTGGGGCCGCCGTGTAGATTTTATTGTCGCGGCTATGGCGTTCGCAAAGCCGCTGGCATGCGCCGAGACAGCCCCTTCCCCGGAGACCCCCTGCAACGGTCTCGGCGCATGCTCATTCAAGATTAGGTCCGGCTCCCGGTTTTGCACCTGTGTACCTGAGTACAATACACGCTGCCGCTATTCTCCGTTTAACTTGGCTGTGAGGCCTCTAATTTCGCGGCGATAACGGCAACGGTATCGGCAGCGCCCGAGCCTAGAGAGCTTATTTGATCGTGAGTTGTGCCGAAACGACGATATTCGTTATAGACGACGACCCGGGCATGCGAAGAAGCTTGGCTGTCCTCCTCGACAAAACTGGGTACAGCACTAGGACCTTTGCATCTGCGGAGGCGTTTCTCGCGAATGTCGGAACGTCAGAACCGCACCGTGGCTGTATCGTTTTGGACATCCATCTCGAGGGCATGTCCGGGGTCGAGTTGGCTTCGCTCCTGGCACGGACAGGAAATGCCCTGCCCATCATTTTTATGACAGGTAAGGACAGCGATAAGGAACGACGGGCCGCACTCAAACCTAACTGTATGGCATATCTAACAAAACCCTTTTCCGCTGCCTTGCTACTCGACGCCATTGATCGAGCGTTAACGAACTGAGCCGGATTCAAGGGATGTGAATATTCGGACTGTACGGGATCGGCGGCGCATCATAAGCTCAGGATGCAACGGTGTTACGGGGTTTGCGAATTTTGGAAAGGCTGGCGAATACCGCCGTTGATCCCCTCGGGAGATCATGTCGTGCCGGCAATTATTCACGTTGTTGATGACGACGCGTCTTTTCGCAAGTCTTTGTCGTTGCTGCTGCAAGCCGCGGGGTATGAAGTACAGCTTTATGACTCCGCCGAGCAGGTCATGCAGTTGCCCCTCGACGCAGGGCTTGGCTGCATCCTGCTTGATGTCAAGATGCCCGGATTGAGCGGACCGGAACTGCAAGACTGTCTCAATCGTCTGGGATCGCCGCTGCCGGTCATATTCCTGAGCGGCCACGCAAATATCTCAACGACCGTGCGCGCTATCAAGGCCGGAGCAGACGACTTTCTGACAAAGCCGATTGCGAAAGCCGATCTGCTGATGGCCATTGAGCGTGCGCTCAGCCGCTACAACTCGGCATTGGTCGTGCGCGACCAGATCACTGCGTTGCGGATACGTCTCGGAAAGCTGACGCCGCGGGAACGCAGTGTCTTTGAATTGGTTGTACGAGGACAAATCAACAAGCAGATTGCTTTTCAACTGGGGACGACCGCGCGGACGATCAAGGCTCATCGGCAGAAGGTGATGCAGAAGCTCGACGCCCACTCGCTTCTTGACCTGGCCGCCATGGCCGAGAAGCTTGGTTTTCCGAATTCGCAGGAAAATCAGCCGCGACCAGCCTTCCTAACTCTAAGCCCAGCTAAGACTTATCCCAATGTCGCCCGGCATGCCGCCTGGAAAGTCCACGATTTGGAGCCTCAATTTATACCCGCGCGGCTTCAAATACTCCTGCCAGAATTCGTACAGCTCTTTGGGCACGCCGGTCAGCGTCTTTTCCCAACCTTGCTCCTGCTGATTGATTGCCCGCCCATGATCGGTGCACAGCACATTGGGAAAGCGCCCTACTTCCACCTCGGTTTTACCGTTGTCCGCGGCACGCTTGATGATTGCCGCTGCGCGCTGAATTCTTTCCTCGTCAGACACGCCTGACGGCTTGGACAATTTTTCGATCAAGGCCTTCTTTTCCGCATCCTCAGCAGTTGCGGTCCGCATGGAGTCCGTCGCCTGCGCAGCTTCTTTTCGAGCGATCTCCTTCATGAGATCTTTTGCAGATGGCAAGGCATCCAATGCGCTGGCTTGCTTTGATGATTTTGCCGGCATTCAAACCGCTCCATCGGGGAATAGGCGCCACAGCGAGAGGCGAATTGAATATCACAGGCGCGCATTTAGAACTTGATCCAGGTCAAATAATCCGACAAGGGCTTGCCATATGATTTTTGTCTCTGCGGAGAATCCTTATGTCTTTTGAGATTGGCGATGGGCTGGATAAAATCGTCGAGTGGATCATGGCGATACCCGGTAGCATACCCATCCTGCTGGGCGCCGATCCGCACAATGCCAGCCTGGTCCGCGCCATGGCTGCGTTATTACTTATCGCATTTTTGGTCTACCTTATTGCTACCAATCCTCTCCGCTCCATCCTCGCGCTGTTCAAAAATAGAAACAGCAAACGGGAGGAGCCGGACTAGACTCCGCGCCTGGAGACGCCCGGCCGAAACTTCACGGAAAATAGCTAAGAGACCAAAATTGGCTCTCTGGCGAGTGGCATTGTGAACCTAAACACCGCCCCACCGCCGTCCCGGTTCTCGGCCCAAATCCTGCCCCCGTACGTCTCGATAATTGTGCGGGCAATTGACAGTCCCAGTCCGGTTCCAGTCGACTTCGTCGTGTAGAAGGTTTCGAAAATACGCTTAAGTGCTTCTTTGGGAATGCCGGGGCCCCAGTCGGACACCATGACTTCCACATCGGAATGTCCGCTCGGGATCGCCTGGATCATCAACCGCCGGCGACTAGGTGGACAGTCCGAAACCGCATCCATACCGTTGGCAACAAGGTTCAACACTACTTGCTGTAACTGCACCGGCTCGGCACGGACCGGGAATGAGGGGCCGGCATTCACACTATCCAGAGCTATGTTCCGCTTGCTTGCCTCCGGTTCCAAGATTTGGATTGCGACATCGATTGCCTCATTCAGGTTGAATGTCCGAAGATCTGTTTCGCTCTTTTGCTTCAATAATCCCCGCAAGTGCTTGATTATATCGCTGGCGCGCTGATCGTCCCGCCGAATGTCGGCAATGATTTCCTTTAACAGCGTCACATTCACCGCCTTTTCGGACAAGAGAATCTGCGCGGTCTCGGCGTAGTTCAGTATCGCTCCGAGCGGCTGATTGAGTTCGTGAGCGACCGAGGCCGACATCGCGCCGGCGGTGGCTGTCCGGTTGAGATGAATGACCTGCCGGACCCGCTGACGCGATTCCTCTTCGGCGGCGCGCCGGCGATAACGCTCCGTAATGAGAATCGTGAGCAGAACACTCTGGAGAGCCACAATCGCGAAACCAACTAAGATGCCGGTGCGGTATTGCTCCCACATAGTGGGATCACGAAAGCGAATTTCACTTCCCGCTGGAAGGTTCGCTTCCCTAACGTCCCATCTTTGCAATTCTCTCCAGTCAAAGATCGGTTTGACGGAATGGCCTGGGGTTATCGGATTATCTGATACGCTTTCACCATCAAGTATGCGAAGAGCAAGATTCGCACCCTCCCGTCCCAAAATCTCGGGAGTCAGAACATAGCCGCCCACCGCACCCTGGCCGATAAATGTCTCGGCGCCTACTACGATGGGTCGATTAGCAATCTCAGCAATATATCTAAGCCCATCGATCGGGGGAAACGACGTGCCCTCGCCATCGGAAAAAATGCTGGTGTATATGATCGCGGTGTGGTCTGGCAGATTAGCGCTGCGTGTTTTCAACTCCCGCATCGGCCGGCCCACTAAATCGATGATTTCCAATCCGGGCGAAGATTTCGGTATCTGCTCCCCGAGATGCCGGAAGGCAGTCTGAACATTCCAGTCGTCTCCCAATATCGCGACGTGCCGCAGCTTCGGTACCACCGCATGAGCGGCCTTCAGCATATCCTCGAAGCTCACCCTTGTTGTGTAACCGGTCACATTCGGCGGAATATTCAGTTGCCGCAGACTGGCTTCATCCACCATAACAAAAACGACGGGAACGCCCCGCCAAAGGTCTTTCTGAAGGCGCAATATTAGGTCAAGAGCGCCAAAGCCGAAGGCGACAATGACTCCGATCGGCTCGTTACTGTATTTCGCCTGAAAATATGTCTTCAGCGACTGCTCGTATGAAGGTCCATTAAATCGTTCCAATTCGAGCTGTTCGAGAAACAGCGAGACTGGTTTCACAGATTTATTGGCCAAGGAAGATCGTAGAGCCGCATAGGCAGCACTGTAAAATGGCCCGATCACTGCCGATTCATTGAGGACCAAAATCGATCTAGGCGGCAGGACTTTGTCCTGGCGACCAGAGATTGGATCGGCAATGGCAACGGATTGTGCAATGCACGCCGACAAAAACGCAAACGCCAGCGACGAGAAAATTCTGCGCACCGACTGCCCCATCGTGCCATTGCAGCCATGGCATCTCCCAGAGCTTACCAAAATTCCTGTGCCGATAATACTCTTTAGCCTTTCATTTCGCGCTGCGGTAGCGGATGGATCCTCCAGAGACTTCACGGTTCTGTCACAAAAACTGAGCCAAATTTTCGGACATTTTGGGGCACTTACACCAAGACACATTGTCCCTCGGTACAATAACCTCTCGGGCAATATCCGGATTATTATCGAGGAAGTAGCGTTCCGCACACACGGTAACATCGGAGTGGGCCATGCAGTCGCTTATCGCAACAAGGGCCGAAAGATTTGCTAACTCAGCGCAACACTTGACGTATCCGTTGCCGCGGCGGCGGCCAGATGATGATCTTGTCGAAACGATTGAGATGATTGGAACGGACGTCGCTTTCGGCAAAGGCGCGCAGATCTACGGCGAGGGTGAACCGTCGATCTATTTTTACAAAATCACGGCCGGTCTGGCGCGGTGTTACAGGATGACACCTGACGGACGGCGGCAAATCGTCGCTTTCTATGTACCGGGCGATCTATTCGGTTTTGAAGTCGGTGACCGTCATACCTTATCGGTCGAGGCCATAACGGATTGTCGTGTCTGCCTCATCAAGCGAACTTCCGTCATCAGTGCTGCGTCCCGTGACCATATCGTGGCGCGCGAGCTATGGCTGAACATCAGCCGGGAGATCCGACGCGGCCAGGAGCATATTCTGCAATTCGGCAGGCCGGCCTGCGCCCGCGTTGCGAGCTTTCTGCTCGAAATGGTGCGACGCGTCCCAACCGCAAACGCCAAGGCCCTGACAATATCGCGACAGGATATCGCTGATTATCTCGACCTGAGAATCGAGACGGTATCAAGAGCAATGGCGCGTCTGGCTCGAGCCGGAGCAATCGCGCCATCGAGCCGGCGCAAGATTACTATTCGCGATCCTGAAGCGCTGCATCAGGTGGCAGATTGGTAGGCCAACGTTCACTCGCCCTGACTCGCTTTTCCGTACCAACCCAGCCGCACACTTCTGTCTGTTGCACGATCTAATTAGAGACAGGCCATTCGAAAGTGGAACGGGCACAAATACCGAAGGGCATCTCCGACCAGTTTCGGTTTTTGCCTCCGCTTCATTGGTTGGCCGGCTATCAGGCTAAGTGGATAACAAGTGACTGCATCGCCGGTATAACTCTCGCCGCCTACGCAATACCAGTCTCGCTGGCCTATGCCGCATTGGCGGGTTTGCCGCCACAGGCCGGTGTATACGGCTACCTGCTCGGCGGTCTCGGCTACGCGCTGCTGGGCTCGTCGCGTCAATTGGCTGTCGGTCCAACATCGGCGATTTCGCTGATGATCTCGGCAACCGTTGGAGCGATGGCCGAGGGCAGCGCTGAACGTTACATAGAGATTGCGACTCTCGCGGCTTTCACAGTCGCAGCGCTCTGCTTCATCGCCTGGCTACTGCGCCTTAGCGTAATCGTGCGGCTCATCAGCGACAGCATCCTGGTGGGATTTAAAGCCGGGGCGGGCCTGACGATCATAATGACCCAGTTGCCCGCCCTGTTCGGCCTTCCGGGAGGCGGCCATAATTTTTTGGAGCGGACAGGACTGTTCGTAGGCCAGATTGGCCAAATAGACCTCTTGATACTGGCTGTCGGCGCAATCGCGATAATCGTGCTCCTGATCGGCGAGCGAACATTACCCGGCCGACCGGTCGCACTCTGCGTCGTCGCGCTGGCAATCATAATAGCTACTCTTCTTGACCTTTCCGCACTCGGCGTTCCCACGACCGGGCTGGTTCCGCGCGGTCTGCCGTCTCTGTCGTGGTCGGAACTGCGCTGGCGCGATGTCGACGGCATTTTTCCACTCGCTGCCGGGTGCCTTTTGCTGGCCTATGTCGAAGGCGTTTCCGCGGCACGAACATTCGCGGCCAAACACGGCTATAGTCTCGACCCGCGTCAAGAATTCCTCGGCATCGGCGCCGCCAACCTCGCGGTCGCACTTGGCCACGGCTATCCTGTCGCGGGCGGTCTGTCGCAGTCTGCCGTTAATGATAAAGCTGGCGCTCGCACGCCACTGGCATTGATATTTGCCTCGCTTACGCTCGCCATTTGCCTGCTGTTCTTTACGGGGTTGCTCGCAAATCTACCGAAGGCAGTTCTTGCGGCGGTCGTCGTGACTGCAGTGCTCGGGCTGATTGATCTGCCCACGCTCGCTCGCATGTGGCGCATCAGCAAGATCGACTTCTCCACCGCCCTGATAGCTCTCGGCGCCGTTCTCCTTCTCGGAATACTACAAGGAATATTGCTCGCCGCTCTGGCTTCAATTCTGATCCTTCTTGGCCGGGCTTCCCAGCCCCATGTCGCATTTCTGGGACGGATCCCCGGCACAAACAGCTTTTCCGATCTTGCCCGTCACCCCGACAACGAGCCGTTGTCTCATGTGCTGGCATTTCGGCCCGAAGCCTCACTGCTTTACATCAACGCCGAGTCCGTGGAAGCGGCCGTCGTCAATCGCCTCGCCAATGCCGGACCATCGATCCGCGCGGTCATCTGCGATCTCTCTGCTTCGCCATTCGTCGATATCTCAGGGTCGCGAATGTTGTATCGACTGCAAGACACACTTTCGGCCCGCGGCATTGCGCTCCGTATTGTCGGAGCGCACGGCCGTTCTCGCGATCTTCTCCGAGCCGACGGTGTTGGCGAAAAAGTCGGCGGATTGGATCGTCGTGTAACTCTCGACGATGTGATCAAAAGTGCCGAAGAATAACCGCTCAGAGAGGATCGATGCTGTCTGTCTTCAAGATTTCTCAGTTTCAGAGCTGTCGCAATGGCAATTGCGTTTGCTGCAATTGGCAATTGCACGACCGTTCTCGCGCAAAGTGCCCAAGTCCACATAGTTTTGGCGAAGTCGGGAAGAATCTTCTCAAGTCATGGCAGCGGAAATCTGTTTTTCAATTCGCGCCGGCAACGCTTGCGCATAGCGGGAATCAACATCGATGCGCTTCCCCTTCCTGTCGTTCGCTTTGGCGGCGCTGTGTCGAATTTGAACGATATATTCGAAATCTCCGGCACATATCACGCCGCTCCGGGAGGAACTTCAGTCGTCAATTCCACAACGGTTGCGCGCCTCGAGAACCAGCACGGCGTCGTCCTCGAACTGCACGCCGTTGGGTTGAAGCAGGGCGTCACCATCGACCTTGCAGGAATGACTATAGCGCGCTGACAAGATTGTCATTTTTCGGTCCCAATTTGATCTCGATCAAATCGCGCTCCTTCCAGAGTGCAATGTATAATGTCTCGCCTTATTATGGGATCGTCGCGATGTCGCTTGAAGCGTTCATGAGCAGGGGGACGTGATGACTGCACAGCTGTTGAAGAGGCTTATGCTGACATTTGCTCTATTAGCGCCAGTCTGCGCGATGGCACAATCACCCCCGCCGCCATCGCCAGCGTCTGGAACCCAGCTGCTGAAGCCGGAAGAGCTTGATCAGTTGGTCGCCCCTATTGCGCTCTTTCCCGATCCGCTGCTGGCCGAAGTTCTGATGGCTTCAACATATCCGCTCGACGTCGTGCAAGCCGAACGTTGGTTGCAACGCAATAAAAAACTAAAAGGTGATGAGCTGAAAGCAGGCGTCGACAAGCAAGATTGGGATGACAGCATCAAGTCTCTCATCGCAACGCCCGACGTTCTGGCGATGATGAGCGACAAGATTGACTGGACGGAGAAGCTTGGCGATGCCGTTAGTGCCCAACAGCCGGATGTGATGGACGCAGTTCAGCGGTTACGCGCAAGGGCCCAATCGAATAACAAGCTGACATCGAGCAAAGAGCAGACTGTCTCGGTCAAGCAAGTACAAAACAAGCAAGTCATAGCCATCGAACCCACGGATCCCGGCACGGTATACGTCCCGTATTATGACCCTGGCGTCGTCTATGGCGGATGGCCATATCCCGCATACCCGCCGTACTATTGGCCAGCGCCCGGCTATATTGCCGCCGGCGTTATTGCGACCGGTCTCGCATTCGGCGCCGGATATGCACTCGGCCGCTGGGCATCCGGCGGAAACTACTGGGGCGGTAGCGTCAACTGGAATAACAACAACATCAATATCAACCGCCCGGGAACTGGTGGCAGCGGCAATAACTGGAAGCCACGCGTCGATCATCGCCAGGGTGCAGGTAACAGAGGCGGTCGCCAGCAAGGGCTCGACTTCCGTGGCAATCGCGGCCAGCAGGTACTGAACCCCGGCGGCAATCGCGGTGGCAACCGCCCGAACGCTGGTGGCGGCAACAGGGGCCCAAGCGCGGGGACGCGTCCGTCAGGGACTGGCGGTCGTCACCACGCGTCCACGCGTCCAAGTGGTGGAGCCGCGCACCGTGGCACCAATAACGCGGGCCGTGCTCAGCAGCGCGGAGGCGGCGCCCACCGCGCCAGCCCGGTCCATCGCGGGGGCGGAGGCGCTGCTCACGCCCGAACTAGCGGCGGCATGCGAGCCAGCGGCGGCGGCGGTCACCGAGCTGCCGGTGGCGGTGGCGGCCATCGAGGTGGAGGCGGACGCGGCGGTGGCGGCGGGCGGCGTTCCGACATCCGCCTGAAGCACAATATCGCCCTGCTCGGCTATCTCGATAACGGTCTTGGCTTTTACCGCTTCAGCTACAACGGCAGTGACCAGGCCTATGTCGGGGTCATGGCACAAGAGGTACAACAGCTTGATCCCCGAGCGGTCATCCGAGGTCGGGATGGCTATCTGCGGGTCTATTACGACAAGCTCGGTTTGACCTTCGAGAGCTACAACCAATGGAACAGATCGGGAGGAAAAATCCCCTCGTCGGTAGCGACACAGCACTAGGTCAACCTTGCAACGCTGAAAGCCTAATGCGTTGCGGTTCCTTAAGGTCCCCAGGCGCGATTACGCTGAGCCAGCACATTGAACACTTCGACTGCGCTTGCAAATGCCATAGCGAAATAGATGTACCCGCGCGGCACGTGCACATCGAAGCCATCCGCAATGAGCGCCATGCCGATCAATAACAGAAAGGCAAGCGCCAGCATTTTGGTTGTTGGGTGAGTCGAAACGAAAGAAGCAACGTGTCCAGAGGCAAAAAACATCACAATCATAGCCACTAGCACTGCCGCAATCATGATTCCGATCTGATCAACTATGCCGATCGCGGTGATGATCGAGTCAAGCGAGAATACGATGTCGATGGCAATAAGCTGCATAACCAATAGTGCGAACGCCCGAATCGGGACGCCCCCCAGACCATCGGCGTGCTTGTCTGGAGGCTCGACCTCGTGGTGGATCTCGTGTGTGGCTTTGGCGATAAGAAACAGTCCACCGCCAATCAGAATGACATCCCGCCAAGATATGGCAACTCCGAAAATAGAAAATAACGGTCTGGACAGTGTCATCAGCCAGGTAAGTCCAAACAGCATGACAATCCGGAATACGAAGGCCAGCGCAAGACCAATTTGCCGCGCGCGAAATACCTGATGTGGCGGGCAGCGCGAGACAAGGATCGAGATAAACAGAATGTTGTCGATGCCAAGCACGATCTCAAGCGCAGTCAAACTAAGCAGCGCCGCCCAAGCATCGAGGACTGTCAAAATCGCGATCATCGACCCTGTAAACCCGCTCGGAGGATAGGCCGAGGGAAACTAGCCTGCCTTCAGCTTCCCTCAACTGTTTGACCCGAAAACATATTGACTGGCAATTGGAGCACCGAGAAATGGCAAAAAAGAAAGGCAATCCCGACAGTAAAGCTGAAAAGATGGACCGCAAGGTCTACGAGAAAGAATTGGAAAAGCTACAGATCGAACTCTGCTATCTGCAGGATTGGGTTAAGGAAACCGGCGCAAGAGTCATTATTGTGTTTGAAGGCCGCGACGCCGCCGGCAAAGGCGGAACCATAAAAGCACTTACGGAGCGCGTCAGTCCGCGGGTTTTCCGCGTCACCGCTTTGCCCGCGCCCTCCGACAGACAAAAGAGCCAATTATTCCTTCAGCGCTATATTGAATGTTTCCCTGCGGCCGGCGAAATCATTGTCTTCGATCGCAGCTGGTATAATCGCGCTGGGGTCGAGTATGTCATGGGCTTCGTCACACGTGAGCAGCACAAGCTGTTCCTGGAGCGCTGCCCCGAGGTTGAGACTTACATCGTCGACAGCGGGATCATTCTGATCAAAATATGGCTCGAAGTCGGGCAGGAGGAACAGGAAAAGCGATTCTTGAAACGGATCAGCGATCCGATGCGGCAATGGAAGCTTAGCCCTATGGATCTCGAGTCTTATGGACGATGGTATGGTTATTCCAGGGCTCGCGACCTCATGCTCGAAGCCACCGACACCAAGCTGGCGCCTTGGCACATTGTCCGCACCAACGACAAACGCCGTGGCCGCCTCAATTGCATTTCCCATATACTTTCCTTGATCCCCTATAAGAAAATCCGCCGGGAAAAGGTCGAGCTGCCAAAACGCTCGAACAAAGGCAGGTATGACGATCTCCGTTCCCTCAAACATCGGCGTTTTGTTGAAGAAAGATACTGATCGGTCTTAGCACCGCGAACGTATGGCGCTGTGAGCTCCGATTCAGAGCACGATTGTTTCGGGAGGGTGCAAATGGAAGCGAGGGGCGGAGACGCTCACACCGCCCTTTTCTCGGGCGAGGCACCTCTGATTTTTGTTATTCGGGTGGCCTGCCTTGGACTGCTCGCCTATTGGACGCTCGTACTTCTACGTCCGTTCCTCGGGATAATGATCTGGAGTGTCGTATTCACGGTGGCGCTCTACCCGACATATGAATATCTTTCGGCATTGTTTTGGGGCAGCCGAAAGACGGCCGCTGCGGCGATTACGCTTGTCGGTCTCCTCATTATGATCGGTCCGGCAACGTGGCTCGGGCTAAGTCTGGCTGAAAATATTCGAGCGCTGATTCAGCACCTGGGCGATGGCAGCTTGGCTGTCCCTCCTCCGCCCGGTTCGGTGCGAAATTGGCCTTTGATCGGCGAGCGCGCCTATGAAATCTGGCAGCTCGCCTCAACCAACATAAAGGACCTGATTGAGGAGGTCGCCCCGCCGCTGAAACCTGTAGGCGGGCGCATGCTCGCCGTCGCCGGCGGCATTGGGATAAACCTCATCAAGTTCTTGCTCGCCATCGTCATTTCAGGCTTTCTTTTTGTGCCGGGGCGATCTCTTGTCTTGGGGGTCAAGAATTTTTTGAGTCACATATCAACCAGGCAAGGTGGTGAATTCGTCGATATCGCCGGCGCGACAATTCGGAATATTTCTCGTGGCGTTATCGGAATCGCATTTTTACAGGCGCTTCTGGCCGGAATTGGTTTCTTGGTCGCTGGTCTTCCTGCCGCAGGGCTTCTGAGCTTCCTGGTGCTGCTCCTCGGGATAATCCAAATTGGCCCGGCGGTAATTATCCTTCCCGTGTTGGTCTGGTACTGGCTTACGAAAGACACCGTACCGGCGGCGCTCTTCACCGTATACATGATTCCGGTGAGCCTCATGGATAACGTATTGCGCCCAATGGTCATGGCTCATGGATTGAATACGCCAATACCGGTGATCTTCATTGGCCTGATTGGCGGAACAATTGCGCACGGTCTGATCGGCTTGTTTGTCGGGCCGGTCGTGTTGGCAATTATGTGGCAGGTGCTTGTCGCTTGGACGCGCGACAAGGGAGAAGAAGCATCGCCGGTAGTATGAAAAAGCCGTGAAGTTCCGCTAGAGAAGATACCTCGATCACGACGCAGCCGATTGCCGATCCGTTCTTACAGTCCGAAGCGGCAATGACATTGTCCTGTCGGCATTATCGACGCCAAACAGGCCTGCGACTCTGGCGAGATCATTTCTGTTTGCGCTCACAGATCCCCCCGCACTCAGCGCCGTGACCAGATCAAGCGCCTTTGGTCCAGACAGTCCTGACCCCTTTCGTGGTCAAAACATCGGGAAATCGTTCTTACACTTGACCTAGGTCAATCACGTCAAATGTGATCATGTTACCAAGTTTGGGCCTGAAGGCATCTTTGCCATGCTCCCGTCGGTAAACCTCAAGCTCCTCAAAGGCAAAAAGGGCCTCATCGTCGGCGTTGCCAACGAGCAGTCGATCGCATGGGGTTGCGCCAAGGCATTCCGGGCATTCGGCGCCGAGCTCGCAATGACCTATCTGAACGACAAAGCAAAAAAGTTCGTGGAGCCTCTCGCCCGCAAATTAGAGGCTTCGATCGTGATGCCGCTCGATGTTAATCAGCCCGGGCACATGGAAGCGGTGTTTGAGAAAATTTCCCAGGAGTGGGGCAAGCTCGATTTCTTAGTGCACTCCATTGCGTTTTCACCAAAGGATGCGCTTCAAGGGCGTGTCGTCGATGTGTCGCGTGACGGCTTTTTGGCCACAATGGAGGTTTCCTGCTGGACGTTCATGCGCATGGCGCATTTTGCAGAGCCTTTGATGCGCAGCGGAGGGACACTTTTTACGATGACGTATTACGGCAGCCAAATGGTCGTCAAAAACTATAATATTATGGGCGTCGCCAAGGCAGCCCTCGAGTCCGCCGTGCGCTACATGGCGGCCGAACTTGGACCAAAAGGGATCCGGGTCCACGCAATTTCTCCCGGACCGCTTGCGACACGCGCGGCATCGGGGATACCGGAGTTTGAAGCGTTGCTCGAGAAGGCGAAAGCCAAAGCTCCTGCGCGCAGCCTTGTCAGTGTTGATGACGTCGGCGCTGCCACCGCCTTTCTGGCGCACGATGCCGCGAGGCTCATCACTGGCGAGACGCTATACATCGACGGCGGTTACCACATCATCGACTAGCGTAAGGATCATCGGGCAGCAGCAACACACGCAGCAATTCTTCGCAATCATCTGAAACGGGGATTCTTTTCAATGCGCAAGCCCAATCGTGTGGGGGAGCGAAATGCCCCAGACAACTCCGAAGGGCACGCTTCTTTCAGCGCTTCATCACAATAGGAGTTTGAATATGTTTCGAGGCAGATTAGCAGTTATCGCCGTGGTTCCCTTTCTTGTTGCGAGCACTCCTCTGGCTGCACAAGAGGCACAGAAGGCAAAAGTCGGAATGCTGACTTGCCAAACGTCTGCAAGCATCGGTTTAATTGTTGGCTCGCATCAGAGATTGCGATGCCGCTTCGCACCCGATAACGGCGGCCCGCAAGAGTATTATTCGGGCCATGTTGGTCGGATAGGTCTCGATGTCGGCATAAGGGCGGCGGGTGTGCTTGCGTGGGCGGTATATGCGCCATCCAAGAGCATCCACTACGGATCGCTTGCCGGCACCTACGTTGGTGCAAGCGGCGATATTTCGCTCGGAATCGGAGTGGGCGCGAAAGCCCTGGTTGGTGGGTCGCACAATTCGGTCGCGCTGCAACCAATCTCACTCGAAGGCCAAGTCGGGATAAATGTGGCCTTGAGCATATCCAGTCTGAAGTTGAGCGCGCAGTGAATACCACATTCGCCAAACAAATGCGGCTTCAACCCTCGCTGCCATCCCACATTGGCCGCGCGAACGGTCAGATTAGATGATCTAGATCAACGAAACTGAGTATCGAGAGTGCTATCGTGGGCCACAAATTGGGAGGAAAACATGCTCAGGAAGTCCAGTGCAACGAGCTCGACGCTTATCGCAATAGCGGCCGTGACCATGGTCGGCATGACCCAACCTGCATTTGCGGATAAGATCAAGAAAAAGCCGACCTATGAAGAAGCCTGGACGCTTTGCACCGCCGAGCTAGACCGAAGCCATATTCTCAAAGCCGACGCCGGACAGCGCTATGCTGCAGGCGCGGCCTGCATGCTAAGGCACGGGTATCGCATTTGAGCAGCAGCCTCAGTGAATTGCTCCGCGAATGTTTCCCAGATCACTACGCCGCGAAATTGTCTTTTTGCTCTGCATCAAAGCGGCAGCCCTGATCGTTATTTATTATACGCTCATTGCACCGAGGGTGCTGCCTCAAGCGAATGGAGCGTTAGTAGCCAAGCACCTCCTTAATGGTAGCGGCATTTGAGAGGCATTCATGGATATCGTGGAGCTCTCCCGTCTGCAGTTCGCAACCACCGCGCTTTATCATTTTCTATTCGTGCCGCTAACATTAGGCCTCTCGATTCTGCTCGGCATCATGGAGACCGTCTTCGTGATGACGGGCCGACCAATCTGGCGCGAACTGGTAAAATTCTGGGGCGTGCTGTTTGGCATCAATTTCGCGATGGGCGTGGCGACCGGCATCACCATGGAATTCCAGTTTGGCACAAACTGGGCCTATTACTCGCACTATGTGGGTGACGTATTTGGAGCGCCGCTAGCCATTGAAGGCCTGATGGCGTTCTTCTTGGAAGCCACCTTCGTTGGCTTGTTTTTCTTTGCATGGGATCGATTGTCTCGCCTCCAGCACTTAATCGCGACATGGGCGCTTGCACTAGGCACCAATTTCTCCGCGCTGTGGATTTTGATCGCGAACGGCTGGATGCAGTATCCGGTTGGTGCGCGCTTCAACGTCGACACCATGCGTATGGAGACGACGGATTTTATGGCCGTGCTTTTCAATCCCGTCGCGCAGGCGAAATTTGTTCACACCGTCAGTGCTGGTTATGTCACAGGCTCGATATTTGTCTTGGCGATCAGCGCTTATTATATGCTGCGCGGCCGTCACATTGAATTCGCCAAGCGCTCCATGACGGTGGCTGCAAGCTTTGGGCTTGCCTCTGCCCTTTGCGTTGTCGTACTGGGTGACGAGTTCGGCTATACAGCGGGCCTGAATCAAAAAATGAAAATCGCCGCCATCGAGGCGATGTGGGATACAGAACCCGCCCCCGCATCTTTCCTGCTATTTGGCTTACCCGATCTCAAGTCGCACACCACAAATTATGAAATCAAGGTGCCATGGGTGTTGGGTCTCATCGCGACGCGCTCAATCAGCACTCCCGTGCCTGGGATCGAAGACCTCGTTACGGTGGCACGCCAGCGAATAGAGGATGGCCTCGTCGCCTACAACACGCTGATGGCCGTCAAGCAGAATCCCCGCGATAAGGATTTACGCGCAACGCTCGACGCCCACGTCGCCGATCTCGGCTACGCCCTGCTTCTCAAGAGCGTGCGACCGGACATCGAAAATGCGACACCCGCACAAATTGATGAGGCCGCGAATAGCACGATTCCCAATGTTCCCGTTCTCTTCTGGTCGTTCCGCTTCATGGTCGGCTTCGGCGTTTGGTTCATCGCACTGTTTGCGACCGCGTTCTGGTTCTCCGCGACTCGTCAGTTCGATCGCCATCGCTGGTTCCTCCGCGCGGCGCTTCTGAGCCTGCCTCTGCCTTGGCTTGCTGCCGAGCTTGGCTGGGTTGTGGCGGAGTACGGCCGCCAGCCATGGGTGATCGAAGGCGTTCTGCCGACTGCGCTTGGTGTCTC
Source organism: uncultured Alphaproteobacteria bacterium (assembly GCA_963813825.1). Lineage (GTDB taxonomy): Bacteria > Pseudomonadota > Alphaproteobacteria > Rhizobiales > Xanthobacteraceae > BOG-931. The sequence continues at coordinate 105,468 of CAWFBB010000036.1, forward strand.
CTCAACTGGCGCAGGCAACGTCCTCTTCAGTCTTTTGGGATTTGCGCTTTTCTACACATTGTTACTTGTCGCCGATCTCTATCTGCTCGTGAAATATATCCGCATTGGACCCGACGAAGCGCAATCTTCCGCGCCTGCCGTGCTCGATGCTGCCCGCGGAGCGACACCATGATTGATTATGAGCTCCTTCGCTTAATCTGGTGGGCGCTGCTTGGTATCCTCCTCATTGGCTTTGCGATAATGGATGGGTTCGATCTGGGCACTGCGGCGCTTTTGCCTTTCGTCGCACGTAACGACATCGAACGGCGCGTGACGATCAACACGGTCGGGCCGGTGTGGGAAGGCAATCAGGTGTGGTTCATCCTCGGCGGCGGCGCGATCTTCGCTGCGTGGCCCGCACTCTATGCGGCGAGCTTTTCGGGCTTTTATCTGGCGATGTTTTTGGTTCTGGCTACGCTCATCCTACGGCCCGTTGGATTCAAGTATCGCAGCAAAATGGAGTCGCCCCGTTGGCGCTCGTTCTGGGACTACGCTCTATTCGCCGGCGGTATTGTGCCGGCGCTGGTCTTTGGCGTCGCCTTTGGTAATTTGTTCGAAGGTGTTCCATTCGGGTTCGATAGCGACCTGCGAATGAATTCCACGATAACGTTGCTGTCGCTGCTCAATCCGTTCGCACTTCTCGTTGGTCTCGTTAGCCTCAGCATGATCGTTCTGCATGGCGCGGTCTGGCTGAATTTAAAAACCAACGGCACCGTAAAGACGCGCGCCAGTGCTGTTGTTCCCTATGCGGCGGTGATTTTCGCGATCCTGTTCACGCTCGCCGGCTTGTGGTTGTCGCATCTGGAGGGTTTCCAGATTGCGGGGCAGATTGCACACGATGGGCCATCAAACCCGTTGAACAAGACTGTGATACTCGTGCCCGGCGGATGGTTTGCAAACTTCATGTCTCATCCGGCTTTATGGATTATCGTCGCAGTCGCCTATTTGGGGGCGCTTGGTGCGTTTCTCCTGCGGGCGCGACCTGGCCTCGCATTCATTTCGTCGGCCTTGGTCCCGTTTGGCACTATTGCCACAGCGGGCGTAGCGCTGTTTCCGTTCCTGATGCCGTCGTCTAGTAACCCGAATGAAAGTCTCACGGTCTGGGACGCCTCTTCCAGTGACCTTACTCTGGCAATCATGTTGGGGGCAGTCGTCATCTTTCTGCCCGTCATTCTTGCCTACACGGCGTGGGTCTATCGTATCATGCGCGGGCCGGTCAGCGCCGACGACATCACCCGAAATTCAAAAACCGCTTATTAGGGGATCGGACGATGTGGTATTTCTCTTGGGTATTAGGCCTCGGTTTTGCCTGTACCTTCGCCATCCTGAACGCTATGTGGCTGGAGAGTCGTGCGACCGACGATGCCAGCAGTTAGGCTTCCAAAACATCGTAGCTGCAGTTCACCCACAAGCAGTCAGACCGCCTCAGTACCGATCGTTCGTCGGAACGAAATGACCACAAATTCATCGCCGCCAGCGTGAACTCGAACTGGACACCGCGCGGCCCGCGCAACCGCAGGCGGCCGAGCCGCAGGATGCGCTTTAGATGCGCGAACAGCATCTCAACACGTTTCCTGTCACGACGTGATTTCTCGAACGCCTTTGTCTTGGCTAGTGCACGAGCAACATCACGGTAAGCGCTGTGCTGGGGCCACCTTTTGCTATCTTTGGTGATTGGCGATGATGACGATCTCTGAATCGGAGATCGACTTGTGTCTACGCTTGACCATACGCTTAAGCCGGAGGCTGTTCAGCGGTTGGAGGTGATCACAGGAACAGGCCGACGGCGCCGGTTCTCGGCGGATGACAAGTCCCGCATCGTCGAAGAGACGCTTGCTCCGGACGCGGTGGTTTCGGAGGTTGCGCGTCGGCACGGGCTTTCGCCGCAGCAGTTATTCGGCTGGCGCCGGCAAGCGCGGCAGCCTGCAGTGTCAAGCACCGAGACGGCAGCGCCGCTGTTCGTGCCGGCGATCGTAGCGGCGCCATTGCCGGAACGCGCATCTCGGCATCGGACGCGCAGGCAGCCGCATCAGGCGGAGTTGTCCGGCGTCATCGAAGTAGAGATCGACGGCGTGACGGTTCGGGTCGGCCGCGGGGCCGAGGCGAAGACGGTGGCGGTGGTGCTTCGCGCCTTGAAGGCCGGCGCGTGATCGGTCCGACAGGCACGGTCCGGGTGATGGTGGCGACCAAGCCCGTAGACTTCCGCAAAGGCGCCGAGGGCCTGGCCGCGTTGGTACGCGAGGAGATGAAGTCCGATCCGTTCTCCGGCGCCGTCTACGTGTTCCGTGCCAAGCGGGCGGACCGGGTGAAGCTGGTGTTCTGGGACGGAACGGGGGTCTGCCTGTTCGCCAAGCGGCCCGAGGACGGCGCATTCCGCTGGCCGAATATCCAGGACGGCGTCGTCCATCTGACTGCGGCGCAGCTCTCGGCTTTGTTGGAGGGGCTCGACTGGCGGCGGGTTCACGCCGCGCGGGAGACGATGGCGCCGGCGCAGCCCAGTTGATCTGCGACACAGTGAATCAGTTCGAGCCGAATGCTCGCGACGCAGTGCGGTCCATGATTTAATTGATTTATGGTCTTGGCGGATGCGCTTCCTGACGATCCCGGCACGCTGAAGGCAATGCTGCTGGCGGAACGTGCCCGCGCCGAGCGGCTGGAACAGATCATCAAGGAACTGCAGCGCCATCGCTTCGGCCGCCGCGCCGAAACACTGCCGGAAGATCAGTTGCTGCTCGGGCTCGAAGACGTCGAGCAGACCGCGGCAGGCAGCGAGGCGGCAGGCGAAGCCGCCGCTCCAGCCGAGCGGGCTCATCGTGTCGCCAGGCGCCGCATGAACCGGGGATCGCTTCCTGCGCATCTGCCACGCATCGAGATGGTGGTCGACATCGAGGATCATACCTGTCCGTGCTGTCGCGATGTGCTGCATCGGATCGGCGAGGATCACAGTGAACGGTTGGATATCATCCCGGCGCAGCTGCGTGTGCTGGTCGTACGCCGCCCCAAATATGCCTGTCGGGCCTGCGAGGAAGTGGTGGTTCAGGCCGGCGCGGTTGCCGCCCAGCGATCTCCGGCGGTTGATCCGTGCGCAGGCTGATCTGGCGTGACGAAACCGGCTCGGGTATCTTCCCAGCCGGTCAGGCCCTGTTCTGATTCGAAGTTCGCCGAGCACTGTATTCCGAAACGCATCGGCCGCCGTCGCTCCCCAGACCTTGTGCGCCACCAGCGAAGGCCAGCCGGTCAGACGCCACCGATCGACCCACCAGTGAAGGTCGGTGTCTGCCCGTTCGGCAGCCGACATCGGACGATCCCATAAGCGGGCGGCGCCCCAGTCCGTGGTCCGGCTGCGCACAGAATTAGGCGCCTTATCGCCGCGCTCGATCTCCGCGACGAGCCCGCTCAGCTCGGCATTGCCGCGCGCTGCTTCGCAAAACGAAAACCTTTCCCTGAAACGGCTCCTTAAGCAGTGTATTGAGCGCATCAGATTGCCGCCATGGCGCGGCGCCGCACGATGGTCGATCTCGAAAGGGGCGGTAAGCACGTGAGGTTACGGCACTCGTTTCCCGGTGCGGGTGTTGTGAAAGTGGGTTGATAAGATTGGCTGCTTGAAATGTCCAGCGAGCAAATGAAAGGCCGCATCGGATCATGTCCGAACGAGAGTGAAAGATGAGGTGACCGTGCGATCTGCGTTTAGCGGCGGTATCGGAACGGAACGGTCCGATTTACCATTCCGAGCGAAGCGATTCGCATCTCAGAAACCGCATCCTACATTTATCTCAGCGTACAAGAGCCGGGCATCGACGGATTGGCCCGCACCAACCTGCGCTTCTCCTAGCAAGGTGGTCCGTAGACGCGGCCGGCGCCCCAGGGGCACCAGCAAACCAAAGGAGACATCCATGGCCCCCTTGCGCCCGTATTGGAAAGGCTACCTCAAGCTTTCGCTCGTCTCTTGCCCCATCGCCCTCTATACCGGCACACATCGACCGAGCGGGTCTCATTTCGTCAGATCAACAAGAAGACCGGCAATCGGCTGCGGCAGCAACTGGTCGACGAGGTCACGCGCGAAACGGTCGAGGCGGAGGACAAGGGCCGCGGCTACGAGTACGCGAAGAACGCCTATATCCCGGTGGATGACAACGAACTCGACGCCATCGCGATCGAAAGCAACCACACCATCGAAATCGACACGTTCGTCCCGCGCGAGCAGATCGACAGCGATATCTGGACAGCCCCTACTACATCGCACCAAACGATCAGGTCGGCCAGGAGGCCTTTGCGGTAATCCGTGAGGCGATGCGGGATAAGGGAATGGCAGCGCTCGGTCGTGTCGTGCTGGCAAAGCGCGAACGGGTCATCATGCTTGAGCCCTGGGACAAGGGGCTGATGGGCACCACCCTGCGCTATCCGTACGAGGTCGGGATGCGAAGGAATACTTCGACGCCATCCCGAACATCGCAGCTCGAGCCGGATATGCTCAAGCTGGCCGAACACATCCTCCAGAGCAAGATGACCGATTTCGACCCATCGCAATTCGTGGATCGCTATGAGGAAGCCGTAGTCGAGATGCTCAAGAAGAAACAGGCCGGCATGCCGGTTTCGCGCGAGCATGCCGCGCCGCTGCCGCAGAACGTCGTGAACCTGATGGAGGCGCTCCGCCGCAGCATTGCTCAGGAAGAGGCCGCCGCCGCACCGCCGAAGAAGAGTCGCAAGCGCACCGAGGGACAGGGCGAGATGCTGCTTGCCATTGCGGGCAAGGGCAAAAAGGTTGTCCCGGGCAAGCAGGCGGAACGGTTAAACGCCCGACAGAAGCATGTCGGTTGACGCTTTACGCACTCTTTCCGCGAGTGCAGCTCGAATACCGGCAGGTTCGCAACTCTCAAATCCGACCAGCATCGTCGATGTTGCTAGGCGCGCCATGATCGAGAACTTCAGAGCTCATCCCTACACACGTTCGGTTTGTCTCGAGACCGCTCGCTTGTTCGAGCAGTGTGCAGCTAAAAGCCTGGTCGAAGCTCAAGACTGGGCTGATCGGGGCGTGACGGACTTGGCCTTGCAGTGTCAAACCAAAGCCAGGCTGGCACAGCGGCGCGCCCACGCCTGGCAGCTTCGTGCGGAAAATGCTTCCAATGACAAGGCACGCGCATGACCCAGCAAGTATGTGGCATGCCATCTGTTGGGCCGATCGGCCGCGCGTATTCGAGCCGTATCGAAGAGGCGGACTGAAGGCCCCGGGTGGTAAGCACTCCGGACGAAGTTGCGGGCGCACCGAGGGTCGGTGCGAGACGCTGCTACCCTTTACAGGCAAGAGGGCCAAGGAAGCCGGCAAAGCCAGCCGAACGGGAACTCGTCAGAAGAGGACCGGATAATGGCTACCCTCATTCTCAAGCGGGCTCGCGATACCGCCGTCGCCTGCCGTCCCGTTATCCGGGCTATATAATGCCGTGCCTGGCGACCGACATAGGCCGTCCGCCGGCCGGCGACAAATGGGTGCATGAGATCAAACTCGATGGTTTCCGATCGCAGCTGCATCTTCGGAACGGCAAGGTCACGATCTACAGCCGCAGTGGTCACGACTGGACCGACCGCTACCGCTCGGTCGCAGATCAGGCGGCACAGCTAACCGCAAAACATCTCGTGATCGACGGCGAAATGGTGATCCTGCGTGAAGACGGCACGTGCGACTACTGGGCGCTGCATAAAGGCGCGCGCGAAAACATCAGTGACCGTGTCAACCTACTTCGTTTTTGATCTGCTCTATCAAGACGGCGACGACCTCCGGCGGCTTCCGTTACTAGACCGCAAGGACGTGCTACGCAAAGCGCTAAAATCTTCCTTCGACCGGATACGCTACGTTGAGCATTTCAAGGCGGACGGGCCCACCGTCTGGGCGCACGCGCATAAGATCAACGTCGAAGGCATCGTCTCGAAGCATATCGATTGTCCATATCGCTCCGCACGTGGCCATGACTGGATTAAGACGCCATGCCGGTATCGCGAGACACTGCTGGTCGCGGGAATCGCATCGATGGCGCGGAATTCAGCGGCCTCTATCTGGCGCGGCGGAAGAACGGAGCGCTGCTTTACGCCGGAAAGGTTGAAGACGGCTTCTCGGCTGAAATCGTTGCGCGTCTGCGCGTGCGGTTGGACCCGCTCGTTATCCCCAGGCAGCCCGTCGTGACCGCCGCCAAACCGAATGCAAAATGGATAGAACCGATCGTCTAGATTCACATTGTGCATCGTGGCGGCCTGACCGCCGAACGCGTGCGCCAACCCATATTCGAGGGCCTTGTCGAGGAAGTAGCAAGTTAGATCGGAGCGAGGCGTAACGTATCCGCTGGCGCGCGGTCAGCGGATCGCCACGGCCGGCCGGCCTCATTCAATCGTGCGCGGGCGGATTAGACCATGAGCAAAGATCGAAGCAAAGATCGCGACCAGATCCGGATTGACGATCTTGATCGCGCGCTCACTCCCCTCGCTTGGTTCTTCAAGCACAACGCGATGCACGACGGCAGGATCCCGATAGTGCTCGACGAGTTTGGGCGCTGTGCCAGATGCGTCCAGCTTGGCTTTTGGAAACCGGACGCCTAGCGTGCTGCCGGCACCACATCCTTGTGGATCGTTCTTTCGAATCTTTGTGAATACAAAAAAATCAATGCCAAGGACCCGTCGTCATATTGCTGAGGACGGTGGGAACCTGGTCGGCAATGAATGTTGCGACATGTGGAGGAAGTTTAAGGGTGATCTGCTCTCCAGTCGGCGCCTCCACTATCAAAAGAACGCTCTCCGACATCGCGTCCGGCAATACACGTGCCCGCGTGACGGACTGAGCAATGACAGTTTCAAATTCCGAAGTCGGGGCTTGGCGTTGGGACAGGAGACGATTCGTCCAAAAGGCGATCGCTCCCCTCAGTCTCCAAAATTCGTCTTCGGTGAGATTGATCACGCTAATTTCACCGTCGGCTTGCCGGCAGCGAAGAATGAAGCCGTCGCCGTCCTCCACAAGGGTTATTCCCAATGGAAGTTCCTGCACAGTTACTTCGGTAAAACGGGCCATGAAACGTCTCCGATCATTTGCGGCACTAGAAGAGCCGCCTCGTCTTGCGAATTCCACCTTGCCCGGAGCGAGCAGGCTGGCATCGGGCCGATCTTCGCTGAAGCCCGAACTCTCGACGATGCGCAATTCTAGGGAGATCGATCGGATGGGACAAGATTTCAACCGGGCCCGCAGCGACCGATCGCATTCCATGGTTAGCGCGGTGTTGTTCATTTGCGAAGGCGCTCTGCATTGAACCGGATGTTTTCTGTCCCCTTTCCTGCTGAGGTTTTAGAATGCCTGATGAGAAAAAAACCAACGAGGCTGTGCCGTTTCAAGTCGAGGTAACGGTGAACGGCACCAAAGTGACGGTGACGTTGATGCTCAAGCCGGGCACGACGGTAATGCGCGAACAGGATCTCGAACCGCCGAAGTCGACAGCGCTCCGGTAATGCCGGATCCTAATCGCCTCGCGTAGGGTGGCTCGAGTAGCCTGGTTAAACCTAGTCTTCGCATGCGCGAGTAGATGCAGCGTTTGAGGTCAAGGCGAGATTGAACGTTGTCGAACTTTTGAACGTTGTCGGACCTTGCGGCGCGGGCCATGCTACCATTACTGATTTAAACGGAGCCCTCGACAATGACGACCGACGATACCGATCCATTCGAGGGACGAGCTTATGGCGACTACGTGTTCCGCTCGCGTCCCGACCGAAACTTCTTCATCGGAAGACTGTCCCCTTCACAGCGCGAGAAATGGCTACAAGAACATCCGGAGCGTTGGACGAGTTGCGAGGATGCTCTCCGCGAACTGGAAGCTCGCGGCAGGACTGAACCCGCCAGGACGAGTTTGACAGGCCAGCAACCGAGGTGGGGACTAGTCGCGGGTCCGAACCTCGTTTGCCGGCACCGAGTGTGGACGAGCGGCTCCCCGACACGCCAGCAACGAGCGCCGCCCCGCAGTCTATTGTCAATCCTCAGGCGACGGAACCTGCTACGGTCGCTGCTGACGACGAAATCGTTATCGGCGAGCGACGATTTATCGGCGAGCGTCGCGTTGCCGCAATGCTGGGCTGTAGCCAGCGCACGCTGCAGCGCTGGCGCACCGAAGGGAAAGGCCCTCCGAGCACAAAGATAGGCCGCAAGCAACTTTATGAACTCAAAGAATTGCAGGAATGGATAGACAAGAGAAAAACGACAATGATGTCGACCACCGGATTTTAGCTTACCAAACGGCTTTCGGCCTCACTGAGCGTTAGCACGTGCGTTGCCATTTTAATTAAGGGTGTCCTTGGCGCCTGCGGGCGCTCGCGTTATGTAATCCAACTCTCACCATGCCACTCATGCTCTAAATGGCGCTATTGTCTTTTGCAAAACAGATAGACGCCGAGTTAGTGCGGATACCTGCGAGTAGAACTCTTATTGCAATGCGTGTGAACAGCAACTCGATCGAGGCCGAGGCTATTGAATCAGCCAAATCAAATCTGTTCGATACGAGTGGCTGGGGTGAATTTTGCGACATTTCTTTGACCTTGAGGCAAGGCCACCGAGCCGACAACGGCGGCTGGATAAAGATTGATCACTATCAATGCCAAAAAGCTTTTCGGCATTTCATGAACCTTCTTAACAAGGCCGTGTATGGGTCCGCTTTCCGTCGCTACGGCAAACGTCTTCGTGTGCTTCCTGTAATAGAGCGAGGTGAAGTCCGCGCTCGCTCACTGCGTCGATGCGAGCGCGGCGTATCGGGTCGATGGCACTTCCATTGCGCCATGGAATTGCCGCCGCACGTTGATGCCCCTACCCTTGAGACTTTAATCGGCGATTGTTGGGCGAAGGTCGAGTTGGGCCACAGCCAAATTCTTGTCCGCGACGGTGCGAACGCGGGCTGGATCAACTACATGCTGAAGAACGGTCAGAAATCGGAATTCGACGATTTACTTGACTGCGTATTCGATCCAGTCTCTGCACAATCCAATTGCTGACGCGTAGTCGTTCGTTGGAAAGACTCTTTCGAACAAACGGTTGGGTGAGGCGGTTGGCTTAACGATCGCCTTGTTTAGCTTCTTATTGCTGTCGCGCGCCACCCGGCAGCTCGCGCCGAGTCCCTCGCCGCGCGCGTGCGAGTAGTGAGCCATTAAGGTGAAATCGGCCAATTTCCGCCGACGCTTCAGTGCCGCGAGGTCTAACGACCGATGAGGGGCGTGAGCGAGACGCGCCGATGTCATCGGCCATCATCATCGGACGGCACCGATGTCGCCGAGTGGCGGCGAGTGTCGTGTTGATCGCGCTGCTGCACAGCGAGACCCGTCATCGCCGGCGCGGCCCTGAATCTCGTCATCAGAAATCCATCGACCTCGGCCACCAGCGATCGTTCCATGGCCCGCACAGCACCGCAGAGGCGGCTGGCGCAGATCGAGCACCTCGCAGGTCGATCTCGCTTTCTGGTCGCTGTCCACGGGCTCGCCCTCCGCAAAGCGAGCGGTGACATAAGCCCCCTTGTCGCCGTTGTTGAAACGGGGGTGCTGTCGCGCGCCACCCGGCAGCTCGCGCCGAGTCCCTCGCCGCGCGCGTGCGAGTAGTGAGCCATTAAGGTGAAATCGGCACGGCAGTGGCGAACCGTGGTTGATTGGGTAGGGGCACGTCGGGAGAAACGACATGGAAGTCGATGCAGCCCTCTGGGTGTTAATGGCGGTCGCGGTGGCGTTCGTAGTCTGCGGCTGTATTCTTACCGGGCCAACCAAGTTTCACGGACTACGCGGCGCGGGGCACAGTTAAAGCAACCGCCTCCCGCCGCCACCGGCGAGACAAACCTTTGGCAACCTATTTCGTTCACTGACGTTGGCAGTTGAGCCTTGCTGCCGATTGTTCGCCATAGTGGCACGCCGAACGACGCGTTCGGCCGGCACGCGATCAGTGGCGGCTGCGCTCGAATTGCCCCAATCCTTACGCACAGTTTTTAGGACCAGCTGGGTGTTTGATCGTGATCTTGATTAATGGGGTGTTCCGTCTCGCATCACCTCAAACAATCTCCGTCATGGGCTTCCGAAATGGAGAGCCACAGCTTTCGATCGCCGTCCGAGGCCTGCCCACCCGCATGCGCGATCATGCTGCGCCGCCGCATCGAGCTGCCGGGTCAGCATGCTGAGCCGGCGGCTCGCGCCGAAACGTCATGGGCCTTTACGCGTGCGCTCGCTCCGAAAAAACGAAAAGCAATTCCAGAAAAAGAAAAATCGAATTTCAGAAAAAGAAAAAAGGAATTCCAAAAAAAGGAAATCGTAAAAAGATCCGCACGTCGATCTAGCCGCGCTGGGGAATGAGAGGCGATTACCATGAGGTTGCCTGCGCGCCGATCTTGTCCTGCGTCTTGGTCTCGAAGTCACTGGCGTCGTCCGGTGATGTCCGTTGTGCCCCTGAAAGCGACCGAATTGTTTCGTCACCGTGAAACGACGTGAAGGGCCATGTATGGACGGCGCCCGCGGCGCAAGAGGAATCTGACGTTTTGCGAAGCGTTCGGGTGCAGCCATGTATCCGGCCTGTTTTCGCGTCGAGGCTTGCCCCGTTGCGATGCGGCCGCTATGGCCGCTGGCCCTGATGTGATCCGCTGATCGAGTCCCAACCAAAAGCGCGCGCTCAAGTATCGCGTGGCCCTTCACGGGTTTTCCCGATCGACGGTCTCGACCGTTTCGCATCAACGTCGTCATCACCCCTGCAGTTCGTGAACGCGCAGACGCAACCTCATCCTCCCATCGCTTGACCAGTTAGGCCGCTGCCGCAAGTGCAGGCGCTCGATAGGTGCCACCCTTGGCCAGCAACGCCCAGGCAACGCGCGCCATCTTGTTGGCAAGTGCCACCGCTACGACCCTGAACGGTTTGCGGGCGAGAAGCATTGTGACCCACGGATACTTCTCCGGTTGGTGGCGCGCCCGCTTCAACACCGCATGGGCTCCGACCACCAGAATGCGTCTTAGATATTGGTCGCCTTGCTTCGAGATCGGTCCGAGCTTCTGTTTGCCACCGGTCGAATCTTCCCGCGGCACGATCCCGATCCAGGCCGCAAAGTCACGACCCGATCGAAAAACCTTCGGATCCGGAACGGTGGCGGCGATAGCGGTCGCACCCACTATGCCAATCCCAGGGATGCTCCTGAGCCGCTTGCTTGCTTCGTCCGAGCGATGCTGAGCGATAATCCGCCTCTCGATCGATTTAATCATCGTCTGCAGCGCCTGCAGCCCAGCCGCCAACACCACGAGGCTGGTATGAGCATCAACCGGCATACGCGCATCCTGTTCGCTCGCAATGATCTTCAGCAGCTCCTTGACCCCTTCGCGCCCTTGCGCAGCCACAATGCCGAGCTCCGCCATGTGCGCCCGCAAGGCATTGATCACCTGGGTCCGCTGACGCATCAAAAGGTCTCGCGCGCGATGCAGCATCAGGCGCGCCTGCTGCTCGACCGACTTGATTTGCACGAACCGCATGGTCGGGCGTCGCACCGCCTCACAGATTGCCTCGGCGTCGGCGGCATCGTTCTTGTTGCGCTTGACGTAAGCCTTCACGTCCTTTGCCGGCATCAGTCGCACCTGGTGGCCAAGCTTCGTGAGTTCACGTGCCCAACAGTGGGATGACGCGCAGGCTTCCATGCCGACTAGGCAAGGGGGCAGTGCCTCGAAAAACGCCAGCATCTGGCTGCGCCGAAGTTGCTTCCGGACGACGACTTTCTCGCCAGCATCGATCCCGTGAACTTGAAACACGTTCTTGGCGATATCCAAACCAATCGTAGTAATTTGCATGTGACCGCTCCCTGATGTGATTCGTCGACAACGATCACCCTATCGGAGCTCGTTGTCGGGAGCGGGCGCCGTCCACCACATCAGAACCGGACGTGCGCAATCGCAGCAAACTCGCCCGCTAATCGATCATCTCGTCGGCGAGCGCAATCAACTTGTCGGGAATTTGGAGGCCGAGCGCCTTTGCGGTCTTGGCGTTGATGACGAACTCGAACTTGGTTGACTGCACCACCGGAAGATCGGCGGGTCTTTCGCCCTTGAGGATGCGACCAGCATAGACGCCAATTAGTCGATAAGCGTCGGTAACGCTTGTTCCGTAGCTGGCGAGACCGCCCGCGGCGACAAACTCACGTTGGGGATAGATTGTGGGGACCGCATAGCGGGCCGCGAGCGCCGTCAGTTGATCACGACGGGCAACGAAGAAAGGATCGGAGCCAATGAGAAGCGCCTTGGTCCGCAGTTGCACAAGCTCAGCAAAGGCCGCATCTAATTCAATCGCATTACTGGCCTTCAAGACTGTTATGGGTTGCCCGGCAACTTGCGCCGCGGCCTGAAGGTCCTTTGCTTCACCCTCGCTTTCAAAACTGTCAGGGTTCACGAGAAATGCGATGCCGTCTGCCGCAGGCAAAAGTTCGCGCGCTAGCTCCAACCGTTTTCCCACAAGCGCGGTGTTGAAAAAGACCGCGCCCGTGATGTTGCCACCCGGTCGACTGAGGCTGGCAACAATACCGTATTTGATCGGGTCGTCCCCTGAGACGAAGAGGATCGGGATATCCGACGTTGCGGCCTTTGCGGCGAGCGCGGATTGCGGGCCTCCTCCTGCCACAAACACCGTCACTCGACTTTGAACCAAGTCGGCCGCGAGCGCTGGCAGACGATCGTAATGACCTTCCGCCCACCGGTATTCGATCGCCAGGTTCTGCGGCACGACATAGCCGGTTTCAGCAAGGCCCTTTCGAAAGCCCTCCACTTGTGGCGTCATAGGTGTTGGCGACCCAACGTGAAGGAAGCCCACCACCGGTATCGTGGGCTGTTGCGCACGCGCAGTGAACGGCAAGGAAGCGGCCGTGCCGCTGAGAAGCGTGATAAAGTCTCGTCGCCTCATGGGTATCACATCCGGCCGAGACTACACGCTACCACATTGTCGAATGAGCCGCCTTGTGCATCACAGCAAAATTGGTCGCTCATGTCTCATATGGGTCAGACTCGACCGAAGCCAAGCTGTCGGCTGATCCGGCAACGTCCGTTTTGCTTCCGGTAGCGACCGATTTCTTTCGTCGCCGCCAAATGACACTAAGGGCCAAAAAGCGCATGTTGATCAGCGTTTATCATAAGTCATCTCAGTCGACCTTAATGCCCGCTGCCCTGATCATGGGCCACCACTTCTCAATCTCGGACTTCTGAAATTTGCGCAGAGCTTCTGGTGTCTGCCGATCGCGGGGCGGAACATCCTGGCCAATCTGCGCAAGCCGCTGCCGCACAACCGGATCGGCCAGGGCCACAACGACAGCGGTGTTAAGTTTGGCGATGACATCTGAAGGCGTGCCCTTGGGTGCCCACAAAGCGTGCCACACCGAAAGGTGAAGTCCCGGCACGCCCGCCTCATCGGTCGTGGGTATTTCGGGGGCCGCTGCGATGCGGCTTTCCGCCATGACGCCATACACCTTGATCGTTCCGGCACTGATTTGCGGCAGAGATACTGCCGCCTGTCCCATATTCAGATCGATATGTCCCCCGATAAGATCCTGCATCGCGGGGCCGCCACCGCGATACGGCACGAATTGAATTTCGGTCCCAGTAAGATTCTCAAAAAAGATGCCGGCCACGTGCGGCGGGCTGCCGGCACCCGGTTCCGCCAGCGTTACTTTGCCCGGACGCGCCTTTATATACGCCACCAACTCTTGCAGATTCGCTGCTGGCAAGTCTTTCCTCGACGTGATCAGCAGAGGATTGCTCGCGATAAGCGCGATCGGCTCGAAATCCGTAAGCAGATCGAACGGCAGTGACATGGCTGCACCATCCACCACATTCGTACCCCAATGACCGAGTTCAATCGTGTAGCCGTCAGGATCGGCATGGCCGACTTTGCGAACCGCCGTGCCTCCCGAGGCCGCTACATTTTCGATCAAGATGACCTGGCCGAGTGCCGAACGCATGCCTTCGGCGACGATACGGCCGATTGCATCGGTCGGGCCGCCGGCTGGGCCTGCGGCAACAAACGTTACGGGTCGGGTTGGAAAATTCTGCGCCGACGCGACGTCGATTAAGTTCGCAGTTTGAATGACGACCGCAACCGCGCCTGTTGCGACAGCAACTCGCCAATGCCTGGTAATACGGATCTTCACGGCTACCCCCTTGTTTGAGATGCAGGATATCAACGTTCGTCATGGTTTGCAGGTGCTTACAATGAGTCGGCGCGGCAGCTACCCCTCCGATAACAGCCGCGAATGCGGACGATTGGGGCGGCCGAGATGGCCCACATTCGCGGCTAGTCTTCCCTCCATAGCCGCTGCGCCGCTCGTGGGCCGCTGCGGGCATTTGAGGGCCAGACGTGCACACTATGAAATAGGTGACAAACAGGTCTTTCGGACGTGCTACAGCTTGAAATGCTCAGGCACGTGACTCCTACAAAATAGTCCGATGGCTTTTTTCTACACGAGACGCAAACTCAACTTCGCAATCGGCGCCGCGGCCCTCGCACAGCCAATCGCAGCGCGGTCGGAGCCGAGCAGGATCTATCGTGTGGGTCTCTTGAGCGGCATCGGAGCGGTGGCTGCAACTGACGAACGCCGTAGGACCCTCCTGACTGTTCTGGCAGCGGGCGGCATTGTGGAAGGTCAGAACCTCACATTCGTGCAACGTTTTGCGGAGGGGCACGTCGATCGGCTCGCTGCCCTCGCGGCCGAACTTAAGGCCGCAAACGTGGATGTCATTGTTACTCTGGGCTACCCCGCTGCACTGGCGGCCAAGGTTTCAGCAAAGGGCGTTCCGATAGTTGTAACTGGCGCTGGTGATCCAGTCGCAACGGGCTTGGTTGACGGTCTGGCACGGCCCGGAGGCGATCTTACCGGAGTGACTGAGCTTTCCACGGAGCTAAGCGCAAAACGCCTCGAAATACTTAAAGACGCCGTGCCAAATCTCCGACGGGTGGCCATGTTGTGGAACGCCGACGACCTGGGAATGACGCTTCGATATCACGCGGCTGACGACGCCGCTCGCGTTCTCGGGGTAAAAGTTCAAGCCTTGGGCGTTCGCGAGCCCAACGACTTCAACGACGCTTTTGCCGAGATGACACGAGAGCCGCCAGACGCGATCCTGATGGTATCTGACGCCTTGACGGTCCTTAATCGTGGTCGCGTCGTGCAATTTGCCACAGCTAATCATCTACCGACAATTTTCGAAAACGGGTCAATTGTCCGTGACGGGGGTCTAATGTCATATGGCCCGAAGCAGAGCGAAATCGGTGAACGCGCAGCCGAACTTGTAGTCCGCATTTTACATGGCGCGAGGCCTGCCGATCTTCCGCTGGAATTACCGACACGCTTCGAATTCCTCATCAATCTTAAAACCGCGCAAGCGCTCGGCATCGCGCTGCCGCCGACGCTTGTTTCCCGAGCCGACGAAGTGATCGAATAATCATTTCGCACTGCGTCAATTTACGATGGCAAAGTGACGAGTTGGGTCAGACTCGACCGTGGCAAAGCCACCGGCTCGTCCGGCAATGTCCGTTATATCTCCGACAGCGACCGATTTGTTATGTCGCCGCGAAACGACGTTAAGGGCCCAGGCTGTGTGAGAAGTGATCTGTATCGGCGCTAATCTTGGTGCAACGTTGGTTTGGCGATCCCGGAACGCCAATCTGCGCAGAATCGTCTCCTGACCGCCCCGGATGTTGCCTGGGGCGTCGCGGGCATTGATTTGAGTGCGCAATATGCCTTGGCTAGATCGCCAAGGCCGCCAGCAGCCCGGGCACTCCGATGATCGCCATCACGCGTTCATATTGTAGGCGAGCACATTGAGCGCCATCTCGGTTGCCACCTTCGGCAGCCGTTTCGTGAGAAAGTGCGTTGCTCCCAATCCAACACTTGATCGTGCCGAACGGATGCTCCGCTGTCTGACGGCGTATCGTCATCTTTTCCGGATGATGATCGAGACGTGCCTGCACAGTTTCGAGTACGGCCTCGTGCTCCCAGCGTGAGATGCGGCGACCGGGGCCTGTCGTGCACTGAGCTTTCAGCGCGCATATTTTGCAGGCGCTCGTCCAATAACGGCGCAGTGTCTTTCCATCCTCTACATTCGTATAGCGATAAGTCAGCCGCTCGCCGGCGGGACAGCGATAAACATCGTCGCTGGCGATATAGACGAAGTCCTGTTTGCCAAAGCGACCGGCAGCCTTGGCACTCGAGGTCATCGGCTTCGGCAACGTCACCGTGATGTCGGCGTCCTCGCAAGCCTTAATCTCCTCGCCATCGTAATAGCCGCGGTCTGCCACCACATCGAGCGTCTCAACGCCCATCTCGGTGCGCGCTTGCTCCGCAACATTCGATAGTTGATGGCGGTCCGTGCCGATGTTCGTCACCTCGTGGGCGACAATGAGATGGTTCTTGGTGTCGACTGCGGCTTGCACGTTGTAGCCGACGATTCCGGTGTCCTTGCCGCTCGTCGCCATCGAACGCGCATCGGGATCGGTCAGCGAGATTTGCTTGTCCTCGCTCTTCATCAGCTCGGCACTAATCGCATCCAGCCGTGCGATCTCTTCGTTCAGTTTCTCGATTTTGTCCCTGAACCGCGCAACCCTTGCCTCCGGCACCGCATCGCCACGGCGGTCGGCCGTCTCCAATTGCTCCATGTAGCGCGCGATGCTCTCCTCGATCCGCTCCAGACGCCGTTTCATCTTAGCCTCGGTGAAGTTCTTATCGCGCGCGTTGACAGCCTTGAATTTGGAACCATCGATGGCGACGCTCCCCTCACTCAGCAAATCAAGCTCGCGGCACATTGCCACAAAGCTACGGCAGACCTCACGAATGGCCTTGCCATTGGCCTTGCGGAAATCCGCAATGGTCTTGAAGTCCGGCGCCAGATGCCCCGTCAGCCAGATCAACTCAACATTACGCTGGCATTCGCGCTCAAGGCGTCGGCTCGACGGAACCCGATTGAGATAGCCATAAATGTATATCTTGAGCAGAGTCGCCGGGTGATAGCAGGGCCGTCCTCTTTCCAGCGGTGCAACTCGACCAAAACCAAGCTTGCCAAGATCAAGACCATCAACGAAAGCGTCAACCGCGCGAACCGGATTGTCCTCGGCCACATAGTCTTCAAGTTCGGCTGGGAACAAACTGCTTTGGCTCCCGTCAATCCCCTCCACAAAGCCTGACATCCGTCGCTCCCGACCGTCGATTCAAAAAAAATCATAACAGCCGTCCGACTTTTCACACAGCCTGGGCCAGAAGCCGACATCGCACTCAAACTTTAAACTTCGCCAACTGGCCTGCAACCTCGCGGGCACACTGGATGAAGCGCTCTGCAATTGGGCTCAGGGTCCGATTTTTCAATGTCACGGTGGTGATGAACCACGGGCGAACCGGCAGTTTAACTGGCAACACCTTCATCGAGAAGAAATGTGCAACTGATCTCGGGTGTGCCGTCAGGAATGAACCGTCGGCGACGAAGTGGTTCGCCAAATGCATGGAAAAGGTCGATACGCGGATGCTCGGCATATCCAATCGTTGCGCTTGGCATGCTTCCGCGAGGCATGTGTAGTTCCACGACTTGGGAGGCGGCAAGATCCATGGCTCGTCGATCAGATCCGCGAGATCAATCTTGCGGCGCCGGGCCCAGCGGCTCCGCAGCCCGGCTGCTATGATCAACGGATCGTCAAAGAGATTTTCCAGGTTCAGATCGGCGATCGGCTGATCATTCACTGAATGTGGCCTTCGTCGAGCCACGACGAGGTCGAATTTTCGCTCGCGCAGTCCGGGATCGTCGATCGAGGGAGGGGGCAGGTCGTGGACGTGCACGACGACCCGAGGATATCGCTTCGCAAAAGCTTTGATGAAACCCGGCAATACTGTCGCGTTAATCGATTCGGCGCATCCGATCCTAAGTTCGCCCGTCGCTGGGTCAGCCAGCCATTGAACGTCTCTGACGCTCTGTTTGAGTTCGTCGAAGACCGCTGAGCTGCGTTTGAGAATCGCGTCGGCGTAGATCGTTGGCTCGATGCCACGCGGGCTGCGATCGAGCAGACGCACACCGAGCATGTGTTCGAGGTTCGCCACCGCAGCCGACACGGATGGCTGCGTCATGGCGAGTTCGCGCGCTGCTTTGGCCATTCCTCCCGTTTTGACAACAGTTGTCAGGATGTAGAGGTCGCGCACCCGGAGCCGCCGGCCGAGCCGGCTCTCCCATTCCATTGTCACCGAACTCATAGAGGCCCTCTATATGGTTAGACCAAAATTGTGGATACGCCTATAGGCGCTTTCGCCCTAGCGTTGCAATGACCGGTGAGGTCGCGCCAACGGCGCGCCCGGCCACCGAACCAGCAGGGGCAGTACCATGAATCTCGCCCGTCGACAGTTCTTGTGTCTCGCGGGAGCCAGCGTCGTTGCGCCGGCCTTGTCATCCGCTGCTTTCGGACAGGTCTACCCGACGCATCCCGTCCGCATTCTCGTTGGATTTCCCGCCGGTAGTAGTGCCGATATTCTTGCGCGTCTTGTGGGCCAGGAATTGTCCGACCGGCTGCATCAGCCGTTCATCATCGAAAATCGACCCGGAGCCGCCACCAACGTTGCAACTGAGGCAGTCGTGCGTGCGCCCGCCGACGGCTATACGCTGCTGTTCGTTACGTCGCCCAATGCGGTGAACGCAACACTCTATCAAAACCTCAACTTCAATTTTATTCGCGACATCGCCCCGGTCTCAGGGGTCGGTTACGGACCATTCGTTTTGGTAGTCAATTCATCGTTTCCAGCCACGACCCTTGGGGATTTCATTGCCTACGCCAAAGCCAATCCCGGAAAGATCAACATGGCGTCCTCGGGCAATGGAACGACCAGTCACGTCGCCGAAGAACTCATGAAGATTCAGGCCGGGATTGACGTAGTTCACGTGCCCTATCGCGGTGAACCGCCCGCACTCATCGACCTGCTTGCGGGGCGAGTGCAGGCCTTGTTCATCAGTCTGCCGTCGTCAATCGAGCATATTAGGGCCGGTCGGCTGCGCGCCTTGGCGGTCACGACACCTGTTCGCGCCGAGTCGCTGCCGAATGTTCCATGTCTTGCCGAGTTCATACCGGGTTACGATGCCAGCGCGTGGCAGGGGATCGGAGCGCCCAGGGGGACTCCCGCCGAGATCGTCAACAAGCTCGACGAAGCGGTCGGTGACATTCTCGCCGATCCAAAGGTCAGAACCCGGCTTGGCGAACTTGGGGAGACGCCGCTTGCCCTTTCAGCGCCCGAGTTTGGCGAACTTATAGCGCGCGAGACCGATAAATGGGGCAAGGTAGTCCGCACCGCAGATCTCAAGGCGGATGGGTCATGAGACGATGATCTGCATCTAATGTCAGTTCAGGGGAAGGCGCGTCGTATTGCCATTGTCGGAGCGGGTCTCGGCGGGCTGGCAGCGGCCATCGCGCTGCGCCGGATGGGTTTCGAAATACAGGTCTACGAGCAAGCGTCCGAGCTCGCCGAGTTCGGCGCTGGCATCAATATTAGTCCCAATTCCGTAAAATTCTTCCAAGCTGTGGGCTTGGTAGGAAAGCTGCAAGCGGTCGCGTCTGAACCAATCGGGTTGAGTTGGCGCGATTGGGGCGCCAACGAAATTCAGTACAGCCTGCCATTTGGCGATTTCGAAAAGCGCTACGGCGCCAAATATTACGTCGTCCATCGCAGCGACTTGCATCGGCTGCTTTCGGAGGCGGTGCCGCAGACGAGCATTCAACTTGGCAAGCGCTGCACGCTGGTCGAATCCCGCAACGGCTCGGCCGGCCTGTCATTCGAGGACGGTACCAGCGCCGAAGCCGACGTTGTCGTCGGGTGCGACGGTATCCGCTCCGCAGTTCGCGCCCACATTTTTGGCGGCCATGGCCCGCATTACGCAGGAACGATGTGTTGGCGCGCGCTGGCGCCCAGCGATGCGCTGCCGAAAGATTATCACGATCGCTATGTGAACCAGTGGTCCGGCGATGGCGGCTTCGTCATCAGTTATTACGTTCGGCAAGGCAAGTTCATCAATTTCGTAGCTGTCCGACAGCAACCGGGCTGGACCGAGCCGTCATGGTCCGTGCCGAGCAGCGTCGATGAAATGCTGGCGGCCTTTCCCGATGTGGGAGCAAAGCTGCGCACGATGATGGCAGCAGCGACCTCCTGCTCGAAATGGGGTCAGTTTACAGGAGAGCACGCACCACACTGGACCAGGGGCCGGGTAACTCTGCTCGGCGATTCCGCGCATGCCATGCTCGCGACCTTCGGGCAAGGCGCCAATATGGCTTTCGAGGATGCATATGTTCTGGCGCGATGGCTCAAGGCCAACCCCGAGAATCCGGACTCGGCACTGACCAGCTACGAAGCTGTACGCAAGCCGCGGGCGACAAGGGTGCAGCAGCTTTCGCGCACCGAAGTTCACTTCAAGAAGATGCACTCGGATTGGGACCGCCTGCGCCGCGAATTCGCTTTCATGACGCGCCACGGTTCAACAACGGGCGGGATCTACCGTTGGATCTTTGGCTACGATCCGGTCACGCAATGGCAAGGTCATAAGTCCGCTTAGGGTCGATACTGTTGAAAAAGTCTTTTGGGAGTGGGTAACGAAATTTTCTAGGGCTGCTGATGCGCTTCATGCGCGGCGAGGTGGTCCCTCACGTCGTTTCTCAGAATGGCGACCACGGAGCTTCGTATCGACACTGCGAAGCAGCGCAGTCATGGAGTCGCCCTAAAATCAAACTTTCCGAGATTGTTGACGTCCTTCGATTTTCGACTTTTTCAACATGGGGTAATTCCGGGATCGAGCCAGACAAAGGCACAGGGAATCAGCTCTCCAGGAACGTATGAGGCCAGCCTCATGTGGCCTCGCAACGATGGAGAGCGGCAATGGAATATTATGTTGGACTGGACGTGTCGTTGAAGCTGACGTCGATCTGCGTCGTGAATCAGGCGGGATCGATCGTACAAGAGGGCGTGGTCGATTCTGATCCTGAGGCGATCGCGGCGTTCGTGAGATCGAAGGCGCAGGGAACGGTACGGATCGGCATCGAGACCGGACCGACGACTACGTGGCTATGGACTGAGCTCAAGCGACTTGGCTTGCCAGTGATCTGCATCGACGCGCGCCATGCCAAGGCGGTACTCAAGATGCAGATCAACAAGAGCGACCGCAATGATGCGGCCGGCATCGCCCGTATCATGCAGACCGGCTGGTTCAAGGAGGTGCGCGTCAAGGACCTCGACAGCCACGCGGTCAGAGCTCTGCTGGCGAGCCGGGCGTTACTGGTCAAGATAAAGCGCGATCTTGAGAACCAGATCCGTGGCCTTCTCAAGAACCTCGGTCTCGTCATCGGCCGCGCCAAGTTCAATGTCTTTGCGGTGCGAGCCGAGGAGTTGATCGAGAACCGTCCCGAGCTAGTGGCTGCGGTCAGGCCGTTGCTTGAGGCGCGCAAGGCCATCGAGCAGCAAGTCGGCGATCTCGATCGTAAGGTTCACAAGCTGGCGCGTCATGATGTGCAGGTCCGCAGGTTCATGACCGTACCTGGTGTCGGTCCGATCACTGCGCTCTGCTTCAAGGCCACGATCGATGATCCGACACGCTTCAAGCGATCGAGAAGTGTCGGCGCCTATGTCGGATTGACGACCCGACGCCATGCCTCCGGGGAGATCGACTGGTCCGGCCGAATCTCAAAGTGCGGTGACGGCATGCTGCGCATGTATCTGTTCGAGGCAGCCGGCGTACTGCTGACCCGCGTGCCGAAATGGTCGGCGCTGAAAGCTCGGGGAACGAAGCTCGCCAAGCGCAATGGGCTTCGCAAGGCCAAGGTTGCCGTCGCGCGCAAGCTCGCGGTCATTCTGCACCGCATGTGGATCGACGCGACCGAGTTCAATTGGTCGACGAAGAAGGTTGCCGCGTAACGCGCAGAAGGAGATCACAGGGTTCCCGCGACACGGCGGGAAAAGTCGTCCCTGCCGGGACGGTGGCGGTGGTGAGATCGTCCGATTTTTTGCGAGCACCCGAAAGGGTGACCGCGCTTTCAACATTGATCCACCAGCGTCGTCTTACGCCATCATGCGGAGGGCTTGCCCCTACCGCGGAGAGAACAGTGGGCCCGGCAAGGATGATCGTGGAGAGCTTGACACCCAGACCCGGAATTAGAGAACAGTATCGGCCAATAGCTGCCGTAGACACCATGTTCAGATCAGCGGCCTCGCAATCTCCCGAACGCAATTCATAAAGAGTCGCGCCGCCGGGCTCGGCGAACAATTCTTCAATGTGATGATTCCGATCGGCCCGCCGACGGTTGGCAACTCGACTGGCAATCTGCGGATGAAGGGATGCGGGACAGGAAATTGCAGCCAGAACTGCGGGATGATCGAGAGATAGCGGCCGGTTCGCAGCAGGTTGGCGCGCGTTTCCATGGCGGTCGCGACGACGGTCGCGCGCGGTACGGCGAGCCCGCTCGCGCGAAACATTTCGGCGACGAACCCTCCGAATATGTTGTCCGGTGACGGTAACGCCCAAATCTCAGTCGCCAAATCACGCAGCGCGATTCGGCGCCGCCGAGCCCACGGACTTTTGACCCCCGCTGCTACGACAAAGGGGCTCTCGAACAAAGGCTCGAACGTCAATTCCTCATCCTCAAAGATCGCAGCGCGGCGAGAGATCAAGAGATCGACGCGGCGCTCGCTCAGGTTCCGTCGTTGCGGCCCACTCTCGTCGACCACCACATGAAACATCATACGCGGGTGCCGTCTGACGAGCCGATCGATGGCAGCCGACAAGAAGCTTGTCGCGAGTGGCGGGGAAGTCCCGATGCGCACCTCACCGCTCGTCGGGTCGGCGATCGATTCGATGTCCTTCACGCCCTGACGCAGCTCGTCGAATGCCGCATGACTGCGGTGGATCATGGCGCGGCCGTAAGCGGTCAGCGTGACGCCGCGCGGATTGCGCTCGAGCAGCTGCACGCCCAGCGTCTGCTCGAGGTCGTGAATCGCCCGCGACACTGCCGGGTGGGAGACCGCCAGCTCGCTCGCCGCCTTTGCCATGCTGCCCGCCTGCGCCACCGCCAGGAGGATGTGCAGGTCGCCCAACTTGATCCGCCGCCCGATCCGGTCATTCCAGCGCATCGGCCGCCCCCTATCAAGATTGATAACCTGACGTACGAACATAGAGCTTTTCGATTACGTCAGGAAGCGAGACTGTGGCAGACGCCGGCATGGCGAGGCGCGCCGGCGACTAGGAGGCGAGCATGGCTGCGACATGGTTCTCGCGCATGGCACGGACGAAGCCGCACAGCACGTTGCAAGAATCCCAAGTCGCTACTGATAGCGGAAGCGCCGTGGACCGCCGCGCGCTTATTGCACGCGCCGGAAGCGCCGTTGTTGCGGGGCTCGGCGGTCCGGCCTCGGCAGTGGCTCAAAGCTCAGCGCCAGCCATATTGCCCGGAACACTCCGTCGCGTCGACGCGCATACACATTTTTCCTCGCTCAAAGTGCTCAATGCACTTGAAAAGGCGGACGGCAAGCCATTCGTTCTGAGCCATATGTATCGCGGGAAGCCGGCGCTCACCGACGCGAAGTCGCGAGTTGCGATCCTCGACCACAATGAAGTCGACGTGCATGTGCTGGTGCCGGTTCCTTGGCTTGAGGCGTTCCCGCGCATCGCGCAAGACCGCGCGCTTGCTCCGCAGTTTGCTCGCATGATGAATGATGAGATTGCCGCCGCCGTGGCAACCAACCCCAAGCGTTTCAAGGGAGTCGCGCTCTTGGCCTCGGTCGATCCCGACGCCATGGTCGCCGAGGTGCACCGCGCCGTCAAAGAGTTGGGCTTCTCCGGCGCATACTTGCCCGTCGGTCCCAATGCCAAGCGCTTGGATCATCCCGACTTCGAGGTGCTTTACCAAGCGATCGCCGAGCTCGACGTTATGCTGTGGCTCCACCCGTCGCGTCCACCATTGCCGGAATATCCCGATGAGAAGGTTTCGCAGTATCAGGAATGGTCGCAAATCGGCTGGCCCTATGACACGACCACGGCAATGTATCGTATCGTCTTTTCCGGCGTATTCGATCGATATCCGGGCATTCGCATCATCACGCACCACCATGGTGGATTTATTCCATATTACGCACCGCGGCTGACCGGAAGCTGGGTGGCGTATAAAGAAGACGGCGCGCTGTTCAAGACTGAGGTCAAGGAGCCATTTATCGACCACTTTAAGAAGTTTTATTGCGACACCGCGTGTAACGATTTCGCTCCGAAGGTGCTCGAGCTCGCGCTCGATTTCTTCGGCACCGAGCGCGTGCTGTTCGCCACTGACACGCCGTTCGGCGCTCACGACGGCCAAAACTTCACGAGTGGCGTACTGCGGTCGATTGAGGCGATGCAAATTTCAGCGCATGTCCGCAACACCATTCTGTCCGGCAACGCGCAACGAATTTTGCGGATCGCTTGAGAACTTTCCTCGTTGCAGAAGGTCGCGTGGCTTGTGGGGCACCAAGATGAAATCTTTCCCGTCGCAAACTTCTGAAGCTGGCCGCAGGCGCTGCCGCGCTCCCGGCTATGTCGCGGGTCGCGTGGACGGAGACCTATCCATCCCGGCCGGTGCACATCATCGTCGGCTTCCCTGCCGGCCTCGGGGCAGACATCGTCGCACGCCTCGTGGGTCAATCGCTATCGGAGCGGCTCGGACAGCCATTCATCATCGACAATCGGCCAGGCGCCGGCAGCAACATCGGCACCGAAGTCGTTGTCGGAGCGTCGCCAGACGGCTACACGCTTCTTCTTGCTACTTCGGCGAACGCGTTCAACGCGACACTTTATGACAAGCTCAATTTCAATTTCATCCGCGACATCGTGCCGGTCGCGGGCATTGCCCGCGCGCCCTTCGTCATGGCCGTGAACCCGTCGGTTTCGGCCAAGACGGTTCCGGAGTTCATTGCCTATGCCAAGGCCAATCCGGGCAAAATCAACATGGCCTCGCCCGGCATCGGCAGCGCGAACCATGTCTTCGGCGAGCTGTTCAAGATGATGGCCGGCGTCGACATGGTTCATGTGCCGTATCGCGGTAATTTGCTACCCGATCTGCTTGGCGGACAGGTGCAGGTGGTGTTTGTTGGAGTGCAGTCGGTGATCGGGGACATCCGAACCGGCAAGCTGCGTGCCCTCGCGGTAACCAGTGCGACACGTTCGGAGGCGCTGCCGGACGTTCCGCCATTAGCTGATTTCGTGCCGGGTTATGAGGCGAGCGCTCGGTCCGGCATCGGCGCGCCAAAGAACACCCCCACGGAGATCATCGACAAGCTCAACAAGGAAATCACTGTCGCTCTCGCCAATTCCACGATGCAGGCGCGACTTGCCGACTTAGGCCTTGAGCCGATGTCTATGACGCCGTCCGACTTCGGCAAGCTCATCGCCAACGAAACCGAGAAGTGGGGCAAGGTGATCAAGGCTGCGAACATCAAGGCGGAGTGACCCGGCATCGGGCCGCGACATTCCGTAACGTCCGTTAGGCGAAGCAACCAGCCATGTCGCAGTTGGGTCACAAGTGACCGAGGCCTCCCGGTTTTAGAGTTGCCCGATGTCTGATATCCTCCAATAACGACCAAAATTTAGTTGCGCTGCGATTGGTCGAGATGGGCCACAAGGCGACAGACCGTGTGTCCCAGCGAACACGGCGCGGACTATGTCGTCGTCTGCCAAGCTCGTTTGAATGCCTCATCAAATTCACTCTTCGTCGCTAGGGCTCGCCAACCCAGACTGCGAAGCGAAGATGAATGAATGCCGCGCCGGATGTAAAAATGGCGCCCGTCGGCGGAAGTAAAGCAACTCCCACCACACATGCGTTTGCCGAAGCGGGTAAGCGAGCAGAGATAGGATTGCAAAGAACAGCAAATCTGCGCTGCAGCGAAGATAACAACCAGAGCTTTATCCAGCCAGGTCAAAGGCATCGTCAGCTTTGCGCAGTGTGGAAAGTGATGGCGTAACCATCAGGATCGCTGGCCACGAAGAACCTGCCGAAGGGGCCATTGCTCAATGGGCTCAGAACGTTCCCGCCGCGCGCGACGATCAGATCGTGGAGCGCGTCCGCATCGTCGCATGCAACCCACAACACCGTGCCGGTTCCTAGCGGGCCGTCGTCAGGCAATGGCCGCAATGGTTCGCGCACGGCCCAGGCAATCGGCTTAGTGGTGAAGACGACGGCGCCAGGCGGGTTCCGGTCTCCTGCCGTAAAGCCGAACACATTCTTGTAGAATGCGGCGGACGCGGCGAGGTCACGGACTTGCAGGGCGATGAAGGATGGTCCGATTGGCATTGTCATTCTGGAGCCTCCAGCATATTATCAGGTTCCTTATATAGATGTTAGGCTCCTGATATGTCAACGCACAAAAAGCCTATGTCGAGTGGGAAGGGTTGGATCGGCTACGGTTTGAAAATCGCCCAACATCGTCTGCGACAGCGGCTGGAGGCAGAACTGGCCGGAACCGGAATCTCCGTAGCGCAGAATGCGGTGCTGCTCGCCATTGACGATAATCCGCGTATCTCAAATGCTGCGTTGGCACGCGCGGCGTTCGTGACGCCTCAGTCCATGCAAGGCATGCTTGTCACACTTGAGCGGGACGACTTCATCGTGCGCACGCCGCATCCGAAACATGGGCGGATCATCATGACTGAACTAACCAAAAAAGGCAGAGCGGCGGCGCAAGCCGGCATGATTGCGGCCGAGGCCGTCGAGCGGCAGATGCTCGCCGGGCTTACGAAGAACGAGGCGGAGTTGTTAAGGCACCTTCTGCAGCGCTGCGCGGATGCGCTTGAGGGCCCCTGAGCTATGGCGTTCTGGATGGGTGTCGCATCGGCGCAGCATGCCCGCGGGGGGCGCGATGGTGGCTTCGCACAGCTTGGGCACGGCAAGCATATCGCGGTGAAGTCTCTTAGAAAGAGCGACTGGATCGTTTACTACTCCCCGCGCGAAGGCATGGGAGAAGGCAAGACGGTGCACGCGTTCACCACCATCGGGCGTCTGATCTCGGACGTGCCTTATCGCGCCGAGCAAGCAATGAACTTCAATCCGTATCGCGTCGATGTGGACTACTTAAAGGACGCAAATCCTGCTCCCATCAGGCCTCTCCTGAACGAACTCCGACTGACCCGTGCTCACGGGGCCAACTGGGGCATGGTAATGCGCGGGCCAAAGCGCAGACTCGACGAAACTGACATGCGCAGGATCGCTGAAGCAATGGGCGTTCTGGCCGAATTCGAGAGCGTTCAGGACTGACATCGTGCCAGCATCTGTCGGATAAACGTCTGCTGCGGGTCAATAACTGCCTCGCCGACAAAAAGTAAGCGCGGCAGTTAGGCATCCTACAACGGACACGAAGGCGAACAATCGGCGCGACCGATCCGGCCCAACAACTGCCTCACGCAGCGCAGCAAACCGCGTCGCTATTCGATCACCTCATCGGCGGTCGCAAGCAGTGATGATGGCACATCAAGTCCAAGCGACTTCGCCGTTTGGCGGTTGATCACAAGCTCGTATTTGGTCGGTGCCTGTACTGGTAGCTCGGCGGGTTTTTCACCCCTGAGGATACGATCGACATACCCGGCACTTTGCCGAAATAGCTCGATCTGATTGGGTCCGTATGACAACAGACCACCGATGGCGCTGAAGCTTCGTTCGAAGTAAATGGCGGGCACTTTCCACTTCGCCGCGAGCGTCACAATCAGACTGCGATAGCGCACGGCAACCCCTCCACCTGTCACGATCAGACCCCCATTGGGGGCCTGCGCAAAATTTCCGACAGAACGCTCAATTCCTTCCGCATCGAGCATGTCGATCGGGACGACCTCAATGCCCAGCAACGGCGCCACGGCCTGAATAACAGCAAACTGGCCGGTCCCTGAGCTCTGGGTTGCATCCCGAAGTACGCCTAGACGTCTTACGTCAGGGGCGATTCGCTTGAGAAGTTCGGGCCATTTGCCGCTCAAGCTGTATTCCATGGTCAAAAAGCCAGTAACGTTGCCTCCCGGGTGCGAGAGGCTAGAAACGAAGCCAGCACCGACCGGATCGATGGCGATTGGAAAGACGATCGGTATGACTTTTGTCGCCTGCATCACGGGGGCGACGGTTAATGTGCCGGCAGCGAGAATAACGTCCGGCCCGAGCGCAGCTAATTCTGTTGCCTGTTTACGGATTTCCACGGGATTGGTTGTCGCCCAGCGTGTCTCGATCTGTGCGTTGATGCCACTGGTCCAACCTAAATGCCCTAGCTCCTGTGTGAAGGCCCCAACCCAAGCTTGAAATTCTGGATTATCCGCGGTCGCGGGCAGGAGTACAGCAACACGTCGCATCCGCTCGGTCTGCTGCGCACGTGCGACAAGCGGCCATGCTGCCGCTGCTCCCCCGATAAATGCAAAGAAATCCCGCCGCCTCACGTGCGCCCCGCAGGTCGAGGGCTACACCCTATCAGCAAGAGCTGCGTTGTACATCACAGCAAATGAACATCTGGAATGGCAAAAACGGGTCAGGAACCGCCGCGGCCGTAAAGACTCTCGCGGCAGGTCCTCCTCCGATACCAGCTGCGCCGGCCGGCCGCGATGCTCGCCCTGCGTTTTTATTACTCGGACTGCAAAATGAAAAACCCCAAGGAAAGCACCTCGGGGCAAGTTAAGGAAAGCGTACCGTTGACGACAACGATGCGCATAGGCACCCAATCATGGCGCCAGTCAGCGCGCAAGAGGTGGCCGGTAGTCCGAGGCATCTGTACCTCTCACAACGGACACGAACGCTGACAGTCAGCGCAGCAGTTCTGGGCCAGAAGCGGACTCACTCTTTCCACGCACCGTCATTTCCTGTAGCAAAATCCAAAGGTCGTCTCTCGACTGGAGGGTGTATGAAACAGGCAATTCTGGCCGCCATTGCCGCAATCGCGATCGGCTTCGTTTTCGTCGGAAGCCAATGTGTCGCACAATCGAATGTGAACGGCGCTACACGGGTAGTTACTCTCGGCACTTTAGCTGGCCCAGTCCCGATGCCTCACCGGGCGCAATCGTCCAATCTCTTAATCGTGAATAACACCTATTACGTGGTGGATGCTGGTGACGGGGTGACACGGCGGCTTGCGAAGACCGGCATCAACATGAGGGAAATTGGCACCGTCTTTTTGACGCACCTTCATGACGACCACACGGCAGGTCTCGGGACGTTGATGTCCGAGGTATGGGATTTAAACCGGACTAAACCAATCAACGTCTATGGTCCACCCGGCACCGAAACTCTCGTGCACGCGGCCATCGAGTATTTCGACGAAAGCGCCGAGATCAGGATCGCGGACGGTGGCCGCAGCGTGCCCATTTCACAGGTTTTCTTTGGCCATAATGTCGGCCCCGGGGTGGTCTACCAAGACGCAAATGTGAAGGTCACCGCTATCGAGAACACGCATTATGCGTTCCACAACGATGGCGCAGGCGATCCAAAGCACAAATCTTATTCTTACCGATTTGAGACACCTAACCGCGTGATCGTATTTACAGGCGACACTGGCTATTTCGATGGGCTGATGGACCTCGCGAAGGGAGCTGATCTCCTGGTGTCGGAAGCAAATTCGGTCGAAGCCCGCAAAGCTATTCTGATGAAGAGAGGGCAGTGGCAAGCCATGTCCGAGGCCGAGCAGGCGCGCATAATGCAACAAGCGTCAAAAGGGCATCTATCAACGGATGATGTCGGCAAGCTTGCGGCGGCTGCGCATGTGAAAGCCGTTGTTCTGACGCATCTAACGTCACTTCCCGAAGGCGATGACTACTCGTCTTGGGTCGAACAAGTGAAAAAATCTTACGCTGGTCAAGTTACTATCGCGAAGGACTTGATGAGCTTTGAGCCGTAGCACCAGAATTTACTGGCTGATGTCGCAGTTGGGTCATGAACCGCCGCGCCGGTGAAAGGCTGTGGCGGCAGCTCTTCCCCTGATAGCTGCCGCGCTAGTCGCTCTCCTCTGTGGTCGTCGAAGGCCAAAAGCTGCCTCCCGCACTGCAGAAAATCAGGCAGTCTTTTTGCTGTCGGACTACTGCGGGGTCGGTCGCAGAAATCCAATTTGAGCCGTGCTATCCTGCCCCGCATTGCGGGGCGGATCGAATGGCAATCAGCATTGACAGGCGCGGGCTCATAGTTCGGCTTGGCGGCGCGGCCATCGCTTGGCCCCTCCCTGCGCGTGCGCAGCAGACAACGATGCCGGTCATCGGCGTGCTCTACAGCGTGTCGGCGGCACAATGGACCGACAAGATGGCCGGCTTTCGCCAAGGCTTGGGCGAAGCGGGCTTCGTCGAGGGTCGTAACGTCGCGATCGAGTATCGCTGGGCCGATGGTCAGGTCGATCGGCTGCCTGCCATGACTGCCGATCTTATCGCCCGCAAGGTCGCCGTCATCCTGGCCGGCGGCAGTGTCGTCGGTGTGCGCGCGGCAATTGCGGCAACGCAGTCCATTCCGATCGTATTCACGACGGCCACCGACCCGGTCGAGACCGGGCTTGTCGCAAGCCTCAATCACCCAGGCGGCAATGCCACCGGCGCCACGACGATGGCCGATCAGATCGGCCCCAAGCACCTGGAATTGATGCACGAAGTCCTTCCGGCAGCGACCAAAGTCGCCGTGATGGTAAACCCCGGCAATCCATCAACTACGCAGGATGCCATCCGAGGTGCGACAGAGGCCTCCAAGCGCCTCGGGCTGGAGATCGTAGTTGTCCGCGCGAACACGGAGGTTGAGCTGGACCAAGCATTCGCGAGCGCCGTCGAACAGCACGCCGCTGCAATCACCATGAACGATGCATATTTTACGAGCCGCCTCGCACAAATTGCCGCGCTCGGGTTGCATTATGCGTTGCCTATCTTTGCGGGCGAGCAAATGGCGGACGCCGATGGAGTGCTGATGAGCTATGGCACGAGCATTCCCGATACCTATCGGCAGGCCGGAATCTATGTCGGTCGCATCCTCAAGGGCGAAAAGCCCGTCAACCTGCCTGTATTGCAGCCGACAAAATTCCAGCTCATCGTCAACCTCAAGACCGCGAAGGCACTCGGACTGACGATTCCAGAATCATTCCTGGTGCGCGCCGACGAGGTGATCGAGTGAGGCGGCGTGAGTTCGTTGCGCTGAGTGGCGCGGCGGTCGCGTGGCCGCTCGCGGCGCGCGCGCAGCAGCAAGCGATGCCGGTGATTGGATTTCTGCACCCCGGAACACCCTTGTCATACGCGTTGGCTGGGCTCCATCAGGGGCTTAAAGAAGCCGGCTACATCGAGGGCGAGAATGTAGCGATCGAGTACCGATGGGCGAACAACGATGTCGATCGCTTTCCAAATTTGGCGGCCGATCTCGTCCGCCGTCACGTCGACGTCATCGTCCCTCTTTCCAGCATGGCGGCGGCGATGGCAGTCAAAGCGGCCACACAGTCGATTCCAATCGTTTTTGGCAATGGCGGTGATCTGGTGCAAAGCGGGCTGGTCGCCAGCCTCAACCGTCCGCACGCGATCGGCGCTCACGGCGGTGGTCTTTGCACAATCCAATTGCTGACGCGTAGTCGTTCGTTGGAAAGACTCTTTGAACAAACGGTTGGGTGAGGCGGTTGGCTTAACGATCGCCTTGTTAGTTCTTATTGCTGTCGCGCGCCACCCGGCAGCTCGCGCCGAGTCCCTCGCCGCGCGCGTGCGAGTAGTGAGCCATTAAGGTGAAATCGGTCGGAATTCGGCGGTGCTGCAGAATTTCCGATCATTTGTCGATGACCCGGTACCTGATCTCGGCGCCGGCAACAGCAGCATCGGCGGTCGCGCCGATCGCCCGAGCTCCATCGTCGCCCCCGAACCAGAATCTGCGAACAACAATTCCGCTAAAACGAAATGGCGACGTCGCCAGCAGCCGCAGCGCCGGCTCGAGCCGGTCGGTCTGCTTGGCGCAATCACCGCCGATGCCGGGTCGCCTCGCGCGCGCGCGTTAGGGCAACCATTATGGGTAATTTGGCACTTCGCCACCATAACTTGCCGCAGTGCGGAGCTTGTCGCTGTGTATCCCTACGCTGGCGGCCGCCTGGCACTTCTCTCGATGTTGGAGATAGCTGTCTGAAGAGTGGCACGATGATCGTGTCCTCTTACGGATAATGGACACCATCTCAGATGTCGGTTGGCAATGACTGTGATTTCGCGCCGGGCGTGCGCAGGCGTCGATCGTGGACGCGGGACGAGAAGCGTCGGATCGTAGAAGAGAGCCTCGAAGAGGGGGCGTCGATCGCCGAGGTCGCTCGACGTCACGATCTCAACGCCAATCTGTTGTTCACATGGCGTCGCAAGTTGGGGGTTGAGCGGTCTGAGCAGAACGTCCCGATGGGGATCGTTCCGGTGACGATAGCGCCGGCATTGGCCGCAGAAGGGCATTGCCCGGATGCGGTCGGCGAGATGGAAATCGTTCTTTCGGCCGGCGAGCGTATCATCGTCTGGGCAGACGTCGAGACGGCGGCGCTGACGCGAGTTCTGAAGGCGCTGTCGCGGCGATGATACCGATACCGAGCGGCGTCAGGGTCTGGATTGCGACTGGGCATACCGACATGCGGCGCGGCATGCAGGGTCTGGCGCTTCAGGTTCAGGAGAGTCTGAAGCGCGATCCCCATGTGAGAATGTGACGCGCACGCTGGAAACGCAGCCCCGTCGGTGGAAGGTGATCGAGACGGTGCGGGAGAAGTTCACCTGCCGGGATTGCGAGAAGATCTCGCAAGCGCCGGCGCCGTTCCATGTCATCGCGCGAGGATGGGCGGGGGCGAGCCTCCTGGCGATGATGGTGTTCGAAAAGTTCGGTCAGCACCAGCCTTTGAACCGTCAGGCCGAGCGTTATGCCCTGGAAGGCGTGCCGATCGCGCTGTCGACCATGGCCGACGCGGTGGGCTCGGTCTGCGCGGCGCTCGATCCGCTGCTTCGCCTTGTGGAAACTCATGTGATGGCGGCCGAGCGCCTGCATGGCGACGATACGACCGTGCCGGTTCTGGCCAAAGGCAAGACCGATACCGGCCGGTGCTGGGTTTATGTTCGGGACGACAAGCCGTTCGGCGGCGTCGGGCCGCCCGCGGCGATGTTCTACTACTCGCGCGATCGCCGGAGCGAGCATCCGCAGGCGCATCTGGCGGGATATGCCGGCATCCTCCAGGCGGACGCCTATGACGGTTACAACAGGCTCTATCTGGCGGACCGCAAGCCGGGCCCGGTCCGTGAGGCGGCGTGCTGGGTGCACGCGCGACGCCCATTCTTCGCCATGGCTGATCTGGAGGAGAACGCACGTCGCAAGGCCGCGGGCAAAAAGGAGATCCCTCTATCGCCGATCGCAATCGAGGTCGTGCGCCGCATCGATGCCCTGTTCGAGATCGAGCGGTCGATCAATGGCAAAAGTCCTGAGGAACGTAGGGCGGTTCGACAAAACTTGAGCCGACCGCTGGTCGACGAACTTCACGCCTATATGCGCGAACATGCCGCCAGGCTCTCGCGCGGGCACGACCTGGTCAAAGCCGTCAATTACATGCTCAAGCGCTGGCCGGCCTTTACCTTGTTCCTCGAGGATGGCCGCGTTTGTCTCTCGAACAACGCCGCCGAGCGCGGACTGCGCGGCATCGCGCTGGGAAGAAAATCGTGGCTGTTCTGCGGGTCAGATCGCGGCGGCCGACGCGCGGCGGCCATGTACAGTCTCATTGTCACGGCGAAGATGAACGGCGTCGATCCGCAGGCCTGGCTCGCCGACGTCCTCTCGCGCATCGCTGCCCATCCCGCGCACCGGCTTGATGAGCTTCTACCGTGGAATTGGGCGAAACAAGATCCAATGATCTCCGCTCGTGCGGCTGATCATGCACGTCAACAAGGTCCATCACGTCAGGACGGTCGGCCACGTCGCCAAGGAACTCGGTGAAAACGAGGATTGGCTGTTCGACCTCGCCACCGAGATGGAGCCCGAAGACGGCCTAATATGGGTCTACGGGATCGGTGACGACGGCGTGATGGCGTTCACCGACTTCGGAATCGAGACCCTGACCCAACTAATCAAGATCCACAAAGACGACCCAACCCTCTCGCAGCGTTGAACTCAGCGGACTGCGAAGCCGGCGGCCTAGGCCGGATGGCTACGTCGCTGTAGGCGTTGACGCGCGCGAAACCGACGGCGGTCCGCGTCAGATGTCGGAACCGGTTGGCGGCCGAGCGCACCAGCGTCGTCTATTAAAGGGAATGTCAGCTTCGGCTGATGACGGCCGTATGACGACACTCGGATGCAGAGAGTCAGCGTCCGTGAATAACTTTAGGCATAAAGCGGCCCTGATGCCCTCGATCCGGTCATTCGTGCCATCCGTTAGCGTCGCGCGGGACTAATCCGGAATTGAGCGCTTCATGAGAGCGACCCACGTTAACGCACCAACCCTCATAGAAGGCGGCATTCCGTGCCCAAGGGAAACCTTTTTAGACTCGTCTGCTGCGTAGGCTCCGGAGGTCGCCTCCCACCCTTCACTTCCAAGCTTGTTGAGCGAGGCCTCAAAGTTCTCGACAGTATCTGACCTAACAATTTGATATTCCCATTTCACGATTTTGACTCCGCTTGAACTAGGTCATACTGCTTCACATCGCCCGGGTTCATGCCTTCCGCAGTGAAGGCATCGATGTTTAGCCGCCGTACAGTGTCATAAGTTTCGCCGGTAGCGACCTGAACATATGCCTTGACCAATTCAATGGCCCGGAGCTCGTCGGGTTCGTAAGCGCAGAAATACCGCGCCACCGCTGGCACCGCCGGAGTGGTCCCGGGTGTAATCAACCGCACTAGCCAGCCGTCGGGGCTGCTACTTTCTTCTAACTCGGCCATGGCGGCGAATATGCGCCGTTTGGCCCGACTGGCAAGCTGGTTTAGTGCCCTATGCAAACTGATCCACTATTCGCCGAGAACCGCTTTCCGCATCGAAGATGGTGGCGGCCGCACTCGATCGCCCCAATCCCTAGCGGCTGGATTTCGGTCCGGCGTCGACCGTGATCGTCATCAGCTGTTGACGTGGACGCGCTCGCCGTCGGGCCGGCTGACATAGAGGTGGCGTTGCAGTACCTGCTCCATGTTTTCAAACATGGCATACAGATCGTGGCAGTACGTCGACGGGTTGTCGTAACCGTTGTTCCGGGAGAACCGGTGCGGGAGGTAGCCGCCGCCGCATACGTTCATGAATTTGCATTGCCGGCACTTCTCCGACAGGTTGATCGATGCGTCGCGCGCGGCTTTCCAGCGCGGCTCGTTTCTCACCTCATCGATGGAATGATCGAAGATGTTGAAGGTTGTTTTGCTCACGCCTTCGCCAGCGATGCGCAATACGTCGTGCGCCTCGACCGTGCCGTCGGTCATGACTGTGCACAGCTCCACGGGCTGGTAGCCGACGCCCTCTGTCGGCGCGTTCTTGCCAAGCAGGGCTGCGACCATGTCGGTGATGATGCGAATTTCGACCCTGTGCTTATCGCGGTTCGCTTCCAGCCACTGATCGAACAGACCATTATAGAAAGCGGCGATGGACGGCGGCTTTTCGTCCACTGTCGCGTCCGGAATCATGATGTCATAGTGGTCGATGCCGCAATCGGCGAAAAAATCGACGTAGTCCTTCGGCGGGTGCTTCGGATTGCACACTGCGAGAGCGCTGACGCTGATATTGCGTGTCGTCAGCATGCGTGCGGCGCGTTCGACTGCCGCATGGGTGCCGCCGCCCTGGAACGTGCGGCGGTGCGCATCGTGAATATGGCTCGGCCCGTCCAGGCTGATCGCTACGGAAATGCCGTTGGCCTCAAAGCAATCCAGCCACGCTTCGTCGATTAGGACTCCATTCGTGGTCACCGCGATAGGAATGTCGCAGTTGGTCCGCGACGTGATGGCGTCGCAACCGGCGGCAAAACGGTGGAAATTCTCAACGCCCCAGAGGAGCGGCTCCCCGCCATGCAGGACGACGGGAAACCCGGGCAGCGCGTATGCGGTGACGTGTTCCTCCATGCGCCGGAGCAATTGCTCCAGCACTACGTCGCTCATCAGTTTGGGCTTGCTATAGACCGACGGGTCGCGAAACCAGTAGCAGTACGAACAGTCGATATTGCATCTCGACGCAACTTTAATCAGGAGCTGCGAGATCGGTTGGTTTTGAAAAGCGGGAGGCGCCGGACCCTCGATCGACATACCTGATCCCGGTGCTAATCTGCGGGAAGCGGGAGCGGCTAGTACGCTCTCACGAAGCCTCTCCGGAACCCTCCTGCATAGGGATGATAGACGCCGCGGCGGAAGCCGCCAGCATAGGGACCACCGCGGCCGAAAGCGCGCCGGAAATAGACCTGAGTTGGGGCCGGTGTGTCCGAGACCGTGTCTTCGTCCATCACTGCCGGCTGAATCGTACCCTGATCATCGACGATCGGATTGGGAGAATCTTTAAGAAGCGCGTTAATCCCCGGGTGATCGCTCTGGACCGTTGCGCCCGGCCCGTGCAGTTGCAGAAGACTCGCTAGAACCTTCAGAGTTGGGATCGTCATGATCGTACTCCGCTTGTCGCCGGTCGCGACTTTACGACATGCTTCGGCCATTGCAAGCCGTACGACAAGATTGCAGCGCGCGTCATTGTCGCGATCGATCTCAACGGCAGCATCTCGCAGCACAATGGAACTAGCACGTGGCGCTTGCCGGAGCGTCCGCCCCGCGCGGTTCCCAATCCGGCAGCGGG
The DNA here is from genome assembly GCA_963813825.1 of uncultured Alphaproteobacteria bacterium. Lineage (GTDB taxonomy): Bacteria > Pseudomonadota > Alphaproteobacteria > Rhizobiales > Xanthobacteraceae > BOG-931. The sequence goes on from CAWFBB010000036.1 coordinate 142,256, forward strand.
CCCGGCTTACGTCTTTTGACACTCGCGCCGCACCGAAGCGTCAGTAATGTTAAGCCGCAAAAGATATTCGCAGCGGCGTCGTCACCGCGAAGTACCGTGCTCATGTGACGAACGAGCCACACTTTCCTCAAAAATCCCATTCCAACCAATTACACGATGTAACTCACGGATGGGTCAGTTCATAACTTGAAGGTGATTCTGATACTTTAGAGGACGGCCAATGAGAGCTTTTTTTGCCGGCGCGATCGGCTTATTCGCAGCTTGCGTTGCGGGTGCGGCAGTCGCAGCTGACCTTCCGGCGCGGGTTTATACCAAAGCGCCACCTCCGGCAGCCGTGATCTACAATTGGACTGGTTGCTACGTCGGCGGTAATGGCGGCGGCATCTGGTCTCAAAATAACTGGTCGCTTCCCGATATGGGCGGACTCCCTGTTTCCAGCCACACCATAAATAGTTGGCTAGGCGGTATTCAGGGCGGCTGCAACTATCAATTTGGTGGCAATTGGGTTGTCGGCGTCCAAGCCGATTATGATTGGGCGAACGGAACCGGTAGCGGGCCGCATTCGACCACCGGTGTCCTCACCGACCAATCGCATATCAGTGGTCTCGGTTCCGCGACTGGTCGCGTCGGCTACGCTTGGGATCGCTTCCTAGGCTACGTCAAAGGCGGCGGTGCTTGGGAGCGGGACAGCTATCTTCAATTCACCACGGCGACGGGCGCGACCTTCGCAACCAGTAGTGAGACTCGGGATGGCTGGACTGTCGGCGTCGGCGGAGAATACGCCTTCACACAGAACCTCACGGGTTTTCTCGAATACGACTATTATGGTTTTGGGACAAACACGCTTACCTTCCCGACCGTTTTGGGCACGTTTCCTCACATCAGCATTCGTGAGACACAAAGTGTCGTGAAAGCCGGCTTGAACTGGAAGTTCAACTGGGCTCAAAATTGAACGCGTTAGCGTGCGTCCACAGATAACGACGTTGTCCACACGCGCAGTCAAATAAGATGTGCGCCGGGCAAGCGCGGGCCGGCTCGGCCCCACGTGCAGACAAATCACAGCAGCAGCCCGGTGCCAGCATGATTTCTGAACAAGTCTAAAATCACACCTGTCGCGGGCGCGGTGATTACTTTAAGGCTGATCTTACGGGCGGCCATTAAACGCGAGTCATTCGCGATGTTCTCGGCAACGTGCCGGGTCGTTTTGCTACGAGAGTTGGGCGGCGAGCGGAATGGTGACAACGACAGCAGTAACGATTGTTGTGAGGATTAAAGCCCAGACCGCCCAGCAGAGCCACATCCTTGAATTGGTCTTTAAGCTCATCTTAGCCTTGGCACCTCAGAATGCTGGGACAATGTAATGAGTGGTAGAGCGAGCGTACCGTGCAGCGTTCAAATCCGACCGACGACGACTTGTGGCGCGCCATTGCTGAAAACACAGATGCAATGTCGGCGCTTATCCATCAGCAGTTTGAATTGGATGCCGGCGGTGGTGCGGCGAACGAAGCCGGAAGCCGGGCAAAATTGAAGCTCTCTACTGTGCAGACAATCGATAAGTATCGACGCGAATATCGGGCCTGCACTACTGAGCTTCGTCGTCGCTATCCCTATAGTTTCTAGCCGCGTGGCTGGTGAGAACTCGGTGGCTTCATAACTGTAGTTTCCACTATCGGGATTGCGCTCGCTCCAGGATTTGCCGCACCTGCGTGTTTTGGAAAACCCGCCGAAATCTCATGGGGGCACTGGCCCCTAGTCATTGCCCGCTAATTTTCCGAGATCGGGCCGCAGTGACATCAGCTTTCAGACTGTTTCCGGTGGCCGGAATGAAAGAAGCCGCCAAATGAGGCGCGTGCTTACTTATATTTGACGACCATCGTTTCGACGTTCTCGCACTTGGGACACTCAAACGTGCGCTTATCGTGCCCTGGCTGATCCAGTTCGATGCGCGAGAGCATCATTGCGGTCTTGCATTTTGGACACTCGGGCCGTTCCCGGGCTCCGGGAGTCGATGGACTAAACTCTATCGCTGGCATGTGTTGCCCTCCTTGTTTAAGGGTGGGAAGCGGCGCAGAGCCGCTGTCGATTCTGTTCCATTGTATGGAACTAAATCTGGCCAAGTCGAGTGTCAAAAGACGTAGATGCTCCTTCAACAAACAAAAAGCCCCGACCGAGGTTGCCCGGTCGCTGAACGGCGTTCCGGTTCGCATCTGCTCGCCGACAGTGGCCAGGAAGTTGTACAGTCGGCGTAATTGAAGACCAGTTGCCACTTTATTGCGGACGACCGTCGCCAAGTCTTGAGCGATCTTCGGGTTGCACAAGTAACATTATACGCCAGATATTCACCGCGCAAATCTTGTGCATCTAGTAACTGAGCGCTGATTTATGCGCCGCTCTGATGCTGATGTGTGTTCGCCGAGGCTTTGAATCCCAACGCTAGCCGTCGCTAGTTCCCGCTAGAATCATAACGGCCCCGGCTGGTGACGGCCGGGGCCGGGCTGCCGGACCCAGGGAAGGCGCAAACATTCCGGCAGCCGCTAAATAACATTTGGTCTTGCTGCCAGTTTTGCGGTTGCGCTTCGACGACGGTCGGCCAGCGCTTGCCCGGCGTCACCGATTTCAGTCGACGAGTGTTGTGGGCCCCAGCAATATTTACTTTAGCCGCCGTCCACCTGGCTCAAGGCCGAGAGAGTGTCTATGCCGCTGGCCTGCCGCAAGGCCAAAAGCCGCTTTAGGCGCTGGAGATACCGGCGATCCATCTGATCTTTCTGGCTTAGCGCTGGGACGTTATCCGAATTGGCGCAAAATTCGCTGCAATAGTAGCGTTCGGCAATACCCTTCGACGCGGTGGTGCGATCAATGGGCAAATGACAAAATGAAAAAAGCATGATCTCTGTTTCCGGGAGTCCTACGCGGCTCGTCTTTTTAACACTCGACTCCTCAGCGCGGTTCCGTACATCGATTTGATGGTTACTGGCGCTGTGCTCTTGCTGCCAATTCCACCGGTTGCGCTTCGAAGGGTAACCTCCCAGGGAGGCGAAGATGAAGCCACTAGGTACTGCACTCGTTTGCATTGTCGTCCTCTATGGCCTCGATGCTTATTGGTTTGACGGCCGCTACTTCACGGCAGCCTCACATTTGCTGTCGCAAATTATCGGGAATTTCCGATGACTAAGCAGCTCGCGCACGTCAGCCAGCGCCCCCAGCGTCATGAGTTCGGGAATGACCAGCGACTGGGCAGCGGCGTTGACCAGCCGGCCCGTTTCAACTCTAAACATCGCCCGGATTAAACTGCTCGGTGAATCTCAGCATTTTATCTGCGAGCGCTGCTGCCGTGTTCGCCAAATCCATTTCTGACGCGGCCAATAGTAGGCAATGCTCGGCAATCAGCAGGTAGATCTGGCCTGTTCCTGGAGTTTGCGAGGTAGCTACAGTTTGTAAACATTCCTCGGCGCGTTCGCGGTAACGCTTCGCTCGGTCGCGGGGCCCAATCATTAGATTTACCCGGATGCTGTGTCACCCGCGTAAATAATGCGGTGCACCATTCGGCGTTCCGTTAACGGCAGCACGTTTCACTTTCGGTGAATGATTGGTTGCACAAGCCGCACTCGATCTAGTGCCGTTGGCAATCAGTCGGTAGGTCGCGCCGACACGATCCCGGCCGCAATCGCAGCGCGAACCCGCACCATGGCGGTCTTCTCGATGCCGAGCTTCATGGCGATGGCGTCGGCTGTCTTGAAGCGTTGCTCAATCGCGCCGAACAACGAGGTGACGATCAAACATACTGCGCGGCACATCGGGAACGCCGTTCCGGTGCTTTTGGGTCGAGCGATAGGCAGAAGCATCAAGAGACACATTCGTCGTCATTTCCAAGTCAACCCAAATGAGGGGTCGTGCTGCAACCACCAAGAGGCTTATAGCCTCGACGGCGCTTGCACGAATTGGGCAGAGGAGTTTTCAGCCGTATGCGCCGCGCGGAAATCGGGCACTATCACCACATCGCCGGTCAATATTTGCTTCGCTATGCACAGGAAGCGACGTGGCGGGAAGATACCCGCCGTCAGTCAAATGGCGAGCAGATGAACCGGCTGGCCGGTCTGGCGATGAAGCAAAAGCCATCGGTTGATTTCAGCGGCTATTGGTAGCGGCATGAAACCAAACAGCTTGCTAACTGAGGCGCGGGGCCTTACCCGCGTCCGATCATCTCCATCCGGTGCCCGCACTCGGGATCGACACACTCAAACGTGTGCTTTTCCTCCAAGCCAAAAGGAGTGACGGGCATCCGGCGTACTAAGCGGGCCTGCTTACCGCACTTTGTACAAGAAATTGGCGGTATGGACTTCGGGGGCTGTACCTGTAATTCGCTCATGTCCGTACCTCAATCAAAATGAGGGAGCCGGAAGATTTTCTAATGCGTGCTTTGCGCCGTCAATATCAAACTCGGTACGGTCGCGTACCGATCTGGAAAAGTTGAAATTCCAATACGGAACGGGTCCCCATAGCAATTTAGATTGGTCGGACAAACGCCAGCGGGCCGTCATCCGATTGCCGACTTTCTCGACCGCTTCCCGATGCCACAACAGATAGCTGAGATTGGCCCGCACGCGACGGATCAAGCCGTGCGACGCGGTTGATGTTCAGCGAGGCGTGAACGAGAAACAGGCCGCGATATTTCGTCGGCCACGTCCGGTTCTCAATGTTCTTAGAGCCGCTACTAATCAGGTAGGCCCACGGCTGACGAATCGACAAGATTTTCATCGCGGCGCCCCCTTTTCCAGTCCGGCAAAATTTTCCGAGCCCGGCAATTCAATCGTTGCATCCGGCATAGCGATTTTAAGTCAAGCAATTCGTCGGCTTCTTTTTTGGCACTCTTTGCAGAAGAGTTGGCGCGCGCTCAGTTATGGCCAAGGCGCCGTGTTAAACCTAGTCTGAAATATTCAAAACGGTTGAAATGACCAAAACCTATAAGCTGCTCGATGCGGATGGCCACTTCTATTCAAGCAATAGCAAGCGACTATTGGGAGGCAACGCGCGCGCAAAGATTTACGGGCGATTTGACTGTCCCGCCGCATTGCGCGCGATCGCGAGAGGAAAAACCTACGAGCACCATCGTGTATTTTTTGCGGATGAAGCCACTGCCATCGGGGCTGGTTTTCGTCCGTGTGCCGTTTGTATGCGTGATGCCTATAAGGAGTGGCGCGAGGGCACCAGTCCGCATAGTGCGGGCCGATAGGGGCGGCCGCGAGCGGATCGTTATCTTGCGACAACGTAACGCTCGATGACGCCAGCGGTGGCAACAAGTCGAGCGGGCGGTCGGTAGATTGATGGTCAAGTCAAGCTTGGTTGCCGGTGGCGTCTCCATCTGGCCGCAGCACGAAAGTTGTCACCACCATCGTCGCGCCGAATTCAGCGAAATCTATAAGAGTTCAGCGCCAAGGCGAACTCAGGGATGACGTGAAGTTTCAGTCCAATAGCTCGATCGTCTGCGCCTCTAATCCTTTTTGACCCTGACCGACTTGCATCCGCACACGCTGGCCTTCAGCCAACCCGCTCAGCCCGGCGCGGGCAAGCGCCGTGGCGTGGACGAAGACATCCCTTCCCCCGCCATCCTGCCCGACAAAACCGAATCCCTTGTCGGCCTTGTACATTTTAACGGTACCAATACTTTCAGTGGTCGAGCCTTCGACCTGCGAAGCACTAACAGGGCGTCGCTCCGCCGCGGCGCTCGGACGTGAATAATTAGGCCGAGCTTCGGATGCTCGGTCGTCAGACTTTTGATCGCCGTCATAACCGCCGTGCTTACGTCCGCGGTCATAGTCTTTGTAACGGCCCATTCCACGCTCGCTAGATTGCAGCGACAAGTATGTCTCATTCCTCCGTGGTCTAAGTCCAGAGGAGGCGCGTGTCGGACGCTGCCAGTGCCCGTTCACGGGCTCGCGGGCCGCTGAACTGAGCAACTTTACAGCCGCCCTCGTCAAAGAACTCGACGCGGATCACATCGCTTTCGTACTTGTCCTGAAAGATTAGAGCCGTTTCAATCATCAGTCATCGCTACCGCCATACGCTTTACGGCTTGCCGGCAAGGCCGGGCATCCAGGTGTCCCTGAGTAAATAAGGATCGCGCGTTTGATCGCTGAACATCCTTGCAACCATCTCCGCGGTCCCTCGCGGCCCCTCGATCCGCCCAGCGAAGCGTTAGACTTTGCCATCGCGGTTGATTTCGACCGCGACGCCCCACAGATCCTTGTCCTTCTCCCAGGGGACGACGCGCGCCGTCACTGTCTGTTGCATCGCCACGTTACCTCCACTCCTCTCTGCCTCGCGCGTGACCGCCGGCGCCTTCGGATTCTTGACCTTAATCCAATGCGCCGTGGGGCCGGAACGGTAGGGCGAGCGCAGCCGCTTTGAAACAATACCCTCGCAGCCGAGGCGGCAGGCTTTCCGAAACACGATCGCGCCGTCGGTCTCGAAATGCTCATTGACCACCAGCGTCGAGTGCACAAGGGGAAGGGCAACGGATCACCGCCAACTCGTTAGGCACCCTCTTGCTGCGATTTGGCACAGGTGTTCTCGTCCAAACAGCGGTCACCGCCGCACCATCGTTAACGCGCGCGCGTATCCACGCGGCGATCTCGCCGAAGACGCGTTTCAGAAAGCCTTCTTCGATTTGAGCTTCATCGCGGAGGGTGGAATCAAGGTCTTCGGAAAATCGGTACGTCTCAAAGAAGCACTTCTTGAGACAGGTTTCTCCTTTAAAGAGCCAGCTTTCTGCGAGTTCCTCGTGGGCGTAAATGCCGGCGAGCATCCAGCCGAGGACATAATCCTTCTCAACCACATGCGGTGTGAGCGACGTTTGCGCGGCAAGGTCGAATATTTCGCGCCGGTCGATCAATTATCGTCTCCTCTCACCCACGTTTCCGGAACGAGGAGTCGCCATTTTGAGATGAGCCGCGAACAAGGCATCGTCGGGTCGAGCTTGACATTTCCGGTTGTCAGGTGGGCACCACACAGCTCAGCGAGTTTCCCTCCCCTTTGAGATCTTTCAGCGAGGAAACCAAGCCGTTTGAACACCGCGCCGTTGCCGAGCCGCTCGGCATACTCGATGAGTGTTTGGTCGCTGCGATCCGGCCGCTTGAGGTAAGAATTCAAGCAGTCCGATACCTGCTGGATTCCTCCGCCTAATGCGAGATCGTCGAGCATGTCCACGATAGTCCGATGAATGTCAGAGACCGGAACTTTCGTGTGGTGGCGCCAGATCTGCTTGGTTCCAAAAATTTTGGTGGGATTGAGATGCTTGAGCGTGAATTGGAATCCCTGCCGTTCCTGCCGTTTTTCTCGGATGGTTTGGCCAGTGATCACCCCCCTGCTGTGTCAGTGCTGCAGAATTTCCGATCGTTGTCGATGACCCGGTAGCTCCCCCGGCGCCGGCAACAGTAGCATCGGCGGTCGCGCCGATCGCCCGAGCTCCATCCGTCGCCCCCGAACCAGAATCTGCGAACAACAATTCCGCTAAAACGAAAATGGCGACGTCGCCAGCAGCCGCAGCGCCGGCTCGAGCCGGTCGGTCTGCTTGGCGCAGCCACCGCCGATGCGGGTCGCCTCGCGCGTGCGCGTAAGGGCAACCATTATGGGTAATTCGGCTTCGGTTAACGCCTCGTTAACGCAATGCAATGGATGGTCGATGAGAGAACAACTCTCGGAGACTCCGCGATGCTGCCGGAACATCACGCAGTTCTTGAGGAAGAAGCCTGTCCCATCGCTGATCAACTGCTTGGCGAAATATATCGCGCCAGTGCACATGGGCTGAACGAGCTCATTGCGACAGTCTCACCAACAGCGAGGGCCTTGCTCGCCGTTTATTGCTACCGCCGCGCTCACCTTGCCTCGATTGGATTGGCGATTGCGGCAACGTGCGAGAAAGACGACTTAAGTGCAGTGGGAGGCAACGCGGGCACCATGCTGTTCGAGCAATCGCGTGAAAATTCGCAGTCTGCGCTTATTGGTACCCATGCGAACGGTCGGCGGAAAATCACTCTGTCGGCGGGGCCACTACGATAGTTGAGCCCATTTCGACAGACGCATTCTGCGGCTTGACCGATTGCGCCTTCGCGGCCCCAGCGGCGCGCAGTTCGAGTTCACGCTGGCAGCTATCGCACAAAACTTGAGGCGATTAGCCAAGCTTGTCGCTCGTCCGCCGCCGGTCGTATCCATCGCGTCCATTGCGTGATCGCCGCGTTCGGTTCGTAGCGTCAGGGTTGCCAATGCGTCAGAGCCGCCGCTCCGCATGGCCTGCCGCAAAACGATGGCCATCTTCGATCGACCAGGGCGCCAGGAAGCGGCTATCACGGAGGAGTGTCAGTCCTACCATGATGTGGGATCATTTGGCTCCGGGGTCGTGTCACTTACGATTTCCCATCGCAAGGTATGACACATCTTTCGCAGCGCGTTGGCTTCACCGTGCCTCATAGCGATGATGTTGTCGGGTTGGAAGGCTATGACAAAATCTTCGCCGTCGCGATTGATCGATACCTGTCTCCTGAAGGGAACGGCGTTTTTTCGAAAGGACTCGACGACGTCAAGCGCTGACATTTTTGCCACTCACATGCCTACAAAGCCGCACGAAGGCACCGTACCAGCGGTGAAACCCATTGACCAGTTACCACGCGGGTATCATCAACGTCCGATCGATTTGCCGCATTGCCTCAATTATGGGCGATACCCAGGTAACCAGCCCCATTTGGTAGGCGATGGCGGCCGAATTGCACTCGAATTGCACTGAGGAGTCGTGGCACACCCGGAAGGCTTAAGAAACCGACGGGCAATCGATCTGATTTACAGCGTGACTTTGGCATGACTGGCCACCGCCTCGTGCTTAGCCAGCAGACTGGGTAGGGAGAAGCTGCAATGCCGTTCTACGAAAAAGGCGCCGTTCGCATCTACTATGAGGAGGCTGGCTCCGGTTTGCCGCTGTTGGTCATCCCCGGAGGAGGATTGAACTCGACGATCGCTGGCCTCAAAGGTAGCAGCTCGGCGTTTAACCCGATGGATGAGTTCAAGGAAGAGTACCGCTGCATCGCATCGGACCTACGTAACGCCAATGGTGGCCAGTCCACCGGCCCACTCGCGATTGAGCGGCCATGGGACGCCTACGCCGACGACCAGCTCGGGGTGATGGATCATCTGGGTATCGATAAGTTCATGGTGTTGGGTTTCTGTATTGGCGGCCCCTTCGCCTGGAACTTATTGAAGCGGGTACCCAATCGGATTATCGCCGCCGTACTGGCGCAGCCCAGCGGTTCGCGTCCTGAGCTGCGCGATCATTTCTACAACAACAATATGAAGGGCTGGGGTCCGCCACTCACTGCCCAACGGCCGGAGATCACGATGGCAATGGTCGATAAATTCCTGACCAAGATGTACCGGACCGATCCTGACTTCGTCTTCACCGTGACGCGCGATTTCGTGCGCAACTGCCTGACGCCAGTCCTTATCCTGCCGGATGATGTCCCGTCGCATCCGTACGATGTCGCCATGGAGGCCGCGATGCTCGCGCCTAAGTCCGAAGTGAGCATGTTTCCGTGGAAGGAACCAAAGGAGCGGATTCCCCTGGCGGTCCGCCAAATACGTTCATTCCTCCGGGCGCATTGCTCTGCTGTTGGTTAGACGTTGGTGTCACCACAGCCTTGATGTCGCCTCCGGTTCCATCAAAACACCTAACTTGGTGTCTGCGGAACCGGGTGCAGGCCACAGCTGCCCCTCCTCATCGACGCCCATTACTATCCGCCCGAAGTGCTCACGCGCGCTTATCAGGTCCCGTCCTCTTCGATGACGGAAAGTTGCGTGCTCTTTTTCGTGAGCCCGGTGGCCATCTCATTTGTCTTGAAGCACCCAACAATCTGCGCCAATGAATGGCTATTACGTAAGAGCACTAAGCGCGCGTCTCCAAATCGCCGGTAATTCGAAAGCAGCAGATGGGAATTGATTTAATCACGCCGCCGGGCGCGCCGGGCATCGCTCCACGCTGGACGTCAAGCGCCAAGGGCGCAGTCGGAACGGCGTTGGGCCGAGGCTCTCGCGTCTGGTTCACAATGAGCCACGGTATTCTCAACGAAATCTATGCAAACCGTCTGGACACTGCATGCATCCGCGACTTCGGTTTCATCGTCACCGCGCAAGGCTATTTTTCCGAGGATAAGCGTGATGCGGATCATAGCGGCGGAATGGTCGAGGACGGCGTTCCAGCCATACGAGTGATCAGTACGGCGCGCGATGGCCGCTACCGCATCAAAAAGACCGTCCTGTGCGATCCGGAACGCGAGGTCGTCCTACAAGAGATTACGTTTGAAGCGCTTGTCGGCGCTCAATCCGACTATTCCGTCCATGCGATTATCGCTCCGCACCTCGTCAATGCCGGCGCCGACAACACCGCGTGGTATGACGATTACAAAGGGCGCCCGATGTTATTTGCTGAGGGTCGCGGCACGGTGCTCGCGGTTGCCTCTTCCGTCCCATGGCTCGCACGTTCGGCCGGCTATGTCGGCATTTCCGATGGCTGGCAAACGCTGTCGCGCGGCGAGGGTCTAAAACCAGAATATCAACGCGCGGAAAAGGGCAATGTTGCGATTTCCGGCACCGTAGATTTCGCCACGGGCAACGGGCGCGCTGTTCTTGCGATCGGATTTGGCGCGCAACCGGAGGAAGCGGCCTTCCGCGCTCTGATCAGCCTGCAGCAGGGCGTTGAGCCAATCCTCAAAGGCTTCTCGGCCGGATGGCGGAACTGGCAAGGAAGCCTGGTACCTCTCGACGAAAAGTACAATCGGACAGGTCTCAATCGCTACCGCGTCAGCACATCGGTCATAGCAGCGCATCGCGACGAGGCTTCGGGCGCGATCATCGCAAGCTTGTCGATACCTTGGGGCTTTTCCAAGGGCGATGACGATCTCGGCGGCTATCATCTGGTCTGGCCGCGGGATCTTGTCGAAATTGCCGGCGGACTCCTTGCTGCCGGCGACGGCGATCACGCCAAATCGGTGCTGGAATATCTCGCAGCCATTCAGGAGCATGATGGACATTGGGTACAAAACTCCTGGCTCGATGGAAGGCCTTACTGGAACGGCGTGCAAATGGACGAGACCGCCTTTCCGATCCTGCTCTACGACATGCTGTGGCGTGGTGGGTTTCTCAGCGCCGAGGAAGCATTGCGCTTCGGCACCATGATCGAGACGGCGGCTGGCTTCATTGTTCGTAACGGACCCATGACGCAGCAGGATCGCTGGGAAGAAGATGGCGGCTATACCCCCTTCACTTTGGCGGTCGAAATCGCGGCGTTACTGGTGGCGGCCGATGCCATGGACAGGAATGGCAGGACCGCAATTGCCCAATATTTGCGCGAAGTCGCCGATGGCTGGAACGAGCAGATCGAAACCTGGACTTACGTCGTCGATACCGAGCTTTCGCGCAAACTCGGCATCGAGGGCTATTACATCCGGATCGGATTATTCGATAATGGCGTTACTAGTTCGCGCGGCTTTGTTGCGATCGCAAATCGGGGCGACACCGACCGCAACCTGGAAGCCGATCTACTCCTGAGCCCCGATGCTCTGGCGCTAGTCCGCTTTGGCCTACGCGCTCCGGACGATCCTCGCATCATCAATACTGTCGCCGCGATCGACGCCATGCTGAAGCGTGAACTTCCAGCAGGGCCTTATTGGTATCGCTACAACGCCGACGGTTACGGTGAGCATGCCGATGGTACCCCCTTCAATGGCAGCGGCATCGGACGATTGTGGCCGTTGCTCACCGGCGAACGAGCCCATTATGAGTTGGCTTTGGGACGACACGATGAGGCGAAGCGGCTGCTCGGCACGCTAGAAGCTTCTGCCAGTCCCGGCGGGCTATTGCCGGAGCAGATTTGGGACGTGGATGACATTCCGGAATACGAGCTTTTCCTCGGACAGCCGTCCGGCAGCGCCATGCCTCTAGCCTGGGCTCACGCTGAACATATCAAGCTGCTACGTTCGCTGCGAGACGGTGCCGTGTTCGATATGCCGCCGCAAACCAAAAGTCGCTACATCGACAATCGGCCGCCACCAGCTCCGTTATGTTGGCGCTTCACATCGAAAATTCCGAACATCGTAGCCGGCCGTAAATTGCGTTTCGAGTTGCTAGCCCCGGCGCGCGTGCGGTGGTCCGCCGCAAACTGGTCCACTATCACCGACAGCGATACCAAGGCGACCGGATTGGGAACATTTGTCTGCGATCTTCCGACGGAGACGCTCCGCGTGGGAGATATCCTGCGCTTCACTTTCTTCTGGATACAACGAAATGCGTGGGAAGGTGCGGACTTCGAGATTGCGGTCGACAGTTATCAGTCGCAAACAGGATAACTTTTCGGTATTTCCTATCGAGTACAGATGGACTGATATAACTCCAAATTAGAGAAGGTTTTTTCAGTCACACTTATGTCGCCCCGACCGAGGGAGAAGCATAGCCAAGATAATGCGGCGGCTTCGCTGGGGAGGGCATGAGTTTGGACATGCCGAACGCGCGGTTGCCCGCCAAATTCTCTAACCGCAGCAGCGCGGAAAAAGCGAGATTGCCAGGCAAGGTTGACGCGCGTCTTCGCGGCCTGAAAGCCGCATATCGAGAGACGATAAGACTATCGCGGGCCGGTCGCCACTCCGGCTGGCCACTTTTTCGCTACCTACGCACCGTGAGGTAGTGGCCGCTGCGTCTCGGATGTCCGCTTTGGGTGCCCCTCATCCTCAAGAAGCCCCCGGCTCCCGTGCGTCCCATGCTGCGTGTCTGCATTCCACGCCGCCGCGATTACGCGAATCAATAAATACTCACAAATATTCGCACAAGACGTGCGTGGCGGCCAAGATACATTGTACACAGAAGTAATTGGCCTGTTCAGTGCTCCATCACGTAACGCTCGTCAGCAGCGCAACAGGTAAAGATGTGAAAATTGTTGCGGGCTGAATTCTAGTACCAACAGATAAATTGTGCGCCGCAGCAAAAACATCTGAAAATAATCCTTGAAGCTCCGGCGGCACGACGATGTGCGTATCACCCCATCGGGAGGCCAAAGGGAATAAACCATTGCCGCCGTGGAGAAGCCGGCCAGTCATACGACAGGCTGCTATAATCGCGCGGTAAGTGCCATGAATGCGCGCGTACGCTACCAGGTGCCGAGATTTTGGCCCAACGACGTCGAGCGGGAGGTAGGCCCCTTCCGCAAAAAGGTTCGGCATTGCCTTACGCGCCCCAAGAGCGCGCGCGATGACGTATTGTTTGATCCGTCCGTCGCCCCAGCTTGAGGCCAATAATTCGAGCGAAGTGCCAAGGGATTTCTCTCGCGCTGCAAAATCGACCGCGGCTCGATTATCCGGATCAACAAGACTTAGATCCCAATATTCAGTCCCCTGATAAATGTCAGGCACGCCCGGCGCGGTTAGCTTGATCACGGTCTGGGCCAAGCCGTTCGCCGCGCCGGCCGCAGCGATGCGGCGCACGAGAGCGGCGATTTCCTGGAGCAAGTCGGCAGGTTCGGTGAACAGCCTGTCGATAAATTCGGCAGCCGCACGCTCATAGCTCTCACTTGGCGCCGACCAATCGGTATGCACCTTGGCCTCCCGAACAGCCTTTTGCTGCCATGCAGCAATGCGCTTGGCATATGCCGCAAGCCCGGGCTTGTCAGTTGTGACAAGACTCATCGGCCAAGCGCCAACAACGGTTTGGAAGAGGATCGCCCGATCAACGGCCGAGGGCGCCGCGACGCCGCCGAGCATCGTGCAGTATGGCTCGCTCAACTCCAGCCAGCGCCCTGTCGCCTGTTTCCACTCGGCCGAAATTTCGCTCAGGACCGCGAGCCGCGCGCGGACATCTTCCCCGCGCTTGTGGTCGTGCGTCGCGGTTGCCAGCATGGAATGGGGAAAGCAGTCTCGGCGCGTCCGCATTTTTTCATGGAACTCTGCTGCTGAGCAAGCGAACTTCCGAGCGTCAAACCCAACGTCGTTTCGGGATATCAAGCGGCCATAACGGTAGAACGCGGTGTCCTCGACCGCTTTCGCACAAAGCGGCGCACTCAACTGCTGAAAGCGCATGAGCGCAATATTTTGCAGGGCAACGTCGTCAGGACGCATGCGTTGCCCCGAGAGCCATGCCGCGAGTTTTTCGATCAGCCACGCGTCCACCGGCAGACACGTCTCTTTGGCATGAGCTACGGCTTCGGAAACAAACTTCAAATCGGTAGGGCCTTCCTCATCAACTCGCGCGTAGGTGCGATACACTGGAAAATGAGCAAGGATTTCCACCAAAACGCGCCGAAGCGCCGACCGTGAAATGTCGCGGGTGATCAGTTCGCTTTGGGCGGTGATGTAAAATGCGTTAGCAGTACTATCCAGTTGAGCCGAGAAACTCCGGTTAAGGATTTGCCGGCGCGCCAGCTCTTCCTCTAGATCGAATGCACCGGGCCTGCCGCTGATATCCTCCCAAAGATCGGTCAGCGCGTCTTCACCATTGGCGTCATGCTCAAGAGCATTAACTTCGTCCATGAAATCATAACCGGTCGTTCCGTCGATCTCCCAGGCACGTTGCAATCCTTCGCCGCGCGAGAGGATTTTCTCAACGATGACGTAAGCGGGACCACGCGGCGCGCCAGCCGGCCGCTCGGTCTCAAGTTCACGCAGTCGGACGCGCAGCTTGCGGCAATAACGATCCGGCTCAGCCAGTCCATCGACATGGTCGACGCGCACGCCATCGATCCGCCCTTGGGCATAAAGCGAAAAAATGGACGCGTGCACAGCTTCGAATGTCTCGTCAACTTCCATACGCAGCGCGGCGAGCTCATTGATATCGAAAAAGCGCCGCCAATTGATTTCGTCGTTCGCACACTTCCACCATGCAAGCCGATAATGTTGCCCTTCAAGGAGATGATGCAGCTGTCGGCGGCCCGATTCGAAAGCCGGGTCAAACGCGTCCGGTGACGCACGCGAAAACGCCTGAACACTCGAATCTGCGACGGGAAATTTCTGGTCGAAATAATGGACAAAATGCCGATTCCTCTCGGCGTGAAGATTTAGCTCACCAGCCGCCAGCGCCTCACCGTAGGGTCGTCCTAGTACCGGCAACAAAACCTTGCCGCATAGCAAGGGATTGACCGGCTCCCAGTCGATGTCGAAGTATTTGGCGTAGCGGCTACTGCGCCCACCGGCAAGCACATCCATCCACCATGCATTACCGCTGCCGACGGCCATGTGATTGGGCACAATGTCTATGATAATACCCATATCGTGCTGGCGCAGCGCAGCCACCAGCCTATAGAACTGCTCCTCGCCACCGAGCTCCGGATTGATGCGCGTCGGGTCGATCGTATCATAGCCGTGCATCGAGCCAGGACGCGCCGTCATGATCGGCGAGGCATAAATGTGGCTGATGCCTAGTCCAGCAAAATAACCGGCCAGTGGCACGGCATCGGCAAACGTAAAACCGCGATGGAACTGTAGCCGCATTGTCGCGCGAGGCAAACTCATTGCCGCGGTCTCTGCGCTAGCGGCTCAAGTCGTTGGCGAATTTCCGGCGCATTGAGAAGATCGGAGGCCTTGCGTGGATAACGCCGCCGCCAATTAGGATGCTCGGTGATAGTGCCCGGAAGGTTGACCTGCTCGTCCAGGGCCAAGGCGTCTTCAAGCGGCAAAAGCGCCAGCCGCGATTTGGTTTCAGCGATAAACTTTATGGCTGCGTCAGCAACGATCGACGTGTCGGTCAGTGCTGGCCTATTGCCGTGTCCCGCTTTTGCGCGGCGAAACGCACGCCATAGCGATGTGCGGTCATTCTCGCGGTCGGTTTTCTCCGCCTCCGCATCGGCAACCAATCCAAGGTGCGCACGGGTTTCTATATCTCGACCGCGCCACCAGCCAGCGACGGACGGAAGATCGTGGGTCGAAGTCATAGCCGCGGCATCGATGAGCCATGCTCGCGGCGGGGTGAAACGATTGCGCTCGCGTTCGAACCACAGCACGCGCATTCCGTAGATGCCGGCTTGATCCAGCGTTTGGCGAAATCCACCAGGTACCGTACCGAGATCCTCGCCGATCACGATGGCCCTATGGCGATGAGACTCGAGCGCGGCAAGGCGGATTAAATCGTCGATGGGAAACGCGAGATAGGCCCCTTCCTTGGCGTCGGCGCCCTGCGGAATAACCCAGAGCCGCAATAAACCCATCACGTGATCGACGCGCAGACCGCCTGTGTGACGCAAGGACGCGCGAAGCGTCGCAATGAATGGGGCAAATCCGCCGCTTGAAAGTGCCCGCGGAGAAAATGTGGTGAGGCCCCAATTTTGGCCGTTGGCATTATACAGATCCGGCGGCGCGCCGATCTGGAGTCCCACGAGAATGTCTTTTTGACTAGTCCAAGCATGGCTTCCGGCGCCGCTCATGCCCACCGCCAGATCGGCAAGTAGACCGATCCGCATTCCGGCCTGCATTGCTACATGCTGAGCGGCAGCGATGGACCGTTCGGCGATCCACTGCAGGAAGCAATGGAAAGTGATTTCGTGCCTGTTCTTCTCGGCGAAGGCTTTGACTTCCGCACTTCTCGGATCTCGGTACGGCGCTGGCCAGTCGCGCCAACTCCAAACCGCGGGATCAGCATCGAGCATATGGGCATGCAATGCCTCGAAGCGCGCATGATCCTCAAGCAGAGTTCCACCCGCGGCGCGGTAACTCGAGAAATCCGCCGCCAACGCAGTGTTCGGCGCCGTCTCCAAATCATTGATCCTAAAATTCTCAAATAGGTTACGAAAGACGGACATTTTAACGCGCGCTGATTGCGGCCAATCGATTAGCGCAGATTGTTCCAATTCCAGTGCGCGCGCCGCGATCCCGGCTTCGGCGGCCGCCTTTTGTACGCGGATGTCGCCGAACAGTATTCGGGGATCGGCGTGCAAGGCATTGTAAAATAGCCGGCTTGATGGCGAATAAGGGCTGTAGTGCCGCGGATCGGCTGCAAATAATGCATGCATCGGGCTAAGCGCCAACGCGTCCCCCTTAAGGGCAGCCGCTGCTTTGGCCAATGCGGCTACGCCGGTCATATCGCCGATGCCGCAATCGCCCGGCGTGCGCAACCCATAAATCTGAGCAGCGATCCCCCACACGCGTTCGCCGGGCGCAATATCGGCGACCTTCAGACACCGCGGCGGCGCAACCGCGATTGTCGTGCGCTCATTGCCGACCTCAACTGTATGGTATCCAGGTGTTGAGATGCCGCTGGCCTGTAAACCCCGCGACCCTCCGCACACCTGAAGTGAGGCGCTTGTTCCGTCCTCATGAGTGACGCCGATGTGATCCGGCGGTTGCCGCAACACCATCGGCAGGTCGATAAGGGCGCCGGCCGCCGCAGTAATGAGCGGCGGCAACGCCGGTACTTGCAACGTGTGTTGGCTCCATGCGAGTTCGTCCGGGCTCCCGCAGGGCAGCCCCAAAGCGGAAAGAATTCGCTTAATCGACTCAGGTGAAACGAGATGCTGCTGACCAGTGTAATCCTCCCACTCCGGCGCAATCCCGGCATGGCGGGCAAGTGAGAAGATCGCCGCGTCGTCGGTCATTGACTTAGGACCGCGATCGTCGAACGAGGCTCGATTATACCCGACGATGCGCTGTGCTGAGCTTTCTGCGAGCTGGCAAAAAGCGTATGGCCCGGCTGCGGCACCCAGGGGGCCTGCTCCGGTCCGAGATTCGTGGCGATGGTCAACGTCGCATTGTCGCCCATTCGCCACTGTGCCACCACGGCAGCAGGTCCGACCGCCCGTGCGTCAATCGCACGGGCGCCCGCCAGGCGCGGCACAATCTCCGCGCGGCGCAGCGCGAGCAGTTTGCCGTATAGCTGCTCGCGGACTTTGCCACCGTCGCGGTCTGGACCGGGATTCGAGCGCGCAAACGTCTCAATGTCATTTGGATCGGGCAATTGCGCGAGAAGCTTGGAATCCGAAAATTGCGAGAAGCCGGCAAATTCCCGGCGCCGCCCTTCCCTTACCGCCTTGGCGAGTTCTGGATTATGGTCGGTGAAAAACAGGAACGGCGATGAACTCGCCCATTCCTCGCCCATAAACAGAAGGGGAATTTGCGGGCACAGCAGCAACAGTGCGGCCGCCGCTTCAAGCGCTTCGGCGTCCGCAAGTTTTGTCAATCGCTCGCCGAAGGCGCGATTTCCAATCTGATCGTGGTTCTGCAAAAACAGCACGAAAGCTGTCGGAGGCAACTCGGCACTTGGCGTGCCGCGCGTTCTTCCGCCGCGATGGAGCGACGGTTCGCCCTGATAGATGAAACCTTCCTTCAGGCAGCGTGCCAACAGAGCCGCGGCACCGTCCTTGTAATCCTCGTAATAGCCCTCGTGTTCGCCGGTCAGGAGAACATGGAGGACGTGGTGGCCATCGTCGTTCCACTGCGCGTCGAAGTTGCGCTTCAGATGCGAAGCGGCATTGGCATCGTTTTCGAGCACCAAGTGTACGTGCCGTTCGCGTTCTATCGTGTCGCGCACCTCGGCCGCCATTTCATCAAGCCAATCGGATTCGGTTATGGCGTGAACGGCGTCAAAACGAAGGCCGTCGAAACGATATTCGAGGAGCCAATAAAGCGCGTTATCGGTAAAGAACCGGCGTACTTCCTTGCGGCGAAATTCTATCGCCGGCCCCCACGGCGTGGCGAGATCGTCGCGAAACATCTGCGGAGCATAGGCCGGCAGATAATTCCCGTCGGGACCAAAATGGTTATAGACGACGTCGAGAAAGATCATCAGCCCATGGCCGTGCGCTTCGTCGACTAACGTCCGCAGATCGTCAGGGTTACCGTAGCTGCACTCGGGTGCGAACGGCAAAGCACCGTCGTAACCCCAGTTGCGTGCGCCGGGGAACTCCGCGATCGGCATCAACTCGACCGCAGTGACGCCCAGCGCGGCAAGCCGAGGTAATTCACGCGCCACACCCGCAAAGCCACCGAGAATGCCGACATGCAATTCGTAGATAACAGTTTCATGCCATGGCCTGCCCGTCCAATCGGAGTGACGCCAGCGATAGGATGACGGATCGACCACGATGCTCGCGCCGTGAATGTCGCCGTCTTGCGCGCGCGCGGCTGGATCAGAAACTGCGGTGCCGTCTTGCAAAATGTAACGATAACGTGTTCCAGCGCCACAATGCACTTCGACTTCGAACCAACCGCCGTCAAGCCTGACCATCGGCCGTGGAGAAAACCCTTCGACGGCTAATGACAGCGTCTGTTGCGCGGGAGCCCAAATTCGAAACTGTGTTCGGTCCGGTCCAGTCAGGTTCGCACCAAAGGACATATGCCAGTCCGTACAAATCATGAAGGCGCGCTCGCCAAGTTCGAAAACACCAGAACGGCACTGTGCGCATTGACCTCGATTTGATTTTCCTTGATGTCGACACTCGCTGCGGTGGGCCGGGCAGTGTCCATCACGACTTGGCTGGGCAGTTCTGGCTGGGGTAACTTAAATATCTCGTCTTTAGCCGTCGGGTTTAGAAGAAGAGTGTGCAGGGCCACTGAGCGAGCATCGCTTTTCGTCGCACGACGTATGCACAGCAGGCGGAACTCGGGATTTTGCCACGCTTCATCCGATATGCCCTGCCCATTTGCATCAAACCAGGCAATTTCAGGGATGCCCGGCGCCGGCTCTCCTCGGCCGTGTGGGGTCGCTCCGTCTTGGTGGGCGGTTTGCTGCTTCCTGATTTCCACAAGCTTAGCGACGAACCACTGCAATTCGCCATTTTCCTCCCTTTCCGGCAAACTCCAAGGCCACCATGAAATGTCGTTGTCCTGACAGTATGGATTGTTGTTGCCGCCTTGAGACCGGCCGAATTCATCGCCACCGAGCAGCATCGGGGTGCCGTCGGCAAATAAAAGGGTCGCAAGCATGGCTCTTTGAACGCGAGCGCGCGTTTCCAAAATGAGTTTGTCCGTGGTCGGACCTTCAACGCCCCAATGGGCTGAATAGTTCTCTACCTGACCGTCCTTATTGTCCTCGCCGTTTGCTTCATTGTGTCGCGTTGCGTACCTGACGACGTCGGCCAGCGTGAAACCATCATGTGAAGTGACGTAGTTGATCGAGGCCCACGGCCCGCGGGAATGTCGGTCAAACAGGTCGCTCGATCCGGCGAACCGACTAGCGAACTCGGCACGCTCGCCTGCATCACCGCGCCAGAACCGCCGCGTGCTGTCTCGGAAGCGATCATTCCACTCGGCAAACCCCGGAGGGTGATGACCGAGCTGGTAACCGCCCGGGCCGATGTCCCAAGGTTCGGATATCAGCTTCACTCGTGCCAATACCGGATCCTGCCGCAAAGCATCGAAGAATCCCGAACCGGGATCAAAACCATAGGACTCCCGCCCCAGCGTAATGCCGAGATCGAACCGAAATCCGTCGACGTGGAATGAGGTCACCCAGTGACGGAGGGAATCCATAACCATTTGCAACACGCGCGGGTGCGACAGATTAAGCGTATTGCCGGTGCCGGTATCGTCGATGCAATGACGACGATTGTGCGGCACAAGCCGGTAATAGCTGGCATTGTCGAGGCCGCGAAACGAAAGTGTCGGGCCGAGTTCACTGCCCTCGGCAGTATGATTATAAACGACGTCGAGAATTACCTCGATGCCGGCGGCGTGAAGCCGCCGCACCGCAATCCGCATCTCATTGCGCGATCCATCCGATAAGTAGCGTGGCTCAATTGCAAAAAACCCAATCGAATTATAGCCCCAATAGTTTTTAAGACCGCGCTCGACCAGCGTCCGGTCCTGGACGAAAGCATGAACCGGCAACAATTCAATAGCCGTAATACCGAGAGTTCGCAGATGGTCGATTATCTTGGGATTGGCCAAAGCAGCAAACGTGCCGCGTTCCTCCGCGCGAATGTCTTGCCGCAGCAACGTCATCCCACGCAGATGCGTTTCATAGATGATGGTGTTTGCCCACGGAATATTAGGCGGGCGATCGTCGCCCCAGTCAAAAGTGTCCTCGCTGACCACCGCTTTCATCGTACTCTGCGCGCTATCGCGCCGATCGAATGACAGATCCCCGCGCGCCGAATTAATGCGATATCCAAATAAGGCATCGTTCCAACGCAACGCGCCAGCGAAGCGCCTGGCGTAAGGGTCGATCAGCAATTTGTGGGAATTAAACCGATGGCCGTCTTGCGGGTTGTACGGACCGTAAGCCCGATATCCATAAACCAACCCGGTACGTGCATTGGGTAGATAACCGTGCCAAATCTCGTTCGTGCATTCCGGCATTTGGAGGCGCGCAATTTCGCGGCGGCCTGACGGATCGAACAGGCATAGATCGATACGTTCCGCATGTGCTGAGAAAACCGCAAAATTTGCTCCCAGCCCATCCCAAGTGGCACCCAGCGGATAAGGGACGCCGCTATCCAGCTTTGCGGGAAACGAAGACATCGATTAAGGATCGTGCCGTAAAAAAATTGTAGAGAGCGGAGGCAGTGCGAGTTCCACGGATTGAGGTTGTCCATGCGCTGCGACTGCCGCGGTTTCGACGCGCCCGGCGTTGCCGACGTTAGATCCCCAATAATAGCCCGAATCGCTATTGAAGATTTCGCGCCATGCGCCGGCATGCGGAACGCCGATGCGATAGCCGTACCGAGGCACCGGCGTCATGTTGGAAACGACAAGGATAGACGGCGCATTTTGCGCGAGACGCATAAATGCGTAGACCGAGTTGGCGCTATCGTCACCCACCGTCCACATGAACCCGGCGGGCTCGCAATCGCGCTGATGCAATGCCGGCTCGCTGCAGTAGAGCCGATTGAGATCGCGTACCACACGCTGCACGCCGGCGTGAGGTGGATCATCGACCGAAGGCCAGTCGAGATCGTGATCGTGATTCCATTCGCGCTCTTGCGCGAATTCACTGCCCATGAATAAAAGCTTCTTGCCGGGATGCCCCCACATAAAGCCGAAATAAGCGCGCAAATTGGCAAAACGTTGCCAGCGATCGCCGGGCATTTTTCCGATCAGCGAGCCTTTGCCGTGCACGACTTCGTCGTGCGAGAGCGGCAGAATGAAATTTTCCGTGAATGCATAAAGCAGCCCGAAAGTCATATCGTTGTGGTGATGTTTGCGATGGACGGGCTCTTTCGACATATAATTCAGGGTATCGTGCATCCACCCCATATTCCATTTATAGGCGAAGCCGAGACCGCCATCCGCGATTGGCCTGCTGACGCCGGGCCACGCGGTCGATTCCTCGGCGATCATAATGGTTCCCGGACAACGCTCCGTGACGACAGCGTTGAGATGGCGCACGAACCCGATCGCTTCAAGGTTTTCTCGGCCGCCATGAACATTCGGAACCCACTCTCCGGCGCGACGGCTGTAATCGCGATAAAGCATCGAAGCTACGGCATCGACGCGTAACCCGTCGACGTGAAAATGCTCAAGCCAAAACAGCGCGCTTGCGATCAGAAAGCCTTGAACCTCTCGCCGGCCGAAATTGTAGATGTACGTGTTCCAGTCCTGATGAAATCCTTCGCGCGGATCGAGATGCTCATAGAGCGCCGTACCATCGAAGCGTGCCAAACCGTGCGGATCGGTCGGGAAATGAGCAGGCACCCAATCGAGGATGATGCCGATTCCCGCGGCATGGAGTTCATCGATGAAGCGCGCGAGACCTTGCGGTGATCCGAACCGGCCGCTCGGTGCGAACAGGCCGAGCGGCTGATAGCCCCACGATCCGCCGAACGGGTATTCGGCAATCGGAAGAAGCTCGACATGCGTGAAACCCATTTTGACGAGATAAGGGATCAACCGCTCGACAGCGACATCCCACAGGGTCGTCTCATATCTAGTCTGGCCGGAATTGAGCCAGGAGGGTAGATGGACTTCGTAAATGGAAATCGGAGCATTTGTTGCCTGCCGGTGCCCTCTCCTCTGCATCCATTCTGCGTCGCGCCAGCGATAATGATCTGGCTGGGCGACAATCGAAGCTGTCTGCGGCGGCGTTTCGGTCTGGCGCGCCATGGGGTCCGATTTCCACGGCAGGACCGTGCCATCGGGACCGACGATATCGTATTTGTAGCGCGAGCCTGGCGCGACCCGTGGGACGAAGAGTTCCCAAATTCCCGCCCGATGGCGTATGCGCATCGGATGCCGCCGGCGATCCCAGGAATTGAAATCACCGACAACTGCGACCCGCTTGGCATTGGGCGCCCAAACTGAAAAACGGACACCGCTCACCCCGCCTATCGAGATACTCTGCGCACCAAGGGTCCGCGCCAACTCAAAATGCCGCCCCTCGTTGAACAAATGCAAGTCAAGTTCGCCAAGAAGTAAATCGAAGGCGTAGGAATCTTCAGTTTCCTGGATGGCGTCTGGCCAGGCGATCCGAAGCCGGTAAGGTACACGCTCGCGCACCAGATTTTCGAACAGTCCAGCCTCCGCGGACGCCTCCAACGGCGCGAGCACGCTGCCATCTTGGCGAAGCACCTCGACCTTCGTAGCCCCAGGGAGAAAGGCGCGAATAACGCGGCCTTCCTCGACATCGTGCGGGCCCAGGACCGAAAATGGGTTGTCGTGCTCGCCGTCGGCAAGTGCACGACTTGATTGCCGGTCGAGACGCCAGGGAAGCTGCAGCCTCATGTCAGTCATGACGGCCTCCGGCTCCGCTTTCCGTGATCCGCGTTACCAGCCCCGACAAACCCGCAAGCGGTACGCCGATCCAGGCTGGACGGTTGGCCGCTTCATAAGTGACTTCGTAAGCGGCCTTGTCGAGAAGGAAGAGATCAAGAAGCGCCCGCGCGTCAGAAGTGTTCTTTATGCAGCTCGTCTCCCAATAGCCGTGCAGAAACGCAGCCGATGCTTGCCGCCAGAAGCGCGTGATAAGTTTGTCGCGGGCGGCTTCGTCCACCGGCATCGCGCCAACGCCCTTCCGGTCGGTCAAAGTGGCGCCGACGTAGTGGATGGAGCGTAAGAGCCCCGCTACGTCGCGTAGGGGGCTTGCCTTGGCGCGACGCTCGGCAATCGACGCTGCCGGTTCGCCTTCGAAGTCGATGATGTAAGCGTCACCGCTCACCACCAGCACTTGACCTAAGTGGAAATCGCCGTGGATACGCGTCATCAGGGCGCCGACGCCAGATCTTGCGAGACGGTGTACACCGGCGACAATGCCTCCCCGCATGCTCAAGAGCGTCTTGGCGCGTTCGCTGTCCTGTTCCCGCTCCCAGTTATTGTTTAGGCTGACGGTATCGACCGCTTTGGCAATCCGCTCCTCGATTTTCTGAACCCATTGTGCGACATCGGACGGCTGAGCAATTCCCGGAGCGAAGGCATCATCGGCAGTCTCGCGAGACAGCACTGCATGCATTTCGCCTAACCGCCGTCCGATTACTGCAATAATGGCTTCGCAAT
The DNA here is from genome assembly GCA_963813825.1 of uncultured Alphaproteobacteria bacterium. GTDB lineage: Bacteria > Pseudomonadota > Alphaproteobacteria > Rhizobiales > Xanthobacteraceae > BOG-931. The sequence continues at coordinate 166,690 of CAWFBB010000036.1, forward strand.
CGGCGAGCAGATCGGCTTTCTCCGCTTTGCCAGATTCGGTAGTTGTGAGCTGGTCGATCGCGCGCGTAAGGTGGTCGAGAATCCAAGACCAAGCGTCACCCTGATGGCGGACAAAGCCGAGAGCAATTGCTAGCGTACTTGGCGTTCCGTCTGCTGCAACTCGAACGACATCGCCCAATAATGGCGGGGCATGAGTAAATCCCTGCTCAGTGAGATACCGACCCATCTCTGCCTCGGGATGAATGCCAGGCGATATACGGCGATAGATTTTAACCATCGCCACGTCGCTGATCGTGAGAGAGCTGTTAGACTGCTCCGCCGCAAGCCAATTAATCTCGGCGTCTGCAAGCGCGACGAGCGCCTTTTGTCCGGCATCCGTGGGACGAAACTTTACAATACTATCCTCCTGCCCGAACTGTTCACCTGCCGCGAGGCAAGCAACAAGTCGATGGGCGAAGCCTGGCAGGGAGAATGCATCTGTTAGAAGTCCCAAGCGGCGGCCGCGCCGCACACGCGCGAGTGCAAGCCGATTGGGCAGTGCCGCAGACGGCTCATCCTCCCAGAGAATCCCCATGGGCAATAGCCATAGGCTCTTAGTGCCGCTCGTTTTGACTTCGATCTCTGCCAATAGGATCTCAGTGGCGTTATCGCCGATATTAGTGATTCTGACGATGGACGCGGTCTCGATTTGCTGATCCTTCAAGCCGAACCACCGACGCTTGGAAATATATTGCGGCAGTGCTTCGTCTTCGACCAACGTTTGCGCATTGCCCAAAAAAGCTTTGGCAAGTCCGTCGCGAAGGACGATCGTTACGAACTCCGGCAAGGGCTCCGGTGCCGGCGTATGCCAAGCCGGCCAATCGCTCGCTTGGCCAAAGACGAACCAATAAAAGCCGTACGGCGACAAAGTGAGGAGATATGTCAGCTCGCCGATGGGCGGGAAGACCGTTCCCGCATTAAGCTCGACGGGAACGAGGCCGGCAAACGCCGAGAGATCCAGTTCCACAGCTTGCGGGCTATGCGCGACATTGGCAACGCATAACAGCGTTTCGCCACCATATTCCCGCAGATAAGCCAAAATCTTCCGGTTCTTCGGATAAAGGAACGTCAGCGTACCCCGTCCCAGGGCGGGATGACGGCGTCGTACTGCGAGCATCCTGCGCATCCAATTCAAGATTGAATGCGGATCCCGTGCTTCCGCCTCGACGTTTACAGCACCGTAACCGTAAAGAGGGTCCATAATCGGCGGTGACACCAGGGCGGCCGGGTCAGCGCGGGAAAAACCGCCATTCCGGTCAGGCGACCATTGCATCGGCGTGCGAACGCCGTTGCGGTCCCCGAGGTGAAAATTGTCGCCCATTCCGATTTCATCACCGTAATAGATGATCGGCGTTCCTGGCATGGAAAGAAGAAGGCTGTTCATCAGCTCAATGCGGCGCCGATCCCGTTCAAGCAATGGCGCGAGGCGTCGCCTGATACCGAGGTTTATTCGGGCGCGGCGATCCGCAGCATAAGTCTGCCACAGATAGTCGCGCTCACTGTCGCTCACCATTTCGAGCGTTAGCTCGTCGTGATTGCGCAGGAAAATCGCCCATTGGCAATTCGCCGGAATCGCCGGGGTCTGGCGCATTATATCGCTGATCGGGAAACGATCCTCCCGAGCGATCGCCATGTACATCCGCGGCATCAGCGGAAAATGGAAGGCCATATGGCATTCGTCGCCATCGCCAAAGTAGTCTTTGCAGTCTTCCGGCCATTGATTGACTTCCGCCAGCAGTACCCGGCCGGGAAACGCGGCGTCGACTTCGGCGCGCAGGCGTTTGAGAATTTGATGGGTTTCCGGAAGGTTTTCATTGCTCGTGCCTTCGCGTTCGACGAGATATGGCACCGCATCGAGCCGCAAACCGTCGACCCCGAGCTGGAGCCAGAAGCGCATAACGCTCAAGACAGCCTTAAGGACTTGCGGATTATCGAAATTCAAATCCGGCTGATGCGCGTAAAAGCGGTGCCAATAATACGCGCCGGCGACCGGGTCCCAGGTCCAATTAGACCGCTCGCTATCGACGAAAATAATGCGCGTGCCCGCATATTTCTGGTCGGTGTCCGACCAAACATAGAAATTCCGCCATGGCGATCCAGGCTTGGCTTTGCGAGCGCGTTGAAACCAGGGATGCTGATCCGACGTATGATTGACGACGAGTTCGGTAATCACCCGAATACCCCGTGCGTGAGCCTCGCGCACGAATTGGCGGAAGTCGGCGAGCGAGCCGTAGTCAGGATGAACGCCCCGGTAGTCTTTGATGTCGTAACCGTCATCCAATAGTGGCGACGGGTAGAATGGCAGGAGCCACAGAGTATTAACGCCGAGATCCGCGATATAATCGAGCTTGGAAATTAATCCCTGGAAGTCTCCAATGCCATCGCCGTTACTGTCGAAAAACGACTTTAAGTGCAATTGATAGATGATCGCATCCTTGTACCAGAGCTGATCCAACTCGGTCGTCGCTGCTGGCTTGGTCCGGGCATCCATGATCAGCCCTCCAGTCGCGGCGCAATGCGCCAAACCGCGAAAGGCAGATCATTCGGATCAAGACGAATACGTTGCAGCTTGCCGTGCCAAACCTCTGTGGTATCACGCATCAAGTCGCGGACTGTCACTGCTGCATCATCAGGAAGCTTCCATTCCCACAGCGGCACCTCGATCGTTGTCTCCTGCATATGAAACGGATCGAGATTGACAGCTACCAAAATAATGTCGCGACCGGCGGAGGACGGCTTGCCATACAAGATTACTTGATCGTTGTACGCCGGATAGAAACGCACCCCCAAATGACTCTGCAGCGCGGGAGTGCTTTTGCGAATTCGGTTTAGTTTTGTAATCTCTGAAACGATATTTCCCGGCCCATCGTACCGGCGAACGCGAATTTCATATTTTTCCGAATCCAAATATTCCTCGCGTCCCGGCAAAGGCGCGGCTTCGCACAGCTCGAAACCAGAATACATTCCCCACAGGCCGGAAAGGGTTGCGGCGAGTGCCGCGCGGATTAGAAAGCCTGGGCGACCCGATGTTTGCAGGAAATAAGGGTTTATGTCCGGCGTGTTGACGAAAAGGTGCGGGCGAAAAAATTCCTTCACACCTGATGTTGTCAATTCGACGAAATAATCAGTAAGCTCCCGCTTGGCGTTGCGCCAGGTGAAATAGGTGTAGGATTCCGAAAATCCCGCCTTGGCGAGCCGGTACATCATCTTCGGCCGGGTAAAGGCTTCGGACAAAAAAATCACGTCGGGATACCGCGAACGCACATCCGCAATCATCCACTCCCAAAATGGCAGCGGCTTGGTGTGCGGATTATCGACACGAAAAATGCGTATCCCTTCCTTGATCCAAAAAAGCACGACGTCCCGTAGTGCAGCCCATAAACCGGCCAAGTCCGCGGCATAAAAATCGACGTTGACGATATCTTCGTATTTTTTCGGCGGGTTTTCCGCAAATCGAATGGAGCCGTCCGGTCGCCAGCTGAACCATTCCGGATGTTGTTTGAGCCAAGGATGATCTGGAGAGCATTGAATGGCAAAGTCGAGAGCAAGCTCGATGCCGCGCTCAGCTGCGGCATTGAGCAAGCGTCGAAAATCCTCGATCGTACCGAGCAATGGGTGAATCGCATCGTGACCACCTTCGCTGCTTCCGATCGCATAGGGACTGCCCGGATCCCCGGCCTCGGCGCGTAGGGCGTTGTTCTTTCCTTTGCGGTTGGTAATTCCAATAGGATGAATCGGCGGCAGATAAAGAACGTCAAAGCCCATGTCCTGAAGGGAGGGCAGGCGATCGATGACATCATCGAACGTGCCGTGGCGACCGAGCGTATTCGAGGCCGAGCGCGGAAATAACTCGTACCAGCTGGCGAATGCCGCTTGCGGCCGCTCTACCTCCAGGGGAAGCGCTGGATCAAAACGAAAACGGAAATGACGTTCTTCGGCTTCGCGCATTACCTCATGCAAATCCGGCGTCAGGAGGATATCGGCGCCAGAATCGGCAGAAGAATCACGGAGCCATTCGAGTGCTGAGCTTACAACTTTACTGGCGCCATTTTCAGTGCGCCCTTCTGCTTTTTGCAACAGACGCCAAGCCTCCGCGGTTTCGACCGTGATGTCCGCACCGGCTGCGCGCTTAACTTCAATATCGCGGCACAGAGTTCCGTACTTGTCGACCCACCCTTCTATTGTGAACTCATAACGTCCGATGCGTTCGGGCAGAAATGTTGCTTGCCAACGATCGTTGTTCAACAGATTCATCGTTACGCGGTGCCAGTCCTTTTCATCGACGGCGCGCCACAACAATGCGACGACAAGCACCTCGTGCCCATCCGTAAAGACGTCCGCCTCGACCGTCACCTTCTCACCGACGATCCGCTTTGTCGCAAAACGCCCGCCATCGACGCTTGGAGCGATCTTTTCGATCACGATGCGTGGTGCCACAGCCAATTTTGCCGTTTGGATATTCTTCTGACGCGATTTGACTACCGCATTGCACTTAGCGCTGAGAACGCGGATCTCCCCAGCCTCAAGTGTCGGGCTGGAATCGTGGTCGGTCGAAAGTGCCGCTACGGTGGAAGCGCTGACGCCGGCTGTGGGTGGCAGCGGCTGCGTGGAGATTGGCACAGCCTGCTGGTTCCGGAGATCGGTATTGATTATTACCACTATGGGGGCCCGCGCTTGGCGTAAATTCGGGGTGTCGGAGCGCAGTAAGACGGTCACGAGCTGTCCCGGATCGGTGAGCGCACGAAGTTCGCCGCTACCGCGCGCTGCCAACTGTTCGCTCAGCGCATTCGATTCCCTAATCTCCGCCGACAGATCGATATTGCTCGCCTCCTGCAGCAACTCGACGCCATCATTCACCGACGGTCGAGTATGCATATTCTCGCTTGCCGCAAACTCAAACCCCATGGGGATCATGATCCCGTCACCCGTAGCGGCTGCGCATCGTGTGAGATGCCGGTAGACGGGAGGCAGGCTGGGTATGTCGCCAAATCTTTTGGCGACACGCTGCCCGAATGGTACTTCGGGGCAACCAATGACTGCGCCAATACCGCGCAACAATTCATGCTCTTCAACGAACCAACTGGCCCGGCGGTCCCACCAGGGTAACGACGAAAACGCAGCGGAAAATCCAACGCCGCGGAGACGCGCTATTTCACGCCAATCGAGGCCGGGGGTCCACGCGAAAAAATGACAATCGGGAAAACGTTGCTTGACTGTAAGAATGACATCGCACCAAACCCGGGGTGGTACCAGATGAGGTTCGGTGCAACGAAAGCCGACAGCCCCTGAACAAGCCAAGCGCAACAAGCGATCGACCCACCACGATGTCAGCTCCTTAGCGATGAGTGGATCTTCGAACTTAGCATAGGCGGCGGCGATCTGTGGGAATGGCGATCGAGGATCGACGCGGCCGTTAAAATCGAGATGTTGAAACCAGCCCACATCCGGCTCGGCCAGCTGTGAGTCAGCGGCAATGCGGCCTAGGACGACATCTACCAACAGGTTTAGTTCACACTCCCGGCACGCTCGCGCGAATTCCGCAACGAAATCATCAACGCCGAGCGATTCATGAAATGCTGGATTAGCTTTATCGTGATCGCCGCTTAAAAATAGATCTCCTTCTTTGCCGGGCGCGAACAGCGGCGCCGTTAGCACGTGGTCGAACCCCATATCTCGGCAGCGGCGAAGATGGCGCGGCCAGGAGGTCCGCGGTCCAGCCAGGAGGGGATGAAAATAGTATATTTTTGGTGCAATCCGCTCGCCAGAATTGTCCGTCATTGCATGCTAGACGCGTTCCAGGCGGGCTCACGCGTTCCCTACTTGTCCATTAAAAATATGGGATAGCCCTGGTATGCAAATACATCCCGTCGCCGAAAGTTCCATCTACGGGTAACATCCCTCATGGACAGAACAATTACGGGTTCTGGGCCGGGGCGACCTGGGCCGGCATTTCCTTAGTCTGCCGACGCTGTGGCTTGGAGGGGCGCAACAAGAAAAGCACCAAGGACCGTGCGGTCACTTCGTACCGGTGACCGAACTTGAACGTGGCCGCGCTCTCGATCTCTTCATCTTCCTCTGGCCTATTCGTGTCGACGAGGCGCCGCCAGTCTCGGCCGCCAGTCACCTTCGGAAGGGTAGAAACGACTACGTCGTGGTGGGCGTTGACGATGAGAAGCAATGTTGCTTCGCTGCCGCGCCGCCGAATGCCGCTCATTTGGGCGCGGCCGTCAAGCAACATTCCGAAGCATTTCGCCGACGGATCCTGCCAATTCTGCGCCTTCAACTCGTCCCCATTCGGTGTGATCCAAGTTGAGTCCTTGATCCCCAATTCTTCATCCCAGACCCCGCTCAAAAAGCGGCTATGACGGAGTACCGGGTAGCGGTTGCGCAGCGTGGCCAGGCGCCCCACGAATGCGGTGAGCGCCTGGCCGTGCACATCAAAATTCCAATCCACCCAAGAAATCTCATTATCTTGGCAATAGGCATTGTTGTTGCCGCGCTGCGTTCGCCCGAATTCATCCCCGGCCAGAATCATCGGCGTGCCTTGAGAGAACAGAAGCGTGCTTAGCATATTTCGTTTCTGCCGCTCCCGAAGTGCGATGATATTCGCATCATCAGTCGGTCCTTCCACGCCGTAGTTGCAAGCTCTGTTATCAGAACTCCCGTCGCGATTATCCTCTCCGTTGGCCTCATTGTGCTTGTTCTCATAGGAAACGAGATCATTGAGCGTAAAGCCATCATGCGCGGTAATGAAATTGACGCTCGCCCACGGCCTGCGGCCGCGGTGGTTGAAAAGATCGGCAGAGCCAGACAAACGCGCCGCGAAATCGGCGACCTTGCCTTCTTCACCTTTCCAATACCCTCTCACCGTATCGCGGAAGCGGTCGTTCCACTCGGCCCAACCGGGCGAAAATGCGCCGACTTGGTAGCCCCCAGGCCCGCAGTCCCATGGTTCGGCGATGAGCTTGACGGACGACAGCACGGGATCTTGACGGCATGAATCGAGAAAGCCGCCTCCTTCATCGAAACCGTGTTTTTCTCGGGCTAGAATTGTGCCAAGGTCGAAGCGGAATCCGTCCACGTGCATTTCCTGCACCCAATAGCGCAACGAGTCTGTCACCATCTGCAACACGCCTGGATGGGAAAGATTGAAGGTATTACCGGTGCCGGTGTCGTTGATGTAATAGCGGGGTTGGTCAGGCAGCAGCCGATAAAATGACGCGTTGTCTATTCCTTTGAAAGACAAGGTAGGGCCGAGATGATTACCCTCGGCGGTGTGATTGTACACAACGTCGAGAATGACCTCGATGCCGGCGTCATGAAAGCGCGCTACCATCTCCTTGAATTCGGCGAACGCGAAGTCGGGCACATGCGCGTAACGCCGCGCCGGCGCAAAAAAGGCGATCGTATTGTATCCCCAGTAATTGGTCAGGCCTTTCTCGCCCAGATAGCTGTCATTGACGTAGGTATGAACCGGCAAAAGCTCGACAGCCGTCACCCCAATGCTGCGAAGATGGTCCAGAACCGCCGGCTCGGTTAGCCCGCGATACGTTCCTCTTAGGTCCTCGGACACGGCGGGGTGAAGCTTGGTATAGCCGCGCACATGCATTTCATAAATGACGGTCCGCTCCCAGGGCACGCGCGGCGCACGTTCATCGCCCCATGTGAAGGCGGGATCAATAACCCGGCAGCGCGGCATATAGGGTGCGCTATCCCGATCATCGAAGGTCAGGTCGTCACCGCTTTCCATCCTGTAGCCGAATACAGCCGGATTCCAATCCAGATTGCCTACGACAGCCTTCGCATATGGGTCGAGAAGCAACTTGTTCGGATTGAACCGGTGACCTGTTTCCGGCTCATAGGGTCCGTGCACGCGATAGCCGTAGATCGAACCCGGTCGCGCATCTGGCAGGAAGCCATGCCAAACCTCGTCCGTGAATTCGGGGAGATCAATTCGCTCGAGTTCGCGCTGCCCCTGCTCATCGAAGAGGCAGAGCTCGACTTTTGTGGCGTGGGCCGAGAACAGAGCGAAATTGACCCCTAGTCCTGTCCAAGTCGCGCCGCTCGGAAATGGGGATCCTTCCCGCAAGCGAGCTTTACGCATGACTTGCGGAGCAGCGGTTTCGGCTCGCACGTCCATTAGGTTTTGACGCTTTCGGCTCAGGCGACAGGAGAACTCCGGACCGAATTACTAGTTCCGTATTCACGTGCCGAACACTTCCAGCACAAGATGTCAATTAAGACCATCTCTCGTTACGCACTGCCTGCTGCAGCTGACGGACCGCAGTTTTCATATCGCGCGACTTTCCCGATCTCAAAGCCTCAACCAGAAGCGCGCGTGCGAATGTCCAGCGCGGTAATTTGCCGAGCTGGGTCGGCAAGTGTTTGTCGATCAACTCGATTGCTTCCTCCACGCTGGCAACTACAGAGGGCATACCAGCTGCCCGGATTCTCACTTCTGCCGAAAGCTTCATCTTTTGATGCTCCTTAAGAGAGCGGAATTCCGGTGGCAGAGCTATTGGCACAGGATACTCTTAGGGGCCTCGATGAGGCAGTAGTTTTAGCGTTGAGAAAACCATTCAACTTGGCCGCGCAAGGCCTGTTCATCAACCGTAACGCTGGGAAATGGCGAGTGTTCCCGGGGTTGTCAGCGACGAGGGACCGCCTCGGCCTCGCCGCGTATTGAGAATATGATACCTGCGCAAACCGCAACCACGCGCAAAAGGATTTTGAGTGACAGAAGAGCCAGTAAAGATTGTCCGGTTGCCCAAACCGACCCAGTGCGTGTTGTGGGAGCATCCTGACCGTATCGCAACCAAGTTCAGTGAACTCCTCGACGAAGTGGAATCTTATGAGGACAGTAGCCGCCTGAACTCGCTCACTCTACAAATGTCGCGAGTGCGGGCAACTCTATTTTCACGAATGGTATGAATGGGTCGATTGGGAAAAGGGCGATAAAATGTACACCACGCTCATACCTGTTCAGACCCCAGCAGAAATTGATGCGCTCAAAGAAACCGATATTTTTAACTTGTTGACTTACTTTCCGCGTTTGCAGCTAGACGGCGGAAAGCCAAAATGGATGGGTAAAGACTGATCTGTAATCCTTCGGGCATGGAGGAAATATTTACATTTGTCCTGCTGGCGTGCTGTGAGGAGAACATACGCCCGGTATTTTCCGTATGAACGTGGCCATTCAGAAAACAGGACGGCGTGACAGCCGACATAGCGGCTGAGCCTCAGCTCTTATAAACTTAGTCCATAGCAAATTACCGTTCGTCTTACGGAACTCGTCCCACCACCACTAACTTAGCACAGGCAAGCCACGCTAAGCCGGTGCCAATGAAATACGCTATTGAAATTATTTCGGCCGCTTCAACAAATGAAGACTGTTTGAGCCGAGCCATCGTTGACGCCCAGGACCTTGGCGCTGTTAAAAGCAAAGCAAGTTTGCTTATACATATCTGGGCAGATCATGGTGCGGTCCGCGCTCGCGTGTTTCCGGAAGACGGACAGACATCGATGGAAATTGGCGGCGGCGAGCCTTGATCCTACTGGCGGCCGAGTTTACGGCAATTGGGGCGATGGTCCGGCGGGACCAAATGGATCGTCGGCCTGTAACTGGACGTCCTTTTTGAACTCGGGGCGTGGGTCTCTATGGACACAATTGAAATCTCGGTCGGCGGCCGCGTCGTGTCCGGCCTGCTGAACAATCCGCCATCGGCACGCGCTTGTTACGTTTTCGCTCATGGCGCAGGTGCCGGCATGACACACCCATTTATGGCCGCCGTATCGGCTGGCCTTTCTGAGCGCGGTGTCAGCACGCTCCGATACCAATTTCCGTATATGGAGAAACGATCGAAGCGACCGGATGTGCCTTCGATCGCTCATGCGACCGTCCGGGCCGCGGTTGCCGAGGCCTCGCGTCGATGTCCCAAGCTGCCACTGCTTGCCGGCGGGAAATCGTTCGGCGGCCGTATGACTTCACAAGCGCAGTCTCTATCTCCATTGCCGAAGGTGCGAGGTTTGGCCTTTGTAGGCTTTCCGCTGCATCCAGCGGGAAAACCATCGGACGATCGGGCCAAACATCTTTTCGATATTAAAATCCCGATGCTTTTCCTACAGGGCGATAACGACAAGTTGGCGGAGCTATCGCTGCTCGAGCCTTTGACTAAGGCGCTTGGAAGCCGGGCTTCGTTGCGAGTTTTTGAATACGCTGATCATTCATTTCACGTGCCGGTTCGATCCGGCCGAATTGACCGTGAGGTCATGAATGAGATGCTAGACGCCCTCGCCGCCTGGATTGAAGGATTGATTTGATCGTGTCGTAGGACGTCGTTCGCGCTCGGGGAAAGGCTGCCGCCTTACCTCTTTTTTTATAAGCCGCTTCATTGCAACCGTCAGTGAGCGTTCCGACTTGCAGTACTCTTCCCATGCTGCGCTTTTGGCGAGCAGCGCAGGCGCGGTCCTAACGGTGAAGCGGCTAGGGTCCAGACCCTTCTTTACTTGGTTCCAGCTGACGGGCATCGAAACCGGTGCACCGTCCCGCGCACGCGGTGAAAGCGGCGCCACAGCCGTCGCCATCCGATCATTGCGAAGGTAGTCGAGGAAGATTCGTCCGACCCGCTCCTTCTTGGCCATGTTTATGAGATACCGAGAGGGACTATCCGCCGCCATCTGACGGCAAATCTCTTGGGCAAATAACTTCGCCGCCGGCCAGTCCACGCGGTCCTTTTTTCCTGCCGCGAGCGGCGTTACAACGTGGAGCCCCTTGCCGCCGGTTGTCTTGCAAAAGCTGACCAGGCCAAGCGCGGCCAAGCGGGCTCGCATTTCACTCGCTGCCTCGATGACCCTCTCAAAAGGTACGTCCGGGGCCGGATCGAGATCGAAGACAAATCGGCCCGGCTGATCGGGATGTCCCGGCTCGCAGTTCCAAGGGTGAAGCTCAAGGCCGGCGATCTGCGCGACGGCGATCAAGCCCTCCACGCTGTCGATTTGAAGATAAGGCTTCCGGTCACCGGAGACCGTCGTCAAATTCAACAGCTTTGACATGCCTGTCATGGCGTGGCGCTGAAAGAACTGTTCGCCGCCAATGCCATCCGGCACGCGAATAATCGAGCAGGGCCGGCCGCGGATATGCTTCAGAAGCCACGGGCCAATCTCCTCATAGTACCGGGCGAGATCGAGCTTGGTGACAGGTGCCCCGTCGCCGCCTTGCGGCCAAAGTGCTTTGCCAGGTTTGGAGATGACGACGCCGAGCACGGTGTTCGACGAGGTGCCCATCGGCTGGCGAGCGGGTGGCCTGGTGCTCCCTCTCTGTGGCAGTTCGGATTGTACTTCTTTTGCGGGCTTGTCCTCGCGCAGACCTTTAAACGAAGCCTGGCGCACCATTCCATCGCCGGTCCAGCCGCCAAACTCGATTTCGGCGACGAGCTCCGGATTCATCCAGTGAATGTCGCGCGTCTTGCGCGGAGCATTGGCGCCGCCGAACGGGTTCTTGTTCGATGCTTGCGCCTTGATGCGGGGAAAAATGCGCGACACCGTATTCGCGCTAAATCCCGTACCGACCCGTCCGATGTAGACCAGATGGTCGCCGCGGTGGACACCAGCCAAGAGCGAGCGGAAGCGTCCATTCTCGTCGCTCCAGCCGCCGATGACGACTTCGTGGCCTGTTCGGCATTTGGATTTGGTCCAATTGTCGTTGCGGCCTGAGCGGTAGGGTGCGCTCAATTTCTTTGAGACGATGCCTTCAAGAGAAAGTTCGCAAGCCGAGCGCAGAACGGTCTCTCCAGGCTCCTCTAGATGCTCCACGTAACGGAGGACCGGTGCGCCTTTTTTGCTTACAGCGGTAGACAGTATTCTCTCGAGGCGGGACTTTCGCTCCGCGAGGGGTTGGCTGCGTAAATCCCCATCCTCGTGGAATAGCAGGTCGAACGCGAAGTAAACGAGATCATTTGTCGTCCCATCCGAAAGCGCGGCCTGCAGCAAGGGAAACGACGGTGCACCATTTTCATCGAGGGCAACAATCTCGCCGTCAACGATACAATCGGACAGTGCGCCGGCGGCTTTGGCGATGGCAGAAAACCTATTGGTCCAGTCCAATCCGTTGCGCGTATGGAGCGCCACTCTCCCCCTCTCGACCCGCAACTGCATGCGGTAGCCATCGAGCTTGATCTCATGACCCCAACCGGACCCATTAGGCGGTCGTTCGAGCGATCGGCACAGTTGCGGGGCGATAAACACCGGCAATTGCGATGGCCGCTTGCCGCGTGACGATGTCTTCTTCGTGTCCCGCTCACCCCTTAAACTTTGCTTTATGGATTGCGCACGCAAATCCGCTGCAAGGCCACTGTTCGAATCCCATACGGCATTCGCCGTGAGACGTTCGCTACCCCTTGTCATGAATGGTTTCGGTGCGCGGCCTTTGCCCGACGCGATGGCCGCCATGGAACGGCCAGAGGCGACCGACCGATCGGGCGCGAGCGCCGAGTCTCCGTTGCCCTCGCGCGCGACGTCATCGCGGTGTTTGATCAACAGCCAGTTCGTGCGCTTGCTTTTAAACTTGTCGCCGCGCATCCGAACGAGCACCCAACTGCCCTTCAGCCGTTCGCCATCGAGCGTGAATTTTAGATCGCCCTTTCGGAGTGCCACCTCCGGAGTGTCGCGGCCTTCGACTTGCCAAAAGCCACGATCCCATAACTGGACAGTGCCGCCGCCGTACTGACCCTTCGGGATAGTTCCTTCGAAATCGCCGTAGTCGAGCGGATGGTCTTCGACTTCCACGGCGAGCCGCTTGTCGTGCGGGTCGAGCGATGGGCCTCGCGTTACGGCCCAGGACTTGAAGACGCCGTCCAATTCGAGGCGAAGATCGTAATGCAGGCGCGTCGCGTCGTGCTTTTGGATTACAAAGCGAAGTCGTTGGGACGGCGCCGCTTGGCCTTTGCCGCTGGGTTCATCCGTCTTTGAGAAATCGCGTTTGGCCTGATACGCGGCCAGTTTTTTGGTAGCTGATGGTTTGGCCATCGGCGCCGCGCTTCGTCCAGTCGATTAACCGGCCTTCTTTCGTCGTCCAGACGACTGGGCCACAGGGGCAGCAGCTGCGTCGCGACCCTTCTTTCCAGAAATCGGCAGGAGCATTTCTCCTTGGCCCTGCTCGCGCTTTTTGCCCTTCGGTGCAGGCGCCTTCTGCCCAGCGATACTCCGCTTGAGCGCATCCATCAGATTGACGACATTGGGCGCATGCGCTGCAACATTACCTTTTGGAATCGAAACCCCGGCCTGCTTCTTCTTGAGCATTTCGACGACGGCTTCTTCATAATGATCAACGAACTTCGACGGCTCGAAGTCCGCCTTCTTCGATGCGAGGATGTGTTCAGCCAATTTGAGCATGTCGGGCGCTATCTTGACGTCGGGCAAGTCGTCAAAGAAGTCCTTCTGATCCCGCACTTCGTAACCATAGCGGAGCGTGGCGCACATCACGCCCTTTTGCCACGGTTGCAGCATGATCACCCGCTCGCGTTTCGCCAGTACGACGCGGCCGAGCGCGACCATGCCTTTCCCGCGCATTGCCTCGCGGATGACGGCGAAGGCTTCCTGACCGACTTGGTCGTTGGGAATCATATAATAGGGGCTATCCAAATAGCGTTCGTCTATTTGGTCGCGCGGGACGAATTTGTCGATTTCAATGGTGTGATTGCTCTCGACAGCTATCGCGTCTAATTCTTCGTCCTCGACAGCAAGATATGCACCCTTCGCATATTCATATCCGCGTCCTTTATCCTCGCTCTCAACCGGTTCGCGCGTAACTTCGTCTACGAGTTGCTGCCGCAACCGATTGCCGGTCTTCTTATTAATTTGCCGGAATGCAACGCGTTCGCTGGACGATGCGGCGCTGTAAAGCGCGATGGGGCAAGAAACCAGGGCGAGCTTGAGATAGCCCTTCCAATACGGACGAGCGGGGGGCACTGCATACTCCTACGCTACTGACGACTGTTGAGTTTGTCGGCAAAGTAGCGGGAGTCAACACGGCATGCCTATGCGAGGCTCAAAAGATCGTTTTTAATTTGTCATTGAGATGAATGTTCTGCATTTGTACGGATAGTCTATTTGGCACTTGGTTTGCTCCGACGTCACTTCACCACTAGTTCCTTGGCTCGATTAGGCAAAAGAAAGACAACGATAAGATGAAACGCCGGAAGGATCTTGGAGGCATGACAGCGTCACCTCAGCGACAGCTTCACCCCCGAAAACAAAAGGCACGAAGCCGATCGTGATGCGCGGCCGCTAAGGGGTCAACGGCGGTCATTACGCGCCGTCGTGCAATGCGAAGTTGGCCACAGGGGAAGGGGCAAATGATAATCGATATTGATCGGCGGCGTTTCTTATCCGCGCTCGGGGGACGCGTTGTCGCATTGCCGCCTTCTGGCGCGTCCAGCAAACGGCTCTGGCCGGTGTCGGCTATTTTAATGGAGCATCGGCCGATACCACCGCGCCCACCATGACAGCGTACATCGACGGCCGAAACGTGACTGTTGAGTACTATTGTTTCGCCCGATGCCACACATCAGCGCTTAGAACATCCGCTGCCATAAAGACCAATCAGGTCCCGGATATATTGTCGCGAGATATGGCCTCCAGTACTGCAGCCAGTTGCTCTTGGCTGTAGGGCTTGTTCAATCGGGGAAAGCCAAGCGTAACCTGCGGCGGCAACTCGGCATAGCCTGTCGCGATGACAACGGGCATTTTAGGCTGGATTTTCTTGATCTTAGTTGCCAGATCAAGCCCTGTCATGTTGGGCATAGCATAGTCTGTAATTACAACATCGAACTGGGCGTCGGTTTCCAACAGCCGCAACGCGTGCGCGCCCGAAGGCGCCTCCAACACGCTGTGGCCAAGGTCCATCAACATATAAGCAGTATTCATGCTCACCAGGGAATCATCGTCCACCAGCAAAATTCTCGAGCCGCGGTTCCCGTTCGCAACGGAAAGTCTCGGGGCTTGTTCATGCACCTTCCGCACATCCTCTCGTCGCGCGCGGGGCAGCCAGAGGTTCACGACCGTCCCTTTGCCTTCGTAACTTGAGATCTGCATAGCGCCGCCTGACTGCGCAGTAAGGCCCTGCACCATGGATAGGCCGAGCCCGGTGCCCTTGCCGATCCCTTTGGTCGTAAAAAAAGGCTCCATGGCCTTAGTGAGGGTGGCCTCGTCCATACCCACGCCGGTGTCGGTCATGCTGATACGCACATAGTTTCCACGTGGCAGATTTTTGGGGAGAGCGTTTTGTGGGATTGCAATCTCGTCCCGGCAGGAAATGGTCAACACGCCTCCTCTCGGCATGGCGTCTCTGGCATTAACCGCCAAATTCATTAGCGCGAGCTCGAACTGATTGGCATCAATCTTGACCGGATGAAGGTCAGCCGGAATATCAATTTCGATAGTGACGGTCGGGCCCACTGATTGTCGCAAAAAATCCAGAAGATCGGGAACGAGTTGCTGAATCTCGACTGCCTCAAGCTTGAGTTCCTGACGTCGGGCGAACGCCAACAATCGCTTGGTAAGCATCGCACCGCGTTCGGCGCCCTGAATCGCCCCCTCCAGCAATCTCGAAGTCCGAGGATCATCCGAGATGCCCTTTTTCAACAAAGACAAACTACCTAAGATCACGGCAAGTAAATTGTTGAAGTCGTGTGCGACGCCGCCGGTCAATTGACCGATACTTTCCATTTTCTGCGACTCGTGAAGCTGCTGGAGCACGATTTCTCGCTCGTGGGTACGTTCCGCGACAACAGCCTCCAACTCTTCGTTACTTCTCCGCAGCGTTTCGCGCGCGTCGACCAGGTCGGTTATTTCGGTTGCTGTTCCGAACCATCGCGAAATGTTCTCGCCATCGGTCCGTACGGGAATCGAGCGCAA
This sequence comes from uncultured Alphaproteobacteria bacterium, assembly GCA_963813825.1. Taxonomy (GTDB): domain Bacteria; phylum Pseudomonadota; class Alphaproteobacteria; order Rhizobiales; family Xanthobacteraceae; genus BOG-931. Next base: position 182,641 of record CAWFBB010000036.1, read on the forward strand.
TTTGAACCATCGATGAGAGCCGTCGGCGCGACAGAGGCGCGCGTCGACGTCGAATACATCGCCAGTCTGCAACGACGACGTCCAAGCAGCCTTAACCGCGTCACGGTCGGACTGGTGCACAGCCTTGATCCATCCCCATCGGAAATGATCTTCGACCGGAACACCGGTGTAGGTCTGCCATTGTGGATTGAAATAGTCGCTTTCTCCGTCGGGGTCGGCCGTCCAGACCAGTTGCGGTACGGCTTCCAGCAATGCGCGAAAGCGGCCTTCGCTTTCTCGTAGTGCCGCTTCGGCAACGATCCGCTCGGTTACGTCTCGCCAAATCGTCGTCACGAAGACACGTTCATCCGCCTTCCACCGACCGAAGGAAACCTCAAAATACGCAGGTGCGCCATCCTTGCGCCGCCCGGCGACTTGCACCTCCGGTGCCATGAACTCAACAGAGTCACCGGCGAAACCCGCGGATAAGTGCTCCGCGTCCTTCAGAAGAAAATCGATTTTCTCTCCGAGCAATTCAGAGGAGGTATAGCCGAACACCTGTTCTGCCGCGCCGTTAATCCAATGGATCCTTCGATCCAGGCTGCAGGTAATGATCGCGTCGGGCGCGGAATCGACGATGGCGTGATACCGTGCGTTTTGCCGGTCGCGGAGAACGCGCTCGCGATTAACGGCTACGGTCACATCGCTGACCTGCAATAGGCAACAGGGCGATCCGTTGGTCGCCAGCGGTCGTACGACGATGTTGTGTGACAGATGTTGTTCATCCTCGCCGCGTAGCGTCAGGAGCCGATTCAACGAATGTGTCAGGATGCTTGAACTACCAACCTGCAACGAGTTCTTCGATTGCCGCCGGAAGACGGGTGTCGCGGAGCGACGGGAACAACTCCCACAGCGTTTTGCCAAGGGCCGCTTCTTTCGAAACGCGGCTCGCGCCGGCCAGCCAATTGTTCCAGGCAACAATGCGGCTATCGCTGTCGAGCACGATAATTCCGACGTCCAGCGCGTCGAATACGGCCACAAATTCGAACGTCGACACTTTACCCAACATTGTCGGATTGCTTGTCGATACTAGTGATGAAGTCGCGCACAATCTCTTTCAAAGCGGTGATTGATGGCAAGTCCATGAGCAAGGCGATAAAGCCCCGAACGTCGCGGTTTTTAATGGTGAAGTCGATATAAAGAAACAGCACCAGGTCGGCATTAGGATCGGACGATCCTGTGTCAAAAAGCGTAGCGCCGTCCCCGCGCACGACCGAGGGTAGAGACATGCGCATGGTACGTCGCAGAACGTTGGCGATCGTGGCCAAGCATGCGTTCAAGATAATATTTCCCGTTTCGGCAAGCGCTTCCTGCTCCAGATCGATAACATCTTCGAGCGAATGTTCGGCTCCGACGATCGAGCGGATAAGCTCCAGGCTTTGCGCTTCCGGGAAGATCAAAAGCGCCCGACCGGAAAACGGCCCCTCGAAAGATTGCTGTACGGCAACGAGTTTCGGAATATTGCCCCGTTCCACTAACTGCGAGGCTGCCTGACGGGTTACGATGTTGACGGCTGGAACCGACAACAGCACCTCCTCGCCCACCATCTGGCGAAGGCTGGTCGCCGCGCGGCTGACGCCCATGTTCGCGATTTCAGCGAGCGCATCCCTTTCAATGGCAGACAGGTCGCTCGCATCAGGTCTGATCACGCTGGCTTTCTCAAACGAAGTGCGGCCCCGGACAAAAATGCTCCGAGAGCCTCGTCCGTCAAAGGTTTAGCTATAAACGCGGCATTAAGTTCCCGCGCCCGCGCAATAATCTCGTCCTGCACGTTCGCCGAAACGACAGCTATCGGCATGGTCGGGCGGAGTTGGCGAATCCGGGCCACCAGTTCCAAGCCATCGGTACCGGGCATATTGAAGTCGACAAGGGCAATTTCGGCGACCCCGGCCGAGATCGCACTCAACGCTTCGTGGGCACTGATCGCCTCGGTCACGTCCCATTCCGGGCGAATTCGCCGGAAAGCGCTTACCATCACCATCCGGGCAAGCTTGCTGTCATCGACAATGAGAACTTTGTGTTTCATTTCTTGCCGTCTTTCGCAGAACAGGCCGCCATCCCAACTGGCCACCATCACGCGGGGAACCACCTATAGCAGATTGGGAATTCTAGCGGCCCGCCAAAAAGCGCAAACCACTTAGGTCAGAAAGCCGAATCTCCCTTTTAAAACGCCTTAAATCGCTCCTTTTAGCCTGTCAGTGCAATGGATGTGATCCATTGGTTGATCCATGGATCACCGCAGGGGCCGATCAGCTTAGGACGAGCGGCCAAAACGACCTGGATGACCGCAGTGTGTACGTGGCTGCAACGCGTCCAGTCGCAGGCCGCCGCCCGGGTCGACTGCAGCATTTGAAGCAGCGGCTCGGCATCCTCGACGGGACAAATGCCTTCCAAAACGATGGTTCCGCTGTCGTCGCGGCGCACGCTCACGGCACGATCTCTTTCATGTCCAAAACCAGCAAGACGGCGCCATCGCCCATGAGCGTAGTTCCCGCATAACCGCGCGCGCTGGAAAGCAGCCCCTGCATCGGCTTCAGTACCACCTCCATGCGTTCGCGAATGGCATCGACCTCGATCGCAGTACTCCTTCCGCCTGTTTCGGCCACCACGACTAATCGTGCACCGTCGCTGGATGGCTGGCTCAAAGGCAAGTTCATCAGTTCCGCCAGCGAGCAGATCGGGACGACGCGGTCATGCAGGACAAACCCGTCGTTGTTCTTGATCCTGCTGATTTGTTCTGGCAGCAGCCGTACGGTTTCCGAAACCGCGTCCATCGGAATGCCAAAAACCTGTCCTCCGGCCTCCACCACCATGATGCGCGACATCGCAATGTTTACGGGAAGATCGAGGCTTACCGTCGTTCCAACGCCAACGCCACTCCTTAGCGACACCCGGCCGCCAATGCGCTCGATCGACGAGCGCACTACATCCATGCCGACGCCGCGCCCGGAAATGTCGGAAACCTCCGAAGCGGTGGAAAAGCCCGCGGAAAAAATCAAATCGATCACTTGCTCGTCAGACAATGCGTCGAGCTCGGACGCTGGCACCAATCCTTTTTCCCTAGCCTTGCGCCGGACCACCATCGGATCAATGCCGCGGCCATCGTCTGTTACTTCGACGACAAAGCGGTCCCCCGTTCGCGAAGCTCCAAGAGTAACGGTCGCGCCCTCTGATTTGCCGGCCGCGTGCCGCTCTTCCGACGGTTCGATGCCGTGATCGAGTGCATTGCGTACCAAATGGATCAAGGGCTCGAACAGAAGATCGACGATGGTTTTGTCGGATTCCGTGGTTTCGCCGCGCGTAACCAGTGTCGCGCTTTTACCGAGCCGCCGCGCCATGTCCCGCACGAGCCGCGGGAACGAGCGGAAAACCTGCGCCATCGGCACCATCCGCAATTGCAGGATCGCCGCGTGCAGTTCATGCGCAACTCGATCTATGGCGTCGTGTTGCCCTCTGATCGTTCGGGCAAGTTCGTGCTCGGCACCCTCGCCCTCGACGAGCTTGGCAGTATGGGCGAGCGCGTTCTTCACAACGAGCAGTTCACCAGCCAAATCCAGCAGCGCGTCGATTTTGGATTCATCGACACGAAGCAATCGGCTTGCACGCGCCGGCGCATCGTCGCCCCGCGCATCAAGCTTCTCGCCATCGCCACGCGCGAGCGCCGACAACGTTTCCTCGATGCCGGACAACAGCACCGCAGGGTCGGACTGGGCAGCGGCGGTTGCGCCAGCGCGCTCAATCTGGTCCGCCCGATCACCGTGGCCGCCTCGACGCAAGGCGTTGGCGGCAACGCGCGCCGCAGAACCGATACGCCCGAAATAGTCCTCGTGGCTTTTGGCGGCACCAAGGACCAACCGTTGCTCTTCGATGATGGACCGCACCGCGGCGGTGGTATCGTTGGCGGCTCCTTGTTCGCCCGGCAAGGCGTCCGACACAATCTCAACGATGCGGACCTGATCCGGAACCAGACGGAAAAGCGTCGAAAGTTGCGGTCGCGTCGCTGCCGTTATGGCCTGCAGTCGCAAATTGCAGGAATAGGGGCCGATCTCCGCCAGCGGGGGCCACGCTTCTCGTGGCTCTATTTGGAATGCAATAAGATGTGGCACGCGCCGCATCAGGTCCAGCGGATCGTCGCCATTGAAAAAGCAATCGGCGTGCGGCTCGTAGGATAATGCGCATAGCACCGCCGCTTGACCTTGACGAGCCACCGCCGTTTTTACACCGGGCGATGCCATCCATCGCTCGACCCACTCCGGCAAGGCAGAGGCAGCGCTTGGGGACGCCTCACCCGCCGGGCCCGCCGATGCGGATGGGCTCAGGGTACGTCGCAATGTATCGGCCATCATCCGCGCGTCTTCACCGGCGCTTGCCGGCTCGGTCTGTCGATCTTCGAAATTATCCACCCATGTCGACACCTGGCCGAGGCAGACGAGCAACTGGTCGATCGTCGCCGGGGACGATCCGAGGCGGCCAGCCGCCACCGCCGCGAGCAAATCCTCCGCGGCGTGCAAAACGAGACCCATCGCCGGCAGATCGACGACGCCCGCTGAACCCTTGAGCGTGTGAAACGCGCGGAATACGCGATCGATCCTCTCGGTCGAGAAACCCTCGCGTTCCGCCGCGATCAGATCGTCCGTCGCTCGATGGACAAGTTCGCGTGCCTCGGCAACGAATTGCTCCTGGAGCGTGTTCACGGCGGCGCTCCAGTGAGCACGGCGGTGTGGCGCAACAGATCTGCCTCCGACACCGGTTTGACCAGATAGAAATTCGCGCCGGCTGCTCGTGCGTCCTCGCGATCCTGCTGACTGGCCTCCGTGGTAATCACCAGTGCAGGAAGCGCCGCGACGGCTGAGGCGCTAGTGCGCAGCGCCCGAACAAACGAAAAGCCGTCCATTTTCGGCATATTGACGTCGACGATGGCGAGGTCAAAGGGCTGCGCCAAAACCTTCTCCATCGCCTCGATGCCGTTAATGGCCTGCTCGACCTCGAAGCCGCCCCGTTCGAGAATGTCGCGGTAGTAGAGTCGGACCAATGACGAATCGTCGACGACCAGAATCCGAAGTCGCCCCTTGGAAGCTTTTTCAGTTTCCATCGCGGTCAGCCTCGGGTCGTTGGTAGACGATCGCGTCGGGAAATCGGCGAACGTTGAAAAGAGATGATATACGGCTCATGGTTTCCGAGTGTCCGAGGCAAATGTATCCGCCCGGCCGGAGGCAGTCATAAAGATTTTCAGCCGCGATCCGGCGGGACGCGTCATCGAAATAGATCAGCACGTTACGGCAGAACACGATGTCGAAATCCCGGTAGAGCGCCATGTCTCCAGCATCGATAAGATTGGCGCGCGTGAACTGCACGGAATCGCGCAGTCCGGCAACAATCCGGACCTGATCACCCTCGATGCTTTCAAAATAACGATCGATAACATCGCGCGATAGCCGCATCAGTGCACGGGCACCGTATTCGCCCGCTGCGGCGGCGTTCAGCGCCCGGGTGTCGATGTCCGAACCCACGATCTCGATATTGTAGTTGTCGACCGCGCTCCAATTCTCCATCAGCCACATGGCAATCGAATAGGGTTCTTCGCCGGTTGAGCACGGAATCGACCAGATACGGATCGGTGCAGAGGCGATCTTGCGTCGAGTGATGTCGCCGAGAAGGCTAGTCGTCATGCAGCGGAGTTGATGATCTTCCCGATAGAAGTAGGTTTCGTTGATCGTAAACGCGTTGACCAGATGCTCGATCTCATGCTGCGCGTCGGACCGCAGCATGGCGAAATAGGACTGGAACGAGCCAGAAGCGGTGGCGGCAATCCGCTCGGCGAGACGGCGATCGATATAATAGCGTTTGTTATCGTCGAACGACATGCCGGTGCGGCGGTAGAGAAATTCGCAAAGGCGCCGAACGTCCTCCTGGGTAACCGGGACGGCGCCAGGTCCCTGGGCCTCTGGAGACGCCATTGCGGCCTAGCCTTCGGCGTCTGAAATTCGCGCGATAGTGGTCGCAACCGCAAACGGAAGGAATGGCGTGTTGGGAAAGCGCTTGGCGCAGGCATTTAGCGCCGGAATGGCGTCGCGCGATCCGGCCTCGGCCAGAACGTCGACCGCCGCCGCACACACATTGGGGTGCTGCTCGTGCTCAAGTACGTGACATAAAACACGAGTAGCCTCATCGGCAGGCATATTGCGCGCCAATTCGGTCGCTAAAATGCGCACGTCGGTGTCACTGTCGCCAAGCAAAGTGGCCATGAACGGCATGATCGCCTCGGGCAGCGCCTGGAGCGCTTCGATAGCGGTCCCGCGCTTGGCGGCATCCTGCGAACGAAGATAGGGCAACAGTGCGAGGACGCTCGCTTCGTCGCCAACCCGCATCAGCGCCGTCATGATCGCCTCGCGCACGCGCGCAACCTGTTCGGTGCCGAGATGCTGGGTCAGGGCCGGAACCGCATCCGCGCGCCCGCCCAAGCCGCGCGCAGCGCTCCAGCGGACCTCCGCGTCAGAGTTACTCAAGGCCGCGACATAGGACGCCAGGGCGTCGTCCGCTTCTTTGGAGGCATTCCCGTCCGGAGAGGTGCTCTTAACGAAGGGCATCGGCTTCCACCCCTTCAACGAGGACCGCGGCGATCTCCTCGACGGGCCGCACGTCACCTGCGCCGCCGATCTTCACTAGTTCACCGGGCATACCCCATACCACTGCGGTGGATTCCGCCTCGGCGATGGTTCTGCCACCTTGCTTGAACAATTGTGTCATTGCATCCGCGCCGTCGCGCCCCATCCCGGTCATCAGCACACCCACCAAGCGCGAGGGCTCATAAAGTTCCATGGCGCTCGTCACCATTCGCTCGACGCTCGGATGCCAAGGATAGTCCCGGTGGGCCGGCACCGGAATCGCGTTCACGCCCGACGATCGGCGGGACACGACGACGTCGGCATCACCCTTGCCGATATAGATCACGCCCGCCTGCAACGGCATGGGTCGGTCTACCTCGACCACGCGCAGTTCGCATATGCGGTCGAGCCGTTTGGCAAAGAGACCGGTGAAGCTCGCCGGCATGTGCTGAGCGACGAGCACCGGCCAGGGAAAGCCTGGCGGTAACTGCGGAAGCACAATATCAAGCGCGGCAGGACCGCCGGTTGATGTACCGATCAAAACCAGCCCAGGCGACGCATCCGGTTTTCCGGGCGCCGCAATTTGGCTCTTTGTACGCGCAGGGCGTGACAAAACCCCGGCGCCGCGAAATTGATGCTGGATGCGTTCTTTTAGGCGCAGAGTTCGGCGGATGCGCGCGTTGGCAGCGGCGCGGACCTTCTCAATGAGAATTGGACGCAGCCGGTCGATCTCCAGGGAAACAGTACCGGCAGGCTTCGCGACAAAATCGATTGCGCCGAGCTCGATCGCTTCCAGCGTTGTTGCCGCACCTTCTTCGGTCAAGGATGAGATCATCACCACCGGCCGCGGCGACTCGATCATGATCTGGCTGAGACAAGCCAGTCCATCCATTCCCGGCATCTGCACGTCGAGCGTCACAACCTGCGGATCGAACGAGCGGACCAGTTCAAGCGCCTCGGCGCCGTTTCGCGCCAACCGGACGTCGAAATCTCCTTCATCGCGGAAAATTCCTTCAAGCAGCTTCCGCATGAGTGCGGAATCGTCGGCAATAAGAAGCTTGATCACGAAACCTTCGACGGTCGCTGGGTGCCATTCAGGTCGAACTTGGCCAGCACTTCCGCCTCAATCTGATCGAGAAGCTGCGCTGGATCGACCAACAGGATCATGCGGTTTTGCGTATCCAGATTGGCGACGCGGCCAATCAGGCGCATTTGCTCGGATGACACTTCCGGCGCTGGGCGAATGGCGCTTGCAGGCAAACGCACGACTTCCGATACGCCGTCGACCAGGAAGCCGGTCTTGCCGCCGCCAAGCGCCAGGACAAGAATGCGCTGACCGCCGACCGGCGCCTTGGACGAAATCTCGAACCTGCGCCGTAGGTCAATGACAGGAACAACGATTCCGCGGACATTCATCACGCCATCAACGAAGGCCGGTGCCTTGGGTAAGCGCGCAACGTGCTCGGGTGGCCGCGCGATCTCATCCACCGCCGCGATGGGCATTCCGTATTCCTGATTGCCCAACCGGAAAATGATGAATTGCTCGTCAGCCATGGCGGTTCGATCCGTTTTCTCCGTTGAAACGTTGCTTTCGCTGCCGTGCTCGGCCAGAACCCGGCGCACGAGATCGGACCGGAACAGACGATCTGGCGAAAGCAGCGCGATCAGGCGCTTGCCGTGATCGAGACGGCAAATTGAGGTGATTTCAGCGTCGCCTTCGCCGCGCGTAAGCAATGCCGGCGCCGGGTCTATGAGGTCCGGATCGACGCGCAGGATCTCACGGGTGCGGTCCGCCACCACGCCGACGGCATCTTTACCCATCGAAAGTACCACGACCTTGCCAGGCTCGTCGCGGCCGCTGTCGGACGGTAACCCCAACAGTGCACGCAATGAAACCAAGGGTAACAGCCGGTCGCGAAGTGTCACAACACCGAGCACGGCCGTTTCTGATCGAGGGACCTCGGACACCTGTTCAGGGAGCTGGATGATTTCGCGGACACGGTCGAGCGGCAGAGCATACTCTTGTTTTCCCAGGTCGAAACTGACCAGGGACACTTTTCGCTCGGCTACCGCGGCGGCGGCCGCCGAAGCGGCGGTGACAAGCGCACCCCCTGACGTGGCACGCGAACCGGACCCACCGAGTTGACTGAATTCATCACGCAGCAGCCGTTGCGGATTAAGTATCTTTATCGTGCTTTCGCCTTCGGCCCCCTTAATGATGCCATCGAGAATCTCAGGATCGATGGACCCTGCTCCAGCATCGTCCTTCTCGACCCGATCCGCGGGATGCGCAAAAAGATTGTCGATCCGGTCAACGACAAATCCGACAGGAGAGCCACGATCGATCACGATGACGCGCATCGCCTCGTCAAGCGACACATCGGGAAGGTTAAGCAAGCGCCGCAATCCGACAACCGGCAACACCGCACCATGCAAGTTCGCCAGACCCAGGAGGCTTCGTGGTGCGAGCGGCATATGAGCCAGGCTGGGCATTCGCACGATTTCTCTCACGTCTTCGAGGCGAAACCCGAAGGTGCCGTCGGCAACGTGAAAAACAACGAAATGCGTGCTCGTCGCTTCGGCGTCGCGCGTTGCAAGCGCTCCCGGCTCGCCGCGTGTCGTATCCGCCTGCGGCTGCGCCGCTCTGTGGGCTCGTTTAGCCATTACGGCTCTGGATATCTTCGGCGAGCGACGCGATTTCTTCGATCGCCGCCGCGAGTTCTTCGGCGCCACGTGCTTGTTGCTTGGCGGCCGCCGAAGCCTCCGCGGCGGCGCTGCCCGACTCTTCCGCTGCGGCTGCAACCTGCTGCACGCCGCGTGCGCCTTCCTTCAGCGACGAAAGAATAGCCTCGGCGCCGCTCAGGATTTGCTGGTTGCCGTCCGAGATCTCGTTCATGTCGGTCTCCACCACGCCGAGATTGGATAGCACGGCGACATTTCTTTGTGTTTCCGCCTCGGCCGCCGCCACGATCTGTTCAAGCTCCTTCCGCACCGTAGCGATCTGATCCTGGATGGCTCTGACTGTATCCTTGATGCGGCCGGCGTTTTCGCTGGAATCGCGCGCCAGGTTGCGGATGTCCTTGGAGACGACGGCAAAACCCTTTCCCAAATCACCGGCACGCGCAGCTTCGACGGAGCCGCTGACCGCCAGCATGTTGGTCTGAACAGAAACCACGCCGATGCCATCAACGATCTTGTCGATGTTGCGGCTGACCGTCTCCAGTCCGACCATAAGAACCAAACTCCGGTGCGTGGTCTCTAGCGAGCGCGCGACTCCCGCCGACAGTTCAGAAACTGTCTGGCGGACTTCCGCCAACATGGTCACACCCTGCTTGGTTCGGTCGAGCGACTTAGCAGCGTTCTCTCGTGCCAAAACGGCAGTTTTCTCGATCTGATTCATGGCGGCACTGGCTTGCTGCGTTGCTGCCGCCTGCTGCTGACCACCTTTGCTGATCTGTTCCACCGCCACCATGATCTGCGACGCCGCGCCGGAAATTTCCTGAACCGTGGCAGATAATTGCTCGGCTGCTGAAGCCAGTTGATCCGCGCTTTCGGCACCGGAATCCGTGCCGACCGCGCCTGCCAGGCCGGCGACCGACTGGGTCGCGCTCTGGCACTCATCGAGTGCGGCACTTTGTTGCTCCACACTACGGAGAGCTTCCGCGGCAGCGGCCGCCTGTTCCTCCGCCGCCGACGATATAATCTCCGCGCCCTTCTGAGCTTCTCGCGATGCCCCTTCCGCTTCCAGAGCCATCTTGACGATGACTTGGCTGTCCTCCGAAAGCGCAACGATTTCCTTGCGAAGCTCGCCTAGCGCAAGAATAACCATCTGGCTCTTTTCCGCCTCCGCGGACGCGGCATCAGCCGCCGTTTTGATCAATGTAGCAACGGACTTCACTTCTTCTTGAATCCGCGCCGCGAGATTTTGGGCTTCCTTTGCGCTCTTCTCCGAGGTTTCGGCCAGCGCACGCACTTCGTCAGCAACGACGGCAAAGCCGCGGCCATGGTCACCAGCGCGGGCCGCCTCAATGGCCGCGTTCAGCGCTAGTAGATTGGTCTGGTCGGATACATGACCGACAGTTTTGGTGACATCGCCGATATTGGCCGCCTGTTGGTTTAGCTTTTCGATGATAGCGACGGAGCCGGCTTGCCGTTCGCCGTTGTGCTTGATGTTATTTGCCCAGGCTGCGATCTGATTCGAGCTCTCTGCCACCACACTTTGCAACGCTTCCGTACGGCGGCGTGAATGCTCGGCGCGTTCACGAGCCTGGAAAAGCGTCGAAGAAGTGCTGTTGGCCACAGCTAGAGTTTGCTGTGAGGCGGACGCGGCTTCCTCGGCGCCGCTAGAAATCTGCTCCATCGCTCGCCGAAGCTCTTCCGCGGCCGACGCAGCCTCCGTGATACCACTTGCAAGTTCCTCGCTCGCTGCCGCGATGCGCTCTTCGATCTTCTGGCTACGATCGCCGGCACGGGCCGACGGGACAGGCTTTTGGCGGGCTTTGGTCGTTGGGACTGGCGTAGGTGCAGCATCGAACCGAAGTGTTGCGCTACGAGTCGCCAGACGGGACGTTTTCATCAATGATTTGGGTCCAGAACTTGCGGCACCGGCCGTCCGGGCGCTAGCGGGTCTTTGAGAAGACGGCACGTGCGAACGCGTGCGAACCTTTTCAAGGGGGGCGCTAGAACTCTTTTGGCCGCCGCGCTCCGTACCGTTCGAACTCTTACGCATCGAGGAACACCTTGATTTCAAACCAGGGAACGCACCACGAGACCAAGCCGCGGCCCACAACCTACGCGCTATCCGCCCGCCGGTACAGGCGCTGAGGCTTTAGCCAATTCAAGGTCATAAGAGATAGACTAACCCGTAAGTTGCATGGCAATAATACCGAGACATCGGAGCGAAATGCCAATGACTGCCGCGCACGTCACGCCCCTGACCGATATTGAACGCGATGCGCTCGGAGAGCTATCGAATATGGCGATGGCACGGGCTGCCAACAGTCTTCGCCAGATGGTCGAGAATCAAGTTTTGTTGTCCGTTCCCAGTGTGGACATCGTATCAAAGGAAGCAGCTACGCAGCTCATTGGGAGGCCGAATACCCCGACTCTGGTGGCCATTCGGCAAGACTTCACCGGCGCATTTTCGGGACGAGCTCTTCTAATTTTTCCTGAGGCAAGCAGCCTTGAGTTGGTGCGCATTGTCGTTGGCCGACAACTGCCGCTGGAAGACATCGTCAACCTCGAAGACGAAGCTCTGGCCGAAACCGGCAACATCATTCTCAACAGCTGGGTTGCAACGATTGCCAATCTGCTCAAAAGCGGTCTGAAGATGTCGCTGCCAACCGTCGTCCGGGGAGACAGCCGGCAAATGTTCAAGAGCGACGAGAGTCAAAATCTCGTGCTCTTTTTGCATATAAAGTTCGAAATTAGCACGAAGGAAATTCAGGGCTTTGTCGCGCTGCTCATGGATATTCCTTCTGTGGAGGAATTGAGATCGCTCATCGCCGATTTCATTTCCGATGCAACTAAAACAAGCTGATCTGAGTGAGCGCCGCGCTCGCGCCGCTCACAATGGAACAAAAGGAGTTGCTAAGTTTTTCCATAATGGTTCAATCCAGAATGACATGACCGAGAAACACTTGCCCTTGCCTTGGTCATGATCAGGGCGCGATTCAGTGGCCGATCGAAGCGCTTGGAGTTTCCCGGGAGCGGGTTCGACGACGAGGAACATTCACCGATGGACCGGATTGGCTCAATGCCGGTTGAGCCTACGCCCGGCAAGTTCCAATGCGCACGCACGACCGGTGGAAATCATGTATCATCATGTCAAAAAGCTCATGTACACGGTTCGGGTTGACGAGCCGGATCCTCGATTTGGAAATATGCTCCTGGAGCAATTCGGCGGCGCGAACGGCGAGCTTGCTGCCGCGATGCAGTATTCAGTCCAAGGACTGAATTGCGAAGACGCGGCGCGAAAAGATTTGCTGATGGATATCGGCACCGAGGAACTCAGCCATCTCGAGATCGTCGGATGTCTTGCGCGCATGCATCTTAAACCGATGAAATCAGTGCGCGAGGAAGCCGAAGCTGATCCGTTGATCGCTATTGCTGGCGGCGGCGGGGTCAATCTGTTCAATTCGATGGGGACGGCCTGGACGGCCGACTACCTGAAAATAACGGGTGAACTCGACGTAGATCTGCGCAGCAACATCGCGGCAGAGGCTCGTGCCAAGATCATCTACGAGCGGCTTATCAGTTTTTGCCGTGACTCCGGGACAAAGGATGCTTTGCAGTTCCTGATGACCCGCGAAATTACCCATATGCGCGCGTTTACGATCGCGTTGGAATCGATGGGTAAACCGCCTTTCAGCATTGGTCGTATCGCACCCACACCTAAACTTGTGGATCAATACTTCAACAATTCTACGGGCGAAGGCGATCAGGGCGAAGTCGACAGTCGCGGCCCCTGGAATGAAGGCGAGCCGTGGGAATACGTTAAATCCCCCGCGCTTCAGGACATCACGAACGTCAATGATGGTCCTTCAATCCACGCCCGAGAGCTCCGACCTTATGGATGCCGAGCCTATTCAGGAACTGCTCACTGATCAGCTACGCGACATACTTCATGCCGAGAAGCAGCTTCTCAAAGCTTTGCCCAAGATGGCCAAATCGGCGCGGTCCGCTAAACTGCAACGGTTGTTCGAAGTCCATTTGGCGGAAACTGAAGGTCAGGTGCAGCGCCTGGAAGAAAGTCTGAGCATGCTGGGCGCACCGGTCCGGAGCAAGCCGTGCAAGGGAATGGCCGGCCTCGTAGAAGAAGGCGACGACGTCATGGCAGAGGGCAAGAAGAAAGATGACGCGCCCGCCGATCTGGCACTTGTCGGCGCCGCACTCCGGGTGGAGCATTATGAGATTGCTGCCTACACCACGGCAAGAAACCTCGCATTGCAGCTGCATCAGCCCGGGATCGTCGAACTTCTGACAATGTCAGTCGGAGAAGAGCAAAACGCGGGGCAGTTACTCGATGAGGTGGCTCAGCCATTGATGTCGGTAGCGAAGATGCCGGCGACTGTTGAATGATCCGGACTTCTCCTCCGTGAGGAGGAGATGCCGACCGCAGACACAGCGTGCTGACTAAAAAAGAGAACCGCCGGCGTTTTCGCCGGCGGTTCTACGTTTTACGACGGACATACGCGAATTTACTGGTGTCCGTAGAGGGTGCCATTGGGACACACCATCACATCGAATCCGGTCGGTGCTCCGCTGAACGTCTTTCCGCCGGTAGGAAAGCAGCCGCGGGGAACCGGCAAGCATCCAACCTCGGTGCAGGCGATCTGCTGCTGGGCCGCAGCCTCCTGGGCGCGGTGATGCTGTGGTGCTGCCTGAGCTGATACCGGGATGGCAAGCGCGGTTAAGATCATAAAAAGCGTTTTCATAAGAACCTCATTTGTGTGTCATTGACATATAAGCGCACGGCGCCAATTCACAGCGTCCCTTTCCAAAGCTTAATGCGCGTACGGAACTTGCTTGCTTGGAGACAATGTTGGGACAGGCCGGTACAGAAAACGTGTCGAGCGGCAAAAGGACCATTGTGATTGGAAGGAAGGATGCCTGCCGCCAAATCTATGGCGTTTCCGCCGGGACCAAAGATTCTCGTCCGCTAGGGACTCTCGTCAGGCCTGCACCGTGAACGTCGTCGATTACCGCCAATACCGCATCGGTGGCGGACTGATGCACCATGTGGCCGACCCCGGCGACGCGTCGCAAGGTGCTCTGGCTGATCTCCCGATGAAGCCGAACTGACTGCTTTTCAGTGTCGATCAGCGTATCGTCCTCGCCGGCAATGATGGCGACGGGCATTGTCAGGGCTGCGTAGTCCTTGTGCAAGGCAAAGGCGGCGGGGATCATGAGTGCCGACTCTGCAGCGCTGGCGCGAAGCTGCGAGGGACGCAGAGCCATCTCCTTCGGAAATCCGGCAAACTTCCTGGGGACGATTGAGGGTCCGAAGATTTTCCTCATCAGTGCCGGCCACATCATCCTCGATAAAATCGGAGAGATAGTGTGACTGACGATATCTCCGATCACGGGGATCGCCTGCCAAGCGGTAAGAATGTCGCCCCGAACGGTCGGGTAAAAATATCCCGAGGCGAGGATTAAACGCGTGACGAGTGGGGGGTGCTTCAGCGCAAGCGCAATTGCCACTGACGCTCCCCAGGAATGACCAAGCACGGTTGCTTGCGAAATCCCAATCTGTCTGAGTGCTTTACGGATAAGGTCCGCTTGCGCTTCAGGCGTCCAGATCGTGAGACGAGGACGCTTACTGTAACCAAATCCAGGCCGGTCAAATACGATGACCCTATATTTGCGAGCTGCTTTGTCTACCAGGCCGCTTGAGACAAAATCCTAAATCATGCTGCCGTTGCCGTGCAGAAGAACCAGCGGCTCGCCTTCGCCCCGCTCGACGTAATGAAGGCGGGCACCGCCGACGTCGACGAATTTCCCGACGGGCGGATTGTTGCGCTCCGCTTTCTTCGCAATGAAGCGATTGACGAGTGCCGAGATTGTGAGCACTGCAACCGTGGCTGCAACAGCCACTGCGACGGGATGCAGCGAGACATCCGTGCGCGAACTGCGTCCGGGCGACAGAGAATTGGCAAGGGAACGGGGCACTGTTAGTCCAATCCTGATTCATTACAGAAGCAGCCCACGCCAAAGCTTTGTGCGCTGCAATAACAAGCGACCCAGGCCCCCTTTCGTTCCCTCGACTGTTGCGGAGCGGTTGATTAGGCGAACGGCCATGAACATCGCGTTCGGTCACGTGCGCTCGGAACAAGCGGGATGAAATTGTTCTTTCAAGTCGCGGCGGCTACGATCGAACATCTTCAGCTCGACCGGTTGCGACTGCGCGGTTTAAGCCGAGCCAAAGATGAGGTGCTCCTAACCGCGACCGCCCAGAACCTGCGGCGCCTGGTCAAGTTCCTCTGCCGCCCGCCGCCATCGGCCGCAGTCACTATGCCACGTAGCTAAGCGTCAGCAGCTGGCAACACCGTCAGATGCTCTCAGCGCAGAGCCCAGACACCTGACCAAAGTACAAAAGCCGGCCTCAGCCGCAAAAACCACTCGAGTTTTGCAACATGGGGTAATTCCGGGATCGAGCCAGACAAAGGCAGAGGGAATCAGCTCTCCAGGAAGGGATGAGGCCAGCCTCATGTGGCCTCGTAACGATGGAGAGAAGCAATGGAATTACGTTGGACTGGACGTGTCGTTGAAGCAGACATCGATCTGCGTGGTGAACCAGACCGGTTCGATTGTTCAAGAGGGCGTGGTCAACTCTGATCCTGAGACGATCGCTTCATTCGTGAGATCGAAGGCGCCAGGAACGGTACGGATCGGCATCGAGGCCGGACCGACGACGACGTGGCTATGGACCGAGCTTAAGCGACTTGGCCTGCCGGTGATCTGCATCGACGCTCGCCATGCTAAGGCGGTGCTCAAAATGCAAATCAACAAGAGCGACCGCAACGATGCTGCCGGCATCGCCCGCATCATGCAGACCGGTTGGTTCAAAGAGGTGCGGGTCAAGGATCTCGACAGCCACTCGGTTAGGGCGCTGTTGGCGAGCCGGGCGTTGCTGGTCAAGATCAAGCGCGATCTTGAGAACCAGGTCCGCGGCCTACTCAAGAACCTCGGTCTCGTCATCGGTGTCTTCGCCGTACGCGCCGAGGAGCTAATCAAGGATCGTCCTGACTTGGCGGCAGCGGTCAGGCCGCTGCTCGAGGCGCGCAAGGCCATCGAGCTGCAGGTCGACGATCTCGACCGTAAGGTTCACAAGCTGGCGTCGAGCTTGGCGACATGGCTGCGAAACAGGCAGCGAATGCGCCGGCCTTGCGTAGTTTTCCAGGGCGCGCGGGTAGAAAGCAGCCGGCGCCTGGCGTAAGCGGTCATGGTCGATCTCAAAATGCTGTTTGAACGCCGCCTCAGCGCGGTCGAAGCTTCGACGAACGGTCGTCTAAATGCTGGCGAGATGTAGTCGAGTGAATAGCGGCACGCCTTCGCGGAACCCAAGTCGGACCAGCGCGTTTCTGGCTTAGTCAAACCTTGGAGACGAAAAATGAGAACGTTCGCGATCGCTACCTGCGCCGCGGCTTCGTTGGTTTTTTCTGCGGCAGGAACTTTCGCCCAGGATTCAACGACGACGACAAGCACGACAGTCCATCATGACGAAGGAGCGCCGGCGCCGGGAGTAACTGTTGGCGTGCCGGGCGTAGTGGGCGTGCATGTCGGCGGCCCCTCAGTCGAAACGGGCTGCACAACCAAACGCAGCACGACGACCGATAACGATACCGGTGCTTCCACAACCGTCAAACGCAGTGACTGCTAACACCGCGTAATCTGAAACCCGGTCGGGATGCCTCATCGCAACCGGCCGGTTCGTCCGTCATAGGTGCGCGCGCCGCAATACGCGTGGGTCGACTGCCTGAACGTGTTGCTCCCTACGCCGAGCGGAGATCTGAGGTTTTGGCGATTACTTAGGGCGACACGGGCGAATGGTTCATCGAGGTTTGCAGCAACGCTCATTCTAGGAGCAGCATAAAAAGATCCAGCCCCTGGCCACTTGAGATGGCAGGCGCTTCCTAGTGTTGGAAGGCCGAGAGGGAAGGCGCCTGACCGCCATTACCACGTGTCCGTCATGCGCATCGCAATCTTTTCTCAAAAGCAGCGATGTCGAAATGCGGATAGGCCGCGCGGAGCCTCTGGCACATACTCTTACGCAAAGCGCGGCAAAGCTTCTGATGAGCCGCGGCGGAATATTGCGCAGCATCGCTGAATAGGCGCCGATGGTGGAGTACAACGATGCGACCACCAGGCGCGAGGGCACGTATTAGTTTCCGCGCTAGCTTTTCGAGCGCGTGGGAGGTCAAATAGTATGCGATTTCCGAGGCCACGATCAGATCGAACGGGCCGGGTGGCATTCGTTGCGGCAATGTCGCGTGAAAAAAATTGACCTGCGGCAAGTCATCATTCCGCCGCCGTGCTTCCACAAGCGCTGTCGAAGACGCATCGAGGGCAGTAAGGCTAAGGCACAACGGCGCGAGTTGACGCGTCGTTTCGCCAATTGCGCAACCGAGCTCAAGAGCGCGGCCGCGCTTCCCGCAGCCGCAAGCCTTGATCAGGGCGCCCCGTTTCTGACGCTCAAATTTGGAGTGCCGATAGTCCCAGGGATCAATATCGGCGCAAAATTTCTGCTCGAACCCAGCGACATCAATCCGTCGCATCGCGGCCCCGCCAGTAGCTTTCTACAGGTCCCGTCAGGCGTTGAATGGTGTTCTGGCTCAGGCGGAAGCCATCCGGATCATCACCGATCAAGGCCGTAGTCTGCGTGCGGTGTTCCGCGACCGCGCGTTTCTTCGCCGCGAGAGTCTGTGTGATGTCGATTGTGATGTTCTCCACTTCATTAGGATACGGACGATCTTCTGTGAGTCCAAATTCGTCAAGCCATACCGCATATTCGAGCACGACGGCGTGTGGCGCGGCACCTGCGGCCTCCTGCACCATCTGCCAGGAGGCGCGGTGGTCACAATGTGGATCGCGCCGCCATGGCACTACAAGAAGCTCAGGACGTAGCTTTTGGATTACGTCGGAAATACGGGCTACTGCGCCCCGCCAGTTCTGAGAGCCCGGAACAGGCATGTCGGCGTCTCGGAGATTCAAGCATATCCGTTGCGCTTCAGCGAGCCCCAGCTCGAAAAGGGCAGCATCGGCTTCTGCACGCCGCCGCGCGGCGAGCCGTTCTCGCGACCATGAGCGTGAATGCAGGTGCGAGGCGCCGCCATCGGTGACGAAGACTACCGTGACCTCGCACCTCTGGTGCGCCAGGAGTGCGAGCAAGCCTCCGCAGCCGAGGCTCTCGTCATCCGGATGCGGCGCGACGATCAGCGCACGCCGGATCGCTGTAATATCAAAGGCCGACATCACGCCCGGGCACCCACGTCTCGTCGAGCACGGCCGCTCCGACATCAGCTAAGGCAGAGTCGGGATTAGGCTGTCGGAGATAGGTCCGCAAATCGCGGATCAGACGCTCAAGCGGATGGGGGGCAATCATCCCGCTGGCACCGACGCTGCGTTCGGCCAGTTCGAGCACCTGGAGGGCAGCGCTTTCAACCGCAAAGCGGGCCGCGTTGGCGGATGCAATAATTTCCGGGACCGGAAGACGGTCGAGACGTGCCCAGCCTCGTGCAACGTGGTCAAGCCACTGATAGGCAGTTGCGACCGCAACACCCATTGCGCCGATCCGATGGACCTGATGCGGATTATGGCCCCGTTTGACTGCTCGCAGATGAGCTGTCGCAATGTCGAGAACCGCGTGCATGCCGCCGACCTGCACGGCGAGAAAACAAATCGCGCCTGCGGAGAACCATGGCTCGCAAATATAATCGTCAACGGCCCCCAAGCGGGCCTTGTCGCTGAGGGTAACGCCGTCGAAGCTCACGACATGGCTGCCTGATGCCTTCATGCCCATAGGCTTCCACCAAGTGCGATCAACCGGTAAGTGCGCCACCGGTAACAACAGCATCTGCCGGTGCTGAGAGGTGCTAGCCGTGATAACGGCGTGGCTGATGCCGTCAATTCCGCTCGCAAAATTCTTCTTCCCGGTGAGGGCGTTGTCGGCGAGTGAGACCGGGGCTTGGGGTGCGTCGGTGTTCCAGACGCCAAAGATCGCGCCGCCCGCGAGCAAATGCTCGACCTCGTCGCGCTGGTCGGTGGTTCCAAATTTCTCGATCAGCACAAGTGCGTTGCAGTGTCCCTCGAATATGCGGCCAACGCTGAGATTGCCGCGGCCTATCGCAGCAAGAACCCCGAAAAGCTTCCCGGCGTCCGCGGCCGCAATAGGCGGACTCCGAAGGATACCAAGCGCCCGCAGCTCGTCGAATGCGCGCTCGGGGAAAGAACCATTTGCATCGCAATCTGCCGCGTCCTGCGCTGCAGCTCGCGTCAGCGCAACGTGGGAAATCCAGAGCCGTTCCTTACGCGACATTTATTCGCATCCGTTCAACACGATCATGCGCTCAAGGTCCGCAATCGCGTTATCGACGTCGATCTGCGGTGCTTTAACGCCTAACGCGGTGTTTCCGTTCGACAAATCACCATCATCAAGTTTAGGGCGGAAAAGAGAGGCGCAATTCGACCTTTGCATCAGTCGACGCAACGCAAATGCGGGGTCCTCTACGAGGTGCGGCAGCCCGCGTTCTTCCGCCGTTACCCAGCCTTTAATGCAGTCGGCCATACCACCTTTGGCGCGCCCGTTAAGACGGGCGGACACCTGGACCCGCACATCCGGTGCATGTCGCAACCGAAGACCTGCACGCCGGGCCTTGGCGACAAAGGCAACGTCTTCCCGACAGGGGATCGCTGGAATGCCGCCAAGCATCGCATACGCTGCCGCCCGCACGGCCAGGCTCGCGCCGGTGTGATCGCTATGCCGTGGCCAGGGATCGTAGGAAAGGGGATTGATGATCGCGGTGAGTTGGTCCTGCAGCGTCGCGTAGCGTTTTTGCTTCGCCGCACGACGAAGAAAATTAGCGCCAAGCATCGTTTCTTCGGCCAGGTCGCCCACGATCAGACCCCCGACGAGGTCGGCTCCGCCCCTTATGGCGCGGAGATTGGCCTCAATCCAATCGCTTGCCGGCACCGCATCGGCGTCAGTCGACATCAAGACGGCTTGGGGGCCGCCTTCGATGCGCGCCGTTTCCATCGCCACGCGCCGGGCCGAACCGACGTGGGCCTGATCGGGCGGGAAATCGGCCTCGACTAAGGTAAGTCGCAGCTGCGGAAGGTCGCCCATCATAGAACTTAGGATGCTCGCCGACCCATCGCGGCAATTGTTGAGCACGAGAACAACGGGAAGTGCGGTGCCAGTCGATGTTATCCAGCTTTGACATCCGAGAGCCGTGAGCAATTTTGGCAATCGCTCGGCTTCATCGCGGACTGGAACGGCAACGATCGGCGTAAAGACGTCCGGCGTAGCTAGATCAGTTTCGTGATTATCGTCGCGCAAAACGCACCTGGGCAACAAATGCGTCCCCTTTGATTGAAACGCAACAAACGGCATGATCAAAACAAATCCGACAAGTTGATATGGCGCCAGCTCAACGTCATGAGAGACCGCCTGTTCCCCCTTAGTGACCTGTTGCGATCGTTGCTATTTCGTTTCGCAGGAGTCCATGATCCTGTTTGTTCAGTGGTTCACGTCCATGCTAGAGGGCTGCATCCAAAGCTGTCAGTGTGTAGGCGTGGAACAAGTCATGTTCCAGTACCTGGCAGGCGCGGACTAGCTGCTGATCGCGGAGCGCGGGAGACCCATGGCGAAGGCTTTTCGTCGCTTTCCCGCGATTTTTCCGGACAAGTGCGACTCTGGTCGAAAAGCACGAGTACGCCGGCGTTCGAGCCCACGGAAATGTAAGGGAATCCGCGGCTTTTGAACTGCGGGAGCCATGCTCGGCAGCTGCGGTTTGCGCGGCTTTTTGGTCGTTTTTCCGATAAATTTGGGAAAGCGGAGCGAGAGCGGCGAGAGACTCTAGGCTGCCCGAACCGCCTTATACTTCAGAGCATAAAGGCGGAACCTACGGATTGAAGTTCAGTTGATAGTGCAGGCCTTTTGCAAGTCAAATTCCAAGAGACCTATGGAGAAAAATTGAATGGCGAACGTTTTCATTGAAGCGCGCCCAAAGGGCCGCCCTGAGGGAACTCCCATTGAGGATTATGTTGTCGAAGACCATACGGACCACGTCCTCACCACGTCCAAGACGCAGCGAGAAGCAATAGAGTGGGCCAAGAAAAACGGCCACAGCCCCCTTATAGCTCGTGTCCGGCATCTCAACGATAAGAAAAAGCCTGATCAATGGCGAGCACCATGAGCTGACGGAGCTTTTCGCAGCCGGAGCGCGAGTGTTACGCAGCCCCTGCTTTCTCTCATTCGCTAACTGCTTTTGCCGAGCGCAATCGTTGCAAAATCCTCTCTGGAAAAGAACGTGTTCGATGAAAGTGATTTTCCTGGATATTGACGGTGTGTTGAATTGCGAGAAGACGCAAAATCCACGAAAGTTACCTTACGTCGCCGAGCCGAAGCTCGTCTTTCGTCTTAAGGGGTTATTGAAGCTGAGCCGGGCCAAGATCGTGCTTTCATCCACCTGGCGATATGATCCGGCCGGCCTCTTCAGTGCCAGACATTGGGGTATTCCATTTGATGATGTCACGCCGGACCTGCCAAAAAAGCCGCGGCGCGATGAAGTCCTTGCTTGGCTTAAGAGCCATCCCAAAGCAAAGCGGTTTGTCGTGATCGATGATGAGGATGATGAACTCGATGATTTGCCGCTCTTTCAACCGTCACCCGCGATCGGATTGTCGAATGAAATCGTGCGAGGTGTAATTAAATACCTTGACGGGGAAACCGACCGGGATATGCGGCGTGGCCGTATGCAACGCATCGTTCAGAATGTCAGCTCCATTTTGCAGGGCCATCCAGGCTGATATTTGGGCTCCCGTCGATCGCGGTTCGGTGGCAGCCGAGAGCGATCTTCCGCAGTTGAGGTTCAGAAATATGGACCCCACCGCAACCGCTCCACCGAGATGAACTATTTGCGTCATTTATAGTTATCGGTAGGCATTTGCCGGATAACGCCTCGCATACCGGATAACACTTTATGGTACAATCCAGTCTGCCCGCGGTCGCTGCACATGGCGCTTCGCACTTACCCTCCGTTGAGCTTGATAGTTACAACGTGGAGCTTAAGGACGATGAGGGATTTATAGGCGATCGCGCCAGCAAGGGTGCATTTCGCGATATCATCGAACACTGGCGCGCTTCCATTCGCAAACAGGGCTCGGACCCGATCGGAGAAGCGGACAGCGATGACTTATCAAAAAAACAGCTCGATGAGCTTTTACTACGTGGCGATCTGGAGGCCGCTGGGGTCGTTCAAGGCGCCATCGAGGAGTTTTCGCAGGAATTATCTCTAATAATTCGCAGATTTCTCAAATTGAAGGAATGGAAAGACACGCAACGGATCGTGATTGGCGGAGGCTTTCGCGGCGGTCGGGTCGGCGAACTCGTTATTGGCCGGACCGCAGTGATCTTGAAGGCAGATAAATTCGATATCGATCTGGTTCCAATCCACAATGATCCTGATGAAGCAGGGCTGTTGGGGGCCGTGCACCTTGCACCTGCATGGATGTTCAGGGCTTTCGACGCTGTCCTCGGCGTTGACATAGGCGGGACCAATATCCGTGCCGGCGTGATCCAACTTAACCTCAAAAAGGCTTCTGATCTCTCAAAAACAAAAGTGTGGAAATTCTCGCTGTGGCGTCACGGCGATGAAGAAGGGGTTAAGCGCGAGCATGCTGTTGAGTCGTTGACCGAAATGCTTAAAGGCTTGATCGCCGCTTCAAAGAAGAAGGGAATCAAGCTTGCGCCGTTTATTGGCGTGGGCTGTCCGGGAGTAATAGAAGCCGACGGTTCAATCGATCGAGGAGCCCAAAACCTTCCAGGTAACTGGGAAAGCAAGAAATTCAATTTGCCACTGATCCTGCACTCCGCAATTCCAAAAATCGGAGAGGAGGATACATCCATCGTCATGCACAACGACGCGGTTGTGCAAGGGCTTAGCGAGATTCCCTACATGCAGGACGTTGAGCAATGGGGAGTCTTTACAATCGGCACGGGTCTGGGCAACGCTCGTTTTACCAATCGCAAGCACGGGAAAGAGTGAATGCCGCTCCACCGTAGTAGCGAGGGGTTCGATTGGAACGCCGACGCTGTGCTATTCTCAATGATGGATGGTCAAACGCGGACCATATTCAGGATCGACCGGGACGCTCTGCTGAACCGCGCTGCCGCGGACGGGGTAGACCACACTGGCGGTCTCGGAGAGCTTTTTGTCAGATACCGCACGCTTATCGAGCAGATCGCGAGTGACAAATTCAATTCTGGCGATCCGGCGCGCGAAATCCTGACCACCGACCTTAGGTCGGATTGAAACCGAACTCTTAGACGAAACGGACCACCGCTGCTGGAACAAAGCATACTACTCACTCACCGACCGGCTTAACGTCGCGGAAACGGACTCCGTTCGGGCATTTATTTGGTTCTCCGTTGCACACCGTGCGATCAGCGAGTGCTTTGCGGCCGGTATCTGTTGCGGCGGGGTAAAGCTCTCGACGGGATCGTTGCTCAGCCTTGGGAAGTCAACTTTGATTAGTGGCGAACAAGGGAGGGCTCAGGCGTTAGAACGCATGAACGAATAGGCTTATCGCTGGGTGGCGAGAATGAGAACCAAATCTTTGCATGCGGCTGTGTTGATTCTGAGCTTCGCTTTTCCGGCGCAGGTGCTGGCCCAGACATCCAGCTTCGTTGCACCGGGGCGTGTCGAGGGCGCGGGTCCGTCGATGTCAATCGGGGTAGCGGCTGCCGGCACGGTGAGCGAGATTTTGGTGCACGAAGGCAGCCATATTCGCGCGGGGCAAACGCTGCTCGAACTCGATTGCGGCCCGACTGAGGCCGACGTTCGCACGCAGGAAGCCCATCTAGCCGCAGCGCAGGCGAGCTTCGACCGAGTTTTCAACGGCTCGCGTCCCGATGAGATTGCCGTCGGCGAGGCGGTTGTAGGATATTCGCAAGCGCGTGCCGAGGAAGCGCAAAAGACGCTCGATCGGACCTTGGCTCTGCACGAAGGCGTGACGGTCACCGAAGCCCGCGTTCTTGAAGTTCAGCGCGACGCGAGGATCGCGGCAGCGCAGCTCGAAGAAGCGCGCGCACGACTATCCCTGCTGCGCGCCGGCTCGCGTGAAGAAGACGTTCGGCAGGCGAAAGCATTACGTGATGCGGCAGCCGCGGGCCTGGATGCGAGCCGCGCTCGGTTGGATCAGTGTTCCGTTCGCGCGCCCGTAGACGGCACCGTGCTCGACGTTCTCGTCAATCAGGGGCAATTTTTAAGCTCGGCTGTTCCCCAGCCACTTCTGCATATCGTCCCGGACGGCCCGTTGCGCGTCCGTGCCGAAGTGGAGCTCGATAACCTGGGTCGCGTTTGCGCCTCCCAAAGCGCGACGGTATCGTCCCAGGCGTTCCCAAATGCATCCATCCACGCGCAAGTCGTCTCGATTAGCCCCGCAGTCAACCCGCGAAGCACTACAACTGCCACTCAGGATGCGCGCGATAAAGACACCGTGGCGGTCTTTTTAAACGTGGAGCGGGGCGGCCCGGCGCTGCCGATCGGATCGGCTGTCACGGTCCGCTTTGATGTGTGCCCCTCGAAGACATAAGGGAAGTGAGCAAAGAGGTCCCAGTTCGCAGCGCGAAATTGGGGAAGCGGTCGCGCCAACGCTTTCTAAATGTGGATGGAGAAGAAAATTATGCGTCATGTAACAATCTTATTACTCATGTCGGCATTTAATGCTTTTTTGTTTTGCGCATTTGCCGAAGGAAAGATTCGGTTGGCGCAAACTTCACCTATAACGGCTTGCATGGTGAGCTGCAACTCTCAGTTCGCGACTTGCCAATCGACGTGCGTCTCGACACAAACGACCTCATCAAACACGAGCGGGGGCAATCCATATCAGGCGTGCATATCAAGCTGCACAAACCAAGAGCTTGAGTGTCAAACAGCTTGCGGTCGATCCCCTTGACTGGAAAAGAAACGAGCAACGCTTTCATCAAAGAGAATTAGGCGGTGGCCACCCGACGATGGCTAGTAGCACAGGACGGCCGGCGCCGATCGCTCCTGCCTGATGCCGACTTCACGAAGGTCACGGGAGAGCCCCTGTTCCGCCGCAGGCACCGTTGCGATCGTTGCTATTTCGTTCTGTGCGCGCCATGCTCGACGCTGTTGTCGAGCAGCCTCTTCGTCATCTCCGCCGGCTTCTTTCAAGGCCGTTATTTATTTCGCTGAGGCAAGCCTCGACGGCCGCTTCCCGCGAGCGGTATTTGGCATCGCCGATAACTGTAGGCTCGGTCTTTGGATAAATTATCCATCGCCACGGGCCAGGCCGATCTTCCTCGACATCATACTCGACGTTGCGGTGCTGCATGGTCTGCTCGATCCCCGCACGTTGGTGCGCGGCCTTTGCCGAATGTCTGGCAACGCCATTTCGTTTCCGCGGAACCAACACGCATTTTCGACATTTTGCCTTGAGTTCATTCCATCAAGGGAGACCAGGCTATGGCGACCACTGTTGATAATCGCCGAGAGACCGTTTCGCTCATCGGCAGCGATAAAGTAGAAGGCACCGCTGTTTACGGTGCCGATGACCGCAAGATTGGAACTGTGCAGCGCATCATGATCGACAAAATAAGTGGCAAAGTCGCTTATGCGGTCATTTCCTTCGGCGGCTTCTTGGGGATGGGCGAAGATTACTATCCGATGCCCTGGCCGACATTGAAATACGACACGCGGCTTGATGGCTATCGCGCCGCCGTCACCGAGGATCAATTGAAAGGCGCGCCCAAATATAGCCAAGCTCAGGATTGGGATTGGTCCAACCGGGAGAACGATCGGCGCGTCTATGACTACTACAAACTCCGCTCTGGAGCTAAATCTCGCGACAAATAGAACCCCGGGTCTGACGACGCGGGGTTCTTTTGTCCGCCCTTCACCGCCAGCGTGCAGCGCGGCATCTCGGCGGTCGGTTAGGTCTGGGTTTTGCGCATGTGGCGCTGCAGGGTCGGTGACGTGCCAGGACCCGCAATTTGATCTGTTGGTTGTCGCCGCTATTGCCGTACCGCTTAACAGGAATACTGCGGCCTTGTGTGCGCTGACCTGATCGTCAAGATATTGGTTCTTGAAATCCCTGCCTTCCGGTTCCGCAACTGCAATCGCCCTTTGCGTCAGCAAGCGCGGGGTAAGGCGGGCGAGATGGAATACTTGTCATCCGGCAGTACCCTCCCTAATTTTTCTGCCGAAAGGAGATTTGAGAGAGGGAAGTGCGATGGAAGACCAAAAACTTATTCGAGCCCGGCACTTTCGCGCGCGTGTTGCAGAGTGTCTCGTTCTGGCGGATATGACGCCCGCATCCGAAATTGCCGAGCGGTACCGCGAGATGGCACAGCGCTACGAGAAGCTCGCTGAATACGAAGAAGACTGCGCGAAGCACTAATTCCGAATTTTAATTAGGCAATGCATGCTGCCACCCGACGCCTCGCTATGCCGTTCAATTGCCTACGCGCGGGCCGGCGAAACGGAGGCTGTTTCAACAGCCCGGGAACTGATTGGTAAGGGCCTGAAAAATGTTCGCATTATTCACTCCGTCGGCTCCGTTTATACTTCTGAGGAATTTCATTACCTCGCGACCCCGGAAAAAAGGTGGACTTAAGAGCCTGGGTCCAGACTGCTTTGCTGCACAGAAATAATGCCCGATGTAAGCGGCTGTTATCGGAAGGTTGGCTCGAGCTCTGCGATCGAAGGCATTGAAAACGCCCTCAGTGATATTTGATGCATGACAAATGTCTGGAACCGATCGGTCATAAATTCTTTATAACACGTCAAGCAGCGCAATGAACCTCTTTCAGACCGGGAGACCAACCATGAAAATTCTTTTTGCGGTCGCAATGACCGCGTTGCTCGCGAGCTCAGCCGCCTATTCAGCACAAATGATGCCGAGCTTGCCATCGTCCAGCGAGACAGTATCCGACTGGTACAAGCAAGATGTTTACGATCCTTCGGATAGCAAGATCGGAAAAATTGACGACGTTCTGGTCTCCGATGCTGGACAGGTAAATGCGCTTGTGATCGGCGTCGGCGGATTTCTTGGAGTCGGTGAAAAAGACGTTGCAGTGCCATTTAGTGCGGTCAAGTGGACAACGAAGGACAAGAAGAACTACCTCACGATGAGCACTACGAAGGACGAATTAAAGTCGGCGCAGGGCCTTAAGTACGATAGTGACAAGACCGCTTGGGTCCCCGACAAAGCAAAGTAAGCCTTTCAAAGAAAGAGACTTCGACTTTGGTCGAAGCTCTTTTTTCTGGGATGCTGTCGGAGGATCTCAATGCCTGGAGCTTTGACCAATAAAACGCAGCCGCTTCGCAACCAGATTGCGATGAACGAACCGTTGGAAGTTAAGTATTGGACCAAACACCTAGGCGTTACTCGGGACGATTTACAGCGAGCCGTCGACAAGGTTGGACAGTCCGCCGCGGTGGTACGCAAAGAATTGGGAAAGATGAAGACGGCCACCGCGCCAGTTAGGAACGGCGGTGTGACCAAGCCGCTTCCGATAGCGTCATCATATGGTGGGAGACGGCGAACACAGACAGGGCGCCAGTGATATTCCTGATGCGGCTACCGCGATATTCTCATCAATACATAAGAGGTTTAGGCCCTTACACGTCTTTCGGACAACGACCTTCTCGTCACTATCTATCGCGTGAACTTGGAACACGTTCTTGGCAATATCCAAACCGATCGTGGTGACTGGCATGTCGATGGCTCCCTGATGTGATTCGTTGACAACGATCACCCTAAGGCACCTCGTTGCCGGGAGCGGGCACCGTCCACCACATCACTTCCGGACGTGAGCAATCGCAGCAAAACAGCTATTCGATCACTTCGTTGGCCGACGCTTGCAGGGTCAGCGGCACGTTTAGGCCGAGCGTCTTCGCGGTTTTGAGATCGATGTCGTTGGTTGGTGTGCGCGCCTTGTCGAGCAAAAGACGGTGCGGGATCGTTGGTACGACGTTGACCATTGCGACCTGCACTAAAATCTAAGTTCGAGTGGATTTGAGCTCGTTCATCGCGACCGGGCCTGTCCCAGCAATGCACTTTTAACTGTGTTCTGATTTTACGCCGTAGTTGAGCCATCCGATACTTTCAAAGAGCCCGTATGCGACGCTCAAACTCGCGGTTCCGCGACGAAGGCACGGCGGTCGCGCGCGACGGGTTTAGTTGGCGGCAAGCATCTGACGAAACGCCGCCGCGTCCCAGTAACCTTCCGCCCTGACAATATGGCCGTGCAAGTCGACACGCAGCACGTCAATGCCCTGGGCCTTGACCTCGCGGCCAGCTTTTGCGTGCGCGATCATTGTCCAGTGCGCGGCTATGCAACTGCCGCAGGGTATCGCCGCCAGGATTGTGATTTCCACCCTGGACGCTAAGGCCGCTACTCCAGAGCCGAAAAGCTGAACTACTCCGTCTCGCCCATTGCGAACGGGACTGCCGACCGGGTCTTCGATCTCGCAGTTTATAGCGAAGACCGAGGCAATAAGCTCGGGATCGCGCGCGGCTATTGCTGAGAAGTAGGTCTCAAGGGTTTTCCGAAACACTGCCGCGCAGGGTATTGTTTCATCTGACATGTTCCCGCATCCCGTCCAACAACGGCGTGGCCTTGAATTATCGATAGAGCGGGCGTGTGCCGATGTCGAGAAGACGGACCCGGTGTGACCGCTCGATTTTCAGGCAAATGTGAGAAAAATCCGAATGTCCGCATTAGATCGACGACAATTGCCGTTCGGTAAGTATTTTCACTGGGGGCTGTCGCCAGCGCCGTGGCGCGGCCTGCCATTTGGAGCTGTGCATCATGAGTTCGCTCGATATTGAGGAAAGACGCCGTACTCCGCGCCAGCGCCTCGGAAAGTTGGCTACAATCAAGCTCGGGATCGGCATCGCGCCGCGCTATTGTCTCGTCTCCAATGTTTCTACCGAAGGCGTGCGGATCCACGTCAATGGTTTTGAGGTTCTCGATGACTTTGTTCTGCTCTTTCCTGAAGGCGCGGAAGGCCGGAGCGGCACGTACAAGGTGGTCTGGCGAAACGGCCTAGATATTGGCGCCAAGTTCTTAAGTGCTGCGACCCAAAATGCCTGACAATGGAGTGCGTCGGGCTCACCACCCGCAACACAAGGCGCGTTTGGCTGATCTCGGCGGCGTGCCAGCGCCGATGTTGCCCGCCGACTTTGCCAAGCAGGTCGCCGACGAAACCGAAAAGTAGGCCAGGGTTGTCAAAGCGGCGAACATCAAGCCGCAGTAATCCGGAGATGGGTCGAATATTCCATAGCGTCCGACAGGCGAACTAAGCACGGCAGCTGGCACTGTTCTTCGCCACCGACGTATGGGCGCGCTTAAATCAATCCATACCCTGCCAGACGATACTAATGAACTTGGCGCCGAGTTCTTGGTTTAGCCGCCAGACCACTTTGTATCTGCTCTCCTGGGTAACGTGGTGACCGGTGAGGACCAGCACGAACTCGTCGGGCACCTCGAACCCGTCAACGTGGAGCCGCACGCCGCTATCGGAAATATCCATGACAACACACTCGCGCGGTAGCGCGCCGTTGCCGATTTGGATCCTCGCCGCCCGGTAGAGCGGGCGCCGCGGCTCCCGTCGCCTCTCCTCGGGCGGCAGCGCAAGCATGAACCCTGGCTCCGTGTTGCGGACGTGCTTTCAGAGATTGGCGACCGCACCCTTCCGTAAAACAGCTACCCTTATGACGATTGCAGGCAGCTTAACGCTGGCGCTTGGATTCTCCTCGCATTTGCCTGAATTTGACGCTGTTCCACCCGGTAATGACTGATCAATCTAGTCGATGGACTGCGGGAGCGGCGGAAACAGTCAGCGTCTGGGAGCGTCCATTAAAGCCGCAACATTGCATTTGGGTCAGCAGCTGCCGCGCCTGTGGCGTTGAAATTCCGCCGACGCTTCTCGGCATCGCCGACGAGGCGATTGATGAAACTTCCCGTCCGATCGATCGTGCCACTCCGGCACTGCCTCGACGGTGTCTCGCCGAGGTTGGCCGATCGTTGACCGGTTAGGGGCAGATGCCGGAGCGATTGGCCGGCTATTTAAGAGCGCTGGAGACGGTGGTGAAGGTCGTATTGAGCTGGGTACCGAGTCCAGCAACGACCGCGATGATGGCGACCGCTATGCCTGCTGCCAGCAGACCGTATTCGATCGCGGCCGCCCCGACTTCATCTGCGTACAGATTCCACAGCAATGTGCGCATGACATGATCCTTTCCCTTGCTGAAGTCGCCCCTCGTGCAAAAGCAGTGCTCGAGTGCGCGTGCCGAACGCGCGTAGGTAAATCTACGCATGCGGTTCCATCAAACTGTTATTGGCGTTGCAAAGATTCTATGCAAATAAGCGGTGAAATAACCGGCGATGTCGCGGGGCTTATCCCGCCGGCGCGCGGGAAAGGCCTTTTTGCGCAAGTTCGGCGAGATATTCGTTCAGGTATTTATCTCGATTGCGACCGAGTTCGAAAAGATAGTCCCAACTAAAAAACCCGGTCGAGTGCATATCGTCGAAGGCAAGCAATCGTCGAAAGCTTACCGGCCGCATTCTTAAGGGTTCAAAGCCGGACGACTTGCCGGTCCCACAACCGACAAAGGTCGAGGTGCTGACCAATCTCAAGCGTTGAAATCCCACCGATGCTGTTGGCGAGCGCCGATGAAGTGACGAGTAACTCATCGAGGCTTTATAAGCGGGGACAGCCGCACGCAGCCTTTGCCGCGCCGCACCGAAAATTCCAAGGAACGGTCGAGACGGGTCATTCACCACCGACGCTTTGCCGCGCCAACGCTGCCCAATGTCGGTTATGCACCCGCGAGCGACCAAAGTATTTCAACGCCCTGATTGGTCGCGACGGGCCAATAAGCGACTAAGTGCATCGCAGCAAGACACCTATTCGATCACCTCGTCAGCGGTGGCGAGCAGCGTCGGCGGAATGATTAGGCCGAGCGCTTTGGCGGTCTTTAGGTTGATGACAAACTCAAATTTAGTCGGCTGCAGAACTGGAAGATCTGCAGCTTTTTCGCCTTTGATGATACGACCTGCGTAAGCCCCAACTGTGCGATAAGCAGCTGGAAGATTAGTACCGTAACTCATGAGTTCGCCAGCAGCGGCGTATTCACGCCATTCGTAGATAGCCGGAACTCCGATTCGCGTGACAAGAGCCACTATCTGGTCGCGGTGACTATTAAAGAATGGATCGCCGACAACCAATAGGCCATTCAAACGCCGGCGATCGAAATTTGACATGACGTCATTGATCTCGGTTTCACTTGACGCGCTCAATACGACCAGCTCGAACTCCAAGTGCCTCCGCCGCTTCTTTCGTTCTTTGCTGTTTGTTCTCCGCCTCGGGAAAGTTTGGATTCTGAAGGAATGCAATGGTCTTAGACTGTGGCAGTGTCTGCCGAAGAATCCCGAGCCTCTTCGCATCGAGGACGTTCGTCAGCATAGTGATTCCTGTTATCGTCCCTCCGGGATGGTTGAAGCTTGCCACCAGGCCGAGTTGAACGGGATCACCACCGACAAGAAAAACGAGCGGGATGGACTGGGTTATCACCTTTACCGCCGAGATAGCCTGATCGCCTCCAGTTGCTGCAATGATTACAGGGTTAAGCGCGATCAACTCGGCAGTAAGAGATGGCAATAGGTCGTAATGCCCACGAGCCCAGCGATATTCGATTGTTACGTTTTGGCCATCAACGAAGCCAACTTCCTTTAAGCCAGCCAGAAAAGCTTCAGCGTACGGCGCGAACGCCTCGGGCGATTGAGCGTTGAGGAACCCGATCAGAGGTAACTTCGCCGATTGCTGCGCGCGCGCGGCGAACGGCCAAGCGGTCGCTGCACCTGCAACTACTCTGATGAAGTCGCGTCTCCTCACAGGGTCCCCCCACGGTTGAGGATTAGACCCTAGCATATCGCGGGGTTTGTGTTGTGCAGCACCACAACGGGTGGCCTTCGAGCGCCGATTGGTGAAGCTTGGGTATCGGGAAAGAGCGAATTACACGTTCGATTACGTATAATTGTTTGAACTAGGAGTTCTGGCCGATTGATGATCTAAGTCGAATCGTGGGCGACGGCAGTACTACCGAAATCGAACGAGCGTCCGGGCTCATCGGCCTCATCTATGATGCGGCGATCGACCCGAACCTTTGGCTTGACGCGCTGGCAGAGACTTGCGCGTTCTGCCGTTGCGCGGTCGGGGCTCTTTATTCGCACGACATGACGCAGCGCGAGCCGACCTTTCACATGTTGTGGGGTCTCGATGCCGCCCACACCAAGTCGTATCTCGAAGAATACGGCCCGATCAATCCGCTCATACCGGCGCACCTCGCGGCCGATGCCGGCGATATTCTTGCCGCCTCGCGTATGCCGCTCTGGAACGATTTCGTAAACTCTTCTTTTTTTCGCGATTGGGGAGGACCGCAAGGGTTCCTCAATTCGTTGAGCGCGATTATCGAAAGAACGCCGACACGGCTGTCGATGGTATCGTGCATCCGACATGAGCGTGAAGGACTCGTCGACGACATTTCCTTCGCGCGCATGGGATTGTTACGGCCGCATTTCCTGCGTGCGATCAAGATCGGCGAAGCCCTGGAGCTCCGCTCCGTTCAAGTTGCCAACCTCGCCGAAAGTCTCGACGGCCTCTCGGCGGCAGTTTTCATCATCGACGAGCGCGGCAATCTCGCCCACAGCAATGCGAGTGGCCGTGAGATGTTGAGCGAAGAAAAGATATTTCGACTTCACGGCGGCCGTCTCCAAGCGGTCAAGTCTGCGGCCAACGCCGGCATAGCGACGTCGCTCACGCAGATGCGCGACAGCAAAACGACGCTGGATCGCGTACCGGCCGTTGCGCTCGAATCGGAAACGGGACCGCGTTATTTTGCGCATCTGTTGCCGCTAACGGCTGGATTTCGCCATAAAATGGGTCTGTCCCACTCGGCCAGCGCGGCAATATTCGTCGTCAAGACCGCACTCGACGTCACGGCGGCGATCGAGATGATCGGAGACGAACATCGTTTGACCCAGGCCGAAATCCGGGTCTTGCGCGCCGTCATCGAGATCGGTGGGGTAGCCGAAATCGCCTCAACAATGGCGATTTCCGAGGAAACGGTTCGCACACATTTGCGCCATCTGTTCGATAAAACTGACGCACGCAGTCAAGTCGAGCTGGTAAAACTCGTGGCCGAGCGTATCTCGCCGTTGCGAACCTAAGGCTGAAAACCCTCTCCTTGCGGCGATTATCGCCTGAGCGATGGCCTCAAGATCGACACCCAGTACGATCCAAAAAAGTCACTGCCCACCGTCGTCCGCCAACCGGCTGCTAGTACCGTTCGACGTAGGGTATCGCCGAGCCGAGTAGCGCAAAGCCACCGAGTAGTAATATGCCTGCAATTACTTGCAATGCCGCGGTGTACGTCGGGAGGCGGTCAGCCAGATAGGCCGTGACCGCGCCGCTGGTAGCACACGTGAGGCCAATTGCGCCGAGCGTTATCTGCTGCATTCCTCTACCTGTTCAGGAGAATTATGATCACAAGGTGAGCAGTATGGCTGTGCGTATCAGTCGCCACGCATGAAAAACTCATTAACCCGCGCCGTTCAGTTTGATGGACCGCAGCCGAAAGTATCCCACTGCCGGCGCATCCTTGTGCTAGCGCGATACGTCGCGCGTCCGATCAATCCGCCAAAAACGCGCTACGTGACGAAGGACGAAGAGAAAAGCGCCGCGCAAACAGTAGCCAACAAGCCGATGGCGCACAGCACAAGGACGACGATCAGATCGGGACTCCATAGAATTCCGCAAGTCTGACGCCACGCTGGTTCGGCCGGCTGCTTCTGCCAAGCTGCACGCATCGTGGGAGCTGAAAGTTCGCCTCTTATTGGCATATACGAAAACCCCCTGAGATGCCGATTCACATCGAATAAACGGTGCGCGATGAAAAGATTTGGCTGCTCGAACTATTTCTGAGCACCGGTGGTGGCACATCACCCGAACGGGTTAGATTATAATCTGAGACCAATATTTCGGAGGGATGCCCATGAAGTTCCGCTCATCGCGACTAACCTCATCCGAAGGATCGAACGCTTATGACCCCCCAATATCGGACACAAAGCTGGATGGTCTGCGCGGCAGAAACGGGCCATCAACGGCCACCCACACTGCATCAATTGTGCACTGCTATTCATCCAACTACTGACATCGACCGGCGCCCCTACTGAATGTCGAAAAGGGCCATGAACAGACTCATGCACTGCGACATGATCGGACTGTGAAGTACGCCACTGACCTCCAATTTGAAGCGTGGTAGCCTTCCCCACCTTGCAGCGTGCATGATCCCATTGGGACGAGGCAAATGGCACTCGACATCGGACGGCGGCAATTCATATTCGCGCTCAGCGGCATGCCGTTCGCATGGCCGCTCGCGGCGCGTGCGCAGCAGGCGCCGATGCCCACCATAGGGGTCTTAGGTCCTGAGGCTTCGGAGTGGAGTGCATATACTGCTGCTTTTGAGGAGCGACTGAGACAACTCGGCCGGATCGAGGGTCGCACCATTGGAATTGAATATCGCTGGTCGGAGGGACGCCCCGAGCGCGTCGCCGAGATTACAGCCGAGTTCGTGCGGCAGAAGGTCGACGTCATTGTGACGTATGGAGGCGCTGTCCCCACATTAAAACAGGCGACCGCAGTCATCCCCATCGTCTTTGCTCTAGCGATTGATCCAATTGGCAGTGGCCTCGTCGAGAGCCTTTCGCGACCGGGTGGCAACGTCACAGGCTTGTCGATGCAGGCGAACGATACTGCCGGCAAGCGGCTCGAACTCTTGCGTGAAGCCATCCCCCATCTCCACCGATTGGCTATCATGTTTGATGTTGGCTATCCCGCGGCTGTGCGGGAGGTGGCCGAGGCTAAGCTCGCGGCTCGCACGCTCGGCCTCGAAGTTGCGCCACACGAAATTCGAGGGGCCGAGGACATTGCACCCGTCTTCGAGGCTCTTAAATCCCAGGCGGACGCACTTTACGTCGTGGAAAATGCTCTTGTTGCCGCTAACCGGACGCGAATTATCACCTTGGCGCTCAGCGAGCGGTTGCCAACCATCTTCAATAGCCGCGATGAAGTCCAAGCCGGGGGTCTCATGTCCTATGGAGCGAACTACCCGGACCTGTTCCGGCGCGCCGCCGAACAAGTCGACAAAATTCTGCACGGGGCGATACCGGCCGATATTCCCGTCGAGCAGCCGACCAAGTTTGATCTCGTCATCAACCTAAAGACCGCCAAGGCGCTTGGTCTCACCGTGCCGCCAGCGATGCTCTCCATCACCGACGAGGTGATCGAATAATCTTTTTGCGATGCGGTACATGACGGGTGCGAAATGACGCTAAGGGTCATGTATGGACGACGCCCGCGGTGCAAGGGGAATCTGCAATTCAGCGAAACGTTCGGGTGCGGTCATGTATGCGGCCTGTTTTCGCCTGGAGGCTTGCCTCTATGGCGATGCGGCCACTATGGCCGCTGGCCGTGATGTAATCCGCTGATCGGGTCCCAAACAATCGCACGCGCTCAAGTATCGCGTGACCCAACACGGGTTCTCCCAATCGACGGTCTCGACCGTTTCGCATCAACGCCGTCATCACCCCTGCAGTTCGTGAACGCACAGACGCAACTCATCCTGCCATCGACAGACTCCTTTACGCCGCTGCCACAAGCACAGGTGCCCGATAGGTGCCGCCCTTGGCCAGCAACGCCCAGGCGGTGCGTGCCATCTTGTTGGCAAGCGCCACCGCCACCACCTTGAACGGTTTGCGAGCGAGAAGCCGCGTGAGCCAAGGGTACTTCTCAGGGTTCTGGCGCGCATACCGCAACACCGCGACGGCTCCGACCACCAGAATGCGGCGCAAATAGCGATCCCCGCGTTTCGAGATCGGACCGAGCCTGTGCTTGCCGCCGGTCGAGTCTTCGCGCGGCACGAGTCCGATCCAAGCCGCAAAGTCACGACCCGATCGAAAAACCGTCGGATCCGGGACGGTCGCGGCGATCGCGGTCGCCCCGGCAACCCCAATTCCAGGGATCGTCTCCAGCCGCCGGCTCGCCTCGTTCGAGCGATGTTGCGCCATGATCCGTTTCTCGATCGATCCGATCATCGTCTGCATTGCGGTGAACTCCGCTGCCAGAACCACAAGGCTCGCATGAGCATCGACCGGCAACCGCTCATCCTCCCCGCCCGCAATGATCAGCAACAGCTCCTTTACTCCTTGGCGCCCCTGCGGAGCCACGATGCCAAACTCGGCCAAATGCGCCCGCAACGCATTGATCACCTGGGTTCGCTGCCGCATCAAAAGATCGCGTGCCCGATGCAGCATCAACCGGCCCTGCTGCTCGGCCGATTTAATTTGTACGAAACGCATGGTCGGCCGCCGCACTGCCTCGCAGATCGCCTCGGCGTCCGCGGCATCGTTCTTGTTGCGCTTGACGTAGGCCTTCACGTCCTTCGCTGGCATCAGTCGAACCAGGTGACCAAGCTTCATGAGCTCACGCGCCCAATAATGGGCCGTGGCGCACGCTTCCATGCCGACCAGACACGGCGGAAGCGCTTTGAAGAACTCCAGCACCTGGCGCCGCCGTAGCTGCTTCCTGACAACGATCCTTTCGGCCGCGTCTATCCCATGAACTTGAAATACGTTCTTGGCGATATCCAAACCGATGGTGGTGATTTGCATGTGGACAGCTCCATGATGTGATTCGCTCGCAACGATTACCCTAGGGCACCTCGTTGCGGGGAGCGGGCGTCGTCCACCACATCAGTCTCGACCGAGACAACTCCGTCAACAAGTCCCGCCATGTCCGTTATGCCCCCGAGAGCGACTGATTTGTTTGGTCGCCGCGAAATGACGCTGAGGGCCAGTTTCTGCCGCACGCACCCGCAGCAAAAGTAGCAAGTCATTTCGTGGTCGGACCGAAGTGAAAGCGGTCACTGACCTGCCGGTTGTGGCGTGATATCCTTCTCCACATTGCTGCGGGCGTGATCCCATTGGGGACGAGGCGAATGGCGGCCCACGTCGTACGACGAGAAATCATCACACTTTTGGGCGGTGCGGCGTTCGCTTGGCCACTTGCCGCACGAGCGCAGCAACCGGCGATGCCGGTGGTCGGATTCATCCACGGCGGGGCAGCCGATGCCCTTACCAACCGTATTGCCGCTTTCCGTGCTGGGTTGAGCGAAGCGGGTTATGTCGAGGGCCAGAATGTCTTGGTCGAGTATCACTGGCTGGAAGGCCATTTCGAGCGCTTGCCGGAGGTGCTGGCCGATCTTATCCAGCGTCGCGTGGCTGTGATTGCAACGCCTGGCAGTACTCCTGCTTCGATCGCAGCAAAGTCCGCAACCACGACGATCCCGATCGTGTTCGGTGTGGGTGAGAACCCAGTTGCATTGGGCATCGTTGCGAGCCTTGCGCACCCAGGTGGCAATGCAACAGGGATTAATTTTTTTGTCAACGAGATCGACGCCAAGAGGCTCGGAACTCATGCACGAATTCCTTCCGAAGGCGAAGCACTTTGCTGTGCTGGTGAATCCAGCCGATGCCACATCCGCCACCGTCACAGCGAAAGCGCTTAAGGAAGCCGCCAGTACCCTTGGACTTGAGATGGTTTTCTTCAATGCCAGCACCCCCGTCGAGATAGACGCGGCGTTTGCTGCTATCGCTCGCGAACGGTCGGATGCGCTTTTCATTGCGTCCGAGGGCTTTTTCGCCAGCCGCGCATCGCAGTTTGCCACGCTCGCAGTACGCGATCGGATACCTTCGAGCTTTGCTACAAGCGAGCTGGTCGAGGCTGGTCTGCTAATGAGCTATGGCGTCAATCTTGCCGACACTTTTCGTCAGGTCGGCAACTATGTTGGGCGTATCCTCAAAGGCGAGAAGCCCGCCGATTTGCCGGTCCAGCAGTCTACCACGTTTCAGTTCGCCATCAATATGAGGACGGTAAAGGCGCTTGGACTTGAAGTCCCGCCGATGCTGCTCTCCCGCGCCGACGAGGTGATCGAGTAATCCTTCCGCATTGAGGTATTTGGCCGTGGCAAAGCGTGGTGGTGGGTCATTCAGCACCCAGACTTCGCGGCCCCAGCGCCACCCAATGTCCGCTATCCGCCCGAGCATTTCGGCGCGCAGACGCTTGCGACCAACGTCACGCTGGCGCCCACTGATGCGTTCGACCCCGTCAACAGTTTCGAACCGATCATGCTGGTGGGAACTTCGGTCGAGGTGTTTCAGGTTTCGGCGGCAACGCCATACAAGTCGGTCCAGGAGGTGATCGACTACGCCAAGGCCAATCCAGGCAAGCTAAAGTATTACTCGGTCGGCATCGGCTCGACGTCGCATCTTTCGACCGTGCTATTCATGGACGTGACCGGCACCAAGATGCAGCATGTGGCCTATAGCCAGATGTCGCAGGGCATGAGCGATCTCATCTCGGGCCGCACGGAGATCAATTTCGGCCCGATGGGGAGCTCGCTGCCGTACATTCAGGATGGCAAAATGCGGGC
>CAWFBB010000037.1:0-150255 GCA_963813825.1 uncultured Alphaproteobacteria bacterium
CCCGCGCGCGGAGCCATACACTCCGCACCCGGGCGGCTCCGAGCATCTTCCTCGCCGGTACTACGGCCGGTGCGTGAGGTGCTGTCACTGGACTGGGACAGGGGAGTGGCGGGTAACACCCGCAGGACCTGCGTCCCAGGAAGCGAGGCCTGGAGCTGAGCCTTTGGGACCGGCGTCCCTCTGGCGAGAGCCGCGGTGGAACGCCGATAGGCGGGCGTGCTCCCCCTCCCGATCTCCCCCGCAAGCGGGAGAGGAGTAGGGGATCAGGGCACGCAGCCGCACCCGAAGGTGCGGAGGTTTTTTACCCGGCGCCTGTCGGCGTTCTGCTTCCTTTTTCTTCCGATCAGTGAAGCGAAGAAAGAAGGGCGAAATTCGTGGCTTTCGTAGGCGTTTGTTGAAACCACTCGGATGCGGGGCATCGCGAGAACGAGATTGCTTATCCGCCCCCGCGATAGAGGGGAGCACGCGAAGCGCGGTGAGGGGGCGCCTGCGATAGCTTAGTTTTCGTTGCAGGAGAATCTTCGCCGCCCGGCCGCGCGGCGGGGGAAATGATGCCGTATCTCGCCCCCGTGACATGGGTTAATCTCACTGGACAGGAAACGACCGGGCTAGGGGGAGCACGTCAAATGCAAGACGTCAGCAGTGTAGCGCAAGCTCCGCAAAGTGTGACCGAAAGTTGGTGGCCCAAGGGCTGGTGGTCGATCGTCGATTTCAAGATCGGCATTATTCCGCTGCCGGTGTTTGTGATTTTGATCGGTGTAATTGCCGGCTTCGCCGCCACCGGGACGGTACCGTCCGATATTCTGATGGCGATCGTACTGCTCTCGATGGGTGGCTTTGCTTGCGCCGAACTCGGCAAACGCATCCCGATCATCCGCAACGTCGGCGCGGCGGCGATTTTTGCCACCTTCATTCCGTCCTATCTCGCGTTCCACCATCTGCTGCCGGCCTCGATTTTGAATTCGGTGACGCAGTTCACCAAGGATTCGAACTTTCTCTACTTGTTCATTGCCTGCATCATCGTTGGCAGCATTTTGGGGATGGACCGCGGCGTCCTCATCAAGGGCTTCCTTAAAATCTTTATTCCGCTGATTTCGGGATCGGTGGTCGGCGGCATCGTCGGCACCGTCATCGGTACGCTGCTCGGGCTCGGCGCCTACCACACATTCTTCTTTGTCGTCGTGCCGATCATGGCCGGCGGCGTCGGCGAAGGCGCGATCCCGCTCTCGATCGGCTATTCGCAGATCCTGCATCAGCCGCAGGGCGATCTGTTCGCCCAGGTGCTGCCGCCCGTCATGCTCGGCAGCCTCACCGCCATTCTGATCGCAGGCACGCTCAATTTTGTCGGCAAGAAATATCCGCAGCTCACCGGCGAGGGCCGCCTGCAACCCGGCGAACACGATGAACTCGAGTTCGAAGAGAAGAACGACGAGGCCTATGTCGATGTCACCACCATCGCCGCCGCCGTCGTCACCGCGGTGACGCTTTATCTGATCGGCGCGCTGACGCAGCGGCTGTTCAGCTTTCCGGCGCCGGTGGCGATGCTGATTCTCGCGGTGGCGCTGAAGCTGATGCGGGCAGTCTCGCCGTCGCTCCAGCTCGGCGCCTTTCACGTCTACAAATTCTTCTCAACGGCGGTCACCTATCCGCTCCTGTTCGCGATCGGCGTTTCGCTCACGCCCTGGGACAAATTGGTCGCCGCGTTCACGGTGCCTTATCTCATCACGATCGTCTCGACCGTGGTGGCGATCATCGCGACGGGATTTTTTGTCGGCGGCTGGCTGAAATTGTATCCGATCGACACCGCGATCGTCACCGCCTGCCACAGCGGGCAGGGCGGCACCGGCGATGTCGCGATCCTCACTGCCGGCAACCGGATGCAATTGATGCCATTCGCTCAAATCGCCACGCGCATCGGCGGGGCGGCGACAGTGACGCTGGTGCTGATTATTCTGACGCAGATCGGATAGACGGCGAGCGCTGTATCAGATCAACGGGCGTTGCGGAATTTCTTCGTCGAAATATTGCGCGACGCGCGCCAGTACGCGCGGATTGGTCAGCGTCATCGTTCCGTTGGT
Source organism: uncultured Alphaproteobacteria bacterium (assembly GCA_963813825.1). Lineage (GTDB taxonomy): Bacteria > Pseudomonadota > Alphaproteobacteria > Rhizobiales > Xanthobacteraceae > BOG-931. The sequence continues at coordinate 2,079 of CAWFBB010000037.1, forward strand.
CCGCGTGAACATGCCCATGCGCCGCAAACGCGCCAGCGTCTTGTTGGTATGGACGAGGGAGAGGCCCAGCGCATCGGCGATATGCTCCTGCGTCAGCGGGAATTCGAACGTGTCGTCGGTCACGAGGCCCAGCATTTTGGCGCGCTTGTACAGCGCGACCAGCAGCGCCGCGATGCGTTCGGCGGCGCTGCGGCGGCCGACACTGGTGAGGTTTTCGTCGACGAGACTTTCCTCGCGCGCGCCGAGCCACGCTACGTCGAAGGCCAGCTCCTGCATCTGGCCGAACAGCGCCCAGACTTTGCGGCGCGGGAGGAGGCATAATTGCACGTCGGTCAGGGCTTCGATGCCGTGCCGTGCCGCGTCGAACATGGCGGCCTGGAGGCCGATCAGGTCGCCGGGCAGCAGGAAATTCAGAATCTGACGACGACCGTCAGACAGCGTTTTGAAACGGAAGGCCCAGCCGGAATACAGTGTGTACAGCTCCGGACTGTCTTCGCCGGCGCGAACGATCTCGGTGCCGGCAGGCAGCATGAGATGCTCCCGCTTCATGTCGGCGATAGCGCCGAGTTCGTTGTTGGTGATGGGCCGGAACAAACCGCATGCGCGCAATGCGCATTCCTGACAGGGGACCTGCATTTGCACTATCCCTTTAATAGATAGCCGAAACTAATATTTTTCCGCGCGCGATCATTTATGCGGAACGGTCCATTGTCCCCTTCCGTACAGTCTCGATTTCGCGACTCCAAAGAGAATGGGCTAGATAGGTTGCCGAGAAAGATACACTGACAATTTCGGCAAGTATAAAAAGTTCCATTCCCGTGTTGAGTATGTCTTTTGACGTTGATACTCGACCGCAGTGTGACGTAGTTCTTGAGGCATCCTGTGAGTGGCGCAATTCATCAATGAGTCCGGACCTGCTGGCTGAGTGTACAGACGCTCATCAATTCGTCGGCGCGTTGGCGCCGGCAGGATTGCGATAGCCGTGCGTCCGCCGCTGCCCGATTCGAAGCCGCTTGCTCTGCTCAACCGGAGCCTGTTCGTAACTGCCGTTCTGGCGGCGCTGATGCTTGCCGCCGCATTCGGGCTCGGCGCGCGTAACAAGAGCGACGACGAATGGGTCGCGCACTCGCTGGGCGTGCGCACTCAGCTCATTCGCGTTTTGAGCCTGGTGCAGGCTGCGGAGACGGGTCAGCGGGGCTTTTTGCTGACCGGACGCGAAGATTATCTCGAACCGTACACGAGAGGCGTTAGCGAACTGCCGCCGAACCTCTACCGTCTTGCCGAGCTGGTCTCTGACAATCCCGGCCAAGTCGCTTCAGTCGCCGATCTGCGCCAGGTCGTGAAGCAGAAGCTTGACGAACTGGGCTCCACGATTGTCGCCAGCAAGGCCGGCCATCAGGCCGACGCGCTGGCCATCGTCAACAACGACAGCGGTATTCGCTTCATGCAGCAAATTCGTCGGAAGATCGCGGCGATGCAGGCGGAGGAGGATCGGCTGTTGGAAGTGCGACAGGAGACTGCTGCGCGATCCGGCATGCTGCTTCAGGCCGGCGTCGCTATCGCGTTTCTGCTGATCGTAATCCTCGGACTTTTGATCGCACGCTTCACCCGCCAGTCGTTTAGCGCTCTTGCCGCCGCGAACGGCCGGCTCCTTGTGTCCAACGATCAATTGCTCGAGCAAATGAACCGGCGCGAGGAGGTGGAAAATCAGCTCCGCCAATCGCAAAAAATGCAGGCACTCGGCCAACTCACCGGCGGCATCGCCCACGATTTCAACAATATGCTCGGCGTGATCATGGGCGCGCACGATCTCATTCTGCGCCGCATTCGCAAGGGCGATTTCGGCATCGAACGCTTCGTCGAGGCGGCGGCCAATGCGGCCGAGCGCGCCGCCTTGCTCACGCAACGGTTGCTTGCGTTCGCGCGCCAGCAGCCGCTGGCGCCGCAACCGATCGACGCTAACAAGATGATCTCCGGCATGTCGGATTTGTTGAATTCGACCCTGGGCGAGCACATCCAGATCGAAACTGTGACCACAGGCGGTCTGTGGACGGTCAGTGCCGACTCGCAGCAGCTCGAAAGCGCCATCCTGAATATTTCGATAAACGCCCGCGACGCGATGCCGGATGGCGGTAAGCTGACAATCGAAACGGCGAACGCTTATTTGGACGAGGCCTATTGCCGGCAAAATCCCGAGATCGAGCCTGGCCAGTTCGTTCTGATCGCGATCACCGATACCGGCACCGGCATGGAGCCGGCGGTCGCCGCACGTGTGTTCGATCCGTTTTTCACGACCAAACCCACCGGCAAAGGCACCGGCTTGGGCCTCAGTCAAGTCTACGGCTTCGTCAAACAATCGCACGGGCACATCAAGATTTATTCCGAAGTCGGTGCCGGCACGACGGTGAAGATCTATCTGCCCCGCCTCACCGGCGACGTGAAGGAAGTCAAGCCGACGGTGGTCGAACCGGTGCGGACCGGCGACCGCAGTGAGATCATTCTCGTCGTCGAGGACGATATGTTGATGCGCCGACTGACCAGCGAGGCGCTGCAGGAGCTCGGATATACCGTCTTCGATAGCGACAGCGCGGCGAATGCGCTTGCGATTATCGATCGAGAGCCCAAGGTGAAATTGCTGTTCACCGATGTGGTGATGCCGGATATCAACGGCAAAAAGCTCGCTGACGAGGCATTGCGACGCCGACCCGGCCTGAAAGTCCTGTTCACCACCGGCTATACGGCGAATGCAGTCGTTCACGGCGGCGTGCTCGACGCCGGCGTGAATTTCATTTCCAAGCCATTCACGCTCGATCAATTGGCATCCAAGGTTCGTACCGTGCTGGATGGATAATTGACTGCGGCTAATAAAAAGCTTGGCGGCGTCTTTGGGCGCTTTTGTCGCGGGATTGTCGTTGTTCCTGGCCAGGCTATCATTTAACGTTGCACGCGCGCATAGGCGTGACTGCGGTAAGAAGGCCGATCGGTTGCCGGGCATTTGTGCTACGGTCGGCCGGCCATAGAACTAAAAAAGGGGAGGGCGGAATGATCGTCGCTAGGCGCGGGCTGTTGGCGTGCGGTATTTCGCTCGCTGGTGCTGTCGTTCTCGTCTCGGCAGTCTCGCTCGGCGCGGCGAGAGCGCAGGCGCAACAGCCGATCGTGATGAAGATCTCGCTCGCCGCGCTCAACGATCCGCTGCACCAGTTTGCCAAGGATTATGCGGCCCTGATCGACAAAGATTCGGGCGGCCGCATCAAAACCGAAATCTACCCGGCCAGCCAGCTCGGATCGATTCCGCGGCAGATCGAGGGAACGCAATTTGGCGCCATCCAGTGCGTTATCACTCCGCCGGAGTTTTTTTCCGGCGTCGACGAACGTTATGAGGTGATGGCGTCGCCCGGACTTTTTGCGAATCTGGCGCAGGCTCAGCGCGTAACCGGCGATCCGGAAGTCCGCAAGCTGATACTGAGCCTCGGCGCCGATAAGGGACTGCACGGCGTGGGGCTGTTTACCTCGCAGCCGTCGCAAGTAATCGCCAAAAACGCAATCCGCCATCTCGACGACTTCAAAGGCAAGAAGCTTCGGGTATTCGCCTCGCAGTTTCAGAGCGTGGCTTTTGCCCGCCTCGGTGTGACGCCGGTGGCGATGACTCTGGGCGATGTGCTGCCGGCGCTCCAGCAGGGCGCGATCGATGGTGCCGTCGCCGGCACCGTGATCTACTCGGCGATGCATTATCAGGACGCCGCGAAATACGTGACCGATATCGGCCAGCCTGTGGTGTTCGGTCTCGCTGCCGTCAGCAAGAAATGGTACGATGCGCTACCGGCGGATTTGCAGCAGATCATCGACAAGGATGCCGCGACGGCCAACATACAAGTCAATCCGCAAAGCGTCGAGATCATTGCGCAAGCCAACAAAAAATGGACGGACAGCGGCGGTGAATTGATCAGCCTGCCACCGGACGAGCAGGCAGCGATGCTCAAGACTTTCGCCAGCGTCGGTGAAGACGTTTCGAAAACAAAGCCCCAGGTGAGCGAGGCCTATCAAGTGGTGGTCGCCGCGGCGCAACGGGCCAAATAGGACACTGCGCCGTCGTTGGGGGCAGGCAAGGGGGAATTCATGCATTTCATAAAGAGCGAGACTCGCAAGCGAATGCTTCTCGTCTTCGGCGCGACTGTCTTGTCAGGCGCTCTGACGCTCGGCGCCGCGCAGGCGCAAGACAAGACTTATGTCATGAAAATATCAACCCCGACGCTCAATGCCGCGCCGGATCGCTTTGCCAGAGACTTCGCCGCCGCCGTCGAGAAGGATTCCGGCGGCCGTATAAAGGCGGAAGTTTATCCCGCGAGCCAGCTCGGCTCGATTCCGCGACAGATCGAAGGCACCCAGTTCGGCGCTATCCAATGCGAGGTTGTGCCGCCGGAATTCTTCGTAGGCGTTGACGAGCGCGCCGAGGTGCTGTCCGCACCTGGCCTCGTCAACTCCATGGCGCAAGGACAGCGAGTGGCGGCAGACCCCGAGGTATTAAAGCTGATGCTCGGTATCGGCAGCGATAAAGGGCTGCACGGCGTCGGATTGTTCATAGCTGAACCGAACGAGGTGATCTCCAAAAATCCGATTCGGCATCTGGCCGACTTCAAGGGCAAAAAGCTGCGAATTTTTGCCTCGGATTTCCAGTCGGTCGCATTACAGCGGCTGGGCGCTACTCCAGTAGCAATGTCTCCCGGCGATGTCTTGGCGGCGATCCAGCAAGGATCTCTCGACGGTGCGACTGCCGGCGTTGAGCTCCTCAACGGCTTGCATTTCAGTGACGCCGCGAAATACATCACCATGAGCGGCCAATCGTCCATCTTCATCATCGCTGAGGTCAGTAAGAAATGGTACGATTCCCTTCCCACCGACTTGCAGCAGATAATCGACCGGGACGGCGCCAGCGTATCCCTCGCGATCAATCCAGAGGCGATCGAGATTCTCGAAGGCGCGCGGAAAGGTTGGGTCAAAGCCGGCGGTGAATTGATCGACCTGCCGGCCGATGAACAATCTGAGTTGATCAAAACGCTGGCGAGCGTAGGCGCGGATGTATCAAAGACCAAGCCAAAAGTCAGCGACGCCTATCAAGTCGTCGTCGCAGCGGCGCAGCGGGGTAAATAGGACGCTGTGCCGTCTTGCCGGCAAGAGGAGGGGGACGCGTGCATTTCATAAAACGCAGGGCCGCGCAGGCGCTTTTCGCGATCGCCGCGGCCGTCTTGTCGGTGGCGCTGACGGCCGCAGTCGTTCGGGCCGACGACAAGACCTATGTGATCAAGATCGGCACGCCGACGGTCAACGATACGCCGGAGGAGTTCAGCCGCGGGTTTGCCGAGATAGTCGAGAAGGAGTCCGGGGGCCGTCTCAAGGTCGAAGTCTATTCGGCTAGCAAGCTTGGCTCAATTCCGCGCGAAATTGAAGGACTGCAATTCGGCTCGATCGAGTGTGGCATTTTCCCGCCGGAATTCTATGTCGGCATCGACGAGCGGTTCGAGGTGCTGGCAGCGCCCGGCATGCTGGATTCGCTAGCTCACGGACAGCGCCTGTTGGCCCAGCCCGAGGTGATGAAGATGATGCTGGGGCTAGGCGCTGACAAAGGCCTGCACGGTATCGGTTTGTATATGGCGCTGCCTTCCGTTCTCTCGTCACGAACTCCGATCCGGACGCTTGCCGATCTCAAGGGCAAGAAAATCCGGGTATTCGCCTCGAAATTCCAGACCGAGGCCTTCGAGCGGCTTGGCGCTACTCCAATAGCTATGAGTACTGGCGACGTTTTGCCAGCGCTGCAACAAGGCGCGATCGACGGTGCGATTTCCGGCATTACCGTTTTCAACGCTATGCATTTCCAGGACGCGGCGAAATATGTGACCGAGCTCAATCAGCCGCCGATTTTTCTCATTATCGAAGTCAGCAAACGATGGTTCGATGCATTGCCGAAGGATTTGCAGGACATCATAGATCGGGCAGGGGCCGCGGAATCGGTGGCGATCAATCCGTTCGCTGCCGGGTTATGGCAGAAAGCACGCAAATCCTGGGTCGACAGCGGAGGTGAACTGATCAGCCTGCCGGCCGACGAGCAGGCCTCCATGATGGCCGCGCTGGCCGGAGTTGGGGATAATATCGCCAAGACCAAACCGCAGCTTTACGAGGCGTACAAATTGGTGACGGCGGCCGCGCAACGAACGCGCTGAAGGCGTACGTCTTTGAAGTGAGAAAAGGCAGCACGTTGGACCCGATTGGAGGGTCAATATGGTCATCACAAGACGTGGACTGGCGCCGGCCGGATTAGCCGCCGGTGCATTCCTTGTGTGGGCAACTTTGGCGATCGGCGCGCGCGCTGATGATAAGCCCATCGCGATGAAGATATCGCTGGCGACGCTGGACGATGCGATTCATCAATTCGCCCGGAACTACGCAGCCGCCATCGAAAAGGATTCAAACGGGCGCATTAAACCTGAAGTCTATCCAGCGAGCCAATTGGGCTCGATCCAGCGACAGGCCGAAGGCGTGCAATTCGGTGTTATCCAAAGCCAGATCGTAGCTCCGGAATTTCTGGTCGGCATCGACGAGCGCTTCGAAGTGCTGGCTACTCCCGGCCTCGTAACATCCTGGGCGGCCGGACAACGCCTCGCCGCCGATCCGGCCGTGCGCGGCCTTTTGCTCGGTCTTGGGGCCGACAAGGGTCTGCATGGCGCCGGGCTTTTTATGTCGGCGCCTTCGTCGATCGTCGCGATAAAGCCGATCCGTCAACTCGCCGACTTCAAGGGCAGGAAAATCCGGATATTTGCTTCGCAGTTCGAAAGCGTAGCGGTCCAACGCCTAGGCGCGATCCCCAAGCCAATGACTTTGGCCGAGGTGCTGCCCGCACTACAGGATAATTCCCTCGACGGTGCTATCACGAGCTTGAGCAACGACAACACGATGCATTACGTGAACGTGGCGAAATACGTGACTGAGATCGGCCAGCCAGTCATCTTCGGCATCGTCGAAATCAGCAAAAAATGGTACGATTCACTGCCTGCGGACTTGCAGTATATCGTCGATAAGGATGCCGCCGCGCAATCGGTGGCCATCAATTCGCAGGCGATGGAAATCAATGAAAGCGCACGCAAGGCGTGGACCGGAAGCGGTGGAGAACTTCTTAGCCTGCCGCCTGACGAACAGGCGGCAATGCTCAAAATCCTGGCCAATATCGGCGACGAAGTAGCAAGCACCAAGCCGCAGCTCAGCGCTGCCTATAAGTTAGTCACCGATGCGGCACAGCGGACGAAATAGGAAAAGCGCGCGGAGATTGTCGCGCGGCGCGGGCCGCTGGGCCATTGTCCGCCGTCCGGCTATCCTCTAACGTCGCGAGAGGATGACAAGCGGGGAGTGAGAGTAAGGACGGGCGTGGCAGTCCGTCACACCGAAAAAAATTCGCAGCCAGCGCATTATCAATGAGTGTCCGCCGTGTTTGTGGGAGCAAATCCGGCGGCAATTAGATGATCGTTTCAAAGCTGGGGTTCGACAGAGGGAGCAAGGACATGTGTCTTCGGAAACATCCGGAATCCGCGCGGATGGCGGCTGCCGCCGGCGCGTTCGTCTTATCGCTTATGCTGACACTCGGTGCGGCAAGGGCCGAAGATAAGACCTACGTGATGAAGGTCACCCTGCCGACCATCAATGATGCTCCGCATCAATTCGCCAAGGACTTCGCCGCGGCGGTAGAGCGCGATTCCGGCGGCCGCATCAAGGGCGAGGTTTATCCCGCGAGCCAGTTGGGCTCGATCCCGCGGCAGATCGAAGGCACTCAATTCGGCGCTATCCAGGTTGCGACAGTTCCACCCGAATTCTTTGTCGGCGTCGATGAACGCTTCGAAGTGATGGCTGCGCCGGGCCTGGTCGAAACGCTTGAGCACGGTCAGCGTGTTGCCACCGATCCGGCGGTGTGGAAACTGATGCTGAGCCTCGGCGCCGGGAAAGGACTGCACGGAGCCGGTCTCATGATGGCGCAGCCATCGTGCATCATCTCCAAGACGCCGATCCGTCACCTGGCCGACTTCAAGGGCAAGAAGATCCGCATCTTTGCCTCGCAGTTCCAAAGCGTGGCATTCGAACGGCTTGGCGTTACGCCGGTGGCGATGACGCTGGGTGACGTGCTGCCGGCGCTCCAGCAGGGCGCGATCGACGGTGCGGTTGCGGGCATAGGCCCCTTCGTCCATCTGCATTTCAGCGATGCGGCGAAATACGTTACGGAGACCAACACCCCGGCGATCTTCATCATCCTCGAAGTCAGCCAGAAGTGGTACGACTCCCTGCCTAAGGATTTGCAGGACATCGTCGACAAGGACGGTGCCGAGGTTTCGAAGTCGATCAACCAAACCGCGACCACCATGTATCAGGAGCAGCGCAAGGCATGGACCGATGCCGGTGGCGAACTCATCAGTCTGCCCAGGGACGAGCAGGCGTCGATGATGCAAACCCTCTCGACGGTCGGCGACGATGTGTCGAAGTCGAAACCGGCGCTGCATGAGGCCTACCAGGTTGTCTCTGACGCGGCCAAGCGGACGCGGCAGGCTCCGAGCCAATGATCTGAAAACGCGCGTGGGCGCGGCACGGCAGGTCCGACCATGATCGAGGCTCTTGTCACAGGCGTGCGTTGGTTGCTGACAATTACCCGCGCGGTGGCGGGGGTTTGTCTGCTCGGCAGCGTGGCGATCAATTTCGCCAACATCATCGGTCGCTATTTCTTCAGCGTATCGATCCCGTGGGCTGAAGAGATCATGCTGTTCCTCATGGTCGGCTGTGTGTTCACGGGTTGTTGCGCGGTCGCCTGGGAAGGGCGGCAGATCCGCATGGACGTCGTCGTCGGTATGTTGCCTGCCTGGATGCGTGATCTTCTTGCGCTTTTCTCCGAGCTTGTGTTGATCGCGACAGCCGCTGCGGTCACCGCATTCGCCTGGCCGGTCATAACTCAGCTCGCGGCGTTCGACGAGCGTAGCCAGGCAGCTAATTTTCCGCTGGTTATTCCGCAGGCGATGATACCAATCGGCTATAGCTTGATGGCATTACTCGTCGCGGTGCGATTGATGCGGAGTCCGCCCCGAGCCGGCGGCGGCGACGCGACGCATTAGGCAGGCAGCGACGATGGCCTATTTCATCTACTTTGCGCTGCCAGTGATCCTGCTGGTGATCGGCTTTCCGATTTTCCTCATTCTGCTCGTGACCTCGATCGTAGCGGTATTGACCGTCGCCGACGTGCCAACCGAGGCGATCCAGACTTATATGTTCGGCAGCCTAGACAACTTTCCGTTGCTGGCTGTGCCATTCTTCGTGCTGGCCGGCGAGATCATGGCGCAAGGCGGCATTGCGCGGCGGGTCATCGCCATGGTGATGGCCATGGTCGGCGGCGTGCGCGGCTCGCTCGCCGTGACAACGGTCGCCGCGTCGGAACTGTTCGGCGCGATGTCGCACACCGCCGTCGGCACCGTAGTGGCGATGGGCCGGATGATCTATCCCGCGCTCAAGGCGGGCGGTTACAACGAGCGCTTTTCGGTTGGCTTGATCGCCTCTTCGGGCGCGATTGCCGTCGTCATCCCGCCGTCGATCGCGATGATTCTGTACGCTATCTCCGCCGAGCAGTCCGCCGTACTGCTTTTCACCGCAGGAATTTTGCCGAGCCTTCTGATCGGCGTCATCGATGCCGCTTATGTCATGGGCTATGCGCGCTTCAAGGGTGTGCCGCTCGGCGATCGTGCCCACTGGGCGACGATCTGGAAAACCAGCAAAGAGGCGAGCTGGTCAGTCGGCTCTCTGGTCGTGATTTTCGGCGGCATCTATGGCGGCGTCTTTACGCCGACCGAAGCCGCCGGCGTCGCGGTGGTTTATTCGCTTTTCGTGACGATATTCATCTACCGCGAGGTCGATCTTGCGGGCCTATGGCGGATTGTGATGGCTGCCGCTTTCCTGATCTCGCAGATCTTGCTGATCGTGACCTCAGCCGGGATTTATTCATGGTTGTTGACCACGAGCGGAATCCCGCAACAGATCGTGGCGTCGATCGAAGGCTTGCATTTGGCCAAGTGGGAACTGTTGCTGATCCTCAATATCGGATTACTGCTCGCCGGAAGCTTTCTCGAGCCGCCGGCAGCGATCCTGATCCTGACGCCGCTGTTGCTGCCGATCGTGCGCGCCGCCGGCGTCAATCCAATTCACTTTGGTATTATTGTGGCGGTCAATCTCAGCCTCGGCATGTACACGCCGCCATTCGGACTCAATCTGTTTTCCTCGCAGGCGATCTTCAATGCACCGCTGAGCCGGATTTATCTCGGTGTCTTGCCCTTCCTCGTCGTCAATTTCATCGCGCTCATGATTATTACGTATGTACCGGCGATCTCGATGGTGCTGGTCTCTCACTGATTACGCGTTTTTTGATCAATTGTTCCAGACATGATTTCGGAACTAAAACATTGTTCCCTTCATTATCACCGAGCGGGATTGTCCCGCAAAAATAGGAGAGAACTCCCCATGGCTAACGAAAACCAGAACAATCAAAACAACCAAGGCGGCCAACAGGGCGGCCAGCAGAAGCCGGGCCAGCAGAATCCGGGCCAGCAGAATCAACAGCCGGGCCGTCAGGGTGGCCAGCAAGGCGGCGGCCAAGGTGGCCAACAGGGCGGCCAAGGTGGGCAGCAGAATCAGCGCTAGCCCACTCTAGTAGACATTGAAGGTCCCCCGGCTTCGGCCGGGGGACTTTTTTCAGTCGGTGGTTGTTATCTCACTGAGTGCGCGGTGAGGCCTAATTTTACTTCGACGGTTTGAAGAAACACCATGAAGCTCTTTAAATGCCAATATTGCGGACAGCTGCTCTATTTCGAAAACCACAAATGCGAAAAATGTGGCCACACCCTTGGCTATATCGCCGAGGCGGAGACGTTGTCCGCGCTCGAGCCTGAAGGCGGCAATTGGCGCGCGCTCGCGATCAAGAACAAATTGTTCCGCTTTTGCGGCAATGCTCAATTCTACGTATGCAATTGGCTCGTCGAAGCCGATTCGCCGGAAACTTACTGTGCCGCCTGCCGCCATAACCGGATGGTGCCCGATACGTCAGTACCCGGAAATCTCGCAGCCTGGCAAAAGATCGAAATCGCCAAGCACCGCCTGTTCTACACGCTCATGAAACTGAAACTGCCGCTCGATTGCGGATTTAACGACACCCGCCAGCGTTTGGCCTTCGATTTCCTGGCGACGCCGCTTGATGCCGCGACGCCAAAGGTTATGACCGGCCATGACGATGGCTTGATCACCGTCGCTCTCGAAGAAGCCGATGACGCCGAACGCGAGAAGCGGCGCACCAGCATGCACGAGCCTTACCGCACTTTGCTTGGGCACTTCCGCCACGAAGTCGGACATTATTATTGGGATATCCTGGTCCGTGACGGCAATGAGTTCGAAGGCTGCCGCCTGATCTTCGGCGACGAGCGGGCGGATTACATGGCGGCGCTACAGAAGCATTACGCCGAAGGGCCGCCGCCCAACTGGCAAGACAATTTTGTCAGCGCCTACGCTACGACGCATCCATGGGAGGATTTCGCCGAAACCTGGGCGCACTATCTGCACATCGTCGATACTCTGGAGATGGCGCGGGCCTTCGGCATTTATGTCAATCCGCCCATCGCGCCAAGCGGGGAGCTCGAAGCTGCGGTTGATTTCCAGCCCTATCGCGCCCCTGACATTACGACCCTGGTCGAAACCTGGCTGCCTCTGAGCAATGCGCTCAATTCCCTGAACCGCACCATGGGCCAGCCGGACATCTACCCATTCATCTTGTCGCCCGCCGTTGTTAGGAAACTCGGGGCTATCCACGATCTCGTTCATGGCAACCGGCTTGCGACCGGCACCGATCCATCGCCGGTCCCGGTTGCCGCGCGGGCGCCGGGTCCTCAGACGCAGGAGAGGGCCCAGCTCGTCCAGGACCTCTTGGGGTCCTATGCAGAACAAGTCTCGGGGCCCATGCGGCCTGGGTGGCGCGGCAGGTTACGGAAGATATTTTTAAGCTAATCGTTGATTCTGCTGGAACCTTCCCGGTCCGGCCGCGTTCGCGGTCATGGCAAGGTAGGTGAGGCCCGATAGTGAGGGGGAGTCCACTTCGGCATAGGAACTGGCGGCGGGGTTCGTTCCTGCCCGCGTTTGCGTGTCTGGCGCCAGCCGCCGTCGCGCTCGGTTCCACTACCGGTCCGCTCAGCCTCCACCGTGCCGCCTCTGCCCGATCCTCGCGCCACGCCCGCGTATACGTGGGCTCTGGAGATTCTGATGCAGACGCCTGCCGAACAGCTTGACCCGACCGCCGCCAACGGCTCCTCCCATCCCGAGGCGATGCCTCCAGCGCTCGAGCACGACCTCAACGGCGACGCCAACGGACTTACGGAACTCTTGCACGCGCTGCAATCGATGCGGGTCGGCAATTTTTCCGTGCGCATGGCCGGCGATCGCGTCGGCATCATGGGCAAGATCGCCGACACCTTTAATGAAATCGTTGCCACCAACGAGCGCATGGCGGGCCAGCTCGAGCGCGTCGGCCAGGTGGTGGGCCGCGAAGGCAAGACTCGGCAGCGCGTGCGCTTGGGGCTCTCCGATGGCGCCTGGGGCGAGATGGAGTCCTCTGTCAATTCGCTGATCGACGATCTGCTGTGGCCGACCACGGAAGTGACCCGCGCCATCGCGGCGGTGGCACAAGGCGACCTGCTGCGGACCGTCAGCCTTGATGTCGACGGCCGGCCGCTGAAAGGCGAATTCCTCCGGTCCGCCGAGATCGTCAACACGATGATCAAGCAACTCAACGTGTTCACCTCGGAGGTGACACGCGTAGCGCGCGAGGTTGGCACCGAAGGCAAGCTCGGCGGCCAAGCCCAAGTCGGCGGCGTGACCGGCGTATGGAAGGACCTCACCGAGAGCGTCAACTCGATGGCGTCTAACCTGACGGCGCAGGTTCGCAACATCGCTGAGGTGACCATCGCGGTGGCCAATGGCGACTTATCGAAGAAGATCACCGTCGACGTGCGCGGCGAAATTTTGCAGCTCAAGGAAGCCATCAATACGATGGTCGATCAGCTGCGCTCGTTCGCTTCAGAAGTCACCCGCGTGGCGCGCGAGGTTGGTACCGACGGCAAGCTTGGCGGCCAGGCGATCGTTCCCGGCGTCGCCGGCACCTGGAAGGATTTGACCAACTCGGTGAACGCCATGTGCGGCAACCTCACCGACCAGGTGCGCAACATCGCCCACGTCACCACCGCCGTCGCGCGCGGCGACTTGTCGCGCAAGATCACGGTGGACGTGCGCGGCGAAATTCTCGAATTGAAAGATACCATCAATACGATGGTGGACCAGCTCAACTCGTTCGCCTCGGAAGTGACGCGCGTCGCGCGCGAAGTCGGCACCGAAGGCAAGCTCGGCGGCCAAGCGGCGGTGCCCGGCGTCGCCGGCACCTGGAAAGATTTGACCGATAGTGTGAACTTCATGGCCGGCAACTTGACGGCGCAAGTCCGCAATATCGCCGACGTCGCCACGGCCATCGCCGGTGGTGACTTGTCGAAGAAAATCACGGTCAACGTGTCGGGCGAGATTTTGCAGCTCAAGGAAACCATCAACACAATGGTGGACCAGCTCAACGCGTTCGCAGGCGAAGTGACGCGCGTCGCGCGCGAGGTCGGCACCGACGGCCGTCTCGGCGGCCAGGCCAACGTGCTCGGCGTGGCTGGCACCTGGAAGGATTTGACCAACTCAGTCAACTCCATGGCCTCGAACCTTACCGGTCAGGTCCGCAACATCGCCGAAGTGGCGACGGCCATCGCCGGCGGCGACCTGTCGCGCAAGATCACGGTGGACGTGCGCGGCGAAATTTTGGAGTTGAAAGACACCATCAATACCATGGTGGATCAGCTCAACGCGTTTGCCGGCGAAGTGACGCGTGTCGCGCGTGAGGTCGGCACCGAAGGCAAGCTCGGCGGTCAGGCCATGGTGCGCGGCGTCGCCGGTACCTGGAAGGATCTCACCAACTCGGTCAACTCGATGGCGTCGAATTTGACCGGGCAGGTCCGCAACATCGCCGAAGTTGCTACGGCCGTGGCTCGCGGCGACTTGTCGCGTAAGATCACTGTGGACGTGCGCGGTGAGATTCTGGAGCTCAAAGATACGCTCAACACCATGGTCGATCAGCTCAACGCATTCGCCGCCGAGGTGACGCGCGTGGCGCGCGAGGTTGGAACCGAAGGCAAGCTCGGCGGCCAGGCCAACGTGCCGGGCGTTGGCGGCACATGGAAAGACCTGACCAACTCGGTCAACTCGATGGCGTCGAACTTGACCGGTCAGGTCCGCAACATCGCCGAAGTCGCGACCGCGATCGCCGGCGGCGACCTGTCGCGCAAGATTACGGTCGACGTTCGCGGCGAAATCCTTCAGTTGAAGGAAACCCTCAATACGATGGTGGATCAGCTTAACCGCTTCGCCGGCGAGGTGACTCGCGTTGCTCGCGAAGTCGGCACCGAAGGGCGCCTCGGCGGTCAGGCCAACGTGCCGGGCGTTGCCGGTACCTGGAAGGACCTGACCGACAGCGTCAACTCCATGGCCGGCAATTTGACGGCACAGGTGCGCAATATCGCCGAGGTGACGACAGCCGTGGCTCGCGGCGACCTGTCGCGCAAAATTACGGTCGACGTGAAGGGCGAAATTCTCGAATTGAAGAATACGATCAATACCATGGCCGATCAGCTCAACGCATTCGCGTCCGAAGTGACGCGTGTCGCGCGCGAGGTCGGTACCGAAGGCAAGCTCGGCGGCCAGGCTCAAGTGCCGGGTGTCGCAGGAACCTGGAAAGATCTGACCGACAACGTCAACTTCATGGCTTCGAACCTGACGGCGCAAGTGCGAAACATTGCTGAAGTCGCAACCGCTATCGCTGGCGGCGACTTGTCGAAGAAGATCACGGTGGACGTGCGCGGCGAAATGCTGCTGCTCAAAGACACGCTCAACACCATGGTCGAGCAATTGCGCTCATTCGCAGCCGAAGTGACGCGCGTCGCGCGTGAGGTTGGCGCCGATGGCCGCCTCGGAGGTCAGGCAGTGGTGCCCGGCGTGGCGGGCACGTGGAAAGATCTGACCGACAACGTCAATCTACTGGCGGCAAACCTCACGACACAGGTCCGAAACATCGCCGAGGTGACCACGGCGGTGGCGCGAGGCGACCTGTCGCGCAAGATCACGGTGGACGTGAAAGGCGAAATCCTCGAGCTCAAGAATACCATCAACACAATGGTGGACCAGCTCAACGGCTTTGCTTCGGAGGTGACGCGCGTCGCGCGCGAAGTGGGTACCGAAGGTCTTCTTGGCGGCCAGGCGCAAGTGCCCGGTGTCGCCGGCACCTGGAAGGATTTAACCGACACAGTGAATGTCATGGCCGCCAACCTGACCGAACAGGTGCGCGGCATCGTGAAGGTGGTGACGGCGGTCGCCAACGGCGATCTCAAGCAAAACCTAGCGGTGAAGTCGAAAGGCGAGGTGGCGGCGCTGGCTGAAACCATCAATAACATGACGGATACGCTTGCGACTTTCGCCGACCAAGTGACAACCGTGGCCCGCGAGGTCGGTGTCGAGGGCCGCCTTGGCGGTCAGGCCAACGTGCCCGGTGCCGCTGGCACCTGGAAGGACCTGACCGGCAACGTGAATCTGCTTGCCGCCAATCTGACTACGCAAGTCCGCGCCATCGCCGAGGTGGCCACCGCAGTGACTAAGGGCGACCTGACGCGTTCGATTCAAGTCGAGGCCCGCGGCGAGGTGGCGGAACTCAAAGACAACATCAATACGATGATCGATAACTTGCGGCTCACAACCGACCGCAATACCGAGCAGGATTGGCTCAAGACCAACCTCGCCAAATTCACCAACATGCTGCAAGGTCAGCGAGACCTTTCCACCGTCGGACGGTTGCTGCTTTCCGAGTTGACACCGCTGGTCAACGCCCAACAAGGCGTCATCTACCAGATCGAAGGTGAAAAGGCGCAGAGCCTCAAGCTGTTGTCGGCTTACGCCGACGACGGGGCGAACGGCCATCCACAAAGCTTGCGCGCCGGCGAAGGCCTCATCGGGCAGTGTGCGGTCGATAAGCGCCGTATGCTGATCACGGATATGCCCGACAGCGCCGTGCCGATCAGTTCGGCATTGTTCAAGGTGACACCGCGCAACAATATTGTCCTGCCAGTTCTTTTCGAAAACCAAGCGAAGGCGGTGATCGAACTCGCTTCCATCCACGAGTTCACCACGTTGCAGACCATGTTTCTCGAACAGCTGACGACGTCGATCGGGATCGTGCTCAACTCAATCGAAGCGACGATGCAGACCGAAGGGCTACTCAAGCAGTCGCAACAGCTCGCGGGAGAATTGCAGGCGCAGCAGAGAGAGTTGCAGCAAACCAACGAGCAACTGGAGCAAAAGGCCCAGCAGCTCGCTGAACGCAACGTCGAAGTGGAGCGCAAGAATCAGGAGATCGAACAGGCCCGCCGCGCCGTCGAAGAGAAGGCGACTGAACTCGCGCTAACATCCAAGTACAAGTCTGAATTCCTCGCCAACATGTCGCACGAGTTGCGAACGCCGCTCAACTCGATCCTGATCCTTGGCCAACAGCTTACAGACAATCCGGAAGGCAATCTGACGGGCAAGCAGGTCGAGTTCGCCCGAACCATTCACGGGGCAGGTACCGACTTGCTCAATCTCATCAGCGACATTCTCGATCTTTCCAAGATCGAATCGGGGACCGTCACCGTCGATGCCGCGGAGGTTTTCTTCAACAATCTTCTCGACATGGTGGCGCGGCCGTTCCGCCATGAGGCGGACACCCGCCAGCTTTCGTTCGAAGTTCACGTCGATCCAAACCTCGGGCGCACCATCACTACGGATACCAAGCGCTTGCAGCAGGTGCTTAAGAATTTGCTGTCGAATGCGTTCAAATTCACGGCGCAAGGCGGTGTTCGAACTCAACGTTACCGCCGCGCTTGGCGGTTGGAGTGCGGACCATCCGGTGCTCAGCCACGCGCCGGCGGTCGTCGCCTTCGAAGTCAGCGATACCGGTATCGGCATCCCACCGGAGAAACAGAAGATCATCTTTGAAGCGTTCCAGCAGGCCGATGCCTCGACCAGCCGAAAATACGGTGGAACGGGCCTTGGTCTCGCCATCAGCCGCGAACTGGCGAGCCTGCTTGGCGGCGAAATTCACCTGCGAAGCTCTCCCAATATCGGCTCGGCTTTCACGCTTTATCTGCCGGTCAAATATGTCGGTCCGTCGGCGGCGATGCACGTCACGGCCTCCACAGTTGCGGCGCCGCAGCAGCTTGCCGGACTTCACATTGCGGCGGAGCGTGCGGTTGAGCCCATTCCCGACGACCGGATGGATTTGCAGCCCGGTGACAAGATCCTGCTTGTCGTCGAGGACGATCCGCACTATGCGCGCATTCTGATCGACCTTGCGCGCGACAACGGCTTCAAGGCGCTGCTGGCGATGCGCGGCGAAGACGCACTAAATCTTGCCAAGCAATATCAGCCGACAGCAGTGTCGCTCGATGTCTTTCTTCCTGACATGCTGGGTTGGAATGTGCTGAGCCAACTCAAGCAAAGCTCGCTGACCCGGCACATCCCCGTGCAGATCGTTACGCTGGACGAGGATCGCCAGCATGGGCTTGCGCGCGGTGCATTCTCTTTTGTCTCCAAGCCGACGACCCGCGAGGGCATTGCAGACGCGCTTTCCAAGATCAAGGAGTTCTCGCAGCCGCGGCGCAAGCGTCTCCTCGTCGTCGAGGACAACAAAGCCGAGCAGATGAGCATTCGGGAGTTGCTCGGACACGATGACATCGAAATCGTCAATGCCAGCTCGGGCGACGAGGCACTGGAGACGCTGCGCGGTCAGTCATGCGACTGCGTCGTGCTCGACCTCCGGCTGCCGGATATGTCCGGCTTCGAGGTCTTGGAGCGGATGCGAGCCGATGCCGCGCTGGCCGATGTCCCGGTCGTCGTCTTCACCGGCCGCGAGTTGTCGGCAGAGGAGGATGCACAACTGCACACTATGGCGCGCAGCATCGTGGTCAAGGGTGTGGAATCGCCCGAACGGTTGCTTGATGAAACTGCGTTGTTCCTGCATCGCATCATCGGCGATCTGCCGCCTGAAAAGCAGAATATGCTGGAGAAGCTCAATAGCTCCGACGAGGACCTGGTCGGGCGGACGGTGTTGCTGGTTGACGACGACTCGCGCAACATCTTCGCGCTGTCGAGCGTGCTGGAGCGCCGCGGCATGAAGGTTCTCACCGCGACCACCGGCAGCGAGGCGATCGCGTTGATCGACGAAACGCCTGACCTTGCTATCGTGTTGATGGACATCATGATGCCGGAAATGGACGGCTATCAGACCATCGACAAGGTCCGTCAGAACCGTGCTTATCGTCGTCTGCCGATCATCGCGCTCACCGCGAAAGCAATGAAAGGCGACCGCGAGAAGTGTCTGGAAGCGGGCGCTTCGGATTATCTCGCCAAACCTGTCAATACCGAACAGCTTCTGTCCGCGCTGCGGATGTGGCTGCACCGCTAGGCGGGAAATATTCATGACCGATAAAGTCAATGTACTCCTGGTCGATGACCAACCCGACAAGTTGCTCGCCTACGATGTGATCCTCAACGAGCTTGGCGAGAATCTCGTCAAGACGTCGTCTGCGCGCGAGGCGCTGCAGTTCCTGCTCAAGAACGAGGTCGCAGTCGTTTTGATCGACGTCTGCATGCCGGAGCTCGACGGCTTCCAGCTCGCTGCCATGCTGCGGGAGCATCCGCGCTTTAAGGAAACAGCGATCATCTTCATTTCGGCGATTCACCTGACCGATGTCGACCGCATCCGCGGTTATGCGATGGGCGCGGTGGACTACGTGCCGGTGCCGGTCATCCCCGAAGTGCTGCGGGCGAAGGTAAGGATATTTGTCGAGCTGTATCGCAAAACTCGCGAGCTTGAGCAGCTCAACCTGAAATTGGAGGGCCATGTCGCTGAACGTACGACGGAGCTGGAATCCTCGAACGCACGGCTGTTGCAGAGCGAACAAGGTAGGAGCCTTGCACTTGCGGCGGGTCAAATGGGTTCATGGGATTGGGACCCTTCGACCGACGAATGGCGCTGGGACGAGGGACAGTATCGGATCTTCGGCGTCGATCCACAGACTTTCCAGGTGACGGCGAAAAATATCGGCGCGCTAATCCATCCCGATGATGCGCCGTCGCTTCGGGAGCATGTTCAGCGTGTATCGATGGGAGAGCCCACGCAGCAAATCGAGTTTCGCGCTAGGCGCCCGAGCGGCGAATTGCGCTGGTGCACTGGTACCGCTGCGGCGAGTGTCGATGCGACGGGGCGCGTGGTGCGGATCAGTGGTGTCACGATCGACGCCACCGACCGCAGGGAGGCCGAGGCGCGCCAGGTCCTGCTTGCGCGCGAGGTTGATCATCGGGCGCGCAACGCACTTGCCGTCATCCAGTCAATTATCCGCCTCACGCGCGCAAAAAATGTCGACGACTACGTTTTGACTGTCGAGGGCCGCATCAAGGCTCTAGCGCGGGCGCACACGCTATTATCCGACTCACGCTGGCGCGGCGCCGATCTCGGCACACTTGTCGGTGAGGAATTGGCGCCATATCGCGCTGGCGACAAAGTTAAAATCAATGGGCCGAATATTTCACTGCTGCCAGCGACTGCCCAAGGTATCGCTTTGGCGCTGCATGAGCTCGCGACCAATGCGGCAAAGTACGGTGCGCTTTCATCGATGAAGGGCAGCGTCAGCTTCACGTGGCAGATACAATCCGATGCGCTGACACTGTATTGGAGGGAAGATGGCGGGCCAAAGATCAAGCGGCCGTCAGAGCGAAGCTTCGGCCTGAAGGTCATTCGCGCCAGCATCGAACAGCAGCTTGGCGGGAAGACGCAATTCGATTGGAATCCCGAAGGGTTGCGCTGCGAATTCTCGATCCCGTGCGCCGAAAGGCTGAGGCCATTCGATCGCGACAATCCCCACGATGAGAACACATCCAGCGGTCCAGTCATCGCACTGGAGAAGCTCGACCATCCGCGTGTTCTCCTGGTTGAAGACGAAGCGCTCGTCGGCATCATGATTCAGGAGTGCCTGACGGAATTCGGCTTTGAGATCGTAGGTCCAGTTTGTACGGTGTCGGAGGCCATGGCAGCGGCCGAAGGCGGGCATTTCGACGCCGCCATCCTCGATATCAATCTCGGCGACAGTTCGGCTTACCGAGTCGCCGAAATCTTGTCGGCCCGCGGCGTACCGTTCATCTTCGTGACCGGGTACGACACCGATAGCGTAGACACCCGCTTCAAGGAAATTCCGGTTTTGCAGAAGCCGATCGAGCGGCAAATGCTGCAGAAGATTTTTGTGACCGATGTGAAGCGGCCAGTCGCGTGCTAAGTTAGTTCGCCGACCAGATGTCGATCGTCTTGTCGTCACTGCCCGAGGCGAGGCGTTTTCCGTCGGGCGAAACCGCAAGCGAGCGAATGCTGCCGGAATGCCCGGTCAGCGTGTGCAGAAACTGGCCGCCTTCGGCATCCCACACTATGACATTGTCATTGCTGCCGCCGGCGAACAGACGTTTGCCGTCGCTGGAAAATTGCACAGCGTTGAGTGTGCCTGATTCCGAGGTGAGCGTGCGGGTCTGCTGCCCCGTATCCACGTTCCATATGGCGACGGAATTGGCACCGCCACTTGCGGCAATACGCTTGCCGCTCGGCGCAACCGCGACCGAAAAGACCGGGCCGGCCTGATTGGTGAATAACTGGAGATTCTGCCACGTGTCGGCATCCCAAATCCGGACCGTTCCGTCCTTGCTGCCGGAGACGAGTGCCTTGCCGCTTGGAAAGTACGCAATCGACGTAACGCCGTCGGAATGACCACGTAGCACACGCAGCAGTTCTCCGGTCGCCGCGCTCCAGATTCTGATGTTGCCGTCCGCGCTGCCCGAGGCGATTCGTGTACCGTCCGGCGACGTTGTCACCGACCACATCGCGGGTGGCACTTCCCAAGAGTAGGTCTGATCGGAACGCAGCGAGCGAATCGCCTCGCCGGTATTGGCATCCCAAATGATGACCGTGCGGTCGAAGCTGCCGGAGACGATGCGCTTGCCGCTTGGCAGAAATGCGACTGTCGAGACCGTTTCGGTGTCGCCGGTCAATGTTTTGAGCACTTGCCCGGAAACGGCGTCCCAGATTTTTAGTGATTTGTCGGCACTGCCGGATACTAGCGTGCGGCCGCCGGGCGCGAACGCTAAAGCGGTGACAGCGCCGGAGTGTCCGCTGAGCGTGAGCAATCGTTGGCTCGAGCCGCCCGAGCCGCCGGAGAAGTCGACGATCGCAACGATCATCAGCAACACCGCGACTGCGCCGGCGATCGAAAGCCGCATGACTCGGCCCTGCCGGTTTTCGGGCCAGAGCTGCTCGCGCCAATCGGATGGCAGCGCCGAGGCGAACGAAAACGTCTTGCCGGTGACTGCGGCTTCGGCGGAGGCCGCCGGCGGGGCGGTGGCGCGGCTGCCGGTGTCTTTGCGGCGCGGTGTGTCGGTCAACGCAGCGGCAGCCAGCCGTTCTGCCGTCGACTGTCTCGCCGCCGGCGACGGCACTTTGGTTTCGCGGCTTGGCGGCGGCTTTGGCGCCTGGCTGAGGATCGTGTCCATCGCCTTGATGAGGCGATCCATGTGGTAATCGAAGTCCTGGCCGGTATCGATCTTCACGGCATTGCGAAATGCGAAATCCTTTAGGCTCGGCGGCAATTGGTCGGAACTCGGCATCCGCGTCGATCCGATCAGCACGGGAACGATCGGCACACGCCGCCGCAACGCGGTCTCAACCTCGACCCTGACCGGATCGGCATCTTCCTGGATACGTTCCGCACCACCTTGCGCGGCGCCGAGCCAACTCGGGCCGACTATGGCCAGCAGGATGTGAGTTGATCGCAGTATTTCGTTGATGTGGACGCGAAAATCGATGCCAGCCGGAATATCGTCGATATCCCGAAAGATTGCCTCTTTGCCGTAATAGGCGATGAGGCGGTCAAAGATGCGGCCAGTCATCGCCTCGGAGTCGGCCCGGCGATAGGAAATGCTGATCTTCGGCATCAGAACCGGCCCCGCCGGAATTGAACCATTCCAGCCCTCAAATCTCTGCCTGGCAGCTCAACTTACCCAAGACTGCACCTGGCGATCCCGCTCAAAGCTATATCATTTCCCGGCGTCGAGCGCTCACCAAGCGCGATTCTCGGCCGGGTCGTTATTATTTTGACGTAATTCAGGCTCTTGCCCCTCGTTAGCCCAAATTTGCAGTTATCCAGCCCCTCGATCGAGCCCTAGGCAAGATTCCGGCTGATTGCTTTTTCTGTCAATGCCTTGGCATGACGCACCCAGTGCCAGGCCGGGTTGATTGCTAAAAGGCGATTGATCGGGCACAATTTACACAATAGCTGGAGCCTGCAAGTCGGCTCCGCGCGGGAGATTTCAATGCCTGGAATCGCGAAAACCTCGCTCTGGACGGCCATGGGCTTGGCGCTTGGGGGCGGCCTACTGATTCTGGCACCCACTGAAGCGTCGGCCCAGTTCCCCCTCGACTCTATTATTCGGGGCGCCTTGCAACACAACGGCGGCTATTACCGAGGACCCAGCACGCACCATTCAAGGAGCCATTCGGAGGAGTCTTCCAGCAGTTCTTCAAAAGATGTGCCGGCCAAGGAAAAGGATGCAACCCAAGAGGAGTCACCGTCGGCCGTTGGCGGCTCGCATTCCTCCGGCACTTCCTCGAGCACCACGTCAAATACGACACGGTCGCAGACGTCCGATGCTGCACAACCGTCCTCGGCTCCTCCAAGCCGGACGACCAACGATGCGCCGTCATTCGCGCCGTCGCGCTGACGGCTTTTGTAAATTATTGCTTTGTCGCTGCCGGTAGACGGTCTAGCGCGCGTTGCGCCTCGACACTGCCGTTGCTGGCGGCCTTTTTGTATTGGGTAACTGCGTCCTGGCTGCTTTGCTGGGTGCCGAGACCTTTTTCGTACATGAAGCCAAGTCGAAACTGGGCGTCAGCGAACTGCTGATCGGCGGCTTTGCCGTACCAAGTCATAGCCTGTTTGTAATCCTTGTCGACGCCATGGCCGAAGAAATACATGTCGCCGAGGTTCTTTTCCGCCTTTGCAAATCCCTGATCGGCCGCTTTCTGATACCAGGTGATCGCCTGCTTATCGTCTTCCGTTAAGCCGTCGCCGCCCGTGGCGTAGAGGATACCAAGAAGATTTTGAGCCTCGGGATAGCCGTGTTCAGCGGCGCTCCGATAGAGCTGCACGGCCCGCTGCACGTCCTTGTCTGGGCCGATGCCCTTCTCATACATGTAGGCGAGCCGATACTGCGCGTCGGGCCATTCTTGTTGCGCCGCCTTAAGGTACCACGACGCCGCGTCGGTATAGCTCTGGGTGAGGCCGCCGCGGCCATAGAAATACATGTCGCCGAGATTGGTTTCTGCCTTGGCGAAGCCCTGGTTCGCCGCCTCCCGGTACAAATCGACGGCTTTGATGTCGTTGCGCGGAATCGGGTCTTCGCCCTGCGCGTATTTGACGCCCAACTGGTTTTGCGCCGCCGGATCGCCGCGGTTGGCCGCAACGACAATATCGGCGAGCGGGGCGGGCAGTGTCACTGGATCGAGCGGTGACGTGATGTCGACCGGCTTGATGATGGGTGCAGGGGTGGAAGCCGGAGCGGCCGGAGTTGCCGGCGTAATTGCAGCCGCAGGCGCTGCCGGTGTTTGCGGTGACTGAGGTGCGACCGCGGCGGGAGTCGCCGGGGTCTGAACCGCGACATTTGCGGCAGGTTGTGTCGCCGCCGGTTTTGTTGCGATCACGACCGGCGGTTTTGACAACGGGAAGAAAAGAAAAGCAATAATGGCGAGCGCGACGATCAAAGCGCTGCCGCCACCGAGCGCGGCGGCTCGCAGGTCCGGCGGCAGCTTGTTCAAGACCGGTATGTTTGCCAGAGCGGCCATCATACCGCCGCCCAGCGCGGGTTGCGGCATTACCGGCGCTACGGGGGCCTCGATCAGCCGCGTATCGTTGTGCAGGATTTTCGGCGCATCCATCCGTAGCGTGGAAGCGCCCAGCGCGTCGCTGAAGGCCCTCATCGACGGATAACGCTGGTCGGGTTTCTTCGACAGCGCCTTGAGCAGGGCATTCTCGATCTTGTGGTCGAGGCCAGCGACTTTCGGAGTCAAACGATCCGGCTTCTGATTGATTTGCGCTTGCATCAGGTCGTATTCGCTTGCCGCGTTGAATGGCGGCGCGCCGGACAGCATTTCGTAGAGCACGATGGCAAGGCTGTAGAGATCGCAGGAATCGTCGCCTTCCTCGCCGCGCAATTGCTCGGGCGCCATATAGGCCAGTGTGCCGACAATGCTGCCGCTGCGCGTCAAGCGTTGCGAGCCGCGAACGCGGGCGATGCCGAAATCCATGATCTTGAGTGTGCCGTTCCCCGAAACGATAAGGTTCGACGGTTTTATGTCGCGGTGGATGACGCCCATACTGTGCGCGTAATCCAGCCCATCAGCTGCTTGGGCTATGATCGCGAGGCATTCACGGATATCGAGCGCTACTTTCCGCTTTTCAAGAATGCTATCGAGCGTACTGCCTCGCACGAGCTCCATCACCATGTACAGATTGCGGCCATCGGGAAACAGCGAGTAGAGCGTTGTGATGTTGGGATGATTGAGCCTCGCCAGGCTGGTGGCCTCGGATCGGAAGCGCTCGACAAAATTCACGTCGCTCAAAAGCTCCGGCCGCAGCGATTTCATCGCCACTTCGCGCTGCAAGATCGTGTCGAAGGCCGCGTGGACCTGTCCGATGCCGCCTTCGCCGAGCAGATCGCGAATCTCGTATTGACCGACCATTCGGGTCATGCGCGCGGATCCGGTATCGGAATTTTTATGCGTCGTGTTGATGGTTCTGGTGCGCGCTTAGGCTCCTCCGCGGCTCTCACGCTAAAGATACCGAGCGAAGCGTTGTCGAGACCGCCGGCTTCGAGCGCGGCTTCGATCAATATATCGCAGGCCTCCTGCGGCGGCAGACGGGAGGCAACCTCGGCGATCTTGGCGTCCGGAACCATATTGCAGATGCCGTCGGAGCACAGAACCAATACGTCGCCCGGATGTAACGGCACGCCGTGAGCGCCGATCATCGGCTTGATCTGCGGTACGGCGCCGAGCGCTTGCAGGATCACATTGTGCATTGGGCTGTGATCCGCTTCGTCCTGCGTCATCGTGCCGTCGCGCACCGCCTTGGCGACGAGTGAATCGTCGAGGCTGATCTGGGTCAGGGTATGGCCGCGCAGGATGTAGGCGCGGCTGTCGCCGATATGCGCAAGCCACGCCGCGCCGCCGTGAAAGGCCAGCACCGTGCAGGTCGTGCCCATGCCTTTGCATTCAGGGTGCCGCTCTGCGTGTTCCAGGATGGCGCGGTGAGCCGAAAGAAACGCCTGCGACAGCACCTGCGGAATGGTGCCGTCGAGATCGTAATAAAGCCGGCGGATGATATCGGAGGCCATGGCGCTCGCCACCTCGCCGGCTGCGTGCCCGCCCATGCCATCCGCAACCAAGGCAAGGCTGCCGCGGCGCTTCGCAACGTCCTCGTCGTGTGGTGTGACCCAAGCGACGGAATCTTCGTTCAGGGTACGCACCTTGCCGACGTCGGTGCGCATGGCGCCGATGATCTGAATGCCGGCCGGCGACTGAAGCATATTCAAACCATTCTCTACAGGTATCGTCAGCCGCAATACATCGGCGATGAAATCAGGCGACCAGTATTAAGGCGAGGCGTTGCGCTGTGGCTGCAACAATTCGCGCACGTAGGAGACCGGCACGGCGAAGGATACATTCTGCGCCGACGTGCTGACGAGCGACAAAAGCGCGATGACCTTGCCCGACGAGTTGAGTACCGGTCCGCCGCTGTGCCCCGGCCCGGCAAAGATATCGAGCTGATAGGTATCGCCTGTGGTGCCGAATGTCGTCACGTCGTCGGTATCCTTGTGCTGCTTGGTCGGCATCTTGGCGACGATGCCTTCGGTCACGGTCGGCTCGGGGATATAGATCGCGTGTTCGCGGATCTGGCCGCCTTCGCTCGATTTCTGGACGGCAATGGTCTCTTGGGAGACGCCGGGATAGCCCAGCAGGACGATCTTTTCGCCAATCTGCACGCTGTTGTCGTCTGCAAGCTCGAGCTTGCTCAACCCTTGGGTCGAGTCGACCTTGATCTCGGCGACGTCGGCGTCGATCGAGGTGCGAAGCAGAGTGGCATTAATGTCGATTCTGGTGCCGGGGAACTGGACCGTCAGGAGGTCGTTGCGGCCGTAGAAGTCGCGCACTCCATTGGAGATCGTGTAGGGACGCCCCGATTCGAAGAGATAGCCGCCGCTCTCCGGAACCCAGTTGGTCAGCGAGCGAACCAGATTGACGTTGCGTTCGGTATCGTGCCGGTCCGACTGGCCCACGCCGTAAACCGAGCCACGGGTCCAGTTATAGTACGGGAAATCCTCATACTCGGATGTCCAGCCGGCAGCGACGTGCTTGTTGGTGAGGATGAATCCATTCTCGCCGATCACGAAGCCGGAGCCACTGTGGTCTTTGCCGACCGGCTTGTAGGAATTATCCTTGTCATTATCGAGTGTCAGCCAACGCACCAGCTTGCCATCATTCATCCTGACATAGGCCGGCAACATCTCGCCGTTGACGTTTGTCATCTTCTGATAGATCGGCCGGTTGGTCTCGCGGTCGTAGAGTTGCCAGAGGTTGTGGATGTAGACAGTAGCGTCACCATACTTCTTGATATCGACCGGCGTCAGGCCGGCCTGCTTGGCGAGCGCTTGTGCTGCTTCGCTTCTTATCGCGTCGGATCGGAGAGCCTGCGCGTTTACCTCTTGCTGCAATTGCGTCGCGACCGACTGGCCGTGCCAATAGAGCGCGCCGCCGGCCAGGAGCGCGAGAACCAGCACCGCGGCGAGCGCGGCGATCCAGATTTGCCGGGAATTGCGCCGTTCGTCGGTCAGCATGC
This sequence comes from uncultured Alphaproteobacteria bacterium, assembly GCA_963813825.1. GTDB lineage: Bacteria > Pseudomonadota > Alphaproteobacteria > Rhizobiales > Xanthobacteraceae > BOG-931. The sequence continues at coordinate 29,231 of CAWFBB010000037.1, forward strand.
GCAGGATCGTGGTCCTGCCGATCGGGCCTTTGGCCAGAGTTCGCGCCGGTCAGCGTGGCGGAGCGTTGCTGTGTCTCCTCGACGGCTGAGTGCTCCGCGGTGGCACCGACTTCGGTCCCAGCGTCGGAAACCGTCACGAGCCGCGTTGCGGCTGGATCCAGCGCCGACATCGTGCGCGTGCGCGCCGGCAAATAGACCGGACGTGGCTGGATATCGAAGCTGAACTTTGGTCCGCCTTTGCCGAGTTCCACAACGTCCTCGGGCAACAATTCGCATTCGCCGCCGACTTGCTCGTCGTTCAACATCGTGCCGTTGCTGCTATTGAGGTCGGCGAGCCGGAAGTAGTACTGGCCTTTCTCCTCGTGGACACGGATCACCGCATGCTTGCGGCTGACCTCGTCGTCCCGCTGCATGTCGTAGGCAACGGTCGACTTCGGGTCGCGCCCAAGCGTGATTTCCTGCAGGCCCGCAAGATCGAACTGGTCGATCTGGTTCGCTTTCGATCCGCTGAGATGGCGGATCACGATCCTGATGCCGGATTCCGTCATGAAACTGTCCCTCGCGCCTCGTTTGGCATTGGACGTTTCGAGCACACTCCTGTGCCGCGAGTGTGGCTCGAGTGGAAATCGTCCTAGGCCGGCAAGATTGAGCGCCCGTGCCCTTTCTCAACATTACTGTAACCGAAGCCTTTTTCAACCTGGATCGTGGTTCTGAGCTGCCGCCTCCACGCCCGATTTCCTAAATATCCCAGGCTTTTAGCGGGTTCCATCGGCGCGGCAGACCGCTAATTACGCCACTTCCAGGAGAATCTCCGTAAGCCGATCCGGCATATCGATCATGATATCGTGGCCGCACGGAACCTCATAAGTGCGCCACGACGGATCGTCTTTCTTCGCCCGATAGTACGAATCGAAAGCTGGTTGCGGATATTTTGGCGCTCGGATGTAGGTCTTCTTGGGCAACCGATCGAGCGCGCCGGTCAGCCTGATCGGCTGCAGGCTTACGGCGATCGGTTGCGGTGTGAGCTTGCCGTCGACCCATGCCCGGTCGCTCTCGTTGACATGGAATGTGGCGGCGGACGGGCCGGCCCGCGATATGTCGCCCTTGGCGATAGCCTCCTGAATGCCCTTGCGCGTGAAGTCAGAGGCCGTGTCGAGCGACTTTTGCCCGTCATTCGGCACGAAAGCATCGAGGTAGACCACCGACGAAATACGATCGAAGGCTTGCTCGATTGCGCCAGAAACCGGCCAGCCGCCGTACGAGTGACCGACCAGGACGACGTCCCGCAGGTCTTCCCATTTGAGCAGGTTGACCACATCGGTGACGTGAGTATCGAGGTTGATGCTTCCGCTCATCAGATGGGACCGTTCGCCGAGCCCGGTGAGCGTCGGTGCGAATACCTTATGGCCGTGCTGTTCCAGGAGATCGGCGACGCGCCGCCAGCACCAGCCGCCGTGCCACGCGCCATGAATCAAAACGAATGTTCTTCGTATCGTTGTACTCATGCTCGCATCAACGGTCGCGCAGCCGGTCCATCAGCACTTTGTCCTGCCCACCATCGATCTCGATCATGGTGCCGTTGACGAAGAAGGCGAGGTCGGAGGCAAGGTAGGTGACGAGATTGGCGACCTCCTCGCATTCGGCAATGCGGCCGAGCGGGATGCTCGAAGGCGCGGCCTTGTCGGCCTCCTCGAAGCTGAGATTCATGTCGCGCGCCATCGCCTTGACGAGGCCGGTCCAGCGCTCGGTTCGGACCGGGCCCGGATTGACGGCGACGAAACTGATATTGTCCCTGCCGTATTGGCTGGCGAGCGACAGCGTCAGGTTCTGGCCGGCGGCATTCGCCGCGCCCGGCGCGATCTCCCAATAGGAAACCTTGACGCCGTCATTGCCGATCAGATTGACGACGCGGCCCTTTTTCTGCGCCCGCATGATAGGCAGCACGTGCTTCAGGCAGCGCACGTAGCCCATGAATTTGAGTTGCAGCGACTTCGCCCAATCCTCCTCAGTCAGATGCTCGAGCACGCCTCCCGGAGACGAACCGGCATTGTTGACGAGAATGTCGATTCGGCCCAATGCCGCGTGCGCCTTTTTGACGAAGTTTTCTGCGTCCTCGGGCTTGGTCAGGTCAGCCGGGATAGGGACTATTTTGCGTCCGGTTTCCTTGGCGATCCCGGTTGCCGTCTGTTCGAGCGGCTCCTTACGGCGCGCGCAAATCGCAACGTCCACGCCTTCGCGCGCCAAGGCCAGCGTGATCGCCTTGCCGATGCCCTCGCTGGCGCCGGTGACAAGCGCCTTCTTTCCCGTCATCGCCAAATCCACGGCGGCGTCTCCCCTTTTGGACCAGAGCTAGACCAGCATACGGACGATCGCGAGACCGGCAAAGAGCGCTCCGATCGCCAGAACGACCGATGCCACGACATACAACGCCGCACCGGCAATCTGGCCGCGCTCATAAAGCAGTGCGGCTTCGAGCGAGAATGCGGAAAATGTCGTGAAGCCACCAAGCACACCCGTCGTCAGAAACAGCCGCCAGCGCTGCGGCAGGCCGACCTTGAGCGCGAAATATTCGGCAATGAGCCCCATTGCGAGCGAGCCTAGCACGTTGATCGCAAGCGTTCCGTAGGGAAACGCCGTGCCCAAAAGGCGTGCCGCCGCCAAGTTGACGCCATGCCTGAGTGCCGCACCGAGCCCGCCGCCGAGAAACACGATCAAAAATCCCATCACAGTCCTCCAAAAAAGGTTTCATTCCGGCGCAGCGCGCCGACGCTAAACAACAATACGTTCTCGGAGCTTTCGGCAGTCGGAGCACAGGACCCCTACCGACGCCAAGCGCCAAGTAGGAGTCATCAGCCTTATCGGCGGTTACGGGGGGACTCCATCCCGGAATTGGCTCGATTTTAGCCGGGAATTTGGAGGAGGCAAGACGCAGTTTCCGGTTCAGCGGCATGGCGATTTCTGTTGCATGATATTCTCGGCAAAATCCGCTGATTCGTGTCGCAGGACTAAAGGCCGATTTCGCTGTGAAAGATGGGCCGAAGCCGAACTTGCAAATGGCCCGCATTGAACACCTCAATCGCATATTGGCGCACGATCCTGATGCGATTGACGCCCGGTTCGAGCGAGCCGGCCTGTTGCGCGAGCAGGGGCACTTCGAAGAGGCACAGCGCGACTATCTCGATCTCATCCGCCGTCAGCCCACCGATTTCACCGCGTTGAACGACTTCGGAACGCTCGTTCTCAAGGCCGGATACAAGGATGCCGCCCGCTCGCTGTTCAGCGAAGCGGTCCGGCACCATCCGGATAATCCGATGGGACGCGTCAATCTGGCGGGCCTGCTGTTCTTGATGGGCGAGCAGGATCAGGCTCGGCAGCATCTCGATGCCGCCTTGCAGGTCGATCCCGACAATGTCCACGCTCATCGCATCATGGGCAATCTATTGGCCGACACGGGCGATCAGGCGGGCGCGCGCCGGCACCGCGACAAGGGCTTTGGCAGCCGCTTTCTGACCACCATGCCCTATCGCGGCAATCGAACCCCGGTGCGGCTGCTGCTTCTCGTCTCGGCGGTCGGCGGCAACACGCCGATGACCTCTTTCCTCGATGACCAAATTTTCGAAACACACGTACTGGTGACCGAATATTATAATTCGAAAGTACCGTTGCCCGACCACGACTTAGTCTTCAACAGCATAGGCGACGCCGATATTTGCCGTGAGGGTCTCGAAGCGGCATGCGCTATGCTCGAGCGTACCCCGCGGCCCGTGATCAATCATCCGGGTGCCGTACTCAAGACCGGGCGGCTGTCGAATGTGCTGCGGATGCGCGGTCTGCCGAACGTCGTCGTACCGCAGATGGCGGCATTCAAACGCAGTATGCTGATGAGTCCTGATGCCGCGGCTCTCGTCGCAAGCGGCGGCTATTCATTTCCGCTTCTGGTACGCGCGCCGGGCTTCCACACCGGGCTGCACTTCTTCCGCGTCGAGGATTTGAATGGTCTTGCCGCAGCAATTGCTCAAATTCCAGGCGACGACGTCTGGCTGATCGAACAGCTCGATGCGCGAGACGACAGCGGGATGCATCGCAAGCTCCGCGTCATGTTGGTCGACGGGCGATTGTATCCGTTACATCTTGCGATTTCGAAGGATTGGAAAGTGCATTATTTCAAGGCGGACATGGCGGAGTCGGTGGACAATCGCGCTGTCGATCGCGACTTTCTCAACGACATTGAGAGTTCAATCGGAGCCCGTGCCGTTGCGGCTCTCGGACGGATCAGTGCGACGCTCGACCTCGACTATGGCGGGATCGATTTCGCCGTGAATGCACAAGGCGAAGTTATGCTGTTCGAAGCCAACGCCACCATGGTCATGGCCCCGCTCGGCCCGGACGAAAAATGGGATTATCGCAGGCTGGCTTTTGACGCGGTGTTTGCCGCGGTGCGCAGTATGATCCTGGACCGGTCAACCCGCCACAGCGCGGTGAGAGCTTCGGCCCGATAGCTTTTTTGTACGCAGCTGGAGATTGTGCCCGCGCTGCGGACAATCCTTAATCATCCATTAACTACGAAGCGTCCAAAATATCGAAGGCCAGTTCAGTCCGAAAAACAAAAAACGCCCGGACGCTGGCGTAGGCGCGTAGCTCAAGGAAAAGTCGATGAACCGCAATCAATTTGGAATTGCAGTCGTCCTTTTTACCAGCCTCGCTGCCGGGGCCGTGCTTGCCGAGAACGGTGTTGCCGACAGCAAAATTATATTTGGACAAGTCGCGGCCCTTACCGGCCCCGCCGGAGATCTGGGCCAAGGCATGCGCCAAGGACTCTTGGCCGCGTTCGCGGATGCAAATCGTGCCGGCGGAATTTTTGGACGTATCATCGACTTGAAATCGCGCGACGATGGCTATGAGCCGGAAAAAACCGTCGAGGCAACCAAGGCGATTCTCGACGAGGACAAGGTCTTTGCCCTTGTCGGAGCGGTTGGGACGCCAACCTCGAAGGCCGGTCAGCCGATCGCCACGGCGGCAAAGGTCCCGTTCATCGGTCCATTCACCGGCGCCGAGTTCTTGCGCAATCCGTATAACCGTTACGTCGTAAATGTTCGCGCTTCATATTTCCAGGAAACGGAAGCTTGGATCGATCACCTGACCAAAGATTTGGGGATTTCGAAAATCGCAATTCTTTATCAGGACGATGCGTTCGGTCTTGCCGGCTTGGATGGCGTACAACAGGCCATGGACAAGCGGAACCTGACGCTCGTTGCTTCCGGCTCGTTCAAGCGCAACACGACGGCAGTGAAGTCTGCGCTGCTTGACATCATGAAAGCGCAGCCGGAAGCCGTGGTCACGGTTGCGCCCTACAAGCCGGTCGCAGAGTTCATCAAAGTCGCGCATCAAGTGCAGATGAACGCGGTGTTCGTCGCCATTTCCTTTGTCGGGTCGGACTCGCTGGCGCAAGAACTCGGCAGGGAGGGCGCCGGCGTGATTGTCAGCCAGGTGGTGCCGTCGCCGTGGGACGAGTCCCTGCCGATGGTGGCCTCCTATCATCAGGCGATCACGGCGGTTGATCCAACAGCCAAGCCCGGGTTCGTCAGCCTGGAAGGCTACACGGTCGGCCGCCTCGTGGTCGACGCACTCAAGCGCGTCAAGGGCGAGCCGACCCGGGAAGCTCTGCTCGACGCCATCAATTCCGCGCCGTTCGATCTCGGCGGCGTCACGCTCAGTTATGGTCCGACCAAAAACCAGGGCTCGGATCAGGTATTCTTCACGATCCTGCAAGCCGACGGGACATTCCGTCCGGTCACGCGGCTGGTTCGGATGGCGACGCAGTAATGGGCGTGGATTGAACGCATGCCTAGCTCGTATTTCATTGGCGCACTAGGCGGAGTCGGCCTGATATCGCGGCTGCGTACAATCCGGTGGCGCCTTTATCTCGCTTTTGGTTTTGCCGGCGGCATGACTGTGGTGGGCTCGCTGTTCGCGCTCTATGCGTCCGGCAATATCGCCGCGACCATGACGGAAATCATGTCGCGAAGCATGCCGGCAACGGTCGAGTCGCTTCGGCTCGCCGAAGAAGCGAGCACCCTTGTCGCGTCGGCGCCGCGATTGATGTCGGCCCAGACCGACAATCATCGTGATGAAATCTCCGGAGATATTGCTGCGCAGTCGAAGAATTTGAGCGCGCGAATCGAGCGCTTGCGGCAGCTCAATGCTATTGAAAACGACGAGCTTGAAACGGCTCGGGCCGCCATGGTCGAACGGCTCGACGCGCTCAACCAGGCCGTCACCGAACGTATGAAGATTTCGGTGCAGCGGCGTACGCTGACGGTCACTGTCCGGAAGGCCCATGAAGATCTTCTCGACGCGATCACGCCCGCAATCGATGACGCCAATTTCGACCTGATGACGAGAAATCAGGCGTCGGCGACCAGCACAACTTTGAATCAGTCGATCGATGCGCTTCGCCGTCTCCTGGAAATCCAGGCGGACATCAATCTTCTTGCCGGTCTGCTCATCGAGTCTTCCCAAGTCAGCGATGTCGCGAACCTTGCGCCCATGCGCGACCCGATTGCATCGGCGGAGCGCAATATCGAAGCCAATCTGAAGGCCCTGCCGCCATCGGAGCAGCGGAAGAAACTGACAGAACTCTTTCAGCACCTCTCGGCCGTCGCGGGCAAGGATGGAGTCGTCACGCAGCGCGCAAATGAGCTCAACCGCGCACATGACGCGGAACAAGTCTATGCCGCGGCCACGTCGGAAGCGGCTCGGTTGAGGCAGGCTGTCGAAGAGCTGATCGGGCGGGAGGGTACTTTTGCACGATCGCTCTCGGCACGGGCCATGTCGCAAATCCGCATCGGTCGCATCCTGCTCTTCGTGCTCTGCATCGCCGCGCTCACCGCCGCCGGCCTAATCGCATGGCTCTATGTGGGCCGCAGCATTGTCGGACGTTTGACGCTGTTGAGCGGGGCGATGCGGCGGATCGCCGACGGCGAATCCAACGTCACCGTTCCGGTTGGCGGCGAGGACGAGATTGCCGATATGGCAAAAGCGCTTCTGGTGTTCCGGCAGGCGATCGCCGAAGTTACGGTTGCCAGGCAGGATGAGGGCAGGCGGGCCGAAGACTCTGAAGTTCGCAGACGGCAGGTTGAGGCAGCGACACAAAGCTTCGAAAGCGCTGTCAACGATATCATTCAGGCACTCGACGGTGCGTCGCAGTCCATGGATAGCTGTGCTCAGATCATGGCCGAGGCGGCCAATCATAATAAAACCCGCGCGGTCGCTGCCGCGAGCGCGTCCGAAGAGGCGACCGCCAATGTCGGCAATGTCGCCATGGCGGCTGAGGAAATCGCGCAATCCGTAGAACAGATTTCAAATCAGGCCTCAGCGTCGGCCAGTATCGCTCGCCAGGCCAGCGATGAAGCGAAGGCGATCATCGGCTCGATTGAGCAGCTTGTCGCTGCCGTGGGTCAAATCAGCAACGTCAGCAATCTCATTCGGGACGTCGCGGCGCAAACCAACCTTCTCGCATTGAATGCGACGATCGAAGCGGCGCGCGCCGGCGAAGCCGGACGCGGCTTTGCCGTCGTTGCACAGGAGGTCAAATCGCTTGCCGGCCAAACCGAAAAGGCGACCGGCGACATCACGCGGCAAATCTCCTCAATCGAAGCGACCACGTCGCACGTTGTCCAGGCCATGAAGGCGATCGCCGGGACGATTGTGCAGCTCGACGAAAATGCAACGGACATATCCGTCGCGGTGCAGCAGCAGGACGCCGTCAGCAAGGAGATCGCCCGTACCGCCAACGCCGCAGCGGAGCGGACGCGAGACGTATCGGCAAGCGTCGGGCAGGTATCCGACGCCGCGGCCAAGACCGGCCAGGTGGCAAACGCCGTGCTCAATGCCGGGGGCGAGCTTGCCGCGCGGTCGGGCAAGCTTCGCGCCGAGGTCGAGCGCTTTCTGGCTCAGGTTCGCGTCGCTTAACAGATAATGACGAACGCCTGCATTCGTCGCGCGTCAAACTCCTTGAGCGCGAAGCGGCTGTTACAGTTTTTGCGATAGGCCGGCGTAGTAGCCGCGCCGTGCGCCGAATTGCGGGGCGAAGACGCCGATGCCCGAGCCGTCGCGCAGCTCGTAAATCTGATCGAACAGATTGACGACGTCGAAGCGCACCGTGAGAGGCTTGGTGTCCGTCGACCACTTGAAGTCGTGCGAAATGCCGGTATTCACCACGGCATAGGGCGTCGTGTGCAGTGAATTGGGCGCCACACCGTCGGATAGATCGCCCGCGCGCAGGCCGCTGCCGTAAATCAAGTCCGCCGTCACCTTGGTCGTATCGGCGAACGTATAGGATGCTCCGGCCGATCCAGTCATGCGCTGCATATCGTCGGTGTAATGGTAGTTATTGAGAAGATACTGGTAGGTCGCCGCGTCGAAAAGGTATTGGTTCGAACTCGACATCGATGGCTTTGGTGATGTTGTAGGCGAAATTCCCGTACGCGGTGAAGTTGCCGTTGTGATACTTGATCTTGAACTCGCCGCCTTCGCTATAGCCGCGCGCGTAGTTGAATTGCGTCAGGACCACGGCCGCACCAAATTGGCCGTCGTCGATCATGTCTTTTGCCATCTTATAGTAAGCGTCGATCCCTACATCGAGGCCCGGCAGCACATTCTGATCGACGCCAACGTCGAAATAGTGGGAACGTTCGGGTTTTACCGGATCGGCCAAGAAGATGTCCGGTTGGTTAGTCGTGTTGGCGAATAGAGCGATATTGGATTGCGTGGCCTGCGCCTGATATGGGGGCGTGAAGTAACGTGCGTAGCCGGCGTGAATGCTGGTGCCCTGGAATGGTTTGTAAACCAGCGAGGCCCGGGGACTGAGCTGGTTGGCGTCGACGAACTGATACAATTGGTCGAAACGGAGGCCGGTATTGAGAGTGAGCTGATCGGTCAGTTTCCATTCGTCCTGGACGTAGGTGCCGATGTTCCAGCCCAGCAGTGACGTTTGATCGGTGATGTTGAACGCCGGTCCTGTAACCGCGCCGATATCGCCGGGCATAACGGTAGAAACATTGGTGACATTGGTTTGCTCGCCGGTCACCGCGAAACCGCCACGCAGCGTGTGCTGGTTGTTCGCGATGTAGGACGCATCGCCCTGCATGCCGGTTAGCGTGCTTTGCCGGATCACGTCGGAAGCGACGTCGTTGAACACCATATCGCCGAATATATCGGGCACGAAGTGGACCTCGGCGTAGCGCGAAAAGACGGCAAGCTGCGCGTCGCCGTCGGTCCCGTGTTTTTGCAGCGATGCGATATTTGCGACGTAAGTATCGTATTCGTTTTCGTTGAGTGTCGATAAATCGTAATTCGTTACCGGCGCACCAAAGGGAAAGTCGCCGAGCGGCATCTGACCGGGGTTGTTCGGAATCTGGAAAGCGCTGTAGGACGCAGCGGAGATGAAGCTTAACCGTGTCGACTCATCGAGCAGCGTTGAGGCATAGCCGAAGAACTTGCCCTGTTGGGTCTGGTCGTGGATGGCGTTTAGGCTTGGCGTCGGATTTTCAATTCCGAGATCGTTGAAATTGCCGCGCGCGGTGACGAAGTACTCGGAATTGCCGACACTGCCGCCGTAATCGAAGCTCGGCGTGATGGTCTGCCGGCTACCGCCATAGAGACTGACCTCACCACCCGGAGCGGCGAATGCGCGGCTTGTGATATCGAGGACGCCGGCGGTACGCAGTCCGTACTCTGCGGGCAGGGCGCCGGTAAGCAGGGACATGCCGCCGATGAAATTGCTGTCGAGGAATGGACCCAGTCCCGAAACCCCTTCGGGGAGCACGACGCCGTTAATCCTGATCTGAACGTTGGCGTATTCGTTCCTGACGTGGAAACTGGGATTGGAAACGGCCGAGTCGTAGGACACCCCGGGCATTTGCAGGATGACTTTGTCGATCGGCGTGTTGTCACCTTGCGGCAGATTTTCGATCGTTTCGCGGGTTATGCCGTAGGTCGAGGCGCCGATAGTCGTCAGCAGATTATTGCGCGACTGATCAAAGCTGCTCATCTTGGCGTCCAGCGCCTGCTGCGCGGCAGTGGGCCCATTCGCTGCCGCGGCGGCGGTGGCCGCGCCTTGAGGCGCGTGTTGCGCCGCCCGTTTCGGCTTCGGTTTCTCTTTCGGAGCGACGACGACGATTTCCGGGATTTTGCCTTGCCCGGATGTCGTCGGCGCCGAGTTCGTTTGCGCGTGAAGCTTTGCGGTGGTACCGAAACCGATAGCGATGGTCAGCGTTGCCACGGCCGCTTCGCTCAGAAGCTTTTGCCGCAGCCTTCTTTGGCTACCCACCACCGAACACATTGCCCCCAACTCACTTTAGAACGGTGAAAAACTACAGTAAGATCAAATATTTGTACCGCGCCAAGTATTGGCTGACAAACAAAATGTGTATTTCCACAATCGAAGATAATTATAACAATTAAAAACTAGCGCTGACGCTCGTTTGTACTGACTCTAAACCGGGTTGACGCCCCGAAATTTAGTTTGTTTTTTTCAATCGCGTCTTGCGCTCAAGCGCGGATACGCCGGTAGGTGGCGTAAACCGGCTCCCACATTTTGGCGCGCACCGCGGCGGCGAGTTCGTCGTCCGATATCGGTTCGGCTAATCCGTCGGCCTGCGCTTGCTTGGCCGCAGCGATGGCGACACGGAAAGACAACCTTCGCAATTCGACCAGCGGAGGCAACAAGTTGGCTTGCGGATCGCGCCGAGCGGGAGACACCGCGGCGATGGCGCGCGCTGCGGCCAGAAACATCCCGTCGGAGATGCGGCGCGCTTTGGCGGCGATGGCACCAAGGCCGATACCCGGATAGACGTAGGCGTTGTTGGTCTGATCGACGCGGAACGCGTGGCCGTCGCGCTCGATCGGGGGGAACGGACTGCCTGTCCCGATCACGGCGCGGCCTTCGGTCCAGGCGAAAATATCCTGCGGCGTCGCTTCGGCTCGCTCGGTCGGATTCGACAGCGGAAAGATGATCGGCCGGCGGACCCGATCGGCCATCGCGCGCACCACCGCTTCATGGAAAGCATGCGGCTGGCCCGACGTGCCGATGAGCACCGTTGGATGCGCATTAGCGACGACATCGCCGAGGCCGATGCGGTCGGACGCTGCCAGCGTCCAATGCGCCAGGTCGGCGCGCCGCTGCATGAAGTGGCGCTTGAAATGGTTGCAGTCCAGTCATGCCATCGACAAGTAAGCCGTCGCGATCGACCAGATAGAAGCGGCTATGCGCTTGCGCTTCGGTCAAGCCTGCTTCGGTCATGGCACGCAACAACAGCGCGCAAATGCCAGTGCCTGCCGAGCCCGCCCCGAATACCGCGATGCGTTGCTCGGTCAACGGCGTGCCAGTGACATTGATGGCGCTCAAGAGCGTGCCGACGGCAATAGCGGCGGTACCCTGAATATCGTCATTGAAGGTGCACAGGCTGTCGCGATAGCGCGTCAGCAGCCGGTTGGCGTTGCCGATGGCAAAATCTTCCCAATGCAGCAGCACATGCGGCCATCGTTCGCGGACGGCGGCGACGAATGTGGCGACGAATTCGTCGTATGCCTCGCCGCGCACGCGTTCATGCTGCCAGCCGATATAAAGCGGATCGTCCAGATGTTCGCGATTGTCGGTGCCGACGTCGAGAATGATCGGCAGCGTCGTCGACGGGTGCAGTCCCGCGCACGCGGTGTAGAGCGATAGCTTCCCGATCGGTATGCCCATGCCGCCCGCGCCCTGGTCGCCGAGACCGAGGATGCGCTCACCGTCGCTGACGACGATCGCTTCGACGCCGTCAAAGCGCGGATTTTTGAGGATGCGGCGAATATCCTCCTTGTGCGGCATACTCAGAAAAAGGCCACGGGGCTTGCGAAAGATGTGGCTGAAAAGCTGGCAACCAAGACCGACCGTCGGCGTGTAGAGGACCGGCATCATCTCTTCGATGTTGCGGGTGAGCAGCGCGTAAAACAGCGTTTCATTGGAATCCTGCAAGCCGCGCAGGAAGGTATATCTCTGGATGTCGCTGCCGAGGGAGCGAAACGCGTCGTGCCGCCGTCTGACCTGATATTCGAGCTCGGCGACGTGGGGCGGCAGCAACCCGTGCAGCTCGAACTCGTCGCGTTCTAGTTCGGTGAAGGCCGTGCCCTTGTTGAGCAGCGGATCGTTCAGCAGCTCATAGCCGCTCAACGCGGTCTTGACCGTTCGCACAGACGTGTCGTTCATCAGTTCCGGGCTCCCCAGCCGGCAAGACGATAGCCGCTAACAGGATGCCATGACAGTGCCGTTACGGCCCGGTTACCGCGAGCACCGCTTCTTTGATCTTCGCGATGGCATAATTCCCGATCTTATCGAGCTCGAGATGCGGGAAGTTGGGCAGCTCGTCGGCAGCCACGACGCAATCGACGATCGCCGGGCCGTCAACTTCGAACGCCGCCTTGAGTGCAGCGTGCAGTTCGCCCGGCTTTGTCGCCTTAAAGCCCTGACCGCCGCAAGCGCGGGCAAGCGCCACAAAATCCGGATTGGGGAATTCGATGCCCGCCCGATAAGCCGGGAGGCCTACGCTTTCGGCTTCCAGAGTGATCAGCCCGAATGACGAGTTGTTGTAAACGATGACTTTCACCGGCAACTTGTGGTGCACGGCGGTCAGGAACTCGCCCATGAGCATGTTGAAGCCGCCATCGCCGCAAAGCGCGACCACTTGGCGGGAGCGAACGAGCGCCTGGATGCCGTTGGCTTGGCCGAGCGCCGTTCCGACCGCCGCGTTGTTAAAGGAGCCGATGATTCGCTGCGATCCGCTCTGACGGATCCAATTGGCTGACCACAGCGTATTGAGGCCAGTGTCGAAGACGAACACTGCATCGCGGCTGGCGAGATCGCTGACCGCGCGAGCCACGGCCTGCGGATGAATCCGATCCGTGCTGCGCGCCGGATCGGATTGCTTGTCCAACATCTCATCCCACTTGTGGCGCTCCTTTGTCACCCGTTCCCAGAATTTGGCATCGCTTTTGGTGGCAATCTTGCCAAGCAACAGTCTCACAGTCGGGAGCACCGAACCAATGACGCCGAGAGCGGTGGGTGTGCGCCTGCCGAGCACTTCCGGCCTTTCATCGACCTGGACGACGGAGCCCTTGGTCGGCAGAAATTCCGAATAGGGGTAGTCGGTGCCGAGCATCAGCAGCAGGTCGCAATGCATGACCGCGTTGTAGACCGCTTTGGTTCCGATCATGCCGATGCCGCCCATCCAGTGCGGGTCGTCATAAGGCATGATGTCTTTGCCCTTGACCGAGTGGATGAGCGGCGCCTTGAGGCGATCCGACAACGCACGCAATTCTTCCGCAGCGCCGTGGCATCCAGCTCCGCACATGATCACGACGCTGCCGGCGGCATCGATGCGGCGGGCGATGTCGTCAACGTCCGTAGGCACGATCTCGAGCCGCGGTTTGAGAGTGGCAACGCTTGAAACCGCGCCATCGGTCTTGGCTTCAAAAACATCCTGCGGGACCGTCAGATGGGCGACACCGCGACCGGCATAGGCCGCCGCGATCGCCTGATGAATGACCGCCGGCGCCTGGGCCGGCGAGGAGAGTGTTTCGGTGTAGATGGAGACGTCGCGAAACAGCAGATCGGGCTCTGTCGTCTGGATAAAGTCGGTACCGTGCATCTTGCGCGCCATGTCGCCGGAAATCGCCAGAACGGGTGCGTGGTCGCGACTCGCTTCATAAAGGCCGGCAACCAGATGGTTGCTACCCGGGCCGGTCGTGCCACAGCACACGCCGAGCCGGCCGGTAAGCTTGGCTTGGCCGGCGGCGGCGAGTGCTGCACCTTCCTCATGGCGCACGCCTACCCATTCGATCTTGCTCCGGCGTACCGCATCAGCGAGAGGATTGAGCGAGTCGCCGATCAATCCAAAAATGTGTTTGACGCCGATCTGCTCGAGCACACCGACCAGAATGTCCGCCACGGTTTGGGACATCTGCGCCTCCAATTTCTGTAACGGTTCGACCTCACGGGCCAGATTTGTTGAACTATAGAAGTAATGGCGGCGTCGTCACGCCGCGGGATTTGTACTGAGACGGGAATTGTCTGACGGGGTTCCGCCGGTGCCGAACACAACACCCTTTGCCTCGGTGCCGAGTGCGGTGAGGGCTGCGATTACGACCGCAACCGTCCCGGCCACGACAGCGAGCGCGATGGCGTAATCGCCACCGTAATGGACGGCAATGCCAGCTTGCAGCGTCGCATTGACCGACGCAATGAGATTGCCGAGTTGATAGACGAAGCCCGGGAAGGTGCCGCGGGCATCGTCAGGCGACAGTTCATTCAAATGGACCGGGATCACGCCCCACGCGCCCTGTACCATGACCTGCATCAGGAAGGCGCCAACCGCGAGCCAGACGGCGCTTGTCGAGAATGCCCAAAGCGGCAGCACGGCGAGCGAAAGGAGGGAGGCGACGATGATGGTGCGCCGCCGGCCGAAACTTTCGGACAGCGAGCCAAACGAAATGCCGCCGATGATCGCGCCGATATTGTAGATGACCGCGATCAAGCCGACCTCATGCGGCGACATGCCGTGCTGCACCTGCAGGAACGTCGGATAAAGATCCTGGGTGCCGTGGCTGAAGAAATTGAAAGCCGTCATCAGCAAAACCGCGTAGATGCCGAGTTGCCAATGGGACTTCACGATGGCCAGCGTGCTGCTGCGCTTCGTCGCCGGCTTCCAGCTCGGCGATTCCGGAACGCTGCGGCGGATATAGAAGACTAGAAGAGCAGGAATGATGCCAACCATGAACATACCGCGCCATCCGATGTACTGAAACAAGAGCCCATAGACGATCGAGGCGAGAAAATAGCCGGTGGGATAACCCGATTGCAGCAAGCCCGACACGAAGCCGCGCGCCTGCGGCGGAATTGATTCCATAGTGAGGGATGCGCCGACGCCCCATTCGCCACCCATGGCGATGCCGAAGATTGCGCGCAGCACGAGCAGCGCGGCGAGGTTAGGCGCGAAGCCCGACGCCAGCTCGATGACCGAGTAAAGCAGCACGTCGACCATCAGGGTCGGACGGCGTCCCCAGCGGTCGGCGGCGCGGCCGAACAGATATGCCCCGATCGGCCGCATCGCCAAGGTCAGCAGAATCGCGAATGTGACATTTGTGATCTGGGTGCTGAATTCGGCGGCGATGTCCTTGAGCACGAACACCAGCAGGAAGAAATCGAAGGCGTCGAGTGTCCATCCCAGGAAGCTTGCCGCGACGACATGCTTCTGCTCGCTGGTCCAGCCCGTGAGTGCGGCGATGGCCATTGCCGGTTCTCCTCGTTGAGCAGGCAGACGCTTGCGTCAGCCCTTGACGTCGGTCTCCGGCCGATCATCGCCAGATGACAATTCTTGATGCCAGTGGCCGTCTTTGTCTTCCCAGGAAATGGCGGTGGTATTTCCGGGGATATGTTGCTCCCGGGCTGCTCGCTCCGCCGCGCTGCGCGCTGCGTCGTGGGTCGGAAAAGTTTCGGAAAAGACGCCATTCACTCGATAGGCCCATCCGCCGTCGTGTTCGACGATCTCATAGGTGACTTTGGCCATGTCTAACTCCTGCGTCTGCTCGGGGGATCAATAATGTCTCGCCGCAAATGTTCCGTCTATGCAATCTTTGCAGCGTCGGCCTCGCGCGCCCGGCGCGCCTCGTAAGCTTTCAAATGCGCATAGGCGATCCGGAGCAGGGCGATATTGCATTGCTTTGCCTCGCCGCGCCGTATCAGGTCGCCGACTATGTGGTCGGCCTCGATCGGCGCGTTGCGCTCGATGTCGCGGAGCATGGAAGCCGCAAAGGTAGAGCCGGGAGTCGTGATCATTGTTCGAATACGCTCGATGAAGGCAGGTCGCGGCAAAAATCCATAGGCTCCGGCAACTGCAGTGCATTCATCCAGCAAAGTGGTTGTCAGGTGAGTGGCATTCGCCGCGACAATATCGCCAACAGGCGCCCGCATCAGACAGGTGATGCCGGCAACGGCCGCAATGAGCAGCCATTTCTCCCACATCTCCAGCAAAATCGCTGTGCTCAGGCGAGAATCGAAGCCCGCGTCCGCCAGAGCTGCTGCGATCTTTTCAGCGCGCGGGGTCTTGGAGCCGTCAAGTTCGCCGAATGAGAGGAGGTGCAAATCGTTGAGATGAAGAACGTGGCCTTCGGTATCGAGTGTCGTCGATATCTGGCATTGACCGCCGAGTACGGCCGCGACGCCAAAACGGGCAGCGAGGAAATCGACATGTGCCATGCCATTGAGCAGTGGCAGGATCGCCGTATTTGTTCCGACGGCCGGGGCAAACGAGTCCGCTGCCGATTCGAGGTCATATGCCTTGCAGCTTAAGAGAATCAAATCGAACGGTGTGCGGATCGCGTCGGCCATCACCGTCGGCGGGGCCGGCACGTTTGCGTCGCCGAACGGGCTGCGGATGATGAGGCCGGTCTTGGCAAGCTGCGCGGCGCGCCGCGTTCGCACCAGAAAGGTTACGTCGCGGTCGGCCGCCAGCAGCCGGCCACCGAAATAGCCGCCGATTGCGCCGGCGCCGACTACGAGGATACGCATGTCCATTGCCTAGTGATGATCTTCCGCGACGTCGATCAGGGTCCCATCCGGGTCGGCAAGCTGCGCGGTGCCGTGCGGGCATTTCTTCAACAGCGCAAGCCGTGCCGCGCCCTCGGAGTCGAAGGGGATCGGTTTTGGCGCAAGCTGGATATTGGTCTTGGACACCATCTCAAGATTGGCGTTGAAGGCATTGATATCCGGAACGCGGAAACCGATGTGGTCCATACCGGGTTGCTCGATGCCGGCGCCGTCAAATGATGAAATCTTCCACGGCACGATCGCCATGGTCATCCGCCCGTCGGTGAGATGATAGCCGCCTTCCTCGGATGGCAGGTTGCGCGCCTCGAGTTCGAACAGGTCGACATAGAAATCCGCCAGCCGTTCGGCCTCGCGGGCGCGGATGGCGAAATGGCTGAATGTGGTTTCCTGCTTCCATTCGCTCTTGGCGTAAACCTCGGCGCGATTTTCGTGGCCGGGCTGCGACAAATCAAAATAGTTTCCGGCCGGATCGTGCGCGCTGTAGCTTGCGAAAGGCCGGTTTCCCGGACGTTTGACGATCTCGATGTCGGGATACTTTTTCGCCACTTTGCCGCGAACCCTGTCCAGGTCCTCCACTTCGATGCCGAAGTGGTCGAGGCCCGCCTTGCGGCCGCCTCGGCGTGGAATGAGCGTCATGCCGACGTAACCGTCGCCAACTGAAATGGCGCCGATCTCGCGTGCCGTATCGCCAGAAACCTTCAGGCCGAACATCGCGCGGTAGAACATGCCGAGCAAAGTGTAATGGTCGCTTGTGATAGCGAGGTGATTGAGTTTACCGAACATGGCGTTTCCTCGAAGCTGCGGGCGGCGGAGCGACGTGAAGCAAAATCAATTGACAAGGTGCGTCAGACCAGACGAAACGATCTTGTCGGCGGTGATGTCCGACTTGATGTCACCCAGTCCTTTCATCGCGTTGATGAGATTTTGCATACGTGAACGCGAAATCTCGTTGTTGGGCGAGAAATAATTGATCTTACGCAAGAAGTCGTAACTGCGCTCGACTGGATCGTGCGGCGACTTCATCTCCTGTACCAGGATATCGACGGCCTCGGTACGATTTGCGGTGTCGTTGAACCACGCCACGCTCTTGTCGAGCGCGGCAAGCAGCCGTACCAGCGCCTCGCGATGCTTGCCGGCATAGGCGAGCGATACATCGGTTCCGGAGAACGGCATGTCGCCGGCATAATCGCTGATCATTCCGATGTTGCGGAAACCGGCGTCCTCGGCGAAGAAATTGACCGGCGGTGCCAGCATCGTTGCGTCGACGGCGCCGGATTTGAGCGCGGCGAAGCGTCCTGCCGTATTGCCGATTACGGTCATATCGTAGTCGCCATCTTTCAGGCCGTTGGCCTGCATGATGCGTTCGAGATAGACGCGATTAATGTCGCTCAGACCGCCGATGCAGATGGTCTTGCCCTTGAGATCCTTGACTGTCGCGATGCTGGGCTTGGCAAGCATTTCGTAGGCGGATACCTGGCCGATGATACGCAGCAATGCGACCGGCGCGCCCTTCTCGACGGCATGGATCGGCTCAACAACGCCGACATCGCCGACGATATCGAGCGAGCCCGCGGCAAGCTGCTGCACCAGCCCCGAGGCGGTCGGTACGTAGATAAGGTCGAGCGTAATTCCCTGCTCGGCGAAGAAGCTCTTGTTGAGGCCAATATACCAGGGCCAGCCGACGGCATTGGGCGCGCCAATCAATCCGGTCTCGATGGTATCCGCGGCCTCCGCAGGCAAGGCCCAAATTCCGGATACGCAGAACAGCGCGCCAATGGTGACCGCGAGGATTTTCTCGACACGCATTATTGTCATGAACTTTTTCCTCCCGCTCGCCTCGCGCTTCGTCTGTCGCGATCAGCGATCCTATCACGCGCCGCCTCGAATGTTGTCCGAACGTTGTCGCATGGTCGTCAGGCTGCGGCCGGCCGGCGCGGCACAAGCAGATTGCCTGTGAATGCCATCACCGGCTCGTCCTTCTGATTGTATGTGGTCGTGCGCACGCGGATCATGCCGCGGTTGGGCCGCGACTTGGACGGCCGTACTTCGAGAATCTCGCTTTTGGCATGCAATTCGTCGCCGGGCCGCACCGGGCGCGGCCAGCTCAATTCGTCGAAACCGACGCCGAGAATGCCACCCGCGGGCTTGAACTCGCCGTCGAGCATCATTCGCATCGTCATCCCGGCGGTGTGCCAGCCGCTTGCCGCCAGTCCTTGAAAGGGCGATTTTTGCGCGGCTTCGTCGTCGAGATGAAATGGCTGCGGATCGAATTGCCTGGCGAAAGCGACGATCTGTTCTTTGTCGACACGCGTGCGGGCGGAATTGAAAACCTGCCCGACGGCGAAATCTTCCAAGTACCGTTCGGTCATTCATCGGCTCCTACGAAGCGGCGACCGCGTGTCTTCTTGCCGGTCTGCCGAACCAGACCCCGCTGGCAACGGCGGCGGCATTGATCAGGCCGAACGTAGCAAGCGCGACCGAGAGCGCAATGAAGACTTCCGTGAGGCTTCCCGTCCAGCGCAGTGCCAGCCAGCCGCCGACCGCCGCGATAAGAAGGCGCGCCATATTGGCAAGCAACGGCCACAACAAGCGTCCGGCGCCTTGCGAAGCGAAATAGAGGGCCATGCCGAGCCCGAAAAGTCCGTAGGCGGGGCCGACGACGTGCAGATAACGCGTGCCGGCGTCGAGCATTGCGGGGTCGCTGCCAAACAGCGACAGCCAGGCTTGCGGAAATACCGCGGCGCACACGCCAATGAACTCGCAGAGCCCTGCCGCGATTGCGGCGCCGATCCACGCCACGCGCAAGGCCCTGTCAGGGCGCCCGGCACCGATATTCGTGCCGACCATGGCGACCAGCGGACCGCCGAGGCCGAACACCAAAGGAATGAGCAGGTATTCGAGACGCGAGGCGGTACCGTAACCGGCAATGGCCGCGGAACCGAATGCGCCGACGAAGCCGGTGGCGATGGCGATGGTTAGATTGGTCTGCACCGTAATGAGCGCCGCTACGGCTCCGACGCGAAGGATGTCGCGAAACAATGTCCAGCGAAGACGGACGCCACGAAAGGAAAGCCGAACGACGCTTCGCCCCGAGCGAAGATAGAACGCGAGCGCAATGCTTCCCACCGCGTAATAGATCAGCACCGCGACCGCGCCGCCGGCGACACCGAGCCGCGGCAATGGGCCCAAGCCGAAGATCAGGCATGGCGAGAGCGGGATCAGCACCACGACGCCAATGCAGGTAATGAGAGCTGGAACCGCCATGTTGCCGGTGCCGCGGACCACGTTGGCGAGCGAGTTGAAAAGCCAGACCAGAATTGCACCGGTGAATACGACGGTGGAATATATCAACGCTGCGTCGAGTGAAGCGCCGCTGCCGCCCATTGCCGCATAAAGCCACCGACCGCCGGGCAGCACCGTGATCGTGAAGGCGAGTCCGAACGCCAGCGCGATGACCAGCGCGTGCAGCGCCAGGGCGTTGGCATCGTCGCGGCGCCCGGCGCCGAGCGCGCGTGCGATCGCCGAGGAAATGCCGCCGCCCATGGCGCCGGCAGACATCATCTGCATCAGCATCACGATAGGAAAAACCAGGGCGACGCCGGCCAGCGAGTCGGTTCCGAGCTTGCCCACGAAATAGGTCTCAATCAGTCCGACGGAAGTTTGTGCCAGCATCACCAGTATGTTCGGCGCCGCGAGCCGGACCAGCGTTTTCACGATCGGCCCCTCGATCAGCGCGCGGGTTCGCGGATCGTAAGCGGGCTTGTTTTGCATTGGGGCCGGCGCCGCGGCGGCCTGCGGTTCGGCGGAAGCAACGACCACTGAAGTCACGGCGGTGATCCCCGTATTGAATGCACGACCATATAGGAGTATATACACCTATATCAAGCCATGAAGAAAGCGATGATCCTCAGTTCCACCAATCCCGCAGCCTGCAATTGTTTGGCGCTTCGCCAGGCGACCCGGCATGTGACGCAATTCTACGATCAGTTTCTGACGCCTATCGGATTGCGTGCGACTCAGTATTCGATTCTTGCAAGGCTGCAGCGCCGAGGGCCAATGGCCATCAATGCCCTGGCCGCCGAACTGGTTATGGATCGCACGACCTTGGGTCGGAATATCCGCCCGCTGCAGCGGGATGGCCTTGTTGCCATCGGCCCGGGAAAAAATGACCGCCGCCGCAAGGAATTACGGCTCACACCGTCCGGCTTGGCCCTATTCGAGGCCGCGCAAAAAGGCTGGACGAAAGCGCAGGCAGGATTCGAGCGCACTTTCGGTATTCGCCGCGCCGAGGCGCTGCGTGCCCTTTTGGCGGATGTTGCCTCGCGCGAACTAATTTCCTAACCGATTAGAGCGCCGCGATCGTCTGCACCTCGAGCAAATAGTTCTCATCGGCCAGACGGCTGATAATGAGCAGCGTGCTCGGCGGACACACGCCGCCGGGGAACATCTTGGGAAACTCCCGGCCGCGGTATGCCCGAAACGCTGGCGCGTCTTGCGACCGCACCAGAAAATTCGTGAACTGCACGACGTTTTTCCAGTCGGCGCCGACCGCGCGCAACGCGGTGTGAATATTGGCGTAAACTTGAGCGCTTTGTGCCTCGATGTCGCCCTTGCCCACAACGGCGCCGGATGCATCCACTGGCACTTGCCCGGCGATGAAGACCACTTCCTGCGTCTTGGCGTGCGCTATGTGGGTGTAAGTCCCGGCCGGTTTGGCCAGGCCCGGAGGATTGAAAATCTTGATGTCCGCCACTTGTCGTCTCCTGATATTTATTTGGATTAGCCTCAGGCATAGCGCGAGAAGTCGCGGCCTTCCTTGACCACGAATTCAAGTAGGAAGGGCGAGCCCTTCTCAGTGACGCCAACCGCGTCCCTGATCGCGCCAACAATATCGCCCGGCTTTTCCACGCGCGTCGCCGCGACGTTCAGGCCCTCGGCCACTTTCGTGTAGTTGCCGCCGACCGTCATGGCGCCGTATTTCTCGTCGGAAATCTTCAGCACGTCGCGCTCGGCGCCCATGACGCCGTTATTGAACACGACGGTGAGGATGGCGATGCGGTTCCGCGCCGCGGTTTCGATGTCCATGCCGGTCATGCCGAAGGAGGCATCGCCCATCACGTTGATGCAGTGCTTCTTTGGCGCGGCGAGTTTTGCGCCGAGCGTGATGCCGAGTCCGTACCCGAGCTGGGTCGACTTTCCCCAGCCCATATACGATCCGGCCATAGTCGTCTCCCAGAACGGGATCATCTGCTCGCGCGGACTACCGGAATCGTGCGTCATGATGACGTTGTCGCGATCGAGCGTACGCATCATATCGCGGATCACGCGGTACTGGTTGAGCGGCGTTTCGTCGGAGTTGAGAAATTTCTCCCACTCGTCGAGCCACGCTTTCTTGCCTGCCGCGACTTCTTCCTTGAGCGAGGTTAGCGCGTTGCCGCCGCCCGGACCCTTCTGCCTGGCGACTTCCTTGATCAGCGCTTCGATGACTAGGCCTGCGTCGCCGACAATCGCGTGATCGGCGCGATATTCTTTATTGATGTCGCCGGCGTCATTGGTGGAGTGGATGATGGTCTTTCCGGGCGGCACTGACGGCCCGAAATTTGTGACGGTGAGGCTCGAACCGATCGCCATGACGACGTCGGCCTTCTTCATGAAATCGGCATATACCTTCGAGCGCGAGCGCGTTGCGCCACCGAGCGCAAGCGGATGGCTGTCGGGGATAGCACTCTTGCCGGGATTGGTGGCGACCACCGGAGCCGGCAGCAATTCCGCCAGAGCGGCGAGCTGATCGCCAGCTTCGGCATAGTGCACGCCTTGGCCGGCCCAAAGCAGCGGGTTCTTGGCCGCGAGCAGCATCTCGGCGGCTTTTTTTATTGCTTCCGGATCCGGCGCCGCGCGTTGCACTGCCATAGGCTGATAATTGAGCGCGCCCTTGAACTCGGCCTCGGCTACTTCATCAGGCACTTCGATCAGGACCGGCCCTCCTTTGCCGGAGCGCATGGCGTGGTAGGCGCGTCGCATCAGGTCGGGCAATTCCTGGACGCTATGCGCCAGCGCCGACCACTTGGTCACGGCGCGATAGACGTCGGCCGCACGAAATGTTGGGCGCACGTATTGTTTCGCCAGCGGCATACCGCCGGAGACGACGAGGAGGGGCACATTCTCGGCAAAGGCCTGGGCGATCCCGGGGAAGGCGTTCTCGATACCCGGTCCGGCTTGTGCGGCGAATACGCCGTTGCGCTTGCCGCGCTTGATGCGGCTATAGCCGTCGGCGATGCCAACGCCGACGCGTTCCTGCCGGCATAGGATCGGACGAATGTCGAGGGCGGCGCAGGGCTCGATGATCTGATTGCGCGGATAGCAGGAAAGGAACTCGGTACCTTCGCGCTTGAGAATTTCGGCAATAACTTCGGCGCCGTTCATGTGCGTAAGCCTCCCAGGCTTGTTTTGTCACGCTATCAATGGAATTCTTCGATACTATAGCATGTCGAAGTCGGAGCACGAGTATGGCCAAGGCGCGAATTTTCTCGGTTTGTATCGTGCTTGGTTTGGCGAGCGCTGCATTGCCGGCGCGGGCAGGAGATGCCGGTCAGCCCGGTGACG
This sequence comes from uncultured Alphaproteobacteria bacterium, assembly GCA_963813825.1. Lineage (GTDB taxonomy): Bacteria > Pseudomonadota > Alphaproteobacteria > Rhizobiales > Xanthobacteraceae > BOG-931. The sequence goes on from CAWFBB010000037.1 coordinate 52,476, forward strand.
GCTGCTATTGGTGCACGCGCGATGCGATTTACGAGCGGACGAAACAGATCGCTCTTCTTGAAGCGAACCCGGATGTGGATGAGGCTGTGAAAGGACCGCAGATCACTACGGCGCGCGCCGAAATCCATGCCCTGCGCGCGATGCTTGGGCCGCCGCAGTGGGAGTGGCCTACGCCGTGCTGCTACACGCGCAAACCTATCCACATCCGCTGAACGGTCTTACTCGGCTGGTTGGCTGCCATAAAGACCTGGCAGCATCCGCCGCCGCTGCCGCAACGACCATTCACCGAGTCTGTCCATGTAGAGATAGAGCACGGGTGTCGTGTAGAGGGTCAGCAGCTGGCTGATGATGAGCCCGCCCACGATCGAAATTCCCAATGGGCGGCGAATTTCACTGCCATTGCCGAAGCTCACCGCGAGCGGCACCGCGCCGAGGATTGCGGCCGAGGTGGTCATCATGATCGGCCGAAATCGCAATAGGCTCGCTTGGAAGATCGCCGCATCCGGGCTCAGATTTTGCGAGCGCCGCGCTTCGAGCGCGAAGTCGATCATCATGATCGCATTCTTTTTGACAATTCCGATGAGCAGGATCACTCCGATCATTCCGATAATGTCGAATTCGGTGTGAAACAGCATCAGCGCCAGCAACGCTCCGACCCCGGCCGACGGCAATGTCGACAGAATGGTGATCGGGTGAATGTAGCTCTCGTAGAGAATGCCCAACAGAATGTAGACAGCCGCGATTGCCGCGGCGATTAGCACTGGCTCATTGTTAAGCGACTGTGCAAAGACCTGCGCTGTGCCGGCGAGGCTACCGTGAATCGTAGCCGGTAAATGGATGGTGTTGATCGCCTGGTCGATCTCGGCTGCGGCTTCGCCGAGCGTGGCGCCTTCCGCCAGATTGAACGAAATCGTCGCGGCGGCGAATAGCCCCTGATGGTTGACCGCCAATGGCGTAGTGCCCGGCTTGTATTGACTGACCGCCGCGAGCGGGATCATCGTTTCGACTGCGGTGCTGACCGCGGCGCCGGACGACGTGTTGCTCTTGCCGCCTGTGGCGAGAGAGTTGATTGCGGCGTTGCGCGCGGAGTTGTTGTTCGCACTGGCTGCCGCGGTCGCACTTTCGGATGAGGACGACGATCCGTTTGCGCTCGCGGATGAACTTTTCACGGTTCCGCCTGGAAGGTTGGAAGATGCCGTTCCGGCTGCGCCGCCGCCGGAGGTCGCGACGTACACGTTGTTGAGCGCGGCCGGAAACTGCGTGTAGCGGGGGTCGATTTCCATGACGACATGGTATTGGTTGATGGCGCTATAGATGACCGACACCTGGCGCTGGCCGAAAGCGTCATAAAGCGTGTTGTCGATCTGGGCCGGCGTCACACCGAGGCGCGAAGCGCTGTCGCGATCGATGACGAGATCGGTTTCCAGGCCCTTTTGCTGCTGGTCAGAGCTGACGTCGGCCAGCACGGAACTGTGCTCGAGGGCTTGGACCAGCTTCGGCGTCCACGTGAAGAGATCCGCCGAATTGTCGGTTTGCAGCGTGTATTGATACGTCGAGTTGCTCTGGCGGCCGCCGGCGCGGATATCCTGGACGGCGGTGAGGAACAGGCGGCCGCCGGGAACCTGAGCGAGCTTAGGCCGAAGCCGCGCGATCACTGCATCGATCGACGGCCGTTGCGTTACCGAAACGAGCGACACGAAGACCGATCCAGTATTGATCGTGCCGAACCCGCCGCCGCCGGTGCCGGTGTAGCCCACCACGGTTTGAACCGCGGGGTCGGCCTGCACGATGGCTATCATCTGCCGAAGCTTTCCGGCCATCGACTGGAAGGAGACGCTCTGGTCGGCTTGCAGCGAGCCGACCAATCGGCCGGTATCTTCGGTCGGAAAAAAACCCTTCGGGACGATGAGGAACAGCACAATGTTCAATCCGATCGCACCTAAAAAAATCATGAGCACGATCGCGCGGTGTCGGAGTGCCCAACCGAGTGTGTGTTCGTAGCCGCGCAACAATCGATCGAACAGAGTCATACGTCGAGGTGCCGCCTGGGCGCCGCCAGTCTCGCTTGGACGCAGGAACAGGGCGCACATCATCGGCGTGGTGGTCAGCGAGATTGCCAGCGAGATCAGGATGGCGAGCGACAGCGTAATGGTGAATTCCCGGAACAGCCGGCCCAGTATTCCGCCCATCAGCAGGATGGGTACGAAGACTGCGATCAGCGATAAGCTGATCGACAGGACGGTGAAGCCGACTTCGCGGGCGCCGAGCAGCGCGGCCCGCATGCGGGGCATTCCCGCTTCGAGATGCCGGGATATGTTTTCCAGCACGACGATTGCGTCGTCGACCACAAAGCCCGTCGCAATGGTCAATGCCATGAGCGACAGAATGTCGAGGCTGTAACCGAGCAGATACATGCCGCCGAACGTTCCGAGAATGGAAATCGGCACGGCGACGCCGGGGATGATTGTCGCGCGTACGTTGCGGAGAAAAAGGAATACGACGAGGATAACCAGTACGATCGCGATCACCAGCGTCATCTCCGTGTCGGAGAGCGACTGGCGGATCGTGGTGCTGCGGTCGATCGCAATCGTTACGTTGACGTCGGCCGGCATTGCGGCCTGCAAATGGGGTAACTCAGCTTTCACCTGGTCTACGGTATTGATGATGTTGGCGCCCGGCTGCCGAAAAATGATGATCAGCACCGACGGTGTGCCATTGGCCAAACCGAGATTGCGCAAATCCTCGACGGAGTTGTTTACAGCCGCAACGTCGGAAAGCTGGATCGCAGCGCCGTTGCGATAGGCGATGATGAGCGGCCGATAGTCGGCGGCCCTGGTCGATTGGTCGTTGGTATAGACCTGATAGCGCTGGCCGCCATCGTCGATGGTCCCCTTCGGGCTGTTGGCATTGGCGGACGCAAGCGCCGCGCGGACGTCTTCAAGGCCGATGCCGTATTTATAAAGCGCTTGCGGATTGAGTTCGATGCGCACCGCGGGCAGCGCCGAGCCGCCAATGATGACCTGGCCGATGCCGGTGATCTGCGAAAGTTGCTGCTGGAAGACGTTGCTAGCGGCGTCGTACATCTGACCCTGGGTCAGCGTCTTCGAAGTCATCGCCAAGATCATAATGGGCGCGTCGGCCGGATTGACCTTGCGGTAGGTCGGATTGCTTTTCAGGTTTGCCGGCAAGTCGGCACGAGCAGCGACGATGGCGGCCTGCACGTCACGTGCCGCGCCGTCGATGTCGCGGTTGAGCTCGAATTGCAGCGTTATGCGGGTCTGCCCGAGGCCGCTGTTAGACGTCATTTCGGTGACGTCGGCGATCTGGCCGAGATGGCGTTCGAGCGGCGCCGCGACGCTGGTCGCCACGGTTTCAGGGCTGGCGCCCGGAAGCGATGCGCTGACGGAGATCGTCGGATAATCGACCTGCGGCAGCGGCGAGACCGGCAGCTTCGCGAATGCCAGGATGCCAGCCAGTGCAACGCCGAGCGTGAGCAGCGTCGTCGCTACCGGGCGGGCGATGAATGGTGCGGAAATGTTCATTCCGCGGGCTCACCGCGGGCTATCGGGTTGGCAGGCCGGCCGCGGGCGAGACGACGCGCCAATCGATCGAAGTACAGATAGATCACCGGTGTGGTGAACAATGTCAGCATCTGACTGACGATCAACCCGCCAACGAGCGTAACGCCGAGCGGCTGACGCAATTCCGAGCCGGTTCCCGCGCCCAGCATCAGCGGCAGCGCGCCGAGAATGGCGGCCATGGTGGTCATCATGATTGGGCGGAAGCGCAGCAGGCAGGCTTGATAAATCGCTTCGCGAGGGGCCAGCCCTTCGACGCGTTCGGCTTCCAGTGCGAAGTCGACGATCATGATGCCGTTCTTCTTGACGATGCCGATCAGTAGGATAACGCCGATGATCGAGATCACGTCGAGATCGTAATGCAGCACGATCAGAGAAAAGAGCGCTCCGACTCCGGCCGAGGGAAGTGTCGACAAAATCGTGATCGGATGGACGAAGCTTTCGTAAAGAACGCCAAGCACGATATACATTGCGATGATAGCGGCGATGATCAGGAAGATTTCGTTCGTCAAAGACGCCTGAAAGGCGGCCGCGGTGCCCTGGAACGCGGTTATGAAACTATTGGGTAGGCCGGCCTTGGCTTCCGCTTGCACGATGGCGTCGACCGCCGCGCCGAGCGAAGCCCCAGCCGCGATATTGAATGAGATCGTGGTGGCGGGGAACTGGCCGAAATGCGTGACCACAAGCGGCCCGGTCCGCTTTTCGATATGCGTAATCGCCGATAACGGCACTTGGCCGTTCGTGGAGGACGACGAGGACGGCAAATAAATCCCCGATAGTCCGTCCAGTGATTGCTGCAACGAGGGATCGAGCTCGAGAATCACGCGATATTGGTTCGACTGGGTGTAAATGGTGGAGACGATTCGCTGCCCGAACGAATCGTAGAGCGTGTTATCGATCGTCGCAGGCGTAATTCCGAAGCGGCTCGCGGTGGCGCGGTCAATGACCAGGTAAATCGCCAACCCTTGTTGCTGCAAATCGCTGGCGACGTCGGTGAGTTGCGGCAGCTGGTTGAGTTGCTGCACGAGTTTAGGCACCCAGGTTGCAAATTCCGTCGCGTTGGCATCTTCGAGAATGAAGTTGTAGGGCGCGCGATTAACGGTCGAATCGATGGTCAGGTCCTGGACCGGCTGCATATACAGCGTGATGCCGGGGACGCCGGAGACTTCCTGCTGAATTCGCTTGATGATCTGGCTGGCGGTCAGATTCCGATTGTCGTGCGGCGTGAGCGTAATAAGAAAGCGCCCGCTGTTGAGCGTTTCGTTGGTGCCATCGACGCCTACGACCGAGCTCAGGTTTACGACATCGGGGTCCTTGAGAACGGCTTCGGCAAGCTGACTTTGCAGATTTGCCATATCTTTATAGGAGACGCTCTGCGAAGCCTCGGTGATTGCCTGGATCATTCCGGTGTCTTGAACGGGAAAAAATCCCTTGGGTATCGCAAAGTAGAGCAATACGGTGACCGCGAGTGTCAACACGGCGACCAGCAATGTGAGCGGCTGGCGGTCCAGGATCCAATTCAAAGCGCGGCCGTAATGGGAGATGAGTGAGGTGAACATGCGTTCGGCGGTGAGATCGAATGCCGAGCGTTCGCTGTCGGGCTGATGGCGGATCAGCTTGGCGCACATCATCGGCACCAGCGTCAGCGAGACGACAGCGGATATGACGATGGTGACCGCAAGAGTGATGGCGAATTCATGAAACAAGCGACCGACCACGTCGCCCATAAAGAGCAATGGAATCAGCACCGCGAGCAGCGAGATTGTCAGCGAAATGATGGTGAAGCCGATCTGCTCCGAACCACGCAGCGCCGCGTCCAAGGGCTCCATTCCGCTCTCGACGAAGCGTGCGATATTTTCGATCATGACGATGGCGTCGTCGACGACGAAGCCAGTGGCGATGGTCAGCGCCATCAGCGAGAGATTGTCGAGACTAAAGCCGAGGAGATACATCGCGCCGAACGTGCCGACGAGCGACAGCGGCACAGAGAGGCTCGGAATGATCGTGCCGGGCAGCGTGCGCAGGAATACGAAGATCACGATCACGACAAGAACCACGGCGAGCCCGAGCTCGAATTCAACGTCGGCGACAGATGCGCGGATCGTCACGGTGCGATCGCTGAGTACGTTGATTTCGACGGCAGACGGTAACGAGACCAAAATCTGCGGCAGCAGGGCCTGGATGCGGTCGACGACCTGAATGATGTTGGCGCCGGGCTGGCGCTGGACGTTAAGGATGATGGCCGGCGTCGTGTTGGCCCAGGCACCGAGTTTGGTGTTCTGCGGGCCGCTGACAATCTGGGCGACGTCCGAGAGCCGGACCGGTCCGCCGTCGCGATAAGCGACGATCAAATTGCGGTATTGGTCGGTGCTCGTGAGCTGATCGTTGGCATTGATGGTGCTGGCCTGCGCCGGGCCGTCGAAATTGCCCTTCGGAGTGTTGACATTCAGGTTGCCGATCGTAGTGCGGATGTCGTCGATGTTGAGGCCGTAAGCAGCCAGCGCTTGCGGATTGACTTGAAGCCGTACGGCCGGCCGTTGCCCGCCGCTGATGCTCACCAGGCCGACGCCGGTGAGCTGGGAAATCTTCTGGGCGAGACTTGTCTCGCACAGGTCTTCCAGCGCCGTGAGCGGCAAGGTCTTCGAGGTCACCGCCAGCGACAGGATCGGCGCGTCGGCGGGGTTGACCTTGGCATAGATTGGCGGCGTCGGCAGATCGGCCGGCAATAAATTGCCGGCGGCGTTGATCGCGGCTTGGACTTCCTGCTCGGCGATATCGAGGCTGAGATCGAGACTGAATTGCAGCGTGAGTACGGAAGCGCCGGCCGAACTCGCCGACGTCATCTGGTTCAATCCCGGCATCTGACCGAATTGCCGCTCGAGCGGCGAGGTTACCGACGACGTCATCACCTCCGGGCTCGCGCCGGGATAAAGCGTCTGCACCTGGATTGTCGGGTAGTCGACCTCAGGCAGTGTCGATAGCGGTAAGAATGTGTAGGCGACGAGGCCCGACAGCATGATCGCCGCCATCAAGAGCGTGGTCCCGACCGGACGAAGAATGAAGGGTTCGGAGACGTTCATCGCACCGTTTCATTGTCAGGCGGGCACTCTCGCTGGCATTCGGAGCGCACTATTGACCGCCGTTGGTCGTGCTCGGAGTTTGCGAACGGTTGGGATTCTGGGATTGTCCGCCGCTTCTGCCCGAGCCACCATTGGCGTGGCTCCCACTTCCAGGAGCGCCAGCTCCGGGACTGCTGCCGCTCGAGCGATGCGTTCCTGCGGCGCCGGGAGTTCCTGCGGCGCCAGTAGCGCCTGCCGCGCCGGATGCTTGCGGGCCTCCGAGCTGCTTCCCGTCCAGACTGGCCACGCTGACACGCAAACCATCGCGCAGTCGATCGCTGCCGTCGACCACAACCCGATCACCGGCACCTAGCCCCGAGTTGACGGCGGTCATGGTGCCATCGGTTGGTCCGATGGTGATCTGCCGTACCGAAACTGTGCTGTCGTCGTTGATGATGTAGACGTAGTAGCCCGGAGCGCCGGTATTGGCGGAGGTCGTGACGAGGCTGGTGCTGCCGGGATTGCCACTGTTGGAGGTGCCGCCGGTATTGCCGCTTCCTGGAGCGCCGAGCTGAATTGCCGCGGTGGGAACGGTTACAACATTTTGCAAAATTCTCACCAGAAGCTGCGCATTGACAAACTGGTTCGGAAATAGGGCAAGGTCCGAATTATCGAACTGCGCACGCACTTTTACCGTTCCGGTCGTGGTATCGATCTGATTGTCGAGCGCCGAAACGTTGCCCGTCGCGAGCTTCTTGACATTGGCGCGATCGAACACCGTGACTTGAAGCGAGGTGCCGGCCGCAAGCTGTGGGGTAACGTCGGGCAGATCGTCTTCCGGAATCGAGAAGATAACGGTGATCGGCTGTAATTGGGTGACGACGGCAATCCCGGTGCTACCGGAGGTCTGCACATAGTTGCCGGGATCAACCAGGCGGAGGCCGATGCGGCCGGTGACCGGCGAAACGATATGACAGTACGCGATGTTCAGCGCTTGGGTGTCGACCTGCGCCTGATCTTCCTTGACGGTACCTTCGTATTGCTGGACGACGAAGACTTGGTCTTCGGCCTGCTGGCGCGCAATCGAATTCTGCTGGGCGAGCGTTTGATAACGTTTCAGGTCCATCTGCGCCTGAGCGAGCAATCCTTGATCGTGAGCAAGTGCGCCTTCGTATTGGGACTTCAGGATCTCATACGGCCGCGCATCGACTTGTGCCAGAAAGTCGTCTTTCTGCACCAGTTGCCCTTCGGTAAATCCAACGTCGGTCAGTTTACCGTCGATCTGAGTTTGCACGGTGACTGTCGCGATCGGTGTCACCGTACCGAGCGCATTGACAATGACGCGAATATTGCCCGGCCCCACGGTGGCTGCGCCGACCGATTGGGCGGCGGCGCCCTGAAAGCGCCCGGAGGGAGTTGGCGCGGGCCGCAGGTAGTGGACGGTCTCGTAGCCGGCGACAACGAGAAGGATCGCAATGATCGCTCCGGCGCCGATTTGGAATTTTGAATAGGACCGGCTTCTCACACCCGGTTGGGGCGTCGGCCGGCGAAGATTCGGCGCCAGCTCGTCATCCGTTCTTCGCGTTCGCTCGTCCATGTCGGCGATCAGGACTCCGGCATTTTGGGCATAATAGTGTGCGGCTCTATGCCAAGCCTAATGAAAATTCGCTAATGGGTGGCGGATCGGGCGGCAACTTTGGACGTAGCTGCCGGATGGCCGTGCAAACGCCCTATGCGGCTGCCGTTCGCGTTCCCAGTCTCAGCGGAAAGGGTGGTCGAATCAAGGCCTTGAGGACTTCTCATGGCTTTTGAGTAGTTTTCGCGATGGCGGGTAGATCACAGGATCGGCCTGTTACTTTATCCGTTGCGGCGCGCTTTCAGGCTGCTGCGGCGGTGCGTCAGCCGTGACGGTTTGTTCCGGCGGAGTTGAATCAAGCTGCGGCAGGAGCGAGAAGCCCTCCATTAGCTTTACCTGCGTTGGCAGCAGCGTCGTGTCCCAGCCGCCGCCGAGCGCCTCGATCAGGCTAACGCTGGCGACAAACAGATTTTGCCGGATCGTCAGCGCACTTTGCTCGTCATTGAGCAAAGTCAGCTCTGCTTGCACGACCGTGGTGAATGCCACTAGCCCTTGCTGAAATTGATTTAAAAACACATTCACGGCGGTGCGCTGGTTTTGCACGGCGCGCTCCTGCACACTGAGCGCCTGCCCATAGCGATGAATTGCCGAAAGCTCGTCCTCGACTTGCTGGAAAGCGGTAAGCACCGTCTGGCGGTAATTGGCGACGCTTTGCCAATAGGTGGCTTTGGCAGCATCGACTTGTGCGGCAGTGAGCCCGCCGTTGAACAGCGTTGTTGTTTCGCTCGCGGCAATCGACCCGATCGCACGTGCGGCGCTCAAGGGTAGGGGAATGGGGCCGACGAACTGGAGCATGCTGGACAACGAGACATCGGGATAATAGCCGGCTTCGGCGACTCCGATGAGCGCGTTCTCCTGCTGCATCGATCGCTCCGCCGCGGCGATATCGGGACGCCGTTCAAGAAGCGCGGAGGGGACGGCGATCGGAATCTTCGGAACATGCTCACCCAGTAGCCGTGGGGCGATGGTGAGTTCTGCGGGCGGCCGCCCGATCAGTACAGCAATGGCATGCTCGAATTGCGCGCGCTGGACGCCAGTGTCGATGAGTTGCGCCTGGGCGGTCAAAAGCTGCGCTTGGGCGGTCGCGACGTCTCCACTCGTCACCGAAAAGCCTGCGTTGAACTGGTTTTGCACGATGTCGAGCGTCTTTTTGTCGAGCGCGACCGTGCGCATGAGCAGATCGTGCAAAGAGTCAGTGGCGCGAAGATTGAAATATGCGGTCGCAAGCTGCGCTTGCGCGGAGAGCTTGGCGTTGTCGAGATCGGCTGCGCTCACCTGCGCCGCGGAGGTGTCACTCTCGATCTGGCGGCGCACTTTGCCCCACACATCCAGATCCCAGCTGGCGCTGACCGGTACGCTGTACTGCGTCGTATATCTTGTTCCTAGAGCGGCGGTTCCGACAGCGCTGCCCCCGGTAGTGCCTGCAAGCGATCCGGTGCGTGTGCGAGTGACCGAATATCCGGTTGTCGCCACCGGCAACAGTTGGGACTGCGCCTCTCTGATGATGGCGCGTGCCTCCTCATAGGCCGCAGCCGATGCCGCAACTGTCTGATTGGAAATCTCGACTTCGCGGAGCAGTTCGGCGAGTTGCGGGTCGCGGTACGGCGCCCACCAGTCGCCGCGATCAAGCTGATCGCTGGGGCTGGCGAATTTCCAGCCCTTGAGTTCCTTGAATTCCGTCGGAACCGGCGCCGGCTCGGGGGAGTAGTTGGGTCCTACTGCGCATCCGTCGAGCAGTATGGCAAGAATGAATCCTGCAGCGCAGGCTTGCACGCGCAAGGAAATGACGCGCCGCACCCAGCCTCTCCGTCGCACACCAGCATGGGCCAACGCATGCACTGCCGACAACTCGTTACTGCAAAGCCCGGAAACCAGCCAGGAGACACCCGGAGACAATGCCCAATATTTCGCCGGTATCGCGCCGGCGGGGCATAGTCACATTGTGCTCCGTATGATCGGCCCCCAGCGATCACGTTAACCATAACCATGCCCGTCGCATGGGCGAATATCAACTGCGCGTCCCGGCGGTTGTGCTTGAGAGGTTCGATCTGCGGGGCATGTGACATTCGGGCGACAGTGCAGGCGACGCTGTCCAACGGCCTTTCGGCAACGCAGCTTTGCGCTTCAAAATTTTTATCGGGTGAGCGCACACGCTCGCATCCGGCAGCGTTACCGGAAAAGCCGCGGCCTCCGGTCGATGATTACCATTGCAACAGGTGACGAAATTGTAAGGCCTCAACGTGCTGGCGCGGATATACAGTCACGCACATATCCGCAGACGCATCGGTGCCTCCGTGTTCTCGCGCCGGTGCAGCTGGAAGGGCCCGAAGACAAGTTGCATTGCAACACCTCAGGTTCGAGGCTTCGGAACGAAGCGCATTATTTGACGTTAATGTGGTCGGCTCGAAAGGGATTTCGAACATGTCCAAGATCGCGACCAGCGTAGCTGCGATTGGCCTTTCATTGTGCATGGTTGGGGCATCGGTCGCCGCCAGAGGCGGCGGCCATCCCGCGGGCGGCGGGGGAGGCCATTCGGGCGGAGGCGGCGCACATTTCGGTGGCGGTGGGCATCCAGGTGGAGGAGCGCATTTCGGCGGTGGCGGGGCGCATTTCACCGCACGCGCAGCGCCGCATTTCTCCGGGCGGGTGGGCGGTGGCGATCCACGTGTGTCGCACGGCACTTCATCATTTCGTGCAGCAAGTCACGGCCCGGCGGCGCATACCCCTGCGTTTAGTCGCGTGACACCGGTAGCCGGTGCGCACCCATTCGTGACTACCGGGCGTTTCGCTCATGGCGGATTGGCCGCAAGCCCGCGGGCGTTCGCGGCGCGCCGTAATTTTGCAGCCAACGCTGCGTTTCATCCGTTCTGGCATCCGGGCTGGCACCCGGGTTGGCATCCTTACAATCACGTCGGCTGGCTCGGTCCGCTATTCTGGCCTTACGCCTACGGCAATCTGTTTTATTACTCGCTGTGGCCCGACGATTACGGCTACTCCGATCCGTTCTGGGTCTATGGCTACGGCGACATCTACGAAGGCATTTTCTCACCCAACCTATACGACGAGTACGTGCAAGGACCGGGCGCGCCGCAGCGCATGACCACGCTTACCAAAACCATGACACAGAGCTGCGACGACGAAGCAGCCGAGGTCACCGGGTGGCCGATCGACCAGATTCAGGCCGCCGTGCAGCCGAGCCCCGAGCAAAGTGCAATGCTCGACGATCTCGGCAATGCCGTCGTCAATGCGAGCGCCGTGATCAAGTCGCACTGTCCGACCACAGTGTCGTTCACCCCGACGGGGCGTATCGACGACATGCAGCAGCGCCTGCAGGGAATGGTTCAGGCGGTCAATATCGTGAGCCCGCCGCTAGGCAAGTTCTATGACTCGCTCAGCGACGAGCAGAAGGCACGCTTCAACGACATCGGCGCCAGCGCACCGGGCGCAAAGCCCGAGGCATCGAACGGACAGCCTCAGAACGCACCCAACAATGCGCCTAATCCGCAGGCGCAATGTAGCGCGTCGGTCATGGCGTGGCCGAGCGATCAGATCAATCAAACCGTTCAGCCGAACGAGGCGCAACGGACCAAACTTGACGCGTTACAGGCGGCTATGGCGAATGCGGCCGATACGATCAAGGTGGCATGTCCGGCGGAAGTGCCGACTACCCCACCGGTCCGGCTCGCGGCAGCCGGCAAGCATCTCCAGGCTATGCTGCAAGCCGTGGATACGATCCGCCCCGCGTTGCACGACTTCTACGACTCGCTCAGCGACGCCCAGAAGGCGGCCTTCAATACGATGGGCAAGCAATTATTCGCGCAGAATCCGCAGAATCAGGAATAGCGAAGAGTACTTGGCGAATAGGGGGAGGATTGCTCCCCTTTCCCTACTCGCAGTCCGTCTGTTTCTGACTCAGTGAAACAGCTTCGGAAATTTTGTCCGCAGTTTCGCACGCAAATCGGCGCTGACGTCGACGGTCGTTGGGAATGTGCCCTTGAGCTTCATGTCGTAAGGGATGCAGGCGTCGATGAGCACGCGATTATTGAAATTGCCGGGCAGGTAAAGCGGATCGCGCTTCGAGGCCCAGGCCTTCTGCACCAGATCGATGTCGGCCTTGGGGTCGAAGCGCGTGCACATCGCCCACAGCACCTGATCGAGATCGCCGGCATCGATATCTTCGTCGACCACGACAGTCCATTTGCCGGCATAGGCGCCGCCCTGGCAGGCGCAAGCGACGTGTAAGGCCTGCCGCGCGTGGCCCGGATAGCGCTGGCGAAGTTGCACGGTGGTGAAACGCGTCGCCGGCCCTGCTTCGTGGTTCCAGACGCCGAGCACGTCGGGGATGCCGCAAGCAGAAAGCGCGTGCCAGATTTGCGCCGCGCCGGCGACGCCTTTGAGCAGGCCGGTCTCGTCGACGGGCTTGTGCTGCGGCGCGCAGGTCAGGATTGGGTCGTTGCGGTGGAGGATGGTCTTGACGTTGACGTAAGGCCGCTCCTGCGTGTCGTCCGAATAGTAACCCATCCACTCTCCGAATGGGCCTTCCGGCCTGTTCTGGCCGGGAATGGTTTCGCCTTCGATGGCGATCTCGCAGTCCGCCGGGATCGGAAAGCCGGTAAAGGGCCCACGCACCACATCGATCGGCTCGCCGCGCAGACCGCCGGCAATGTCGTATTCGCTAACTTCCGGCAGCGGGCTCGAAGACAGCATAAAAAGCAGCGGGTCCTGTCCGCACAGGATGAGGACTTTCATCGGTTCGCCGCGCGCGAAATATTTGTCGCGATGGATACGGCCGTGCTTGCCCTCGGTGATCTGACAGCCGATGGTCTTGCCGTCGTAGACTTGGCTGCGATAGGCGCCGAGGTTGAACCAGCCGGCATCGGGATCCTTGGTCACCACACAGCAGGCAGTGCCGATGAAACGCGCCTTGTCCTGCTCATGATGGCGCGGCACCGGGAATTTCAGGACATCGATGGCGTCGCCCTCGATCACGTTCTCGAAAACCGGCCCATCATTGACGAAGCGCGGCGGCAGAGGCTTCAGGTCCTGCATGCGCTCGTGATAGCGCTGCACGATATCGACCTTGCGTTCGTATTCGAGCGGAAGACCAAGCGTAAGCGCGATGCGCTTGATCGACGAGAGCTGTCCATAGAGCGTGCGATAACCATTCGGATAGCCGGGCACGTCGTCGAACAGGATCGCGGGCGCCTGGCCGCGGCTTTTCTCGGTAAGCATGTGGGTGACGGCGCCCATTTCGACGTCCCAATTGGCGCCGGAGACGCGCTCGAGCTCGCCGAGCTTGTCCACGGTTTCGAGCCAGCCGCGCAGCCCGCGGTAGCTCTGGCGTTGTGTCGCCGTAGCATCCATGCTCGCCATGCCGGTCTCCGTGTCGCCGAAAGGGAACAGAGGCGGTATGAAATGGAGCCCCGGACGTGTCAAGCTGATGGCGTCCGTAACCATCTATAGTCCATCCGATCCTGGAGTTTACCGTGACCCTGCCGCGACCGAACTACAATCCACCGTTCAACATTACACGCGCCAGTCATTCCGTCCTGCACGTGAAAGACCTTGCGAAAAGCCGCGCGTTCTATGTCGATCTCATCGGCTTGGTCGTCAGCGATGAGGACAAGGATACGATATATCTGCGCGGTATCGCCGAGGCGTGTCATCACAGCCTGGTGCTCAAGCGGGCAGCCGCGCCGCAAGCCGAGCGCGTCGGCATGCGCTGCTTCACCGAGGAAGATTTGGAAAAGGCGAAATCGTATTTCGAGAAAGCCGGCCTGCCGGCGCAATGGGTGGAGCGGCCATATCAGGGCCGGACCCTGCATGTCAGCGATCCGCTCGGCTTGCCGCTCGAATTATGCGCCACCATGACGACCAAGCCGCGGCTGCTCACCGACTTCGGTCGGCATCACGGCGCGGTGCCGCAGCGCATCGATCATTTTCAGGTGCTGGTGCCCGACGTGCAGCGTGAATTGGAATTCTACATGGGATTGGGATTCCGGCTCTCCGAGTATATCGCGCCGGACGGCAGCGACGATCCGCTATTCGTGTTCCTGCAGCGCAAGGGCAATCCGCACGACATCGTGTTCGCGCCGGGTGCGGGCCCGCGATTGCATCACGCCGCCTTCAGCATTCCGGAATCGTATCACTTCTTCTACGTTTGCGATCTCGCCTACGACATGGGCTTTGCCGAGAACATCGAATACGGCCCGGGGCGGCACGGACCGGGCCTCGCGCTGTTCGTCTATATGCGCGATCCCGACGGCCATCGCATCGAATTGTTCAACACCCACTATCAGTGCATGGACATCGAGGACGAGCCGGTGCGCTGGGACGTTTCGGTCGCCGGCGCGCGGCGCTGGCAACTTCCGGCGCGCGCGCAGTGGTTTGCTGAGGCGAGCCGTTTCGCCGGTATCGAGCCGCGCGAGCCGGCGCACAAACGCGAACCGATGACGCTGGAGCGGTACGTCGCTGCGAGGTAGGCGCCACTACGCATTGCGATGCAATCGGTGTTCGATCCAGATCAGCACCGCATTGGCGATGGCCGCGAAAGCGAACAGGATGATCGCAACCGTCACCATGTCCTCGCTCTGAGCGAGCGACATGTCGGCCATGATCATGGAGCCGAGTCCGAGCTTGGACGCGAACATCTCGCCGAGAAGCACGCCGAGCAGCGTGACGGAGAAGCCGATACGCAACCCGGTGAATACTTCCGGCAATGCGGCTGGCAGCAGCACGGTGGTGATGGTTTGCCATGGTGATAGCTGCAGCGTTTGTGCCGAGCGCAGATAGACCGGTGGGATGGCGCGAATCGCACCCATGGTCAGAAGCGCGACCGGCAGGACGCCGTGCATGGCGCCGAACACGACCTTGCCTGATATGCCGAGGCCGAAGATGAGCAGGACGACCGGGTAAAGCGTGATCTTCGGCAGGGAATAAATCACGACCAGGATCGGCTCGCCGACCGCGCCCGACAACCGGTGCGCGCCGAGCCACACGCCCATAGCGAGACCGATGGCATAGGCCGCCGCGAGCGCGAGCGCGAAAGCCTTCAGGGTGGCCGCGGCGTTCTCGGCAAACCGCGCCGTCGGCACCATATGCATGAGATAAGTCATTGTCGGAAACGGCGCGGGCAGCGCCGTGGCGCCGGCGATCTGGTGAAGAATTTGCCAGACCAACAGCACGAGCGCAAAAATGATCAGCGTGTCGGTGATGCGCCGGGTCACCGTCACGAGCGGCCCCCGGTGCGGCGCGCCGCCCAGCGTACGTCGAGCGCATGTAACGCCGAATTGATGATCGTCGCGATGACGAGCAGGAACAAGATCAGCGCATACATGCGGCGGTTGTTGAAATCGGTATAGGCGTCCGAGATGTCGCGACCGAGGCCGGCGGGCGACAAAATGAATTCGGCGGCGATGACGGCGATAAAGCCGTAGCTAACAGACAACTTCACGCCGGTGAACAGATAGGGCGCGGCCGCTGGAAGCTGCAGCGTCAGCGCCGTCGTAATCCTGCCGAGTCGGTGAAGGCGCGCGACTTTCATCAGCACGGGAGGCACGCGATCCAGCCCATTGAGCGTGGCGATGATCATGGCGACGATCGCAGTGGCGACGCCGATTAGCACGATGGGAATGGGCGACAGGCCGAAAATCGCGATGAGTACAGGATAGAAGATGAAAATCGGCACGGCGTAATAGGTCGCGAAAAACGGTTCGATCGCTTCTCGTACGCGCGGCAGCGCGTGGATCGCCAAGCCGAGAATAAAGCCGAGAAGAATCGAAACGACAATCACAATGGCAATGATACCGAGCGTGCGTTGGATATCGGCATTGAGTACGCCGGAAACCAGCAAGCCGTAGAGCGCTGTCGCCATTTCCGACGGCGGGATGATGACTTGATGCTTTATGAAACCGAGGCGGCAGGCGAGTTCGAGCGCGCCGACGGCCGCTGCGACCACCGCAATCCTGATCAGGCCGACACGCGTCATTCCGTCGTCGCCGTGGCCAACGTTGCGTGGCCCATGGCTTTCATCGACTCGCCGCGCAAGAGTTCCCATAGTCGGCCGGTGATGTTGCCGAATCCTGCTTGGGCTACGATGGTGCTGTCGCGCTCGCGCGGCCAGCCGGTTTCGATGATCTCGATGAAGCGTCCCGGGCGCGCCGACATGGCGCCGACCCGGTCGGCGAGCATCGCCGCTTCGTCGAGCGCATGGGTGATGAGCAATACCGTCGCGCCGGTGGTCCGCCACAGCCGCAACACTTCATCGCCCATTAGCAGCCGGGTCTGCGCGTCGAGTGCGCCGAACGGCTCGTCGAGCAGAATGAGCCGTGGCTGCAGCACCAATGTCCGTGCGATGCAGACCCGCTGACGCATGCCGCCGGACAGTTGCGCCGGATAGGCGCGCGCAAAATCCTTCAGTCCGATGAATGCGAGGGCGTCGTCGACGCGGCGGCGCACCTCGGCTTCGCGGACTCCGTTACGGCGCAGTCCGAATGCGGCGTTGTCCCACACCGTCAGCCACGGAAAGCTCGCATCCTCCTGGAATACCACGCCGATGCCTTCTGCGACTTCGCCGTTCACACGCTTGCCTTCGAATGTCACCGTTCCGGCCGTTGGCCGTTGCAGGCCGGCAAGCACGTCGAGGAAAGTCGACTTGCCGCAGCCAGACGGGCCGACCACGGCAAAGAACTCGCCTTTGCGAAGCCCCAAATCCACCGGGCCGAGTGCGTCGACTGGCGGCTGGTTCCCGGCGCTGGGGTAGACGCGCGTGACTGCGGACAGTTGGGCGTGGATATCCCGCGGAACGGAGACGGAGCTCATTTCATTTCTGCAAATCGCTCGGCAGGAACGAAGGGTCGATCATCTTGCTGAGATCGACATCGTGGTCGAGCATGCCGACGTATTTCATGGCGCGGACCGTGGTCTCCAGGAGCGGCATCTCGATACGGCCCTCGCTGTAGAACTTCGCCTCGACGAGCTGCTGCATCATCGTATCGATATCTTTCGGCGGCAACGGCGCGTAGATCGGCTCAAGAATCTTGCTCGCATCCGCCGTATGCTCGTAGATGAATTTCACGGCCTCGCGCCGCCCGGCGAGTATGGCGCGGATCTTGTCGGGATTCTTTTTGATGAGGTCGCCGGTGGCAATGCCGACCGCGGGAGGCAGCGCTGGCAAGTCTTTTGGACCCATGATGACGCGGTATTTGCTCTCGCCACCGCGCATCAGGAACAGGATGCCAGGGATACTGGTGGCATCGACGACGTTATTTTCCAGCGCCGTCAGCGCACCGGAGAGGTTGCCCAGCGCCACGCGCTGCACAGTACGCGGGTCGAGGCCGACTTTTTCGGCGGCGATCACCGCCGTCATCTCGCCGAGCGACTTCGGATTGCTGATCGCGAATTTCTTGCCCTTGAGGTCCGCCATGGTCCTGATCGGCGAATTCGGCATGACAATGATGACGTTGTCGGCAAGTGAGCGCGATCCGATGTCGACGATCTTGATATCCTGGCCTTCGAGTATGGCCGAGATGATGCCGGCGGGAGAGGTTTCGCCGTAGCCCAAGTCGCTCGCGATCACGGCGCGCACCGAGGAGCCGCCGCCTTCACCGGAAATGACACCGGTGATGTCGACGCCGGCCTTTTTGAAAAATCCCTTCTCGATACCGACGCCATAGGGTGCGCCCGAAGGATCAGCCTTGTACTGTGTCACAAGAATGTCTTCCGCCATGGCGGAACCCGGCGTGGCAAGACACGCAGCGAGCACGAGAAGTAAAGCTCTGGACGGCAACATACTGACCTCCCTCAAGGTACCAAAGCCGCCATTGATTCTGCGGTTGCGACGGCGGCCGCCATTATTACCTGCTGCGAGCCGAATGGAAACGTGCAGGGTATCGCCGAATACGCGCAATGATAGAATCATCGGCTATGATGGGGGCGGCCAAAACTGCAACTGCCAAAACTCGAAACCGTAAAATCAACGGTTCGGGCGTTGCCGAGGTTCAAAAGCTATGACGCTCATTTCAGAGGGAGAGCCGTCTTCGGCGATAGAGGCCGTGGATCCCCACTGGCTCGCCTCTTACCCGCCAGGCGTTCCGGTGACCATCGATCCGGATCGTGTGCCTTCGCTTCATGCAATGCTCATTGAGGCGTGCGATCGGCATGCCGGACGTCCGGCATTTGAAAGCCTCAGCGCCCAGATGAGCTATGCCGAGTGGGAGCGCGACAGCCGCGCTTTCGCGGCGTTCCTGATCGAGGAGGTGAAGTGCCATACCGGCGGCCGCGTCGCGATCATGCTGCCGAACATGCTTGCTTATCCGGTAGCGTTTCTCGGCGTGCTGCGTGCAGGATTGATCGCGGTCAACGTCAACCCGCTCTACACGCCGCGTGAGTTGAAGGAACAACTCGGCGATTCCGGTGCCGACGTCATCGTTATTATGGAGAATTTCGCCCACAAGCTCGAGACCATCATCGCCGAGACAAAAATCCGGCATGTCGTCGTGGCGCGGCTCGGCGATTTCGTTCCGACACTCAAGCGCTGGGCATTCAATTTTGCCAATTCCTACATCCAGCACGCCGTGCCGGCGTGGCATTTCGACACTTTCTCCATGATGCAGGATGCATGCAGCCGGGAGCCGGGCGGAAGTTATTCGGACGCGAAGACGCCTTCTTCCGCCGTGGCGCTATTGCAATATACCGGCGGCACGACCGGCGTGCCGAAGGGTGCCATGCTGACGCATCGCAATTTGATCGCCAATACCCAGCAATGTCTGGCCTGGACGCAAGCATCTCTCGAGCATGAGAACGAGCGCGTGCTTACGCCGCTGCCGCTGTACCACATCTTCTCGTTGACGGCGAACCTGCTATCGTTCGCCGTGATCGGCGGCTTGAACGTGCTGATTATCGATCCGCGCAATCTCGATCGGCTTATCCGCACCATCAACGGCGCACACATCACGCTGATGACCGGCGTCAATACGCTATTCAATGCTCTGGTCCACAGGCCCGATTTTGCCGCCTTGGATTTCAGTGCGCTGCGGGTGGCGATCGGTGGTGGTGCGGCGGTCCAGAGTGAAGTGGCGCATCGCTGGCGCGAGATCACGGGCACCAATCTGGTCGAGGGCTATGGGCTCACCGAGGCATCGCCGGTCGTATGCATCAATCCCATTTCGAGCCCGAAGCCCGGCACCGTTGGCCTTCCGTTGCCGTCGACAGAGGTCACCATCCGCGACGATCACGGTGCGATTCTCCCGCCCGGCGAGCAGGGCGAGGTGTGGGTGCGCGGTCCGCAGATCATGCAAGGCTATTGGGGTCGCCCCGACGAGACCAAAGCCGTCCTGGGCGCCGGCGGCTGGCTGCGCACCGGCGATATCGGAGTGTTCGATACGCAGGGCTACCTGAAGCTTCTCGACCGTAAGAAGGACCTCATCATCGTCTCCGGCTTCAAGGTCTTTCCAAACGAAGTGGAAGACATCGCGATGCAGCATCCGGACGTGCTCGAGGCGGCGGTCATTGGGGTGCCGGACGAGCGCACCGGCCAGGGGGTCAAGCTGTTCGTCGTCCGCCGCGATCCAGCTCTGACCACGGCAGATTTGATCGCATTCCTGCACACGCGGCTGGTGAATTACAAGGTGCCGCACATCGTCGAATTTCCCGCTTCCCTGCCGAAGAGCAATATTGGAAAAATCCTGCGCAAAGAGCTGCACTAAGGACATGGACGCGCCGCCATTTGGCGGCCTTCCGGCTCTCATGGCGGCGTGCTAACCGTTACGCCACAAGCAAAAATGGGAGGACGGCAAGCCTATGCCCAAGTTGAAACTTTCGTTCGCGTGCGGCCTCTATGACCGGATGCAGCCTCTCTATACGGGCGAGGTCACTGCCGACGGCATCGACCTCAATTTCATCGCCATCGATCAGCCGCGGCCGATTTTCGACCGCATGTCCGGCGGCCAGGAATTCGACGTTGCCGAGTATTCACTGTCCGAGTTTACACAGCGGTTTACCCGTAACGAGTGCCCGTTCGTGGCAATCCCGGTATTCCCCTCGATTGCCTTCCGCATGGGCTACATCGCCATCAACAAGAAGTCCGGCATCAAGACGCCGAAGGATCTCGCCGGCAAGCGCATCGGCGTGCCGCTCTATACGATGACGGCTGCGATTTTCATCAACGGCATGCTGCATCACGAATTCGGCGTCGACCTATCGAAGGTGCACTGGGTGCAGAGCGCCATGAATGCCGAGGGCGCCCACGGCGCACCGACGGTGCTGCCGCTTTTAAAAAATATCTCGATCGAGAACAACAAGACCAAGAAGACGCTCGGCCAATTGCTTGCCGACGGCGAGATCGACGCCACGCTCGGCACCAGCTTGCCGGAAGAAATCCGCACCAACCCCGATATCGCGCGGCTGTTTCCGAACTTTGTCGACGTCGACAAGGATCTCTACAAACGCAAGGGCATCTACCCAATCATGCATACCGTCGCTATCAAGAAAAGTATCTACGAGCGGTATCCGTTTGTGGCGACGAGCCTGTTCGATGCCTTCGTGAAATCGAAGAAGATCGCGTTGGCAAAGCTCTTCAACCTGCGCGCGGTACGCTACATGACGCCATTCTTGATGCGTGAAATCGACGACATTTGGGAGGTCTTCAATGGCGATCCTTGGCCCTACGGCCTCGAGCCCAACCGGCGCACAGTCGAAGCGCTTATCACCTATCAGCAGACGCTCGGCCTGACCGAAAAGGCTGTGAAAGTCGACGATCTGTTCGCTCCTACCTACGGTTGATCACCCACATTCAGGAATCCTGCCATGAGCCAACTCGACGATCTGCTCCGCGACCTCGTCGTCGCCAATCGAATCCTCTCGAACGAAGATGTGGTCGACGCCTACGGTCATATCAGCGTGCGCCATCCCGATAATCCGAAGCGCTTCTTCATGTCGCGCTCGCGCGCGCCGGAGCTCGTGGAAGTGCACGACCTGATCGAGTTCGATGAGAGAGGCGAGCCGGTCAGCGATAAGCGTCAGCCCTATCTGGAGCGCTTTATCCACGCCGGCATTTTCGAGTCGCGGCCCGACGTGATGGCGGTGGTGCACGCGCACGCCGAAGACACCCTGCCGTTCGGGCTCGTCTCCAAGCCACTCGAGCCAGTGATTCATTCCGGTAGCTTTATCGGCGGCAAGGTGCCGGTCTGGGACATCCGCAAGAAATTCGGCGACACGGATCTCTTGGTGAGGAACATGGCGCAGGGCCGCGATCTCGCCAAATGCATAGGCAAAGGCAGCGTCGCCCTGATGCGCGGCCATGGCTTCGCCTCGGCGGCGGCCTCGATCATCGAGGTGGTGAGGCTGTCGGTTTATTTGCCGCGCAATGCCCGCGTGCAGATGAATGCGATGCGCATGGGCGGCAAGCCGAAACCACTGTCCAAGGGCGAGATCGCCGCGCGCGGGAAGGGCTACAAGCCGAGCGCACCGGAAACCTGGCGAGCCTGGGAATACTGGGCGACTCGCGCCGGCTGCGGCGACAAGATCGGTACGCCGCACGACCACACGCATAAGGGGTGACGGTCGCCTATTCCTGTGGCTAAATGGCCATCTCGGAATATCTTGGCCGATCGTGGCCGTTCAAACTTTGGAATTAGACCGACAACACGAGGAAACCAGCCATGACCATGCGTTATGTTGCTCTCTGTGCGAGTGCGGTGCTTGCGGCCGTCGCCCTGCAAGGCACCTCCGCTCACGCCCTGACAATGGCCGAGTGCAGCGCGAAATATAAGGCGGCGAAAGCCGACAACTCGCTCAACGGCATGAAGTGGAACGACTTCCGTAAAGCCCAATGCGGCTCCGACTCCACCGCGGCTCCGACTACCGCCTCCGCGCCGGCTGCGGCACCAACTCCTGCACCGAAGCCGTCACCCGCGCCAAAGACGGCTTCTGCGCCAGCCCCAGCCCCAGCCCGGCTCCGGTCGCGACTGGTAATGCGGTGTTTCCGAGCGCGGTGAATCCGAAGTATTCAACCATGTCCGCCGGCAAGCAGCGCATGGATACCTGTCTCGATCAATACAGAGCCAACAAGGCCACCAACGGCAACGGCGGCTTGAAATGGATCCAAAAGGGCGGCGGCTATTATCCCGAATGCAACAAGCACCTGAAGGGTGCTTGAACGCCGCGTAGCTCAAAACAAGGAATGACCCGATGAAACTTGCGATTGGCGCTGCACTTTTTTCACTGGCGATCGGGGCGGGGAGCGTGTTTGCGCAGACGACTCCTGCGCCGACGCCGGCACCCGCGGCTCAGCCTGCAGCGCCGGCCACGGGCGCGGCAACCGACAAGAAGGCAATCTCCAAAGCATGCAGCGATCAGGCGAACACTCAGGGCCTGAAAGGCAAGGCGCGAAAGAAATTCCGGTCGGCCTGCAAAAAGAATGGCGGCAAGGCTCCGTCCTAAGCCTTTGACCAATCAGCCTACAGAAAACGAAAGAGCCGGCACCAAGTGCCGGCTCTTATTTTTTGCCCGGATCAGTAGCGTTGCGGTTGCGGTTCAGTGTAGCACGAGCTCGGTCACCTTGCCGTTCTTGTCGCGGCCTTGCGCGTAATACTGACCGATGTTCTGCATCAGCGCTGAATCCGACACGGAATAGATCACGGCGTCGGTCTTGCCGGTGTTGATGTGCTTGCGCCACATGAAATTCGGCACGACGAACAGGTCGTTGTGACCCCATTCGAAGCGCTTGCCGCCGACTTCGGTTACGCCAGTGCCTTCGATGCACACATAATAGGTGCCAGCGGTCTCGCGCTTGAGCTCGGTCTCTTCGCCGGGGCGCAGCAGCTGGGCCGAATAGTTGAGCGTCTTGAACACCGATTCGCCGGTCACCGGATTGACGAAGTCGACCTTGATGCCCTCGTGCGGATCGCCCTTTTCCTTGCGCAGGCTGTGCAGCATTTCCATGACGTCGGATCCGCGGAAGTGAAACAGCGGTGCAGGATCGTGGCCGACGCCGCGCTGATGGCTTACGAAGGCGGGCTTGAGGCCACCATGGCCGTACAGGCTGCGCGAATAGCCTTCGGTGACCGTGACCGCCTGCACATTGGTGTTGCCCTGTGCGCCCGGCATGTTGTGATCGACCCAGGCGGCGTCGAGGAACTCCATCAGCGGCCAGTCGAGCGTATCGATCCAGACGCATGGTTCATCGGAATCGTTGCCGTGATCGTGCCAGGTGCCGTTTGGCGTGAGGATCAGGTCGCCGCGGTTTGCCGTGACGCGTTCGCCTTCGACCACGGTGTAGCCGCCCTTTTTGGACAGGATCGTGCGGCTTGCGTTCGGCGAGTGCAGATGCACCGGCGCCACGTCACCCGGATTGTAGATCGAAATTGCGCAACGGATCGTGTTGGTCACCTGTAGGCGGCCGTTCAAGCCGGGATTGAGCAGAAGGATACTCTGGCGATCGGCAAATTCGATCGGCGAGACATCGGCTTTGCTGGCAATCTCGGAAATTTGCTTGAGGTAACCGGAGTATTCATTCCACTTCCACATGAAGGGAGCGGTCTTCATCTGGTTGACGGCGACGCGGCCGGTCGCGAGCTGGCCGGAACCTTCGCCGCTGGTCTCGCTGAACCAGGCCTTTTGCGCCGGCGCGTTGGCCTGGGTGCGGACCCAGACATTGTGCTTGCCGGCTTCGGTGTTGATGGCTTCCATCAACTCCCGCGCTTTATTGGAAAGCCCGGCGGGGGCAGGGGCCTTCATCGTTACCGTGGCCATGAGGTTCTCTCCTAATAGCAGGTTTCTCGCGTCCCTATGGGCAATGGGGGCCTGGGCTGGGGCGACACCGCGCCAATACCGGGCCTTTGCCGGAGGTATAGTGGTTAGCGCCTTTGTTTGCAAAGGTGCGAGGATCGCGTGGCGCGGGGCGTACCCCGCCGAAAAGGCATGGCCGGTTTACTCCCGCTCAGCCGGCCGCGATGAAATCGCGGATCGCCTTGGTGAATTCCACCGGGCTGTCCATGTTCGAGATATGCCCGGCGCCCGACAGCGCGACATAGCGCGAGCCGGCAAGCTTTTCGTGCAGCTTGCGCATCGGTGCCGCAGCGCCGTCCTTCTCGCCGGTCAGGAACAGCACGGGGTTTTTCACGGTGGTGACCGCGGAGGCATAATCGTGATCGGCGAGCGCCGCTGCGCAGCCGATGAAGCCGTTGACCGGCGTGGCCCGGATCATGGCGCGGATCTTGTCGACGTGAGGCGGATTCTTCGCCACGATGTCCGGTGGTACCCAGCGCGCAATGGTCGGCTCGACCAGGGCTTCGATGCCCTGCTTCTGCGCCACCGCGATGCGTTCCTCCCATTGCTGGCTGCTTTGCGGTGTCGACTGGCACGGCGAGTTCGAACACCATGATACGGTCGAAACGATCGGGATTGCGCTCTGCAAGACCCAGCGCGGTCGCGCCGCCCATCGAAAGACCGCCGAAATGTGCCTTTTTGATCGACAGCGCATCGAGGAGCGCCAGCGCGTCGTCAAGGAGCGTGTCGTACGAATAGCGGCCTGCCGGCGCATCGGTGCCGCCGTGGCCGCGCTGATCGTAGCGCAGTACCTGGAATTTATCCTTTAGCGCGCCAGCTTGCTCGTCCCACATCGCGGTCGAAGTCGCGAGCGAATTGGACAACACGATCCACGGCGCGCCCGCGGAACCGTCGATCTGATAGTTGATGGTAATGCCGTTTGCATTGACTTTCATGGTTTCTCACTCGGGTTACTTCGGCAGGAAATCTTCGAGCAGTTCGACCAGCGGTTCCGGCCCTTGGGTCGGCATGAAGTGGCCAGCCTCGATCAGTTCAAAGCGCGCGCCCGGAATCTTCTTCGCAAGCTCCGCGGTGCCAGCGTGCGGGCGCACCGTGTCGTGGCGGCCGGCGACGACCATCGTGGGGCAGCGGACCTGCGGCAGCATGTGCAGCATGTTGGTGCGCGCCAGCGCGCGAAACCCAAAACCAAAGCCGACCGGATCATTGCCCAAATAGCGACCGCGATAGGCTTCGTAATCCTCACGCGTGCCGAGCGTTGGCGGATAAGAAATATCGAGCGTCGTCGGCAGCGAAGCGCGCATGCCTTCGCGCATGGCGAATGCCGCGCGCTCATCGAGCGCCGCCGCCCGGCTCGGATCGACACCCGGCGCCGGATTACACAGCACCAGCGATCCGACCTCGCCGGGATGCTTCTCCAGATAGCGCAGCGCCTGGGTGGCCGCGGCGGCGACGGTGACGAAATGATAGGGCGGATCGAGGTGAACGGCTTTGGCGAGCGCCTCGAAGTCGTCGACCAGCACGTCGTTACTGAATTCCTGCCGGACTTTCTCGGAAAGGCCCGAGCCGCGCTGATCGTAGCGCAGGACGCGACAGCGATGCGCCAGGCGCGGCGCGACGGCGTTCCACGAATTGAGCGTGCCGCCGAGTTCGTGCAGCAGCACAACGGAGGGTCCGCGCCTCCCGGTAAGCTCGTAGTGCAGACTCACGCCATTGCCGTCGATGAATGACACGGAGGTCTCCTCAGAATTCCCAGCCGATCAGGTGATCGAGCGAATAAGGGCCGCCGCCGTGAATGAGGAAGTAGACCATCGCGACCAGCCACATCATGGTATATTCCAGGCCAAGCTTATTCCAGAAATAGCGGCCAATGCGCCAACGCTCGAAATTCGTCACGATCAGGAACAGAACGAGTGGTATTGCTGCGGTACGTGTGAACAGCCCGAGCGCGAGCATCGGGCCGGCAATCAGTTCGGTCGCTGAAATCAGCGGCGCCCAGAGCCAGCCTGGGCGATAGCCCCATCCGTCGAGATCAACGGCCAGCATGCGCACATTGCGCTGTGGCAGGCCGGTCCCGGGAAAGAAGCCGAACGACATACGCAGGCCGTGCGGCACCATCCACAGCCCGACGACGACGCGCAATGCCGCTTCGGTAATCGGCGCCAGCGTCTGATAGACGGTCGCAAGCTGCGGAAAGATCAGTTGTGTTCCAACCATGATGTGACGGCGCGCGTTCAGTGCGCCATCAGCACGGGCAGCTTCGCGTTGGCGAGAATATGCCTCGTGGTGCCGCCGAAAATCATCTGGCGCAGGCGGCTTTGGGTGTAAGCGCCTTTGACGATGAGGTCGCAGCCGAGTTCGTCGGCCTTGGCGAGCAGCACCTCACCGGCGCCGCCCTTGCGCGATTTGAGCGTCATGGTTTCGGCGGTGATGCCGTTCATCTTGAGCGCGCGCGCCATTTGTTCGCCGCTCGGTCCTGCGACTGTCGCGCCCTCGACCGTGCAGATGGTGACACGTTGCGCGAGCCGGAGAAGAGGCATGGCGTCCGCCGTGGTGCGTGCCTGCTCGGTGCTGCAATTCCAGGCAATCAGCACATTGGTGGCGAGCGTGCGCGGTGAGGTCGGCGGTGCGATCAATACCGGACGCCCGCTTTCGAACAGTGCGGATTCCAGAGTGACCATCGACGGGCTCTGCCATTCATCCCCTGGCCGCGCCAATACGATGCAGTCGAAAACTCGGCCATAGCTGCCAACGAAGTCGTGGCCGCTCGGTGCGGAATTGAGCCAAAAGAAAGATGCGGCCGCTTGCGGTCCGCCGGACTGCTGCGTCACCTGGTGCTGGGTCATGAACGAGCGGAACAGATCCTCGGCGTGACGCACCATCTCGGCGTCGTTCTCCTTCACCGCGACCATGGTCAGGCCGCTGTCCGGGTCCATGGCGACAAGGTCGGCGACCGCGGGTCGGAGCGCAAAGCCTTCGATGCAGGCGCCGAATTTCTGCGCGAGCAGGAGCGCGGTATCCAACGCCGATACCATCGACGAGTTCTGCTCGGTGGGTACGAGAATGGTCTTCATGCGCACGCCCCGCTTGCCCCCGGCCCGGCCGGCAGGCGCTTGCCCCTTGCTGGCTCCTCAGCCAAGCAATCATACTGCCGCGCGACGGGGTGCCGGACAAGCGCCTGCATCCGGCTCGAGGGTCGAATCGCCCTCAATGGGGTGAAACCGGTCAAGAAAAGCCTGGGAGACGCACGATGAGGCGACGTGAACTTATTGCCGCACTCGGCCTCGCGCCGCTGTGGACGGTGACGGCGGCGGGACAATCGTTTCCAGCCCGGCCGGTCAAAATGGTCGTCACCTTCGCCGCAGGCGGCGCCGCCGATCTGTTCGCCCGCGTTCTCGCCAACGATATGGGCCAGGAACTGGGCCAGCAGGTCTTCATCGAGGTTCACGCCGGCGCCGGGGGCCTGACCGGGGTCGACTTCACCGCCAAGAGCCCGCCCGACGGCTATACGATCTGCTTTGCCGGCGCCTCGGCGCTGTCCGCCATTCCCTTCATGGTCACCAAGATGCCGTTCGACTGGCAGAAGGATTTGTCGTTGATCACGCCGGTGTTGCACGTGCCCGAAGCCATCGTCGTGTCGCCTTCACTCGGCGTCGATACGCTGCCGGCCTTTATTGCCTACGCGCGCGAGCATCCGGGCAAGGTCAATTTCGGCTCGGCCGGCGCCGGCACGATCACGCATCTCGGCGCGGAATTGCTCAAGGAAGAAGCCAACATCGACCTTGTGCACGTGCCCTATCGCGGCGTGGCGCCGGCAATGACCGATCTGCTCGGCGGCCAGGTCCAGATGCTGGTGGCCGACGTGCCGTTCCTGCTGCCGCAGATCAAAGCCGGCGCGATCAAAGCGCTGGCGCTTACCTCGGCCAAGCGCATCGCGGTGCTGCCTGACCTGCCGACGACCGCGGAGTTCGGCTATCCCCGGGTCAATTCCGACAATTGGTACGGCCTGGTTGCTCCGGCCGGCGTGCCGGCCGATGCGCTCGACCGGCTGCATCGCGCCGCCGACGCCGCGCTCAACAGCGACGATCTGAAAAAACAATACGACACCTTCAATGCCACGCCCGCGCCGGCGACGCCTCAGCAATTTGCCGCCTTCATCACGGCCGAGCAGGCCAAGTGGGGCCCGGTCGTACGCAAGACCGGCGTACGGCTCGAACAATAAGTGGCGGGAATACGATGCCCGATCTGTTGATCGACAATGACGGCCCGGTACGCATCCTGACGATGAACCGTCCGGAAAAACGTAATGCCTTGAACATGGCGCTGAGCGAGGCGTTGCTCGACGCCTTACACGAGACCGATCAAGCGCCAGGCGTGCGTGCGATCGTGCTGACCGGCGCTGGTCCCGCGTTCTGCGCCGGCGCGGATCTATCGGAGTTCGCCGCGCTCAAGTCCGAACCGGAGGCGATGGTCGAGCGGCGTACCGAGTTGACGATGAAGCTTCACGGCGTTTTCTCGCAACTGACCAAACCGGTGGTGACTGCGATCAACGGTGCGGCTATGGGCGGCGGCGCTGGTCTCGCGCTGGCCGGCGATATCGCGGTGATGTCGCAAACGGCAAAGCTCGGCTACCCGGAAGTCAAGCACGGCATCGTCGCCGCAGTCGTGATGGCCAATCTGGTGCGCCATGCCGGCCGCAAGGCAGCTTTCGAGCTCGTAGCGACCGGCGAACCTGTCGATGCGGCGCGCGCCTTGGCTCTTGGCCTCGTCAATCGCGTGGTCACGCCGGATAAGCTTATGATAACGGCACTGCAATCCGCTTGCGCTATGGCGGCTGTTGCGCCGCAGGCCATGACGGCGACCAAGAGCTTGTTCTATCGCGTCACCGAATTGCCGTTCGACGAAGGTCTCGAGGCCGGGCGCGAGGTTAACCGCCGCATGCGCACGTTCGGCAAGGACCAGCCATGAATCTCACCACTTTGTGCTACGGCGTCGAAAACTACGTCGCGACCATCACGCTCGACCGCCCGGAAAGCCGCAATGCGCTCAACCGCGCCATGTGCGACGACATCGTCGCGGCCGCGGCGGCAGCGCGGCACAATGCCGAGGTGCGTCTTGTGCTGGTCCGCGCCAACGGCCCGGTGTTTTGCGCCGGCGCCGATCTCAAGGAGCGTAGGGGCATGAGCGCCGACGAGGTTCGCGCCCGCCGTCTCGCCGCGTTCGCCGCTTATGGGGCGCTCGAAAGCCTGCCGATGCCGGTCATTGGCGTTGTGCAGGGGCCGGCCATCGGTTCCGGTGCGGAAATCGCTGCCTGCTGCGATTTTGTCGTCGCGACGCCGCAGGCAAGCTTCGCCACGCCCGAGGCGCTGTGGGGGACGGTTGGTGCGACCCAGCGGCTGCCGCGCATCCTTGGCAAGCAGCTTGCCAAGGACATGATGTTCACGGGCCGCAAGCTCAACGCCGAGGAGGCACGCGCCGCCGGTCTGGTAGCCCGTATCGTCGATGCCGCCGCGCTCGATGGCATCCTTGCCGATATCGCCAAGACGATTCTTGCTGCACCGCAAACAGCCATGCATCAGGCCAAAAGTTGCATCGACCAAGGCATCGCGCTCGATCCGCGCGGCGCGCTCGCGCTCGAACTTGCGGCCATGGAAGAAAACATTGCCCGGGACACTTGGCGCGCCGGGATATCGAGCTTTGGCGCCGATAAGCGATAGAGCGCGCCGCCACGCCTGAACACCTCGGATAATTGTCTGGATAAGCCCCGACGTGGCGACAGCGTGGCGGCTGTCTGTTAGAGTTTGTATGATTCGTAACAAGAAATTTTTGCGCCAGCGCTGGGACGAACGTCATGGCGGACATTTCCAACATTCGGCAACTGGTGTCGGTCGCGCGCAGCCGCATCCTGCTGATTTGCCCTGATTGCGGCCAAGAGTATGCGGAATTCGCCGACAGGCTGCGTGGCGCGCGCTACTTTTCGTGCGTTGGCGACGGCTGCGACTACCGCTTCGATCTCATCGCCGGTCCCCGCAATAGCTTCGTTCAGCGGTTAGGGTACGCTTGGCGAAAGCTTTTTGCGACCTTCATTCCGGCGGACTGAGCTGCGCCACTGGGCAAATTATTGCCTGACGACCTTCGCAGCGGCTTTCACCAGCGCTACGGGATCGGTGAAGGCTGAAACGCCGAGCGCTCGCAGCTTCTCGACGGCCTGTTCCGCGGTCATTTTACGGGTCGCGGCGTGACCGGCGGCGATGCCGACGAATAACGGCTTCGGCAGCGGTTCAGCGGCAAGCCATTCCATCAGCGCCTCGACACGTTCGGAGAGCGGGCGCGAGGCGAGCGTGGTCTGGAAAATGATTGCCTTGATGTGAGGCCGGGCAGCGAGCGCGCGTGCGATTTTGAGTCTTTCGGTCATGGTCTCATCGGGCGCGCCGCGCAGATTGTCCATGAAGCTCGCGGCGCGCATACCGTGGTCACTAATGAGATCCATCATCATCATGCCGAGGCCGGCGCCGGAGGTGACAAGAACGACATCGCCGTCGGTCTCGACAAGCTGGAAGCCGAACGCCTGCGCTTCGCGCTCGAGTTTAGTCATCGCGCGTGCGGCAAGTGTTCGGCTGACAACGAATTCTTCCGGGTCGTGGCGAAAATCGGCAGCGTCGTCGCGGACGATTTTTGCATCGCAAGCAATGAGGTTGCCATCCCGGGTCAATACCAGCGGATTGATTTCCAAGAGGTCCAGATCTTCCTGCCGGGCGATCTCCGGCAGACGCGCGGCGTAACGGGCAAGGCGGGGGGCGAGGTCGGCCGGGAACAGCTTGCCGAGGCCGGCAAAAATCTTTTCCGGCGTGGTCGGCGCGCCGGGTTCGATCGGAATGCGCGCAAGCTTCGCCGAGGTTTCGACGTTCTCGCCACCCTCAGGTGCCAGCAGCAGCTCCAGCCGCTGCGCGCTGCCGTCGACCCGCACGGCAGCGAATATTTCCCGCTCGATCGCTACCGCCTCTTCGAGCAACAGCGGCGTGTCGGCATCGTCGAGACCGGGCACGATGAGACGCCGGGCATCGCGAAAATCGCCTGCCTTGTCGAAGCGGCGCACCAGACCGCGCTTGCCGCGGCCGCCTTCGAGAAGCTGCGCCTTCAGCACGAATCCCCGCCAGTGTGCCGCTTCATCGGGAAAGCCTTGGCCGGCTTGAAGCAATACGCTTCGCGGTACGGCGATCCCGTGGCGGCGCAACAAGGCTTTTCCGTCGCACTCGGCAAGACGCATAATGGCTTTCTTTGCGCCGGCCGGCGCGTCACCTCTGGAGCTTATCGCATGTCGGGTCCATCGGGCCTGCCGTTTCTCGCCGCTGAGCCATGGCGCGTTGCCGTCGTTGCTCCGACCGGCCGCTACGCGCGCAACCAGGTTGCCGGCATGATCGAGGCCGGGACGCAGCTGGTCGGCGGCGTCGCGCTTGGCCGTGGCGGCACGACGATGGACGGCCTACCGCTCTACGACCGCATCGCCCACTTTCCGCAACGGCCGAATATCGCCCTGATCTACACGCCGGCGGAAGGCGTGCGTGATGCGGTTGCCGAATGCGCGCAAGCGCGCATCCCGACGATCATGGCGGTGGCTGAATATGTGCCGGTGCACGACGCACTGGCGGCGGTAACGCTCGCCCGAGAGGCCGGAAGCTGGCTTATCGGACCCAACACGCTCGGCCTATTTGTACCGGGCAGGGGGTTGCTCGGCTCGATTGCGCCGAGCTTCTGCAAGCCGGGGCGTCTAGCGCTGATCATCCGCAGCGGCACACTGGCCTTGGCAGTGGCGCGGCAATTGACGCTGGCGGGCATCGGTCAGCGCATCGTCGCCCATGTCGGCGGTGACGCCGTGATCGGACGCAACCCGCACGAATATCTCCAGGCGCTTGCTGCTGACGACGCGACCGCGGCCGTGCTGTATTGCGGTGAGATCGGCGGCGACAAGGAATATGCCTTCGCGGAGGCCGCGCGCGGCTTTCCCAAACCGGTTTACGCCATGGTGGTTGGCCGCCACGCGCCGGCGCAAAAGCAGATGGGTCATGCTGGAGCCCTGATCGGCAATGAACGCGAAGGCGCCGCAGCAAAGCTCAAGGCGCTCGCCGGCGCCGGCTGCCGGACCGTCAATGGGCTGGAGGACGCAGTCGCCGAACTCTCGAAGCTTACGGCGCTCTTCTAGGGCCGCTTCATAAAGAAGGTATCGTCGACGACCGAATAGTCGCCGCGATAGCCCAGGCGCGCGATCGGACGCAGACGTTTCATATCGATCATGCCGTCGACGAGTGCGCTGTCTTCGATATGCACGTTGACCACTTCGCCGATCACCATTTCGTAGTTGTGCACCTTGCCGTTGCTGCTCTTGAAATGCACCGTCTGCGAGTAGAGGCATTCGAGCGCGACCGGCGATCTTGCGACGCGCGGCGGTTTGACCTTGCGCGACGGTGCCATGACGAGCTTGGCAAGTTCCGGTTCGCTGACGTCTTCGGGGTAATCGCCTGAAGAGAGATTCATTTCTGCGCGCAGATCGTAGGTCGCGAGATTGAACACGAACTCGCCGCCGCTTTGGGCATAGTTTTGCGAGTGCTTGCGCGTGTTCGATGAGAACATCACGAAAGGCGGATTGCTCGCGACCAGATTGAAGTAGCTATAGGGTGCGAGGTTGACCACGCCGGCCGGACTGATGGTCGAAATCCAGCCGATCGGCCGGGGTGCGACGAGCGAGGTGGTCGGATCGTGGGCGAGATTGTGCGGCTCGCTGCGCGGATCATAGTCCATTGCGGATTCCGTTCTGGAAGATGCCGTGAGAACGGCGGTGTGGTCAATCCCAGCGCGATGATACACAATGCCCGCGCCTTGGTTGTCAACGTCCCGGCGCCACACGCCGTAGCGAAATTAGCGATGAAACTGCATTGGTCGCCGCGCTCGCCGTTCGTCCGCAAAGTGATGATTGTCGTCCATGAGCGCGGCCTCGCCGGGCGCGTCACCTGCGTGCGCACGGTCGCCGCCACGACCAAGCCTCACGCCGCGCTGATGCAGGACAATCCCCTGTCGAAGATACCGACCCTGGTGCTCGACGACGGCACGGTGATCTACGATTCGCCAGTCGTCTGCGAATATCTCGATGCGCTCGATGGTGCGCCAAAGCTGTTTCCCGCGGAGCCGAAGGCGCGGCTCACGGCGCAGCGCCGGCAAGCGCTCGGCGATGGCTTTCTGGAAATGATGGTGATGCTGCGCGACGAGCGCATGCGCGCCCATCCGTCCGATATCCATATGGCGAGCACGGCCGCTCGCAAGGCGGCGGTGCTCGAAAGCCTTGAGGCGGAGGCGCCGCAACTCACTGCCGCACCGTTCGGCATCGGCCATATCGCGATCGGCTGCGCGCTCAGCTATCTCGATTTTCGTTACGCCGACGAGGACTGGCGGAATGATCACCCGCGCATCGCCGATTGGCATGCTGCGTTCGCGGCGCGGCCGTCGGTGAAGGCGACGGAGCCGGTCGACGATGCGTGATTTCACCGGTGCACGGCCATGCCGGACTTTCGATCTGATCATCGTCGGCGCCGGTGTCGCCGGGCTTACGGCGGCGATGGTCGCCGGCCGTCACGGTCTCAACGTCGCCGTTATTGCGCCGAGCGGTCCTGGCGGCCAGATCGTCAATGCCGAGCGCGTCGAGAATTATCCCGGCATTGTATCCGCCATCGCCGGCCACGAACTCGGGACATTGCTGTTCGAGCAGGCTGAGGCGGCCGGCGCGCAATTCATGCTCGACACTGTGGAGGGGTTGGGTGTCGACGGCGGCGATCGCATCGTGCGCACGGCGGCGCAAACCTTGTGCGCCGGTGCAGTCATCGTCGCTGCCGGCTCGACGCTGCGCACGCTTGGAATTCCCGGAGAGGAGAAGTTCCTTGGCAAAGGCGTGTCGCATTGCGCGTCCTGTGACGGGCCGCTGTTCAAGGGTCGCAAAGTCTGTGTGGTTGGCGGCGGCGACGCGGCGTTTGATGAGGCGCTTACGCTCGCAAGCCACGCCGCGCACGTGACAATTTTTCATCGCGGCGAGGCGGCACGCGCCCAACAGCATTTGCGCACGCGGGTCGCGGAAACCCGCAACGTTGACGTTGAGAGCGGCACGCTGGTTGAGGAAATCATCGGCGATGAGGTAGTCACCGCGGTTCGCCTTCGGGGTGCAAAAGCCGGTTCGACGCGTGAGCAGAATATCAATGGCATATTCGTCGCCGTCGGCCTCGATCCCGCCACGGCATTCCTCCAGGCCGTAGTGGCGCTCGATGCGTCAGGCCATATCGAGACCGACATTTTGATGTGCACATCGCTGGCTGGTGTATTCGCCGCCGGCGATATACGGAAAAATTCCGTTGCGCAGCTTGCCGCCGTGGCCGGCGATGGCGCGACCGCAGCAATTTCGGCTTATCGCTATCTCAAAGAGCGCGGCTGAAACGATCATCCCAACGTCGGATCGAGCACGATCTTGCCCTGGCCCTCGTGCTTCTCGACCATGCGATGGGCATCGGCCGCGCGGGACAGCGGCAGCACGCGTTCGATCTGGGGAATGACTTTTCCCTGCGCGGCCGCTTCCAGGCAGTGCGGCAGATCAGACGGCGTGTAGCCGGGCCGACCCTTGATGGTGATGCGCTTGTGATAAAGATGCGAAAAATTAATCAAAACATTCGGCCCGGCATGCGCACCCGCGGTGACCAGGCGGCCGTCCATGCCAATAGCTTGGAACGCGATCGGAAGCACCGTCGGATTGGCGATGTTGTCGTAAAGTACGTCGACGCCCTTGCCGCCGGTGATTTTCAGGACCTCGTCGCAGATGTTGTGCGTGTTGTAATTGATGCCGTGGTCGGCGCCGAGTTTTTTGCCAAGCGCAACCCTTTCATCCGATCCGGCAGCACAGATGACATGAGCGCCTATGACGTTCTTGGCGATCTGGATGCCGACGGTGCCGAGATTGCCGCCGGCGCCCATGATCAGGACGGTCTCGCCGTATTTCAACTCGCCGACGTGGACGAGGAGATTCCACGCCGTCGGCACGTGGCGCAGCACGACCGCGGCGCGATGAAAGTCGATGTTGTCCGGCAATGCGACACCGGCAATCGCAGGCACGGCGACAAGCTCGGCGAAGCCGCCGGGCCGCTTGATGCCCATCATGCCGCGCGGGCCGTTGTAGCCGTGGCCGTCCTCAGTGCAGACGTCGAGCGGCATGATGCCCGCGGCGGCGACGCGGTCGCCCGGCCTCCATTTTGTCACTTGCGGGCCGACCGCGTCGACAATGCCGGCGCAATCGACGCCGGGAATAAGCGGCAGCACAGGTCCGCGATATTGCTCGCGGCCGGCGCGCAGGCTGACGTCGAGTACGCGATTGACCGTAGCCGCATGCACCTTGATGCGGATTTCGCCTGGGCGCGGCATCGGATCGGGAATGTCCTCGTACCGCAAAACGTCGGGCGGACCGTATTCGTGGATGACGATAGCCTTCATTGCGGTTCCTGCTTGCGCCGGGCCAAAAACGATAAAAGGAGCGATAAAGGCAGGAATTGCGCGACGCAAGGCCGCCGGCCTATGGTTTGCAAATCGGGGAACGCGCCACAATGGAATTGAACGACAAGATCGCCTGTGCCGATTTAGTCCAAGCCTGGGGCGTCTATCGCGATCAGGGCAAGTGGAAGGAGCTGCGCGGCACATTCACGCCAGACGGACACATTTCGGTATCGTGGTTTCGCGGGCCGTTCGAGCTGTTCGTCGAGCACTGCCGGGCGAATTACGGCGTCGGCAATAGCTGGTCGCGCCATCATCTTTATCCTGCGGCCGTCAAGCTCAATGGCGATCGCGCGGTAGCGGAGACGAGCGTTATCATCCGCGTGCGGCAGCCGTTCAACGGTATCGCGGTCGATCTGACCTCGTGCTCCCGTTTCCTCGATCGCATGGAGCGCCATTCCGGCGGCTGGCTGATCGCCGAGCGCGCCGCGATCTACGAGCGCGACCGGCTCGATCCGGTCGAGCCGTCGCCGGTCTTCGACGAATTGTTCAAAAACGCCAATACGTCGCAGTACCCGGAGCAATATCGCTACATGGCCTTTCGGCTGGCACATGCACCCGGCCGCACGCTGGCGCCGGTGATTTATCGGGACGGCGGGGCCGAAACCGCCGACCTTTATTCACGCTTCAAGGACTGGCTTGCCGGGAAAATGTCTTGACGGCGATACGGACGCCGCGCTAGCCGCGCAGCTCTGGAGAGCTTTATGGCGGTTTACACCGATGTCGCGGCGGAAGATCTGGCCCGTTTTCTAGCTGGTTACGATGTCGGCGAACTGCTCGCCTACAAGGGCATTGCCGAGGGCGTCGAGAACTCAAATTTTCTGGTCCATACCGGCAGCGGCAATTTCATCCTCACGCTCTACGAACGGCGCGTCGCCGAACGCGACCTGCCATTTTTTCTCTCGCTGATGGAGCATCTGGCGAGCCGCGGCATCACCTGCCCACAGCCGGTGAAAACCAAGGCCGGCAAAACGCTCGGCAAGCTCGCCGGCCGCCCGGCGGCGATGGTCACTTTCCTCGACGGCTTATGGATTCGCCGGCCGACAGCGGCGCATTGCGCCGCCTTGGGCGAGGCGCTGGCGCGGCTGCACGTCGCCGGCAGCGATTTTTCGATGCGGCGCGAGAATGCGCTGTCAGTTGCCGGCTGGCGCAAACTCTACGAAGGCTGTCGCGCGCGCGCGCATAAGGTGGAGCGCAATCTCGAGACGCTGGTGGCCGCCGAGCTCGACATGCTCGAACACGAATGGCCGCACGGCCTGCCGCAAGGCGTCATCCATGCCGATCTGTTTCCCGACAATGTTTTTTTCCTCGGCGAGAAATTGTCGGGACTGATCGATTTCTATTTCGCTTGCACCGATACGCTCGCCTACGACATCGCCATCTGTCTCAATGCCTGGTGCTTCGAGACCGATCATTCCTACAACGTCACCAAGGGCCGCGCTTTGCTGGCGAGCTACGCCAAAGTGCGGGCGCTCTCGCCGCAGGAGTGGGAGCAGTTGCCGCTGCTAGCGCGCGGCGCCGCATTGCGCTTTTTGCTTACCCGGCTGGTCGACTGGCTCGATGTGCCGCCCGGTGCGCTGGTGCGGCCAAAAGATCCGCGCGAATACGCCCGCAAACTGCGCTTCCACCAGAAAATCAAAAACGCGCGCGACTACGGAGTGCCGCTGCCGTGAATGCCGAGTTGCCGCATGTCGTCATCCACACCGACGGCGCCTGCTCGGGCAATCCCGGTCCGGGCGGCTGGGGCGCGATCCTGGCATTTGGCGGCCGCGAGAAAGAACTGAAGGGCGGCGAGATCAATACGACCAACAACCGCATGGAGCTGATGGCGGCGATTTCGGCGCTTGAAGCCTTGAAGCGGCCATGCCGGGTCGATCTGCATACCGACAGTCAATATTTGCGCAACGGCATCATGAGCTACATCGCGAAGTGGAAGCAGAACGGCTGGCGCACCGCCGACAAGAAGCCTGTAAAGAATATCGATCTTTGGAAGCGTCTCGATGCCGCGCTCGGCGAGCATCAGATTCGCTGGCATTGGGTTAAGGGCCACGCCGGTCACGACGTGAACGAACGCGCTGACGAACTGGCGCGTGCGGCGATCTCCGAAATCCGCGCAGGAGTTTCGTAGGGACGGATTTGTAGGGACGGGTTTTGAGCCCGCCCCTACAGCGCCAATGCGATTTACAGCGCCTTCAGCAGATTGTCTGCGCCGGAAACGTCGGCCTTGCCCGGCGTGTCCTCGACGTTGAGAGTCTTGACCACGCCGTCATCGACCACCATCGCGTAACGGCCGGAGCGCACGCCAAGGCCACGCTCGGTGAGGTCTGCGGTAATGCCAACGGCCTTCGCCCAGGCAGCGCTGCCGTCGGCGAGAAACTCGATCGCGTCGCCGCCGGAAGACTTCTTCCAGGCGTCCATCACGAACACATCGTTGACGCCGGTCACCGCGATGGTGTCGATGCCTTTGGCCTTGATCGCGGCCGCGTTCTTCACGAAGCCCGGCATGTGGTTCTTGTGGCAAGTTGGCGTGAAAGCGCCCGGCACCGCGAACAGCACCACTTTCTTGCCCTTGAACAATTCGTCCGTGGTCTTCGGCTTCGGCCCTTCGGCCGTCATGACTGTGAATGTGCCGTTGGGTACGCGGTCGCCGACCTTAATAGCCATAATCGTGTCCTCTCATCGACTGGTTTGAAATTCGAACTTTGGTTCGCACGCTGGCGCGTCCGATATCCCCTAAAGTAGCGTGCCGGGCGAATTAGTCGAGATGCACCGGAACCTCGATGGCGTCGTCGTTCGAGACGGCGGTGAAGGTCAGCGTGGCGCCTTGGGGCTGCGCGCCGGGCGGCATGCCGTCGAGATCGAAGGTGAAGTGGCGCAAATCGCCCGCGATTCCGCTGGGCTCAGGCAGCGGCAGTGACCACTCGGCGGTCGGCCCCTCGACAAAGAGCTCGACCGGCGCGTCCTTGGGCGCGGCAAGTTCCACGGTCACGCGATCGTGCTCTCCGCCGGGCTCGCGGTGCACGGATCGAATGGCAAGTTCCTGTCCACTGTTGAGCGCAACCTGACGCGGAACGCGCAGGTCCGCTTTCTCGATCGCGGCCTCTTCGGCGCCGTCGCCGGTCAGGCCGAGTTCGAGGTTTGCTTCAGCCGGCACGCAAAGATTTCCGCAAATCGCATAGCCGAGTTTCAGGTGCACGCTCGACGGCTTGGTCGCATCCTTCGGCGCGATGCGGAGCGGCAGAACGATGCGACCAACATAACCGATCGAATTGCCGCCGGCGCCGTCGGGAAACCGTTCCGGCGCAGGCCAGAGAATTTTGACGGCGTCGACGTTCTCCGAGCCGCCGAAATCGAATGTCGGCGGGACGCCAGAATCTCCCGGCTGGCGCCAGTAGGTTTTCCAGCCCGGGTCGAGCCGAATTTCCAGCCCGGCGCGCAAGAAGCTCGTGTCGGCTATCTTCATCATGGAGCCGGCGATAAGACGCGCTTCCGCATGATTTTCCTTGTCCCATGCCGACGCATCCTGCGCGCGGGCGGCGGACGCTCCTAGGACGCACAGCGGCATGCCAACAAGGGGCACGGCCATAATCGTTAATCGACGGATCGCAGCGGTAAGCATGGCTGCTGTCTAGGAGAATGCGCGCGCCGACGCCACTGACATGATTGTGACCATCGGCGGTTTGACACAGAGCCGCCGCGGCATGGTCAAAAAGCCGAGGGAATATGGTGAACTTTTGCCGGTGCTGTTCGTTTGCAAATGCAAATTGATAGGCTAACCTTTCGACCATGAAATTGCCGCGCGGGAAGTCGGAAAAGCGAGGGCGAGGTTATCTGGATGGCCAGATGCTGATCGCCATGCCGGCGATGCTGGACGAACGCTTCGTGCGTTCGTTGATATACATCTGCGCACATTCTTCCGAAGGCGCCATGGGCATCGTGGTCAATCATCCGGCCCCTAACATCAGTTTTCCCGACCTTCTGGTTAAGCTGAATGTGGTCCCGCAGGTCGACCGCATCCAATTGCCGACGCGCGCGGAAGGTGTGAAGGTCATGCGTGGCGGCCCGGTCGAAACCGAGCGAGGTTTCGTTCTTCACAGCGCCGATTTCGTCATCGAGAATTCCACTTTGCCGATCGCCGAGGGAATTTGCCTCACCGCCACGATCGACATTCTCAAGGCGATTGCCAATGGCGAAGGGCCTGCCAGCGCGATCCTGGCGCTCGGCTATGCCGGCTGGGCCCCGGGCCAACTCGAAAACGAGATTCAGGGTAACGGCTGGCTGCATTGCGCGGCCGATTCCGAGCTGGTCTTCGGCCCCGATATCGACGGCAAGTATGACAAGGCGCTGAAGAAAATCGGCATCGATCTCGGCATGCTGTCGAGCGAGGCCGGGCACGCCTGACAGGCTCGCGTCAGCGCGCTGCCAATTCCACCTGGCGGTCGGACTGCAAAAGGTCGCGCGCCTTTTCCGCGGTCATCGGCGCACCGAACACGAAACCTTGAGCATATTCGCAGCCGAGCTGCGACAATTCGACCGCGTCGGAATCCGTCTCCGCGCCTTCCGCTACCACGTCCATGCCGAGATCGTGCGCCAGCGCGACAATCGAGCGAAGGATGACCGGGCGGGTGCCTTTGGCGGTCGTGCGCACGAAGGACTGGTCGATCTTGATCGTGTCGAACGGGAAGCGCTGCAGATATGACAGCGAGGAGTAGCCGGTGCCGAAATCGTCCAGCGCAAGGCCGGCGCCGAGTTCACGAATTCGTTGTAGCATCTGCGCGGCGTGTTCGGGATTTTCCATTACGACCGATTCGGTAAGCTCGAGCTTGAGCGAGCCGCGCGCCACCACCGACCGCGTCAACACCGACCGCAAATCCTGGATCAGGTCATGGCGCAGCAATTGGCGCGATGAGACGTTGACGCTGGCAAACAGCGTGCTGCGGTTACGCAACGTGCGTTGCCAGGTGCTGAGCTGCCGCGCCGTACGCTCGAGGACAAAAAGGCCGAGTTCGACGATCAAGCCGGTCTCCTCGGCGATATTGATGAATTCCGCCGGCGACATGCGGCCGAGTTTTGGATGGTTCCAGCGCGCCAGCGCCTCGAAGCCCGCGACCGATCGATCGTCGAGCCGCACGATCGGCTGATAGAGGATGGAAATCTCTTCGCGTTCGATCGCCCGCCGCAAATCGGATTCGAGCGTCAGCCGGTCTGTCTTGCGAGCGCGCATAGCCGCCTTGAAAACTTCGATGCGGTCGCCGCCGCCGCGTTTGGCGTGATACATCGCAAGCTCGGCATCCTTGAGGATTTCCTCGGCGCGCTGCGGATCGCTTTCGCCAAACGCCATGCCGATCGAGGCGGTTACGAATATCTCGCGGTCGTTGAAGGTGATCGGAGCGCGCAGCGTGCGCCGGATGGTTTGCGAGACGGCGGTGATGCGCGCAGCCTCATTTTCCGAGACTAGAATGAGACCGAACTGATCACCGGAAAGGCGCGCCAGCGTGTCCTGCGGCTTGATCACCCGGCTCAGCCGGCGCGCCAGTGTGAGCAGGATTGAATCGCCAACCGCCATGCCGACCGAATCGTTGACTTGCTTGAAGCGGTCGAGATCAATCACCATCACGGTCGGGCGCATGGCCACTTCGG
Organism: uncultured Alphaproteobacteria bacterium; assembly: GCA_963813825.1. Taxonomy (GTDB): domain Bacteria; phylum Pseudomonadota; class Alphaproteobacteria; order Rhizobiales; family Xanthobacteraceae; genus BOG-931. The sequence continues at coordinate 93,746 of CAWFBB010000037.1, forward strand.
TCTTGGCGAAGCCCAGCATCGCATTGAGCCGGTCGAGAAACAGCTCCCGATTCGGCAATCCGGTGAGATTGTCGTGCACGGCATCGTGCAGCAGGCGCTCCTCGGCCGTCTTGGACTCGGTCACGTCGGTCAGCGTGCCGACCAGACGGATCACTTCGCCATCGGAACCGACTACCGGCCGCGCCCGCAAGGTGAACCACAGATAATGGCCGTCCGCGGTGCGCATCCGGAAATCCTGGTCAACGCGACCGCGCCGCTGCTCGAGCACATTGTCGAGGGTGGCGCGGAAGCGATCGCGATCGAGCGGATGCAAAACGTCGAGCCACTTCGCCGCGGCACCTTCGAGTGTTCCGGCTTTGAGGCCAAGCATGGTTTCGGTTTCTGCGCTGGTGAAGACCTTGTCGGCAGGAACATCCCAGTCCCAGATCATGTCGCCGGCGCCGGTCAGCGCCAGCGCGCGGCGCTCGACGTCGGACACGATGCCCTGCGTGGCACCTCCGGCGAAGGCATGCTGCATCACCGTGAAGCCAATCAGCATGACGATGAGCACCAGGCCGCCGAGCAAAGCAGGGCCGATAATGTCGTTGGTGACAAAGCCCAGGACCGTCAGCCCCGCGCCGAATACCCAGACCAGCAACAGCAGCCAGGTCGGGATCAGCATCACCGCGCGATCGTAACCGTGGGTCGAGAGATAGATGACCATGCCGAACCCGAGCAGGGCGACGAAAAACAGCGAGATGCGCGCGATGCCCGAAGCGATCTCCGGCGAGAATACCGCGATGCCTACAAGCGCGCCGAGAAAGGCAAGCCAGCCGACGGTAATATGCGCGTAGCGTACGTGCCATCGATTCAGGTTGAGATAGGCGAACAGGAATACCAGCAGCGTTGCGGCAAGGATCGCCTCGCCCGACGCGCGCCAGACGCGCTCGGCGCCCGACGACATATCGAACACCTTGCCCCAGAAACCAAAATCGATGCCGATATAGACGAGCACCGCCCAGCCGAGCGCGGCGGCGGCCGGAAACATCACACTGCCCTTCACCACGAACAGGATCGTCAGGAACAGCGCCAGCAATCCGGCAATGCCGATGACGATGCCCTGATACAGCGTCAGCGAATTGACCTTGTCCTTGTAGGCATCCGGCTCCCACAGATAGAGTTGCGGCAGTCGCGGCGTACGCAGCTCGGCGACGAAAGTGATAACCGTGCCGGGATCGAGCGTAACGCGGTAGACGTCGGCGCTGGCATTGTCCTGCCGCTCCGGCGGATCCCCCGAAGACGGCGTGATGTAGACGATGCGCGATAGTCCGAGGTCGGGCCAGATCAGGCCGGAGCCGACCATGCGGTAATGCGGTGCCACGATCAGGCGGTCGATCTGCTCGTCACCGTTGTTGGCGAGCGCGAAGACGGCCCAGGTCTTTCCCGCCTCGCGGGCCCGCACTTCGATGCGGCGGACGATGGCGTCGGCGCCCGGTGCGGTCGAGACCTGGATGCGGTCGGTCTCGGTGTGCTGATACTCGACAGCATCGGTGAGATCGATTGCCGCGGCGTCGGTCCGGACATTAACCGCTTCAACCGCGCCAGCTGCGGAGACGCCTACGAAGGCTGTCAGCGCGAAAGCCGCGGCAAACAGCGCCATGGTGCGCGAGTTCTTGGCGCGGACGACGGAGGCGCTGAAGCTTGCGGCGCGCAACGATGCCAAAAGTCGACCTCCAAGGCCGGCAGCCGGCGCCGATCGCGCCACGACGATTACCGACCCCCCGAAAGAATAGCTACCCGGCTTTGCGCCGAATTCGCGGCCATCGGCGCGCCGCATGGGAGTTCCAGCCAAGACCCCTGCGCCATGACGGCTTTAGTATCCCTTGCGGCGTTGGAGGGCAAGAATTTCTCCGTTTACTTTCAAGGGGTCAGAGCGAATTGGGGAAAGCTGCGCAGCTTCGCCGATGTGACAGGAACGACCGCCGCCGTTAAGATTTGCCGGCAATGGAGGCCGGTATGGTCGCAGTCGATCCGGACGAGCTGCCGAAAAAGAAGATCACTCACGAGATGGGGCAGAATCTCGACTTGTTGTCGGTGGACGAACTCGCCGAACGGGTAGCGATACTCAAGGAGGAGATTGCGCGACTGGAAACGGAGATCAGTCGGAAGCGCGCTTCAAAGTCGGCGGCCGATACGTTTTTCAAAAAAAGTAGCTGAAATTGCAATATGGTTAATGCCGACACCGCAGTACTTCGCTTAAAACTGCAAACAAAATTGGCAACCTTCTGAGATTCATTAACCTTTCATTAAGCTTTCTCGTTCATTACAGTTAGTGTCCATCTTCTGGACATCGAGTGGCTCCTGTCCACTCTGTTTGACGCCTCCCTGTTATCAACTTCGAGCCGCCGGCAACGGCGGCTCTTTTTTATGAGTTTTCGCCGTCGCAGGCATTTCGGCGGCAACTATGTCGGCAGCTTTGCGTCGTGCCCGCTGGACTCGAAAGCCGGAGCGGGCGATGCTACGCGGAGTGTAAGGCGTAGGCGTAAATATGTCCGAGAAGCGTTCAATTGAGACCGGAGCGGTCTCTTTCAGTGAGCGGCTCGCTAATTCCCAGGTTTTCGCGACCCTTTTTCGCGACGGCATGGCGTTGGTCGAGGAGACCGCGAGCTATCTGGACGGCGCGGGCCGGCAGGAATCCAAAAAACTCGAGCGCAGCGCGGCTTTGGTCTACGCGACCGAAAGCATGCGACTGACCACCCGACTGATGCAGCTTGCCTCCTGGCTGCTGCTACACCGGGCGGTAAAAGAAGGCGAAATGACGCTCGCTCAGGCCAGCAGGGAAAAGAGCAAGGTCCGACTAGCCGCCTGCGATCCGGGCGACGCCAAGTCGATCGCGTTGTTGCCGACCAAACTCCAGGAACTGATCGCGCGCTCGACCAAGCTTCAGGGCGAAGTACGGCGGCTCGACGCGACCATGCACGCTCCCCCTCCGGTCAAAGTTGCCGCCGGCAATCCGGTGGAGCGCCAACTTGGCCTGTTACGGGCAGCTTTCGAATCCGACAACGTCTGACCGCGCTTATTTCACCGGCGCTGCGTCCGGAATGAAGCGCTGGCCGAAAACGGGCTCCTTGTAGGGCGTCGGCGGCAATTCCCAGGCACCGGTCGATGGCGGACGCACTTCGGCATCGACGTGAACATCGAGCAGGAATGGCTTGTTGGCTTTCACCGCGTGTTCGAGAGCGCCGCGGAAATCTTCCGATTTCGCCACAGTGATCGCTTCGACGCCCGTAGCTCTCGCCCAAGCTGCAAAATCCGGGTTGAACGGTTTGTTGTTGGGACCTTCGTGGAACATGGTGCCGTATTCGCGGCCGCCGAACATGCCGAGCTGAATGTCGCGGATCGAGACCCAGCCGAAATTGTTCCAGATCACCCAGACCACGGGGATGTTATATTCGACCGCAGTGCACAGCACGTGTGGCACCATGGTGAAACAGCCGTCTCCGGTGACGGCGACAACCGGCCGATCCGGTGCCGCGAGCTTCGCGCCGAGCGCGCCCGAGGCGCCAAAGCCCATGCCGGAAAAACCCCAGGAATTGAGCATGCACTGCGGCTGCCGCGCGTTCCAAAACTGCATGAACCAGTTGTGGCTGACGCCAACGTCGCAGCAGATAATAGCGTCCGGCGGTAGCACAGACTGGCAATCGGCGACCACGCGTTCGGGCCGCATCGGCGAAGCATGCATCGCAAAATTCGGACGCACGAATGTTTCCCATTCGTTGCGCCACTTTGCGATATCGGCAAGCCAGTCCTTAGTGCCGCCGCCTTTGGCGCCGCGGCGTTCGAGTTCAGCGAGAAGCTGGCGCAGAAATGTCCGGGCGTCGGCGAGAAGGCCGAGGTCCGGCGGATAATTGCGGCCAAGCTCGGCGGGGTCGACGTCAACGTGGATGAGTTTGGTATCAGGGAAATTCCATGAATAGCCCGGCATCCAGGATGAGGCCGAGCGATCGTCGAAACGCGCTCCGATGGCAATGACGAGATCGGAGCGGCGACCGGCTTCGTTGGCCGGAAACGCGCCGTTGCGCCCGATGAAGCCGAGCGACAGCGGATCGGTCATGTCGAGGCAGCCCATTCCATTCGGCGACGAGATCACAGGGATGCCGAGCTTTTTTGCGAATTCGGTGAGTTCGCGGCTTGCCTCCGACAGCGTCACGCCATGACCGATGAAGATGACGGGCCGCTGCGCGGCCAGAATCCAATCGAGGGCTTGGCTGATCTCCTCGGGTGACGCGCCGCTTCGTTGCGTGTTGAGTGGTGGTGCGGGCGGTGGCATTTCGACGTCGTCTTCCTCCTGGAAGACGTTGAACGGCACGTCGACATTCACCGGCCCGGGCCGGCCCGATAGCATCGTGGTCATCGCCTGGCGCAACGCCAATGGCAGCATGTCGACGCGCGTCGGCTGGAAGCTGCGCTTGACCACCGGGCGAAGGACATTGACGAAATCGGCCTGAAAGTGCCGGTTGATCTCCTGGAACGGGCTGCGGTTGAACTGAGAGGTCGGCACGTTCGCCGTGATGGCGAACATGGCCGAGGAATCGGTCAGCGCGCAGGCAAGCGGCATGACGATATTGGCGGAGCCCGGCCCGCACGAGGTCAGCGTCGCCACCGGCTTGTGGCGGACGCGGAAATAAGCATCGGCCATGTGCGCTGCGACCTGTTCGTGGCGCGGCGAAATGAGCTTGATGCGGTCGCGCGCTTCATACAGCGGGTCGAGCATGCCGACATTGCCGTGGCCGCAAATGCCGAAGACATAGGGGATGTCATTGGCGATCAGATACTCGGTAATCAGCTCGGCGCCCTTCATGCGAGGCATCGTGATACCCTTGGGTTCTGACGGAGATTGTGTGCAGCATAGACTGCGCTAGAGTTGGTCCGCAACGACGGTTCAGGGGATGTGACGATGATCTTGCTATCGAACGGCGGAACGAACTCGCACCGCAGTCTGGCGCGCTCGAACAACCTGGTCATCGGTACGGTCGATGGTGTCGTCCTTCTGGAGCGCGGCGCGCAGTTCTGGACCATCATGCACAGGGCGCTCGGCGGCTGTTCGGTCAGCGCGGTCACGGCATCCGATGACGGCACGCTGTACGCCGCAACGCACGGCTTTGGCGTCGCCCGTAGCGAAGACGGCGGCTTTTCGTGGACCTGGGTCCTCGACGGACTGGATCACATGGATCTGTGGTCGGCACGCGCCGGCACCTTGATGGGCCGCGAAGTGGTCTGCGTCGGCTCGCTGCCCGCGCACCTTTACATCAGCGAGAACCGCGGCAAATCATGGCGCGAATTGCCGGCGCTGCGAAAAGCACCGAGTGTCGCGAAATGGTGCTTCCCACCACCGCCGCGTATCGGTCATGTCAAGGACATCGTGTTTGACGGCGATCGCATGCTGGTCGGCGTCGAAATCGGTGCGCTGTTGGTGTCGAGCGATTTCGGCGAAAGCTTTACCGAGCTTCACGTCGATCTCGATCCGGTCGAATGCGACATCCATCGCGTCCTCGTGCATCCGGACCGGCCGGGCCGCATCATCGTCGCCAACGGCATTGTCGGCGTTATGTCGAGTCAGGACGGCGGCGCCACATGGCGAAAAAATCCGATGCCGCCACACGCAGATTACCCTGATGCGATCGTCATCCATCCCGATCAGCCGGATACGATATTCCTGACGGCGGGCGTCGGCTGGCCATCGCAGTGGTACGAAATCGGCAAAGCGCGTGGCAAAATCGTGCGCAGCCACGACGCCGGAATGACTTGGCAGCACCTGCTCGGCGGCCTGCCCAACGGGCAGCGTGCCGTTTACAGCGCGTTGACGATCGAAGCTTGGAAGGACGGCTACGCGCTCTATGCCGCCGACACTGACGGTCTGGTTTTCGAGAGTTTGGATGAAGGCAACCATTGGACCATCATCGCAGAGGTGCCTCCGGTGTCGAAAGGCGAGTTTTATCGCGCGCTGGCGCGGGATCGAGGCAGGTTGGCAGTGGACGACATTGTGGTGAGCAGACCCGCGACCGAAAGGCTTGCCGCGGTGGCGGCGCGCCGCTGAGCGGTTAGAAGCGCGGGCGGTAGGACGCGCCGGTCTTTTCGATATAGCCGGCGAACGGCGCGCCGACGTGGCCGGGAAAGACCAGCGCGCCTGTCGCGGCGCAGTCATCGAATACGCGGCGTCGGCTTACTCGGGCTTCTTCGGCATTGGAATTCTTCGGAAAATTCCAATCCGGAAAGTAGACTTGCAGCAGATGATGAAACACGTCGCCGGTGATCATTGCGCCGCTGCCGCCGACATCCAGCTTGAAATAGAAATGTCCGGGCGAGTGGCCGCCGGCCGGCAAAATTTTGATAAACTCGTCGAGTTGGTGCGGGCCGGTGACGAGGTCGGCGCGACCCGCATCGATGACCGGTAGCACGCATTCGCGGAACGAGCCGAATTCCGCCGGCGCCGTCGCCGGATCGATGTCGATATTCTGGAAGTAATCGACATCGAGCTTTGAGAAGACGTAGCGCGCGTTTGGAAACGTCGGCACCCAGCGGCCGTCTCGCAATTGTGTGTTCCAGCCGACGTGATCGTGATGCAGGTGTGTGCACATCACCAGATCGATTTCGTCGGGACGCGCGCCGGCGGCCGCGAGGCGGTCGAGCCACGGCGTATCGAGCATGTTCCAGAATGGCCGCAGCGGCCGCGATTTCTGGTTGCCGCAGCAGCCGTCGATCAGGATTTTGCGGCCATCGAGTTGCAGGAGCCAGCTATGCACGCTGAGCTTGATCTTGTTGCTTTGCGGGTCGTAATGGCCGGGCGCGAGCCAATGGCCATGCTCCTTGAGAAGAGCAGGCGTCAGCGCCGGAAAGATTTCCTGCGCCGGATAAACCGCCAGATAGGTTTCTTCGATGCGGGTGACTGTGGCCTCGCCGATCTTGAATACGGGCATCGGCGTTTTCTTTGGAGGTCGCTGCCGGCCGGCAAACCGACCCGGTTATTTCTTGAGGAAGCCTTCGAACTTCTTGTTGAACCGTGACAGCCGGCCGCCGCGATCGAGCAGGTGCTGCTGGCCGCCGGTCCAGGCCGGATGCGACTTCGGATCGATTTCAAGATGCAGCGTGTCGCCTGGCTTCCCCCAGGTCGTACGGGTGGTGAATTCGCTGCCGTCGGTCATGATGACTTTGACCAGATGGTAATCGGGGTGCGTATCGGCTTTCATGGCTGTCTTTCGGGCCTTTGCCGCGCCGCTTTGGCGCTTGAGTTCTAACGGGAATTTGGCGGTTCTATACCCCGGCGGCGGCGCGGAGACAAGCCGACGCAGCGGTACCAACGCACGTTGCCAGGACGGCGCTCTACGGGCATTGTCCGGCCGAATTGGCGGGCGGCAAAAAGGTGTTGCGGCGTATGAACTTCACTGCCGAAAACAACGCAGCGACGGGGCTTGAGGCGGTACCTTCGCCGCCGTCAGAGCCCGAAGCGGTGCCGGAAAAGCCTCGCGCCAAGCTACGACCGCTGATGGCGCTGCTGCCCTATGTCAATCGCTACCGCTGGCGGGCGATCTCCGCGCTTGGCGCGCTGATCCTCGCGGCGCTTACGACACTGGTTGTGCCGGTCGCCGTGCGCCGCATGATCGATTTCGGCTTCACCGGGCGCGGCGTCTATCTTATCGACCGCTATTTCCTGGTCATGATCGGCGTTGCCGGTCTGCTCGCGCTCGCAAGCGCGTCTCGCTACTACCTTGTCATGACGCTCGGCGAGCGGATCGTCGCCGACCTGCGCGGTGACGTCTTCTCCCATGTGACGTCGCTCTCCGCCGCTTTCTTCGACGAAGCGAGGACCGGAGAGGTGATCTCGCGGCTGACTGCCGACACGACACAGATCAAGGCCGCGGTCGGTGCTTCGGTGTCCGTCGCCTTGCGCAATCTCGTGCTGTTCTTCGGCGCCAGCATCATGATGGTGGTGACGTCAGTCCGCGCCTGTCGGCGTTCGTGCTCGGCGCCATACCTCTGATCGTATTGCCGCTCTACGCGTTCGGCCGCGCAGTACGCCGCCGCTCGCGCTTTGCGCAGGATACGCTTGCCGATGCTTCAGCCTATGCCGCGGAGCTCATCGGGGCCGTGCGTGTGCTGCAAGCCTTTACCAATGAGCGGCTTGGCGTCGCACGCTTCGGCAATGCGGTGGAACGTGCGTTTACCGCGGCGCAAGACTCGATACGGGCGCGCGCCTTTCTCACCGCTTTCGCGATCTTTCTGGTTTCGGCAAGCGTCGTCGTGGTGCTTTGGATCGGCGCGCAAGACGTGTTGACCGCTCAGATCACGCCGGGCCGGCTCGGCCAATTCGTCCTCTACGCCGTGTTCGCGGCCGGCGCGCTCGGTTCGTTGTCGGAAATTGGCGGCGAGATCGCGCAGGCCTCGGGTGCGGCGGAACGGTTGTTCGAAATCCTCGCGATCAAGCCCGCGATTTTGCGGCCAGAGCATCCAAAGGTGCTGCCCCAGCCGCCACGCGGCGAGGTAACTTTCGATGCTGTGCGCTTCTCTTATCCGACGCGTTCCAGCGTTTCGGCGCTCAACGGCGTATCGTTTCAGGTGCACCAGGGTGAAAAAGTAGCCATCGTCGGTCCTTCAGGAGCCGGCAAGAGCACGATCTTCCATCTGCTGCTGCGCTTCTACGATCCGACCGGCGGATCGATCGCGCTCGACGGCGTTCGCCTGACCGATCTCGATCCGGACGAATTGCGCAGGCGCATCGCGCTGGTGCCGCAGGACAGTGTGATGTTCGCCACGTCCGTCGGCGACAATATCCGGTTCGGCCGGCCGGATGCGAGCGACGCCGACGTGGCGCGCGCGGCCGAGCTGGCGCACGCCTCGAGCTTCATCGCGGCGATGCCGCGGGGGTTCGATACGCCCGCGGGCGAACGCGGCGTCACACTGTCCGGCGGTCAGCGCCAGCGCATCGCCATTGCGCGGGCTATTTTGCGCGATGCGCCGCTGCTTCTGCTCGACGAGGCTACTTCGTCGCTCGATGCCGAAAGCGAAACGCAGGTCGCCGCGGCGCTGGCCGACCTGATGCGCGCGCGTACCACGATCGTCATCGCGCATCGGCTCGCGACCGTACTGTCGTGCGACCGTATCCTGGTGATGGAGGAAGGCCGCATCGTCGAGGAAGGCACGCACGCGACGCTCGCCGCTGCCGGCGGCCTCTATGCGCGATTGGCGAAGTTGCAGTTTCAGAACGGTTGAAGCCAGCAACGGTGTTGACTGGTCTTCCGAGTCAACGTCGCGGTTGCTCGAAGCGGCAAACGCGGTTGCGGCCGGAGCGTTTGGCCTCATAAAGCGCGACGTCGGCCTGCTTGATGAGTTCCTCAATGCCGAGCGTCTCGGCCTGAACGGCACTGGCGCCGACGCTGATTGTGACTGGGATGTGTTGTCCGTCGACAGCAATGACTTGGGCCTCGACCAGTCCACGCAATCGCTCCGCGGCGGCGACGGCACTGTCCAGCGTGGCTTCAGGCAATAGCAGGGCAAATTCCTCGCCGCCCAAGCGGCCGGCGATATCGGATACGCGTTTTTGCTTTTGCAGCGTATCGGCGACCGCGCGAATGACTTCATCGCCGATATCGTGTCCATAAGTGTCGTTGACCGATTTGAAATGGTCGACGTCTATCATCAGCAATGCCAGCGGGCGCCCATAGCGCTTGAAGCGGGCCCACTCGCTTTCGGCGAGTTCCATGAAATTGCGCCGGTTATTCAAACCGGTCATGCCGTCGATCGAGGCGAGACGCTCGAGCGCTTCGGTCTCACGAATGAGATCGCTGACATTGCCGTAAGTCAGCAGTCGCCCGCCGTCAGGCAGCGCCTTGCAGCGGAACTGAATGACTTCGCCGCTGGCCAGCCGGATTTTGAGCGGTCGATCCTCGCCGCTGCGAATGAGGCTCATCTGCTTGAGCACATAATCGCCGAGCCGGTCGTGTGACACCGCATAGGCCGACGCGCTGCGGCAGTGATACATGAGATTGATGAAGGTCGCCCGGCTTTTGGGCCAGTCATCCGGCACGCGCCAATAACGGCGGAACGCGCGATTGATGAATTGGACGCGGCGTTCCCGATCTAGCACGACGATGCCATAATCCAGATCATCGACGATCGCGCGCAAGACGGTTAACTGCGCCTTCATGTTCGCTGTCGCGAGACCATCGTCGAGAACGGCGCTGGTCGGCTTTGGTCGCATCGCACTTCGCCGTATCTCATTGCATGCCAGTTGTGTGCATCGGCACTTCGCCAAATCTTTCCACACAATGGCAAATTTCACGTGTCCGGCCAGGCTACGCGGTTTTACGGATGCGCGCCGCCGCTTATGGCCGCCAGCTCATGCGATAAACCGGCTTGCCGGAGATCGGGTTTTTGCCGTGCCCGGCAATCGTGAAACCTTCTCTGCGATAAAACGAAATCGCCCGCGCGTTATCGGTGTTGACGTCGAGATCGAGGCCAGCCGCTGAAATGCGCTTCGCTTCGGCGAGCAGTGCCGCGCCAACGCCCGCGCGCCAATTCTCGGGCGCTACGACAATCTGGTCGAGATAGAGCGTCTTCGGGTCGACCGTCACAAAGCCGACCATCGTGCCGCCGGACTCCGCGACCACGACCTCGGCGACGGGCAATAATTCGTTGCGCCAGCGCGCGCGCCACCAATCGAGCCGAGCGGTGAAATCAAGCTCCAGATACGCGGCTTGCCAGGTGCGTAGCCAAAGCGCGACGGCGGCATCTTCGTCGCGCGCATCATAGGGCCGCAGTGACACGCCGATATGGTTCGCGCTCACGGTGCGGCGGATCAAATTTCGAGCGACGTCTCGGCCGGGCTGACGCGGTGATAGGCGGGAAATCTCGCCAGCGCGCGGACCATGGCCCATGCGTCACGGCCGGACTCCTCGCCGTACTGGGCCGTGTACTCGACACTCATGCCGTCGATCGCCGAACCGGCGGCTATGCAAACACCAAGGTCATCGCCGCCGCCGACAATACGTAACGATCGCGTCCCATCGCGGCCATAGGAGACGTTGGCGTCGTACCAGCAGGTCGGAGAAATGCGCATTTGAAAACTCGCCTTGTGGCTCAGGCGTTGCAACGCATCCGGCTCGTGGCCGGGATTTGAGAAGGTGGCGACGAACTGCTCGTAGGTCTTTGTCCGCAGCCCGTGCACGATCAAAACGATCATCCGATCGAGCAATTTCGCCCGCGCTTCGACTTCGGCGCCGCCCCAGCCGAATAGCCGCGCGGCTTGTTCACGCCCGAACGTCTGAACGCCCTCCGCGAGATCGAAGATCCGCGCGGCCTGTAGGCGTCCAAATGACCGAACCTCCTCGGCGAGGCCGAGGACCCGCGCAGCCCTGTCGCCGCCTGATGCGCGAACGCTTTCTACCCAACCGAACATCCGTGCCCCCAGCACAAGTTCCGGCTCCACAGCGGCACAAATATAGCACGCACATCGGGACGCCAGAATAGGCTTTAGCGCTCGGTCAATTTGAGCTCGATACGGCGGTTTCGGCTCAGCGCATCGTCAGTGGTGCCGGCATCGATCGGCTGGAATTCGCCAAAGCCCGCGGCAACCAGCCGTTGCGGCGGGACGCCCTTGCTGATCAGGTATTGCACGACCGCGATAGCGCGGGCCGAGCTGAGTTCCCAGTTCGATTTGAACGGCGACGATGCGCCGACTGGCCGGATGTCGGTATGGCCATCGACGCGCAGCACCCAATTGATCTCCGGCGGAATCTGCTTTTGCAGATCGAGCAGCGCCGAGGCGATCTTGTCGAGTTCGCCCGCTCCTTCGGACCGCAAGGAAGCTGTGCCGGAATCGAAGAACAGCTCGGACTGGAATACGAAGCGGTCGCCGACCACACGAATATCCGGGCGATTGCCGAGGATATCGCGCAGCTTGCCGAAGAAATCCGATCGGTAACGGGTCAGTTCCTGCACGCGCTGCGCCAGCGCCACATTCAGCCGCTGGCCGAGGTTGGCGATCTGGAGTTGCGAATCCGTCTGCTTCTGCTCGGAGGTGCCGAGCGCCTCTTGCAGCGCGGCGATCTGGTTGCGTAGCGCCTTTATCTGCTCGTTGAGGTTTTCGATCTGCGCCACCGCGCGCGCCGTGGCTTCTTTCTGAATGTCGATCTGCGAGTTGAGGTTATCGACTTCGCCGGCGCCCGTTGCCGGGGCTGGAGCGGCGCCGGCCGCGCCGCGCAAACGGTCTCGCTCGCCTTCCGCCGCATTGAGTGAAGCGCGCAGTTGTGACACCTCGTCTTCGAGACTGGTCTTTCCGGTTTGCTCCAGCGACAACAGTTGGCTCAGGCGCGAGATTTGCGCGTTCAGCCGCTGCAATGCGGTGTCCTTGCCGGCGAGGTCCTGCGACAGGAAGAATTGCGCGACCATGAACACGGTCAGCAAAAAGATGACGCACAGGATCAGAGTCGATAGCGCATCGACGAACCCGGGCCAGTAGTTCATGCCGCTGTCGCGGCGGACACGCGAGAGCGCCATACCGTTACCTGTCGACTGGTTCGCGCGACAAACGCTCCATGAAGCGGCGCAGTTGGGTATTGAGCTTGGCCTGTTCGTCGGCCCAGTCGCGGATCATCTGCTGCTCGCTCCGCATATGTTGCACGAGGCCCTGGATCGCTTCGGCGAGGTTCGCCATCGCCGCCGACGTTGCCTTGCCTGATGCGCCGTCGCCGACCGATTGCTGCAATCGCGTCAGCGCATCGACGATCCCCGAGGGCAATGTGCCGCCATTGATGGCGCCGATGCCCGGTTCCTGCACCGTGGTCGCCAGCCAGTCCTCGAGATTGGTGTAGAAGCGGTTTTGCGCCTGGCTGGTTTGCAGATCGAGAAAGCCGAGGACCAGCGAGCCGGCCAGACCGAACAGCGACGACGAGAAAGAAATGCCCATGCCGCCCAGCGGCGCCGCCAATCCTTCCTTCAGTGCATCGAAAACCGAATCGGCGTCGCCGCCGGCTTTCAGACCGTTGATGATGCTGCCGACGGAACCCACGGTCTCGATCAGGCCCCAGAATGTGCCGAGGAGGCCGAGGAACACCAGCAAGCCGGTCAGGTAGCGGGAAAGGTCGCGCGACTCGTCGAGCCGCGTCGCCAGCGAATCGAGAAACGCCCGCATGGTCTGCGTCGACATCGCGACGTGCTCGAGGCGCTCGCGGCCAAGCATTGCCGCCATCGGCGCCAACAGCTTGGGCGCACGCGCCGCGGCGGCTTCCGGATCGGCGCGGCGATAGCTGTTGACCCAGGATACTTCGCGAAACAGCCGGATGACCTGATGGAACGACATGATGATGCCGATCGCGAGCACGCCGACGATCAAGCCGTTGAGCCACGGATTGGCGAGGAAGGCGTTGAAGATCTGGCGTTGCAGGACGAACGCGATCAGCCCGCACAGAATCAGGAACACCAGCATCCTGACGACGAAGATGCGGGGCGAGGTCAGCTTCAGCGGATCTGGATCGCTAGCCATAGGCTCAATTAACCGCCCGGAATCGCCACATCATGACACAGGGCTTATGACAGTAAAAAGTGTCGTTTGGCGTCGTTCTGCCGCACGTGGCTTTGTACGCTACTTGCCGTAACGACACTTGCCGCGATGAGACAAGGCACGACGAGACTTCCAACGGCGCGAATTGCCACAGTCTTTGCGGCAAGGTGAGGGCAAAACCGCCGGTCACGGCGCTGCGGGCTCCTTGGTAGCGTCTTGGGCCGCTTCCTTGGCGGCCTGTTTGATAAGCCGGAGCAGTTGGCCATGCATGCTGTCGTTGCCGGCGGCGATCTCGCCCTTGGCGAAGATGGCGTCGCCGCCGTTGCAATCGGTGACAAACCCGCCGGCTTCGCGGACCAGGATGAGGCCGGCAGCAAGGTCCCACGGCGACAGGTCGCGCTCCCAATAGGCGTCGAGCCGGCCGGCAGCGATCCAGGCCAGGTCGAGCGCCGCCGCGCCATAGCGGCGCAGCCCGGCAAAATGCTGTTGTGCGGCGGCAATCTCCGCGCGCGCCAGCACCAGGTCGCCGCCGCGGCCGTAGTGCGGCAGGCCGCAGGCGACAATCGCTTCCGCAAGATTGGTGCGCGCGGCGACGCGAAGCCGCTGATCGTTGAGGAACGCGCCTTTGCCGTGTTCGGCGACGAACAGATCCTCGTTGGCCGGATTGTAAACCAGGCCGGCAATGATGGCGCCGTCGCGCTCGAGCGCGATCGAGATGGCGAAGTGCGGAATGCCGTGCAGGAAATTGGTGGTGCCGTCGAGCGGATCGACGATCCAGCGATGGCTCCGGTCGGTGCCGGCGCGGGCGCCGCCTTCCTCGCCGAGAAAGCCGTAGCCCGGGCGCGCCTTGGCGAGTTCCGCGCGCAGGATCTCCTCGGCGCGGCGGTCCGCGGCGGTGACGAAATTGCGCGGGCCCTTGAGCGACACCTGCAAGTGCTCGACCTCGCCGAGGTCGCGCTTGAGGCTGCGCCCGGCAAGCCGGGCGGCCTTGGTCATGACGTTGATGACGGCGGAGTGCAGCATGTGGTGTCTCGTAAGGCTTAAAGCGGCTGCGTCAAGCTTCGTCACCCCGCCCCACGATAGTGGGGAAGGGGGACCACCCTGCTGAGCAGGGTGGGAAACGGCAACGAAGCGTTGAGTCATGCGCCTGCACGCTTCGCGGGGCGGATGATTTCTTACGTCATCGCGAGCCAACGGGTCCGGCCCGAAGTGGCCGGCCCGATGACAAGCTCCGCGAAGCAATCCAGCGCTCAATGCAAGTGGCCCCTGGATTGCTTCGTCGCTAGCGCTCCTCGCAATGACGAGCAATCCCGTTCTCGCAACGCGCTTTTGCGCGCGAGTGCGGTCACGCCAGCAATAGAAGCCACGAAACGCTTTCGCTCTCCGCACCGATCTTCGTCAGAGCATGCCGGCGGTGGTCACTGGCATCCTCACGATCAATGCTTTGAGCCACGACTGTAAGCGTAAGAAGAAAAAGGAAAGCGGAACGCCGACAAACGCTGTTCACGAAAACCACCGCACCTTCCGGTGCGGCGCGCGCCTTGCAAGGCGCGCTCGCCTATCGGCGTTCCACCACGGCTCTCACCTAAGGGAGTCATCGTCCCAAAGGCTCACCCCGGGCCAGGCTTCGTGCGGACGGGCGCCACGGGGCGGGTTTGCCGCCGACGCGTCACCGCACTCCCAGCGAGCACCTCGCGCGCCGGTCATAGTGCCGGCAGGCTTGATACCCGAGACGCCCGGGAGCGGGAGTGACGAGCCGCCGCCCGCGGGCACCGCATCCCGTTCCGATCAGCCAGGGTCACCGGCTGACGTCCTTCACGGCGAACGGGATTGAGCGCTCTTTATTCAGAGCGCGGCAACGATGTCAAAAGATTCGTTGGGTGTGGAATTTCTGCAGGAAAATCCGGGCTTTGTTTGTGATGACTTTTTTGCGCGCGGGATGCCGCGCTCGTGCTCACAACAGATAAAGATTCGCAAACGCGTATCCGCGATTTAACGCACACAAGAACTCGTCGGATATGCTAGGTTTTGTCGACAGACTTGGGACTGTTCATGAGGCGAATCGGCGATCTCGCCAAGCATATTAGATGCCAGTTCAAATCGAA
This sequence comes from uncultured Alphaproteobacteria bacterium, assembly GCA_963813825.1. Taxonomy (GTDB): domain Bacteria; phylum Pseudomonadota; class Alphaproteobacteria; order Rhizobiales; family Xanthobacteraceae; genus BOG-931. Next base: position 109,385 of record CAWFBB010000037.1, read on the forward strand.
CACGGGCTTCGCAAACTACCCCGTTGCACTTTTGCGATTTCCGCTGCGTTCCGGCGTTACAATGACATCGACAGTCATGCCCAGATAGCTGTCGACAGCGCCGACAAAATTGCCGGCGACCGGAACTGCCTGACTGATATCGCGGGTGACCGCAACGCGAATCAAGTCGCTGCTGTCGACGGTGCCGTTCGTCGGGTCATACGCGACCCAACCGGAGCCGGGGACATAGATATCGGCCCACGCATGCGTCGTGCCGGCGCCGGCTGCCGTACTCAAGGGGTTATACAGATATCCGGAGACGACGCGGGCGCCAAAGCCGAGACAACGGGCCGCTTCGATGAATAGCACCGCTAAGTCGCGGCACGATCCCCAGCGGCGGTTGAGCGTCTCTACGGGGGTTTGTGTCCCCTCGGTTTCGCGGCTCTGATAGGAGACCCATGCGCCAACACCGTTGTTCAGGTCCGCGAGGAGCGCCAAAGTATCGGTAGGCTTGCTGCGCACGAAGCCGCGCGCCCATGACCCAACCCGGTCGGCGGGATCGGGATACTGGCGATCAAGCAGTCGGCCTAAGTCGATACGATCGTCCGCCGAATAGATGAATGGATAGGCCGCGGCTTCCGAAGTGATCTGAAACGCCGGACGCTTTTGCGCGAACGTCTCCAGCCGAAGCTGACTTTCAATTTTCAGCTCGGTCGTTGGTTCGGTGAACGAAGCGATGGCTATCGAATTGCCGAATACATCGTGACTCCAACGTATCAATGCCGCCGGAAACAAGTCCAGTTTGGTTTCAATGAGCCGAAGATCGTGACTGTCGCGGGGTCGTAGCATCATCCGATGTTCGCCGAGCCGAACCGGACGCCGGTAACGGTAGAGGGTCCTGTGCCGCACATTGAGGATGGTCAAATGAATACGGCCTCGCGCTGTCAGTTACGCTACGGCGTCTTTATCCAGAGCGCCTCGAAGGTCGAGCGGATGATCTATCGTCACCGTTTCGACGGATAATGCCCCATGCATCGCCGGCACAAAGATCATGGTCGAAACTCGGCGGCAGACCGGGAAAGGAAATTCCCTCGTTCAGTTCTTCGCCAGTTATGAATAGTCTCCCACCAGAAGCATGGATCGACGCCCCTCAACAGGAAGGGCTGCTGCCGGTACGGCTTGTTGGTTTGGCCGCCTGGTTGCGCGGGGCTCTTGTTGTCCTGATCGATATAGATTTCCAAAAGGGTCGAAATATGATTTGAATGTTCATCATTCAAACTACGTTGCTTAGCTATGCTCTCACCGGATAAAAACTAGGGCTCCCCTAGGGTCGCGACAAAAACTCCATTAGTCGCGCAACCGTCGTGTCAGCTAACCACATTTTCTTTCGTTTTCCGATTTTGCAAGTCGGTCTCAACCAGATTTAGCCTTGATCGATTGGCTTCGGCCAATCCTGCCATGCGAGTGGCAAAGAGCTGTTGGGATCGGAGGATGGGGAGAACTTCCATGTTCCTATAGATTTTCCAGCTGTAACTCTCTTGCCGTGAGGTGCCGCTATTTATGATCTCGACACGGTAGGTAGAGTTCTCATTGCTCATGGCTGACTCCCGACCCGGAAAACGGCAGAAATGTTTCTCTGGGCAAAAAAAGGCCCGGAGGAAATCCGGGCCTTCATGATTCGATTGGTTGGGTTTAATAGTCCATGCCGCCCATACCCCCGCCAGGCATGGCCGGAGCTCCACTGTCCTTCTTCGGCCTTTCAGCGATCATCGCTTCCGTTGTGATTAGCAAACCGGCGATCGACGCTGCATTCTGGAGGGCCGCCCGAACGACCTTGGTCGGGTCAATGATCCCCTTGGAGACGAGATTTACATACTCGCCGTTTTGGGCGTCGAAGCCGTAGGCGTACTGATCCTTCTCAAGGATCTTGCCGACGATCACGGAACCGTCTTCGCCGGCATTAGTCGCGATCTGACGCGCCGGAGCGGAGAGCGCTTTGCGGACGATCTCGACACCGGTCTTCTGGTCGTCGTTCTGCGTCCGCACCTTCTTAAGCACCTCGCTAGCACGCAGAAGTGCAACGCCGCCACCAGGAAGGATGCCTTCCTCGACTGCTGCACGAGTTGCGTGCATCGCATCATCCACGCGGTCCTTGCGCTCCTTGACTTCGACCTCGGTCGCGCCGCCGACGCGAATCACCGCCACGCCGCCCGCAAGCTTGGCGAGACGCTCCTGCAGCTTCTCACCGTCGTAGTCCGAGGTGGTCTCCTCGATCTGCGCCTTGATCTGGCCAATGCGAGCTTCAATGTCGGATTTCTTGCCGGCGCCGCCGACAATCGTGGTGTTCTCCTTCTCGATCGTCACCTTCTTGGCGCGGCCGAGCATGCTCACCGTAACCTTGTCGAGTTTGATGCCGAGGTCTTCGCTGATAGCCTGTGCGCCCGTGAGAACCGCGATGTCTTCGAGCATGGCCTTGCGGCGATCACCGAAACCTGGTGCTTTCACCGCCGCAACTTTGAGGCCCCCACGCAACTTGTTGACGACGAGGGTAGCTAACGCCTCGCCCTCAATATCCTCGGCGATGATGAGGAGTGGCTTGGAGGTCTGCACTACCGCTTCAAGCAACGGCAACAGTTCCTGCAGGCCCGAGAGCTTCTTTTCGTAGATCAGGAGATAAGGGTCTTCCATCTCCACGCGCATCTTCTCCGCGTTGGTGATGAAGTAGGGCGAAATATACCCGCGGTCGAATTGCATGCCTTCGACGACTTCGAGTTCGGTCTCCAAAGATTTTGCTTCTTCGACCGTAATCACGCCCTCGTTGCCGACTTTCTTCATTGCGTCCGCAAGGAACTTGCCAATTTCGGCATCGCCGTTGGCGGATATCGTGCCGACTTGTGCGATTTCTTCGTTCGAAGTGACCTTCTTCGAATTCTTCTTCAAGTCCTCAACCACCATTTCGACCGCAAGGTCGATGCCACGCTTGAGATCCATGGGGTTCATGCCGGCGGCCACGGATTTGGCGCCTTCCCGTACGATCGCATGTGCAAGAACCGTCGCGGTCGTTGTGCCGTCACCTGCGTAGTCGGACGACTTCGAGGCGACTTCGCGCACCATCTGCGCACCCATATTTTCGAACTTGTCTTCGAGCTCGATTTCTTTGGCGACGGTAACACCGTCCTTTGTAATGCGGGGCGCGCCGTACGACTTGTCGAGGACGACGTTGCGGCCCTTGGGGCCGAGCGTCACGCGCACCGCGTTGGCTAGAGTGTCGACCCCGCGTAACATTCGGTCGCGCGCATCTACTGAGAATCTAACGTCTTTGGCGGCCATTCGATAATTCCATTTCTTTGTTTGTTAGAGGCGAGCCGCGTAAGCGGCGATAAACGTTAGGCGGCTTTCTTCTTCGCCGGCGATTCGGCAACGCCATCAAGCACGCCCATGACGTCGCTCTCCTTCATGATCAAGTAATCGATGCTGCCGAGTTTGACCTCGGTTCCCGACCACTTGCCGAACAGCACACGGTCGCCGACCTTCAGGTCGATCGGAATCAACTTGCCGCTTTCGTCGCGGCCACCCGGACCGACCGCGATGATCTCGCCCTGCGACGGCTTCTCCTGAGCGGTGTCGGGGATGATAATGCCGCCGGCCGACTTCGCGTCCGGATCAATCCGCTCGACAACAACGCGGTCGTGTAGTGGGCGAAACTTCATGCGCTCCTCCTAAACCTGCTAATTTGTGGATGACGAAGCGAACCCCACTCGCGTGAAAGCCGCCTCCGTTCCATTAATTGGCGTGCCTTTGGCACTCTACAAGGGCGACTGCTAATTCTCGGCCTTTATTAGCATGCCAAATAGCGCTAATAGACTGAAATCATAATGTTATTTTTATTTGGCAACCTCACAAGGAGATCAATGCGATCTCTGAATAAAGGCGCTACTTTCCGATGAGGCGCCAAATCCGTGGCCGCCAGGTTCTGGGAAAGATGCAAATCGGCTTGGATTACGGCTGAATCTTAGCTTGAGGTTTTGCGCAATGCGGTCAACGGGGCGTCGAGTTCGTACACGATGCCTTGCGGCTCATATCTCAGCTGGACTTTGCCATGCAGTTGATCCGACAGCCGGTTGATCAGGCGTGTGCCGAAACTGTGCCGCTTGGGTTCTCGGACAATAGGGCCGCCCGCTTCAGTCCATGACAACTTGAAATGATCTGTTTTTTCATCAGCCGACAGCGCAATGGCAATTCGGCCGGCTGGGACTGACAGCGCACCATATTTGACCGCATTGGTGCAAAGTTCATTGAGCGACATGGTGAGTGGTAGCACCGCGGCAGCATCGACTTCGAGAGCAATATCTTGAATTGAAAATTTTGAAATTTGAAGATCGTCAAACGGTTCGACAGCGGCGCGAATCACGTCGTCTAATTTCGCTTTGGCCCAGTTCGCCTGAAGGAGCAGATCATGCGCGCGGCCGAGCGCAAACAATCGGCTTTCGACGGCAAGCCGGCCTTGCTCAAGCGTGTCAGCGCTTCGCAAGCTCTGCGACGTGATTGCAATAACCGTGGCAAGCGTATTTTTTACGCGATGATGCAATTCCTCCAGCAGCAAGCGCTGGAGTTGTTTTGCGGCTTTGCTTTCAGAGGCGTCGATTCCAGCTTGGGCAAGCAGACGCGCTGCATCCAGCCCGGCCTGTGTCAGTAACTCGCGGAGACCGACAATTTCGGCCTCGTAAGCGCGTTCCTTGTTGCTTTTAGCGGTCATGACGCTGGGGGGATGCAGAGCCCTCACTTACTTTACAGCAAATTCGCTCGCCGCCATACGCGTGCCACCGCGACGGGATGCAGCGAAACATCCGTGCGCAAGGTGTGTCTGGATGACAGAGAGTTAGCAAGGGAGCGGGCACCGTGATTTTTCACTTCTTCTCCAGCATCAAAGTGCCTTCCTTGCGCACGAGTGGCTAAATCATGTTGGCGACTTGAGCGAGAAGCCAGGGCAAGAAGACTTTTAGATTTACGACATCCTCGGCGACATCAATTGTTCCGCTTGCCGCCTGTCCAAGCGCGCTCACGCGAAACTGCAAAGAGTCTCCGGTCCAGATTTCCTCCTGGACGGCGAATACGGCGCCATAACGAGATCGCGCATTACCCAGTCCCGCTTTGAGTCGGCGGACCGCTTCATCCTTTCCAAGGCGATGCGGGATGGACACAATCAGTGGCTTCGACATAACCGCTCCCAAAAGCTACGGAGTGAAATATAAGAAGCCAATCCCCGGTTTAAATGGGGAATTGGCGCGTTGCCCAGGGCAGGTCAAACGAATCCGCGCGCGGTGAAACGATGAAACTTTTTATGTTCTATATCGGAGGGGACTGCGGGAACTCAAATATTGAACTGCATGATGTACGGTTTTCCTCCGGGGAGACGCCCGAGGCATGTCATGAGGACTTGCGCAGACAATGGTGGGGAACTCCGAAGAGCTTGCATCTCGACTGTTGGGGAGCGGTTGACCAAGCTGACGGCTATGACATCGCGCTCGGTCCCGTTCGCTCGGAACAAAGCGAGATGAAATTGTTCTTTCTCAATCTCGGCGGCTACGATCCGGACAGTTTTGGGGAACTTCATCGCAACGTCTTAATTGTCGCAACGGATGTAAAAGCTGCGATCGTGAGGTCGCTCGGGCAGGTGCGGCCCTGGTTGTCGCCTCACCGCGATAAGGCGTTCGAGGTAGAAAAATCTCTCAATTTAAGCGAGACGCTGTTCGATCGGGGAATCGCTCTCACTCTGACACCGGCGGTTACTATCAGGCCCTTTCGCTTTACGAGCCGATATCTTCGGCTGTCGTGAACGGATGCGGTGGACTTGAGACGCTTTTGCTCTCTTTCGTATAGCAGCATCGGCCAAAACCGGGAGAATTTATGAAAAAGCGAACAAAAAAGATGAAACGCGACTCGGTTTCGCCTTTTCGGGACAAGCTTTGGAAGCTTTTCGAAGACCATGCAAAGGGAATGGATGGCGCAGATATCGTGATTGCTCTCAAGCAAGCGGGAGAAGAAATCTGGGCGGTGGGAATAGACGATACCTATAGCAGCATGAAACACCAGGACGATGAGCCTCTCGGCAACGCATTCGACATTACGTGGCTTACTATCGTCTGCATCAAACTAAAAGAGATCAAGTCGGGACATAGACCGCGTACAAGGGCCAAACATGGCTAGGGCTTTCGCGTTTTGCCGGGATTTTCGACGTCGAAGATGGGCCCGTACTTTCTGATTTCACAGGGAACCCGACAAATGAAAACCCCCGGCTGACGCCGGGGGCCTTTTCGCTGAAAAGAAATTTTACTTTTGCTGCTGGCTTTTGCCGTGAGCCTGCTCGCTCGACTGCCGGGCATTCTGCGAATGTTGCTGGGCATTAGTGGAATGTTCTTTGCCCTTTGCGTGGTCGCCTTTGCCGTGATGTTCGGCTGCCGCGCGATGAGACTTAGCGGCATTCTCGTGGTGCTCGGCTGCCTTATTGTGTTCGTCTCGAGCCATTGGGTTCCTCCGATTGATGGTTGGGGATCAGTTGAACGTCATCATTCAACCTGCTTTACCTAAGCTACGATGCAGCCGAAACCAGACATTCTGAAAAAATAAATCTGACAGAGACGATCGGCGGTTCCATTTTTTTTCGCGCGTTCCATTTTTTTTACGTGAGAGTTCCCGTGCGCGTATAACCTGTCATTTAACGCATCACCAAGAGCGCACCGCGAGCGTACGGAACTCTTTCAGAGCAGCAACCGTTAGCTCCTGTAAGCTTTCCTCAAATAGCGAGTTCCAATGAAGAAAATTTTAGGGGTGGTGACGCTTGGCTTGGCTCTGCCATTGGCCGGAGCGTGATGCAAATGGCTAAAAAAGACGACAACTTCGACACCGTGATCGGCAAGGGCGGCGAAACACACCAACAGGTCCCAAAAAAGGGTCCACACTCCAAAACAGACATCCACCTTACGACCAATCAAGGCATCCGGGTCACCGATAATCAGAACTCGCTGCGCGCGGGCGAGCGAGGCCCGACCCTTCTCGAAGATTTTGTGCTGCGGGAGAAAATCTTTCATTTCGACCACGAGCGGATCCCCGAACGCATCGTTCATGCGAGAGGCTCGGCCGCGCACGGCTATTTTGAGAATTACAAGTCGCTGGCCGATATCACAAAGGCCGATCTGTTCCAGCGGGCCGGAGAGAAGACGCCGCTTTTTACGCGCTTTTCGACGGTTGCCGGCGGCGCCGGCTCGGTCGATACGCCGCGTGACGTGCGTGGCTTTGCGGTCAAGTTTTACACCAAGGAGGGAAACTGGGATCTGGTCGGCAACAATATCCCGGTGTTCTTCATTCAGGACGCAATCAAATTTCCCGATCTTATTCATGCGGTCAAAATGGAGTCGGATCGCGCTTTCCCGCAGGCGGGAAGCGCACACGACACGTTCTGGGATTGGGCGTCGCTCATGCCGGAATCGACCCACATGCTGATGTGGGCGATGTCGGACCGCGCTATTCCGCGCAGCTTGCGCATGATCGAGGGCTTCGGCATTCACACTTTTCAGATGGTCAATGCCAAAGGCAAAGTGACGTTCGTTAAATTCCACTGGAAGCCGAAGCTCGGCCTGCAATCGACCCTGTGGGATGAGGCTCTCAAGCTTCAAGCCGCCGACAATGATTATCATCGCCGCGATCTTTGGGAAGCGATCGAAAGCGGAGCGGCTCCGGAATGGGAGCTCGGCATCCAGGCGTTCGATCAAAAGTTCGCCGACAAGCTGCCCTACGACGTACTGGATCCGACCAAACTCATCCCGGAAGAAGTCCTTCCGATCCGGCTGATTGGGCGCATGGTGCTCGACCGCAATCCGGATAATTTTTTTGCCGAGACCGAACAGGTCGCCTACTGCCCGGCCAACATCGTACCCGGTGTCGATTTCACCAACGATCCACTCTTGCAAGGGCGGCTTTTCAGCTATCTCGACACGCAGAAATCCCGGCTGGGCACCGCGAATTTTCATCAATTGCCGATCAACGCGCCGAAATGCCCGATGATGAATTTCCAGCGTGACGGGCAGATGCAGATGAACGTCTTTCAGGGTCGCGCCAATTACGAGCCGAATAGTCTCGGTTTGCACGGCGAGGAGGGTGGCGCGCGGGAGTGCCCGATGACCGGCTTCTCCACCGTCCCGGGACGATCCGAGGAAGACGAACAGGGCGATAAGCTCCGCGTGCGCGCCGAGTTGTTCGCCGACCATTACAGCCAGGCGCGGCTGTTCTGGAAATCGATGACGAAGAGCGAGCAGGCCCACATCGCGTCGTCGTTCACATTCGAACTGTCGAAGGTAGGCTTAGAACAAGTCGCGCCGCGCATGCTCGCTAACCTGCGCAACGTCGACGAAGAGCTTGCTCAGCGTGTCGCCGACGGTATCGGCATCGATTTACCCAGGAAGGCCGAAGCGAGAGCGAAAGTGCTCGATCTGGACCTGTCACCGGCACTGTCGATTCAGAAAAATATGAAGCCCATAGTAACGGGCAGGAAAGTCGGCATTCTTTACGCTGACGGCTCGGATGGAACCGAGATCAAGGCCGTGCAGAAGGCGATAGAAAAGGAAGGCGGCACGGTATTTCTGGTCGCTCCAAAGCTGGGCGGTGCCAAGCTCAAAGGCGGCACGGTTCTCAGGGCTGACGGTCAGCTGGCTGGTTCTCCGTCGCAGTTGTTCGATGCTGTCGCTATCGTGCTGTCGGAGCAGGGATGTGAAGCCCTCATGAACGAAGCCGGCGCCGTACAGTTTGTGATGGATGCGTTTGGGCACTTGAAAGCAATTGGCGCGAGCATGGCCGCCAAGCCACTCCTGGAGAAAGCGGGCGTCGTGCCCGATGATGGCGTGACCGGTCTCGGCAACGACTTCGTTGAAGCGGCCCGGACGAGATTCTGGGATCGCGAGCCATCGGTCCGCAAGCTCGCCTGAGCCGGAACCACACGGCTGGCGAAGCAGGAACTCAACCGCAGCTCGCGGCGAAAAATAGCTTCGGGCGATCGGTTGCACGGTGCCTCGCCGCAGCGCCGGCAATCGTGGGGCTGTAACCGCAACCGCCAGACGGAACCTTAGCCAGGCGCGGTTACTTGATAGGGCAGTCGGCACGTTTATGCGCGGATCCACACCCCATCACGTCGGAGGCGACCATGGCAAAAGAACCCAAGAAACTGGACGAGCTGTTTCACGACACGCTGAAGGACATTTACTTCGCGGAGAAAAAGATCCTCACGACACTGCCGAAGATGGCGAAGGCAGCCCAGTCCCCTGATCTGAAAAATGCTTTTGAAAAACACAGAGGCGAGACGGAAGGACATGTCGCCCGGCTGGAGAAGGTCTTCGCCTCGATCGACAAGAAGCCACAGGCCAAGAAGTGTGACGCGATTGTCGGTATTACCGACGAAGGCGCCGAGATCATGAAGGACTATAAGGGCTCTCCCGCCCTTGATGCCGGCTTGCTGGCCGCCGCACAGGCGGTCGAGCATTATGAGATTTCACGGTACGGCACGATGAAGACGTGGGCGCAGGAGCTCGGTCTTAATGACGCGGTGCGGCTGCTCGAGCAGACTTTGCAGGAAGAGAAGAATACCGACGCGGCGCTCACCAAAATCGCCGCCAATGTCGTCAATCAGGAGGCGGAAGCGGCGTAAAATCGTTCGGAGGCGCTTCGAAATTTCGAATTCGCTGGAGAATTGAAACGATGGAACTTATCCTTATTATACTCGTGATCGTGCTTTTGTTCGGCGGCGGCGGCTATTGGGGACGCCGCCGGGGCCACTGGTGAATAATCACAGCCGCTAAAGAATCGGGTGCTATCGAGTCGAATCTATTGGGTTAATGCGCCCTCGCTACGATGGCGGCTTTTTCATCTCATCGAGCCAGGCTTTCGCGGCCTTCTCGCCGGCTTCGCGTTTGTCGGCGTCGAGCTTGCTCACGAAGTCGTCGAGGACGAGATCGGTCTCGCCGCGGGCCTTGGAGATCAGATGCCATTTGATGGCGGCGACCGGATCGGCCGGAGCGCCCTGGCCGGAAGCGAGAATGTGGGCGAGGCGATTTTGCGCGACCGGATTGTTCTTCAGCGCCGCCTGGTGAAACAAGGCGACCGCGTCTTGCTGATTCTTGGTGACGCCGTCGCCATTGTAGAGCGCGATGGCGTATTCGACCTTGGCTTCGGTGACGTCGCCGAGCGATGCGAGCCCGAACAACCGCACGGCCTCACGGGTGTCCTGCGGCACGCCGCGCCCGGTTTTATACAGCGTGCCGAGCGCATATTGCGCGTCGGCATTGCCGGCCTGCGCGGCGGTGCGCAATAGCTCGGCGGCGCGGCTGAAATCCTGCGGGAACAGCTGACCTTCCATGTACAGCAATGCGAGATCGTAGGCGGCGAGCGGCTGACCGAGCTTGGCGGCGGCGGCGAGCCATTTGGCACTGGCCTCGCGGTCGCGTGGTCCGGCGCGGCCGGCGAGGCTGAACATCCCCAAAGCGAACATCGCCTCGCGGTCGCCGCGGCCGGCGGCGAGCTTGTACCAATCCGCCGCTTTCTTGTCGTCTTGCGGGACGCCGAGGCCGTTGGCGTAGAGCTCACCGAGCAGCGTCATCGATTTGGGATCGCTCGCTTCGTCGACACGCTTGGTGGCGAGCCCGAATGCGGTGAGATAGTGGCCGCGCTGATACTCGGCGAAGGCGTAATCGGGTTGCGAGCCGTTTGTTGCGAGGGAGCGGGGCGGGGCTTGGCGGCGCGGGCGCAGGTTTCGCGGCCGGCGTTTTGGGTTTTGCCGTTGCCGATTTCGGCGCGGCGGATGCCGGCGCCTTCTGCGCTATGGCGGGGACCGGCAGCATCGCAACGAGACATGCCGCAAGAACGAGACATGCGGTAACGGCGAAGCCGGCGGCGCGCGAAGCGCTCAAGGCGCCGGCTCGGCGAGCGCGCCTGCCGCCGCAGCCACCGCAGCCGCTGCTCCTTCCGGATTCGTCCATATCCAATCACCCAACGCGACGAAGTCGGCGCCGGCTTGCGCCAGAGGCCGGACTTCGCCGGCTATTCGCGGCGTAGCCGACGCAGGGAATCTCGACCAGGTCCGCCCACCATTTTAGCCGCTCCTCGATGGTATCGAAGGACGGCCGATGGTGCTCTCTCCTGTCCTCCCCCGCATGCGGGGAAGGGTAGGGAAGGGGATCCCCGAACATTACGTAGTCGGCACCGGTTTCGCCCGCGAGCATGGCATCATGACGGCTGCGCAAGCCGCCGGCGCCCGCGATGCGGTCGGGCTTGAGCGTTGGCAGTGCGGCCGCGAACGCTTCTATTCCCGTGATGTGGGCGCCGTCGGCGCCGGCGCGGCCGACCATCTCGGAACGGCCGTCGAGCAGGAGCGCGATATCACGGCGCTGCACGGCGGCCGCGATGGCTTTGGCGCGTTTGGTCAGGCTCCCTTCATCGGCGTCGGCAAGGCGAAGAAGAACGGCGGCGATGTCGCCGGCATCGAGCGCGGCATCAAGCATGCTGACGAACGACGATGTGTCTTCGAGAAAGGGCGTGACGAGATAGAGCCGGGGCGTAATCATTCGTCGCGGCGAAGCGGGGCAGGATTTAATTTCACGCCGCTTTCCGCTCGAGGTCGGCTTTCCATTCGCCGCGGGTGGCGAGGCCATTCATCATGGCGCGGTGGTTTAAGGCGCGCTGCGCCGCCGCCACGTTTTCCGATTTGCCTGCCCAGGTCTTCTGCGGCGTCGCTTGCAGCGCGCGGCCGTAGGAGAACGAGACCCGCCACGGCAACGGTCCGAGCTTGTTTATCGCATCGAGATGCGCGGTGGCGTCTTCGTCGGACTGGCCACCGGAGAGGAAAGCGATGCCGGGAACGGCGGCCGGCACGCATTCCTTGAGTACGCGCAGGGTTTTTTCGGCAACTTCGTCGACCGAAGCGCGCTTGCCCGACTTCTTGCCGGGGACCGCCATGTTGGGCTTGAGCACCATGCCTTCGAGCGCCACCCGATTGAAGAATAGAGCCTGGAACGTCTCCTTGAGCACCCAGGTGGTAACCTCGGCGCACCGGTCGATGTCGTGAGCGCCGTCCATCAGCACTTCGGGCTCGACGATCGGCACGATGCCCTCGTCCTGGCACAAAGCGGCATAGCGGGCGAGCGCATGCGCATTGGCGTTGACGCAGGTGTAGCTCGGCATGCCATGCTCGCCGACATCGATCACCGCGCGCCATTTGGCGAATTTTGCGCCGAGCCCGCGATATTCGGCGAGACGTTCGCGCAAGCCGTCGAGGCCTTCGGTGACGACTTCGCCCGGACAGTTCGGCAGCGGCTTGGTGCCCTTGTCGACCTTGATGCCCGGCAGCGAACCCGCCTGAGCGATGATCTTGACCAGCGGCGTGCCGTCCTTGGCGTTCTGCCGCAGCGTCTCGTCATAAAGAATGACGCCGGAAATACATTTCGACATCGCCTCTTTGGTGCGGAACAGCATTTCCCGGTAGTCGCGGCGCGAGTCGGCGGTCGACGCAATGCCGAGGCTGTCGAAACGCTTGGTGATAGTGCCGGTGGATTCGTCTGCTGCAAGGATGCCGCGGCCCGGGGCGACCATCGCCTCGGCTATTTTGTTCAATTCGCTGAGATTCATCTCGCCCTCCAAATCCTTCGAACTGTCGTTTCGCGCCGGCGGTGCGGCCGCATTGCGCTATTTTACTCTAATGTGGGTGGTAGCGGGAGTCCGAAGCGTTTTTAATATCTCCACTCCCGGAAGCGTCTTGCCTTCAAGCCACTCGAGGAACGCGCCGCCCGCCGTCGAGACGTGGGTAAAACGGTCGGTAACTCCTGCGCGAATTCAGCGCCGCCATGGTGTCGCCGCCGCCTGCGATACTGGCAAGCCGGCCGGCGGCGGTGAGTTCCGCCGCTGCTTCGGCGACCTCTATCGTTCCATTGTCGAACGGTTGCTCTCGAACGCGCCGAATGGCCCGTTCCAGACCAGCGTTTTGATCGGCCCAATACGGAGACGACTGCTCGATACTGCGCGGTCCGATGTCGAGGATCATGTCGGCGGGGCCGACGTCGTCGACCGCGACAACGCGCGTCGGTACATGCGCGGCGAGCTGTTGCGCGACGACGACATCGACTGGCAACACGATCTCGCGACGCAGCGCTTTGGCTTTGGCCATGATGTCGCGCGCAGTTCGCAATCAGATCGTTCTCGCACAATGATTTGCCGACCGGCTTGCCTTGCGCCGCAAGAAACGTATTGGCCATGCCGCCGCCAATGATCAGCGTCTCCACTGTGGATAATCAGATTGCCAAGCAGATCGAGCTTGGTCGAAATCTTGGCGCCGCCGACGATCGCGGTGACCGGATGAGCCGGTCATGGAGCGCCCGCTCGAGGGCGCCGAGTTCTTCTTGCATGGCGCGTCCGGCGATAAACCGGAAGGCAGAATGGTGACGATGGCTTCCACGGCGGCGTGCGCTCGATGCGCGACCGAGAATGCGTCGTCGACGTATACAGATCACCGAGCTATGGCTAGCTTGGCGTCGCAAACTCCGGATCGTTCTTTGGTCTCGCCCTTATGAAAGCGAGTATTCTCCAGGCAAAGAATATCGCCCGTTTTCATCGCCGCCACGGCGGTTTCGGCACTCGCCAACGCAATCAGCGCGCGAAGTCAATACGGCGTCCGATAATCTGCGCGGCTGCGGCGACGATTGGTTTGAGCGAATATTTCGGGTCCGGGCCCTTTCGGCCGGCCGTAATGCGAAAGCGAGGATGACTTTGCCGCCTTTCCTGGCGATTTCGAGTGATGGTCGGCGCCAGGCGTTCGATCCGCGAAACGTCAGCGACCTTGCCGTCGGCGCATCGGCACGTTGAGGTCGACGCGCACAGCACGCGCTTACCATTGACGTCGGCGTCATCGAGACTGCGGAAGGACTTCATGACGCGCGCGAATGGCTTCGTTTCGGTCCAGGGTTAGCCAAGCTTGCCCATCGCCACCGCGGTATCGGCCATGCGATTGGAGAAGCCCCACTCGTTATCGTACCACGACATCACCCGCACCAGCGTGCCGTCCATCACCTTGGTCTGATCCATGTGGAAGATCGAGGAGTGCGGGTCGTGGTTGAAGTCGCTCGAGACGTTGGGGGCATCGGTGTAACCGAGGATGCCTTTGAGTTGCTGCTCGGCGGCGCGTTTGACCGCGGCATTGATCTCATCCTTGCTGGTCGCGCGCTTGGCGACGAACTTGAAGTCGATCAGCGACACGTTCGGCGTCGGCACGCGGATGGCGACGCCGTCGAGCCGGCCAGCGAGGTCCGGCAGCACGAGGCCTACCGCTTTGGCGGCGCCGGTCGAGGTCGGGATCATGTTCAGCGCTGCGGCACGGGCGCGGTAGAGATCCTTATGCACCTGATCGAGCGAGGGCTGATCGTTGGTGTAGGAATGCACCGTAGTCATAAAGCCCTTGTCGATGCCGACGGCATCGTTGAGCACCTTGGCGACCGGCGCCAGGCAATTGGTCGTGCACGAAGCGTTGGAGACGACCAAGTGCTCTTTGGTCAGCTTGTCGTGGTTGACGCCGTAGACCACCGTGAGATCGACGCCGTCGGCCGGGGCTGAAACCAGCACGCGCCTGGCGCCCGCCTTCAAGTGCGCCGAGGCTTTTTCCTTCGAGGTGAAAATGCCGGTGCATTCGAGCGCAATGTCGACGCCCAATTCCTTCCACGGCAGTGTCGCCGGGTCCTTGATCGCGGTGACCTTGATGGCGCCGTTGCCGCAATAGATTGCGCCGTCCTTGACTGTCACTTCGGCCGGAAAACGGCCGTGCACCAAATCGTAGCGCAAGAGATGCGCGTTGGTCTCGACCGGGGCAAGATCGTTGACGGCGACGACTTCGATGTCGTCGCGCTCGGCCTCGACGATGGCGCGCAGGATATTGCGGCCGATGCGGCCAAATCCATTGATGGCGACACGAACGGACATTCCCGGTCTCCCCTCGATACCCCGAGCCCTCCTCCGAATGTCCCTCGGCCAGCGAGTGAGGGAAGGGCGGGCGCGGCTCCTCCTATGTAGCTACGTTTCTATGATTTTTCTAATCGTGTCAGTGCCGCCTCGACCACTTTTTCGGCGGTGATTCCGAAATGTTGGTAAAGCTCCTTATAGGGCCCGCTGGCGCCGAATCCGGTCATACCGACAAATGCGCCATCGGAGCCGATGATGGCGTCCCAGCCCTGGCGGATGCCGGCTTCGACGGCGACATTAACCTTCGCCTCGCCGACCACGCTCGTGCGCCTCGCCGCCGGCGCAGCGAGCAGCAGTTCGAAACACGGTACCGAGACGACCCGCGCCGAGACTTTGCGGGCGGCGAGGAGCTTTTTCGCCTCGGCTGCAATCGCTACTTCCGAACCTGAGGCGAACAGCGACACGACGGCAGCATCATCGTCCGCCGCCATCAGTTCGTAGGCGCCGAGCCCGCAGCGGTTGTGCTCGTCGAAACCCAGGCGCAGTTGCGGCAGGTTCTGCCGCGTCAGGGCCAATACGCTCGGATGGTCCTTGGATTCGAGCGCAAGCTGCCAGCATTCGACCGTCTCGACGATATCGCACGGCCGGTACACCCTGAGATTGGGAATGGCGCGCAACGCGGCCAGATGCTCGACCGGCTGATGCGTCGGTCCATCCTCGCCAAGCCCGATCGAGTCATGGGTCGCGACCAGGATGACTCGCTGGCCCATGAGCGCCGCGAGCCGGATCGCCGGGCGGCAATAGTCCGAGAACACCAGAAACGTGCCGGAATAGGGAATGACGCCGCCGTGCAGCGCCATGCCGTTCATCGCCGCGACCATGCCGTGCTCGCGCACGCCGTAATGGATGAAGGTGCCGGAATAGTCGGCAGCGCCGAGCACCTTCATGCCCTTGGCGCGGGTATTGTTGGAGCCGGTGAGGTCGGCCGAACCGCCGACCATTTCCGGCAGTGCCACGGTGAGCGCATCGAGCGCGAATTCGGATGCGGCGCGCGTTGCGGTTTCTTTCGGCGAGGCGCTGAGCTTTTGTTTCAGGTCGCGCACCGTCGCTGCGAGCTTGCCAGTGAGCTCGCCTTTGGTGCGGCGTTCGAACTCGGCGCGTTTGTCGGCATCGAGCGCAGCGAGGCGGCCTTGCCAGGCCTGCCGCGCCGGATTGCTGCGGGCTCCTGCGCTGCGCCACTGTTCGAGAATGCCGGAGGGAATTTCAAACGGCGGTGAGGTCCAACCGAGATTTTTCCGGGCCGCGGCGATCTCGTCGGCCCCAAGCGCCGAGCCGTGGGCTTTTTCGGTGCCGCCCTTGTTCGGCGCGCCGAAGCCGATCGTGGTGCGGCAGGCGATCAATGACGGCCGGTCGGATTTGTTCGCCGCCTCGATCGCGGCGGCAATCGCTGCCGGATCGTGACCGTCGATGCGGCTTGCATCCCAGCCCGCCGACTTGAAGCGTCCCACCTGATCGACGGAGTCGGCCAGCGCCAGCGGCCCATCGATCGAGATATGATTGTCGTCATGGAACACGATGAGCTTTTTCAGCTTCATGTGGCCGGCAAGCGCGATCGCCTCCTGGCTGATGCCTTCCATCAGGTCGCCATCGGAAACGAGCACATAGGTGGTATGATCGACGATATCACTGCCGTAAAGCGCGGCGAGATGCCGTTCGGCGATGGCCATGCCGACGGCATTGGCAAGGCCCTGGCCGAGAGGCCCGGTGGTGGTTTCGATACCGGGCGTGTGGCCGTGCTCGGGATGGCCGGGCGTCTGCGAGCCGAGCTGGCGGAAGCGCTTGATCTCGTCGATCGTCATCGTCTCGTAGCCGAGCAGATAAAAAAGCGCGTAGAGCAACATCGAGCCGTGTCCAGCGGACAGCACGAAGCGGTCGCGGTCGGGCCATGCCGGATCGGCCGGATCGAATTTGAGGAAGCGCGTGAACAGCACGGTCGCGATGTCCGCCGCGCCCATGGGCAGGCCGGGATGCCCGGAATTCGCTTTCTCGACCGCATCCATCGCCAGCGCCCGGATAGCGTTCGCCATGCGGTCGTGGTCCGCGCGCGAGGCGGCACCCGGCCCCGCGGCGGGAATACGAGACACTTCCGCGTCAGCTAAGCTTTGGGCGAGAGCTGCAGTCGCCGTGGAGGAACGGTCCGGCATGGTCATGACAAACGCGTCAGACGTGGCGCAGTTGCAAAAACGGCCGCGTCGGGTGGGATAGGGAGGCACAGTTAGGCAGCGCTGTAGGGTGAGTCAATTGCGCGGCCCGGTGCCGCACACGTCATACACAGGCTGGAACGTCGGCTACCCGTTAAGCGTTGACGCTCTAGCTCGATGCGACGTAAGCTTCTTTTCGTAACACTTTGTCGTCGCACAAGTTTTGCGCCCAGTGCGACACGCGGATAGGCGCATGAGCGAAACCGATTCGGTTGAAGTTGCGAGCCGGCGCCTGGCGCGCGCGCTCGAGACATTGGATGCCGCCGTCGAACGGCGGCGCGAGGCTGACCGCAGTGAGCAAGCGCTGATTGGCCAAGTCCATGCGCTCGACACCGATCGCGCACGACTGGCCGGCGAACTCGATCAGGCTGCCGCTCGCGCTCGCAAGTTCGAGACCGTCAATCGCGAGGTGGCGGAGCGGATCGACCACGCGATCAATGCCATCCGCGGCGTACTGGATAGTGGCGAATGAGGGCTGGGCGAATGAGAGCAGGGAGCTAACCATGTCCCAGGTCAGCGTCACCATCAATGGCCGGCAGTTCCGCATGGCATGCGAGGACGGCCAGGAAGGCCACCTCATGAACCTTGCCCGCGATCTCGATGCCCGCATCGATGGGCTGCGCAGCAAATTTGGTGAGATAGGCGATACCAAACTCACCGTGATGGCGGCACTCACTATCGCCGACACGCTGTCGGAGACCAGCCAGCGCATCCAACGGCTCGAAGAAGAAGTCGCCGTTATGCAGGAAGCGCGCGCCAATTCCGGCGAACACGCCAAAAATGCGCAGGCCGCTGTGGCCGCCGCGCTCACGGCTGCCGCGGAGCGCATCGAGATCATCACCAAGAATCTCAATGCGACCATCGGCGGCGGCATCGCGATGGGGTGATGGCCTGCTGGCGAAACGAAGGATCGGAAAGACCATGAAGCCGACAAATCGTCCGGATGGCGAGGCCGCGGCAGCGAATATCACCAAGCGGATTGCCGAGCTGGGGGATTGGAGAGGGGAGACCCTCGCCCATGTCCGTCAGCTCATCCATGATGCCGACCCCGACATCCAGGAGGAGTGGAAATGGCGGGGTGTCCCGGTCTGGTCCCATGACGGTATCGTCTGCACGGGGGAATCGTACAAGCAGGTCGTGAAGCTAACCTTCGCTCGCGGAGCCTCGATCAAAGACCCAAAGAAACTGTTCAATTCCAGCCTGGAAGGGAACATGCGGCGTGCGATCGACCTTCGTGAAGGGGAGAAGATCAACGAAGCTGAATTCAAGCAACTCATCCGCGCCGCGGTGGCGACCAACGCCGCAGCACGCGCTCAACGGGCAGCCAAGAAGAAGTAAGCCCCGCTCTGAGGGAACTGGATCGTGTGGATGGATCGGGTTGCGAGGCGGCGGGTTTAGGGGTTGCCCTGGCTTCAAATCTGGTGCGCCACAGCTCTCTTTGAGCTTTAAGATACTCGCGATAATCGGTGGGATTGAAATCAAGCAGTGTCCCACCTGACGCAAAGTGCTGGATGAAGGTCATACCAATCGCGTAAGTCGCGCCGGCGGACATCGCCGGCATCACTGTTGCGCTCATCGCAGTTCCAACGACCGGCACGCTCTTTATCAAGCTCGCAGCGCCGATGCCGCTACTTATCGGTATCATCGATCCAGCGAGACTGAATACAAGCGTTTTGCCTCGATTTCGGGAAAACGGTACGCCGTAAATCTGCGAAATGCGGTGTAGCATTTGAATTTGGATTCCGCCGACGGCCGCCAGGTCGACGAACGGCACCGGAATAATTCCTGCAGCTCCAGACCACAAGGAAAAGCGTTTGACGACTTTGACAGCGCTTGCACGACGATCGTCCGGGGATTGCTCGATTGATCCGGGCGAAGTCGCATGCCTGTGCCCAAGTGACTCTTCCACCCAGGTTACCGTGGACGGCGTTTCTTGCTTTGCCGTCGACGTCTTGGCGTCGCCGTCTTGCGCCTCTATCGGGTGCATCAGGGCGGCCTTGTCGGGTGTGCTCGCAATAATGCCTTCAAGACGCGCGTTGTTTTGCAACAGGCGCTGACTGGTCAGGACAAGAAAGTAATATCCGAATTGCGGATTTTGGAAGTAGAGCTCCAGCAGCTTCTCATAAGTTATAGTCAGGACCCGGCCTGCTTCCGTGCATTTGACCGTGGCTGTGCGCCGGTTATCGGGCGTGAGAAACCCAATTTCCCCCATGAGACGTCCCGGCGGCAGCTCAACGCCGATTTCGGCGACGAGGAATTTTCCGGTTACAGTCAGGAACATTTCGTCGGCCGCATCGCCCTTGTTGAACAACACGTCGCCCCGACGATATTTGCGCTGGGTCATGAAAGGCTTGAGCCATTCCATCGACGTATCGCCTTGCATGGCGCTGCGCGCCGTCTTGACAAGGGTGACCATCTGATAAAGGCGAATGCCGTTGATGGGCAGCAGCAGAAGATACAAAAGAAATGTTTTGATATCGTGGGCGAGCGCGCCGAAGGCCATAAAGAACACGGCACTGATAATGCCGAAAACGCGCAGCGGCACCATTGTCCGCGTCAGCAGCGTGGCGACAAAGAATGCTGCGCCAATCAGGGCGCATATATTGGCGACATTGATGTTGGCGAGGAAGACATCCGAAAGACGATCAAATAGTGCGCTGTAAGTGATGTTGTTGGGATCAAGGCCCAGTTGAAAGAGAAGCTTTTCGAAACTGAGATTGTCAGCCGCCCTGTCGAGGATGCGACTGAGGATCGTCGATTGGTCCGCGATGATGGATGTCATCGTCTTCCCTCCGAACATAATGAGCTGTCATCCATTCTCGATGACGGGTGAGGGTGAGGCAGTGCGGCATGGCTTGTAACACAGTTCCCAGCCTTCGCAGGATGTGCCAGGTGAACCTCTAATCGATATGGTAGGGTATGATCATTGGCCCGTAAGGGGGAGCAAATGCGACGCCGCGAGTTCATCTCATTTCTCACTGGTGCGGCGATTGCGGGACCCCGTGCCGCGATGGCGCAAACGTCGTCGAAGGTCTTTCGCCTTGGCACGCTCTCGCCGGGCGCTCCGGTTGACGAGAAGTCGCCGCTTGGCGCGATCCTGCTGCAAAAGCTGGGGCAAAACGGTTACACGCTCGGCAAAAATCTTGAGTTTGAGGCACGCGCCGCCGCCGGTGAGATGAGCCGGCTCGGTGAGATCGTCCGCAGCATGAAAGCGGACAAGGTCGATGTGATCGTCGTCGGCGGCTTCCCAACCACACTCGCCTGCAAGGTCGCGAATGTGCCAACGGTGGTCTATGTCGGTGCCGGCGATCCCGTCGCGACGCATCTCATCGACAGCTTGGCGCATCCCGGCGGCGACATCACCGGCATTTCCGATAACGCAGCGGCTCTTGCCACCAAACGTCTCGCACTGATCAAGCAGGCGGTCCCGAACCTGCGAAGAGTCGCGATGCTGTGGAACAGGGACGACCTCGGCATGAGCATGCGTTATGAAGCATCTGCCGGCGCCGCCGGCTCGCTCGGGGTCACCGTGCAGGCACTTGGCGTTCGCGAGCCTGACGACTTCAATGGGGTGTTTGAAGCGATGGACCGCGAGCAACCGGATGCAATCTTTATGGTCGCCGACGCGCTCACGACGCTGAATCGCAAGCGCGTGTTCGATTACGCTGGCGCGCACCATATTCCCGCGATGTACGAATACGATCCCAATGTGCATGACGGCGGTTTAATGTCATACGGGCCGGATTTGAAGGAATGCATGGAGCGCGCCGCCGATCTGGTCACGCGCATTTTTACGGGCGCCCGTCCGGCCGATCTGCCATTCGAGGAGCCGACCCACTATAAGCTCGTCATCAACCTGAAGACCGCAAAAGCTACCGGTATCGAGTTGCCGCCGAATTTTCTCGCACTCGCCGACGAGGTGATCGAATAGGCGAGCCGATATTGCTGTTTGCGCACAGGAAGAAGGAGCCGCGAGCTGGCCGGCAGGTACAAGTGGCGTCGGCTCTCGCCAACCATTACATTGCAGGGGCGGGGCTGCCCGGTGCGTCAGGAGCCTAATTCTCGGGGCCTTATCGATCTCTAAGGGAGCTGTCCCTGGCCGAGCTCGTGGGTTCGGTCACACGGTGCCCACCTACTTGTGTAGGGAACCCGGGATCGTTGCTCCAACGGCCGGCGCGGCTCCGCACTTATTATTACCGTCATGGCCGGGCTTGTCCCGGCCATCCACGTCTTTAGGCTGGAAGAAGGAAGACGCGGATGCCAGGCATAAAGCGGCATGACGATGAAGATGGTTGAAATCGCCGCAATCGCAGATGAGAAGGTGCAACTCCGCTACGCCGCGCAAGCGCGCCGCGACGCGCTGACGCCTGACGCGCGCAAGGCCGCTGCCGACACGATTGCAGCACGCGCATTTCCGCTCGCGATTTCGCCGAGTGTGATCGTCTCCGGCTTCATGCCGCTCAAGAGCGAAATTAATCCGCTGCCGCTGATGCAGAAGCTCAGCGAGGCCGGCGCGCGTCTGGCGCTGCCCGCCATCGCCGGCCGCGGCAAGCCGCTGATCATGCGGGCGTGGGCATGGGGCGAGCCGCTGGATCGCGGCCAGTGGGGCATCCGCGAGCCGAAGCCTGAAGCCGCCGAACTGGAACCTGACATCTTATTGGTGCCGCTCCTGGCCTTCGACCGCGCCGGCCATCGCATCGGCTATGGCGCCGGCTATTACGACATGACAATCGGGCGGCTGCGCGCGATCAAGCCGGTAACAGCCATTGGCGTTGCCTTCGCCGCCCAGGAGGTTGCCAAAATTCCGGCGACGGAGCGCGACGCGCGGCTCGATCTCGTGCTAACCGAGCGCGAAGCGATCGATCTGCGAGGCAGTTGAGCATGCGTATTCTCTTCGTCGGCGATGTCGTCGGCCGCAGCGGGCGCACGGTGATCTATGAGCGCCTGCCCAAATTGATCCGCGACTGGAAGCTCGATCTGGTCGTGGTCAACGGCGAGAACGCCGCCGGCGGTTTCGGCATCACCGAATCAATCTATCGCGAATTCGTCGACGCCGGCGCCGACGCCATCACGCTCGGCAACCATGCCTGGGATCAGAAAGAGGCGCTGGTTTTCATCGAGCGTGCCCCGAAGCTGATCCGGCCGGTCAACTATCCCGCCGGCACGCCGGGCCGCGGCGCGGCGATGATCGAAGCCAAGAACGGTGCGCGGGCGCTTGTCGTCAACGCCATGGGCCGCATTTACATGGACCCGCTCGAAGATCCGTTCGCCAGCGTCGAGCGCGAGCTGGCGGCTTGCGCGCTTGGTACCGGCGCCGACGCCATCGTTCTCGATTTTCACGGCGAGGCGACCAGCGAAAAGCAGGCGATGGGATTTTTTTGCGACGGGCGCGCGAGTCTCGTCGTCGGCACCCACACCCATACGCCCACGGCTGATCTGCGCATCCTTGCCGGCGGCACGGCCTATATGAGCGATGTCGGCATGACCGGCGACTACGATTCGGTGATCGGCATGGCGAAGGACGAGCCGCTGCAACGCTTCGTGCGGCGGATTTCGACGTCGCGCTTCGAGCCGGCTACGGGCGAGGCGACGCTGTGCGGTGTCGCGCTCGAAACCGATCCGGCCACTGGGCTGGCGACGCGCGCCGGCGCAGTCCGGCTCGGTGGTTGCCTCGAACAGACGCGGCCAGCCTTCTGGGACCAGATTTCCGCGTCCGCGTAAGCTTTATTTCTGCGCCGCGCCGACCTATAAACCGCCCCGACATCAATGCATTGCCAACACGCGCGCGAGAGGGCGCAGAGCAGGGTCATGGCCGGACATTCACAGTTCAAGAACATCATGCACCGCAAGGGGCGGCAGGACGCGCAGAAGTCCAAGCTGTTCGGCAAGCTGGCGCGTGAAATCACCGTTTCCGCCAAGATGGGTTTGCCCGACCCCGACATGAACGCGCGGCTTCGCGCGGCGATGATCGCGGCGCGCGCCGAGAACATGCCGAAGGACAATATCGATCGCGCCATCAAGAAGGCGCTCGGCAATGACGGCGAGGCCTACGAGCAGATCCGTTACGAGGGTTACGGGCCCGGCGGTATTGCCGTCATCGTCGAGGTCTTGACCGACAACCGCAACCGCACGGCGGGCGAAGTGCGTTCAGCATTCACCAAGAGCGGCGGCAACCTCGCCGAGACCGGCGCCGTCTCGTTCATGTTCGATCATGTCGGCGTCATCGAATACGACGCCAAGGTCGCGAGCGGCGAGGCGATGTTCGAGGCCGCGCTCGAAGCCGGCGCCGACGACGTGGTCTCGAGCGACAACGGCCATGAAATCTATGCCGCGCAGGATCGCTTCGGCTCGGTCGCCAAGGCGCTCGAAGCCAAATTCGGCGAGCCGCGCAAGGCGACGCTGGTATGGCGGCCACAGAACACGGTGGCGGTCGACGACGAGCAGGGCGAAAAGGTCATCAAGCTCATCGACAGCCTCAACGAGCACGACGACGTGCAGAACGTCTACGCCAATTTCGAGGTGTCCGACGCACTGGTCGCCAAGATGAGCGCGTGAGTTTTGGCCTTCGGCCTTGCGGGTGTTGCCTCCGTTTCAGACCTCAGAGGCCAACGGGCGCCATTTTGTTGCGATGCACAAGATCCTCTATCCTTAGATAATTCGCTTTTTGTGTCAGCCGTCACATTTCGCGGACGGCGATTCGCATAACACTCCGCTAGGTCGGGGGGATTATGCGATTTTACTGTTTTAAGCCGGTACGATGCTCCGTGCGCCGCGGGCCGAATGTGACCGCGCGGATATTCATATGCATTCTCGGTATTATGTCGGTCGCTTGGCCGTTTGCAGCTGGGGCGCAGGAGGCCCGCGTATTCGATCTCGATTTACCGTCGACAACTGTCGTGGCGACATTGGAGATCGCCGTTAAGCCAGCGAGCGGCGCGGTCTTGGTCTACGCCGGAACCGGCAATGACAATGCCGTGCGGTTTCCTGGCGCGTCGAGCATGCGGGCGATACGAGTTTTGTCGCGGACGATTCGTGTTAAATTGGTTGATGGTGCAAAATCATTCAAAATAAAAGTCGTCGGCCGGCTTGATGCTCTCAACGGCTCGAAAATCAACCCCATCGCGCAGTAATAGCGCGCTTCGGCAGATTGACGCTCGGCTGCAAGATTTATCCCCGTTCATCCGCTTAAAGCGGACAGACCTTTCTCTGCGGACATAGTAGTCTACAGCCTGTGATGCGTGGTCCGCGCCTAAGGCAAGAAACTGGGCATGCCGCGACGCGAGCTTCTCTCGTGGGCCATGGAATGCGATAGTCGAAACATGACGTCATTTCCGGCGGAACTGGACCGCAGCAACGTCGTCGACATCGATCTCGGCAGCGCCGAGTTCAAGGCAAACGCGCACCGCCACATGGCCGAATGGGCGCGACGGCGCCCGTTCTATGTGCTCGGCGAGGGACCGCCGCAGGTGGTGGTCGGCCGCTACGCCGACGTGCATCGCGTGTTTGCCGACACCGAGGTCTTCAAATCCGAGATGCCGCGCGGCGCCGGTTGGGAGCAGTTCAACAAGATCATGTTCGCGCAGTTCGTCACGCAGATGGACGACGCGCAGCATGCTCGTGTCCGACGCCTGTTGATACCGGCATTCTCGTCGCGGCGGATCGAGCAACTCCAGGAGAGCATCACCCGGATCATCGACGACATGCTCGAACGCATTGAGGCAAATGGCCCCGCGTTCGACGGCATGCAGGACTACGGGGCGCATCTCGTCGTCGATGCCTTGCTCGATGCCATGGTGAATATGGACGAGCGCCGCAAGGCGGTATTCGTCGCATTCCACGAGCTCATTCCAGGCACCACTTACGTCAAGCCGGGCGAGTCGTGGTCGCCGGAACTGCGGCGCGCCTTCGAGCGCACTATGGACGAAATCAGGGTCATTATCGAAGAGCGGCGCTTGAACCCACGCTCCGACTTCATCAGCGATCTCGTCAACGCCCGCGATCAAGGCGACAAGCTGAGTGACAGCGAACTGTTCGATCAGATTTTCGGTATCTGCGGCGCTTCGCTGTCGGCAACGAGCCGGGCGGCGGGCGGCGCCCTCTACCTGCTCTACACGCACCCGGAGCAGTTGGAGGAGTTGATCCGCGAGCCGGCACTCGTTCCCGACGCGCTCGAGGAATGCCTTCGTCTTGCCAGTAATGGCTATTTCACCTTCCCGCGCATTGCCGCTCGCGACACCGAGGTCGGCGGCACGCGCATCTTCAAGGGCATGGTGGTACGGCCGTCGCCGCTGGCCCCGAACTACGATCCCGACGTTTTTCCCGACCCGACGCGCTTCGACATTCATCGTAAGCCGAAGCGGATTCTATCTTTCGGTGCGGGCCCGCATCACTGTATCGGGAACATCCTCGGCCGCACAACTCTCACCATCGCAATCCGCCGCCTATTGGCGCGCTTTCCCAAGGCACGGCTCATCGACCCAGGCTTCACTCCGGTCTATGGCGGGGCAGTCGGCGAATTACGGCTGCAAAGCCTGCCGATGAAAACCCACTGAAGGTGCGGCCCGGCGTCGCGTTTTATTTTTCGAAGCCGTTTTTTTGACGCGTTTCGGACGTGAGCGGCTTTTTTGCCGCAAGGCGGCACACAGTTCGCCTCCGACGTGCTAAGGTTTGACTTGCCGCGCGAGGACGTAGCCAATAACGGGCACGCGAGCCCATTGGGTTTTGAGGCGAGAGGCCCTTGGATACCAGACCTACCAGTGAACAGCCGGTCGCCGGCATCCCGGGCGACCATCGTTTACTCGAAGCCGAGATGGAAATGCGCCATTTGCGCGATACCGTCGTGACGCTGCGCGCCGAGATTGAACGTCAACAACACGAAAAACAGGCAGCGATACAGACTGCAATTTCAGATGCTAGCCGTGAAATTCAGCAACTCCACCTGACTGCGCAGCATTTGCGAGACGCACTGGAGCGGCTCCAATTTGAAAAGAACGATGCGGTTCAAAAAGCCGTCGCCGATAACGCCGGAGAAATCGAACAGCTCAAACAAGTAGCGCAGGCGCTCCGGACCCAACTTGAAAAGATGCGGTACGAGAAGGAGGAGGCGGTCCAAACGGCGGTCGTTGAGCTCAACGCCGAGAACACCCAGCTTCGTGCGATGGTGCAGCGGCTGCGCGAGGAGCTGGAGCAACAGCGTTTCAGTACGACCGAGACCATTCAACAAGCGCGTACCGACGGAGCCCAGGAGGTTGCTCAGTTACGCGATACGGCTCGCTCTTTGCGCGACGAACTGGAACGTATAAAATTCAATTTTGCAGACGAGATGCAAAACAAGGACCGTAGCTCGGGTGAGGAGCTTTCGCAGCTCCGGGCGGCAATCGTGGCATTACGGCAACAACTTGATGGGCCCGATGACAAATAGCTCCGATCGAAGCTCCCCACTTAAGGCGAATTTCACCGCGCTTCCGCTTGCCACCGAGCGGTCGTTCCGAAATCGCCCATCATCGATCTCGCCAAGCGGCGCGGCGGCGCAGGCCAAGAATAATTCTCCCGGGGAGTTACGAAAAAGACTGCAACACGCGGAGCGTCTTCTCGACGTGTATCGCTCTGTCTCCGGGTTTGAGACATTGAACGAGGTTCTCACCAAAGTCATCGAGATCACGACAAAAGAAACGCGGTCCGACCGCGGAACGTTGTTTCTCAATGATCCCGAGACGGGGGAATTATATTCCCGGATCACCCAGGGTGATTTGGTGCGCGAAATTCGGATTCTGAATGATTCGGGTATTGCCGGCTCCGTATTTCGAAGTGGCAAGGGGATGATCATTCAGGACGCTTACAAAGACGCACGGTTCAACCGGTCGATCGATCAACAGACCGGATATGTCACCCGGAATGTCATCTGCGTCCCCATCCGCACGCACGCGGGCCAGGTGATCGGAGTGATCCAGCAGCTCAACAAAGTCCGGGGAAAATTCAATAAGAGCGATCTCGCGTTGCTCGAAGCTATGGCTTCGCAAGCGGCCGTCGCGCTGCAGTCCACGCAGCAGATGGAACGAATGCGAAAAGCAAGTCAGCAGGAAATGGAATTCCTGAATGTCGTGTCGGATGTCACTGGCGAAATCGAACTGGATAAACTTCTGGCCAAGGTGATGGGTGAGGCCACGCGCATTCTCAAGGCCGACCGCTCGACACTGTTTCTCAATGACGAAAAAACGAACGAACTGTTTTCTCGGATCGCGCAGGGATCCGACGTGAGTGAAATTCGCCTTCCTAACCATCTGGGGATCGCTGGCGCGGTTTTCACCTCTGGGAAAACGATCAATATCCCCCATGCCTACGCCGATCTGCGCTTCAATCCGGCGTTCGACAAAAAAACCGGCTATTTTACCCGCGCGATGCTGTGCGTTCCTGTCGTCAACAAGAGCGGTAAAGTGATCGGCGTGACACAGGTTCTTAATAAGCGGGGCGGACCTTTTACCAGCGAGGACGAGCAGCGCCTCAAGGCCTTTACCAGCCAGGTTGCGATTGCCCTCGAAAACGCAAAATTGTTCGACGACGTGCAGAACATGAAAAATTATGCCGAAGGCATGCTCAATAGCATGTCGAACGGTGTCATTACTTTGGACGAAGACGACAAAATCGCGACCTGCAATGCCGCCGGCTATCGAATCATCGGTGCGAAACCCGCCGATATCATCGGCCACGTCGCCACGGAATATTTTGTCGGCGACAATGCCTGGATCATGGGGAAAGTGAAGGGCGTCAAAGAGACGCAAAAGACCGAAGTTGTGATCGATCGGCCGGTGTCTTTCCGGGGCGAAACTCAATCCGTAAACGCGACGATACTGCCGCTCACCAGCGTCGAAAACGCCAAGACGCTGGGCACGCTGATAATGATCGAGGATATTTCGACCGAAAAGCGCATGAAATCGACCATGGCGCGCTACATGGACCCGACTCTCGCGGACCAGCTCATGGGCGGCGGCATCGATATCCTTGGCGGGCGCGAGACGACGGCCACGGTCTTGTTTTCCGATATTCGCGGCTTCACGCCGCTGACCGAAGCGCTTGGCGCCAGTGGCACCGTCGGACTGCTGAACGAGTATTTCACCTTGATGGTCGACTGCATCGTCAAGGAAGGCGGAATGCTCGACAAATACATCGGCGATGCGATCATGGCCGCCTTCGGCGTGCCGATAGAGCATGGCGACGACGAGGACCGCGCAGTTCGCGCATCGATCAATATGCTGACCGAACTCGAGCAGTGGAATATCCAGCGCCGCGCCGACGGCAAGTTGCCGGTCAACATCGGGATCGGTCTTAACACCGATCTTATCGTGTCAGGCAATATCGGTTCGCCAACACGCATGAATTACACGTTGATCGGCGATGGCGTGAACCTGGCTTCGCGACTCGAAAGCGCTTGCAAGCAATATGCGGCGCAGCTTTTGATCAGTGAATATACTTTCAAGAAGCTGAAGGGTACTTACCGGGTCCGGGATATTGATGAAGTCATTGTCAAAGGTAAAACCGAGCCGGTCCGGGTCTACGAAGTCCTGGACTATCACTCGGCCGAGGCATTTCCCAATCTCATGGAAGTGGTCGGCCACTTCAAGGAAGGTCGCAAGCATTTCGGTGCCGGCGATTGGAATAAAGCCGAGGCGTCCTTCCGCAATACGCTTGCCGCACATCCCAAGGATAAAT
Source organism: uncultured Alphaproteobacteria bacterium (assembly GCA_963813825.1). Lineage (GTDB taxonomy): Bacteria > Pseudomonadota > Alphaproteobacteria > Rhizobiales > Xanthobacteraceae > BOG-931. Next base: position 138,313 of record CAWFBB010000037.1, read on the forward strand.
TATCCGAGATCTATATCGAGCGTTGCGCCTATATGAAGGCCAATCCGCCGGACCATTGGGACGGTGTGTGGAAGCTGGACTCGAAATAGGCGTTTCAATACCCGCGATCATGTCCGAGCCGGGGTTCTCATGTCCTGCGGACAAAGCTACCCAGATCAAGGCCGCAAGCCCGCTTCCCCGCTTGCGCCGTAAGCGGAACGCAGCGTAGGCTTGCGCAAAAGAAATGGTATCGGGAGGTGGCCGGATGTCACGCAGTAAATACGCGTCGGCAATTCTCTGTCTGCTTGCGTTTGTGCTGGCCGGTCCGCGCTCCGCCTTTGCTCAGGACGGGGCGTCTGCGGCTCAGCAAAAACTCGGCGCGCGGCTGTTCAACCAGTCCTGCGTGCTTTGTCATAAGAATCCGCAAATCACGGCCGGTCAGTACGGGCCGATATTGTCGACGGCTACGCTTGGCGGCAAGGAAGACGTCATGCGCGACGTCATCGGGAACGGCACGCCGCGCATGCCCGGATTCAAGACTCAATATACGCCGGCGCAGATCGACGGCATCGTCGCCTACATCAAGACAATTCCCGCGCCCGCGGCGGCAACCCCGGCTGCCCACAAAGGCGGTCCGGGCGAAGCCGATTAACTCGATCGTTGGATGGAGCAACCCATGAGTCCGGTCCGAGGTTTATTCGTCGCCACTTTGACCGCAGTCGCTGCCGTCATCGTCGCCGTTCCGGCTTTCGCCGACGCGTTGCTAAGCGGCGTCATCAAATCGTCCGCGGGTGCGCCGATGGGCGGCGTTATGGTTTCGGCCAAGTCCGACGGTGCTACCATCACCACGACGGTTCTTACCGACGAACGCGGGCACTATTACTTTCCGCCGCTGCCGAACGGCCATTACCGGGTGTGGGCGCAGGCGCTGTCGTTTTCGACCGCCAAGGGCGCCGTCGATCTTGCCACCAATCGCGATCAGGACTTCACGCTTGCGCCGCTGTCCGGCGACTATTTCCAGCAACTGCCCGGCGATCTCGCCATGGCGTCGCTGCCGGAGCAGTCGAACGATGACAAGTTGTTGAAGAAAATCGTCGAGAACAATTGTACCGGTTGCCATCAGCCGAACTTTCCGTTGCAGCATCATTTCGACGAGGCCGGCTGGAACGCGATCCTCGATCTCATGAAGAACGTCAATGTCTCGGGCGTCTATCTCGGCCCCGATCACAAGCCGCAAGGCATGATCGACCATTACCAGAAGGACCTCGCCGTCTATCTCGCGCGCGCCCGCGGCCCGAATAGCGCCTTGAAATATGTGATGCGGCCGCGTCCATCGGGCGAGACCGCGCGCGTCGTGTTCAAGGAATATGACGTGCCGCTCGAATCCGATCTCGACGTGCCGGCGAATGATCCGATGACCGACGGCAGCGACTGGCTCAACGGCACGCCGTCGCGCCGTGGCTCGCTTGTTCACGACGCCTGGGCCGATCTCGACGGCAATCTCTGGTTCACCTCGAACGTACCCAATCACCTCACCTCGATCGGCCGCATCGACGCCAAGAGTGGCGATGTAAAAATGTTCAAGGTCCCCGGCCCCAACGGTCTTGCCGCCAACACCCACGGCATGACCCGCGATCCGAACGGTATCATCTGGTTCAATTGCAATATTGGCCGCGGCGCGCTGTGCCGGCTCGATCCCAAAACGGAAAAGATCGATACCTTCCTGCCGCCAACCGACATGTCGCCGACGGGCGGCGCCACCACCGTCGATTGGGACGGCAAGGGCAAAATTTGGGTATCGGCGCCGGACGGTGCGCTGCGTTTCGATCCCGATACCGAGAAGTTCACTCAATTCAAGTCGGTGACCTACAAGACGCCGAACGGCATGGGGCTTACTTACGGCGCCGCGGGCGATCGCAACGGCAACGGCTGGTGGGCCGAGATGATCATCGACACGATCAACAAGGGCGACAGCGCAACCGGTAAGTCGATCGAGATGAAGCTCCCGCATGTTGCGATGGAAGAAGATGCCATAAGCGACGCCGATCGTAAGTTCTATGAATCATACAACGCGCCCGACTTCAACGCGCCGGTGCCTTGGAACCAGGGTCCAAGGCGCATGGGGTCGGACAAGGACGGGAATGTTCTCTGGGTTGGCGATTCCTGGGGCGGCAATCTCGCCAAAATCGACACCTCAACCGGGAAAACGAGCTTTGTACCGCTGCCGGGCCCGGGCGTGATGCAGCCCTATCACATCACGGTCGACAAGAAACATAACGCCTGGCTCAACATCTGGACCTCCGACGTGGTGCTCCGCTACGACCCGGCCGCCAATAAGTGGACAACTTTCGACCTGCCGACTCGCGGCACCGAGGCGCGGTACGTCTCGCTGTTGGAAAAGGACGGCAAGATGGAAGTGGTCATTCCTTATTCGCGAACCAGCAAGGTCGCAGTGATGACGTTCCGCAGCGAAGCCGATCTCGACGCGCTAAAGAAGCAAGCGGCGACGCACTAGCTATTGCATCGTCCAACGGAATTTCCGCCAACGGACATTCGGCGATGTCTGAGTCGCGACCGTTTTCAGGGAAAGCGGTCGCGGCGCGGAGGCGAATCGAAGTCGACTTTTGCCCGAATGTGGACACGCGCTTGCTCATTTATGCCGTGATGCACAACGCCTCTCTCGCCTGCTAAAGCTTGGCGCTCGATCTGAGGTCCAAGACATGAGGCCGGAGGTGGTTCTAAGGAGAGTTTTGGAGGAGAGGCATGACGTTGAAAGTGCGACGGGTAATTACTGGCCACGACAATAGCGGCAAAGCTATCGTCAAGATCGATGAGATTGTGCACGATCTGAAGGTTGGCAGGCCGGGCGCAATGGTAGCGCCGATCTGGACGACTGAAGGCTTTCCAGTCAATAACGACGGACACGACGATGCCTCCACGCGTCAGGTCGGTACCACACTCGCAGGCGGCACGATCCTGCGGGTCGTCGAATTCAGCCCGGGCGTGCAGGCGCGCAACCACCGAACGGATTCGATCGACTACGCCATCATCATGTCGGGCGAGATCGATATGGAGATGGATGGCGCGATGATACACCTTAAGGCTGGCGACGTGCTCGTGCAGCGCGGCACCATCCATAATTGGATCAACAGCGGCACGGCACCCTGCGTGATCGTGTTTGCTCTGATCGACGCCAAACCGGTGACGGCGGGCAGTACGGTACTCAAAGCGGTCGGGTAACAGACGTCTTCATGGCCGCCCATTGACCCAATCGGATATTCGCAATGCCCCGATTGTCAGGACTTGCGCTCCATCCGCTGCTATCTTTGGCTCGTCAAATCGGGGCAATTCCATGAGACGCAGAGAATTGCTTTCACTTCTAGGATTGGCTTTGGCGTGGCCCTGTCTGGCGCATGGACAGCAGTCAGATCGAACACGCCACATCGGCGTTCTTGTCGGATCAGTTTCCAATCCTGATGATCCGATCGCAAAAGAGACTCTTCGCCCATTCAAGGACGCAATGCAAAAGGCAGGCTGGGTAGAAGGAAAGAATATTCAGATCGATTATCGATTTGGCGGAGATCCCACAAAAACCATTACATCCGCTGCAGATCTGGTGGCACTCAATCCGGAGCTAATCTTCGCTCAAGGATTGCCGGCCGCGCGCGCCCTTCATGAGAAGACAAACACCATTCCGATCGTCTTCACGCAGGTCGCCGACCCGGTTCAATTTGGTTTGGTTCAGAGTATCGCGCATCCGGGCGGCAATATCACTGGCTTTATCGTTTGGGACCTTTCAATCGGGAGCAAGTGGACGCAGCTTCTCCTCCAGATCGCCCCCGCGACTAAGAACGTCGGAATTATCTATAATCCCGAAACCGCTGCATATGCGCCGCCCTTAATCGCTTCTGCCAAAGTCGCTGCCGGAGAGCAAGTTTCGGTGCTCGAATATCCGGTTCGCGGCGACAGCGAAATCGAAGCGGCAATATCGTCGTTGAGCAAAGAGCCGCATGGAGCTCTTTTGGTAATACCTGAGCCATTTACGTCGGCGCACCGAGACCAGATCATCAATCAAGCCAGTCTCAACAGCTTGCCAAACATGGTTCCGCTCCTCCAAGCAACCAAACACGGCGCTCTCGTATCTTATAACTACTCTTTTGACGCTATCATGAGCGAACCGGTTTCCTACGTTGATCGCATCTTGAAAGGTCAGGCACCGGGAGAACTGCCGGTTCAGGCGCCGATAAAGTTCGAGCTTTCAATCAACCTCAAAACGGCGAAGGCGCTTGGACTTACCGTTCCGCCGTCCTTACTCGATCTCGCGGACGAAATCACCGATTGAACGTCATCGATCAGCGACGGTCATTTTCCCTGTTCTTTGTTTCAAGAATCCAGCGCGTTCGGCGCGAACAGTTCTTCCATTGTCATGACTCGTGGCGTCAGGCCCTGCTGGTTTGAATGTTTTGCCGCCGTTTCGAGCGTTGTGCGATTGGCGCTAATTCCGTGCTTGACGATCCGCGTCGCGAGCCCCTTGCGATATTCCGGCGGCACCAGGCCGGTTTCGAGATGATAGGAAACATGCTCGCGCCGTTCGGTGTCGGCGATGTCGTTGGCCTCGTTGAACGCTTTGAGGATGTTGAGCACCACCCAGGGTGACTGCTCGAACACCGAACGTTTGACCACCATGCCGTGGTTGATCGGAAAGATACCGGTTTTGCCGAAGTAGCGCAGACCTTCGGCGGCGGAATCGGCAAACAGCGGCTTGATATCGGGATGAGCGGCGAGATCGGCGCTGCTGCGATCCATCGGGTCTGACTGCTTCGGAATATAGGACATGCAACCGTCGAGCTCGCCGGAAAGCACCATCGAGCCGATGCTCTTTTCCAAAGGAATTCTGGTTGATGGTGACACCCGGCGGCGGTTTGAATCCGATGGCGCCTCCGTGGCTGCGGGCCGGCAGGCGCTCCATGAAGAAGATCATGTCCTTGGGTGCGACGCCGAACTCGTTTTCGAGCACGCCGCGGGTCCACAGCGCTGAAGTCTGTATGTATTCCGGCACGCCGATGCGCTTGCCTTTCAGGTCGGCGGGGCTGTCGACGCAGGCGTCCTTACGAACGGAAATGCCGGTATGGTAGAAGCGCCGTGTCGTGAATACCGGTATGCCGATGAACCGGTCGTCGCCGCGGGTGCGGATCATCATCAGCTCCGACATCGACATTTCGGAAACGTCGAACTCGGCAAAGCGTAGTTGCCGCCAGAAGATTTCCGCAGGTCCGAGAACGGTCTGAGCGAAATCGATGCCGTCGATTTTCACGCGTCCGTCGATAATCGGCCAAGTGCGCGGATTCTGGTGATTGCGAGGCTGAGCTTCAAATTGGCCATGTTTCCTCCCCGCCATTTTTCGGGCGATGATCGCGACGTTTGTGCGGCGGCGGCATCATATTATGAGCCAAGCCGGATACGCCACGCCGTCCGTGGGCGACGAAGGCGGCGGTATGGGATAGGTTTACGCCGAGCGCGCCGAATGAAGCGCGCGTAAAGGGAAGGAACGATCATATGCCATCGCTTCGGGGCGGCCCACGGGCCGCGATCGTCGCCACTGCACTGGCTCTTGGCGCCGCGGCTTCGGTTCCCGCCTTTGCCCAGACGACATTGACTGTCGGCAAGGCCAACGCGACGTCGGACGCCATCATTCCCGTTAATGTCGGCGACGAGCTTGGCATTTTCAAAAAACACGGCCTCGCCCTCAAGATCGTCGACTTCGGCGGCGGCAGCAAAATGGTTCAGGCCCTTGCTGCCGGCGCCATCGATATCGGCGACGGCGCTGGTACCGAGATGGCGTTCGTCGCCAAAGGCGCACCGATGCTTGCGGTCTGCGAAAGCACCGGGCCGGCGCCCTTCCTCGGCGTCGGCGTGCCCTGGGATTCGCCCGTCACAAAGCTTGAGGACTTGAAAGGCAAAACCGTTGGCGTCTCTAGCCCGGGCTCGTTCAGCGACTGGTCCGGTCATCAGCTCGCGCGCAAGTTCGGTTGGGGTGACGATGGGGTGAAGACAGTCTCGATCGGTGGCGGTCCGGCGCCGATCGGCGCAGCGTTACGCGCTCACCTGGTGGATTCGGTGATCAGCACCACGGCGCTCTTCCTTTCCTTCGAAGAGGCCAAAGCAGGCCGCCTCATTGCTCCGGTCTCGACCTTCGAGGGCAATGTCGGCTCGGGCGCGCTGTTCGCCTCGAACCAGCTCATTGCCAGCAATCCAGACGCGATCCGCGCGTTCGTAGCCGGCTGGATCGAGACTGTCGATTACATGCGCGCGCACAGGGCCGAGACGGTGAAGATCACCAGCGGCATCAACCATTTCAGCGAAAACGTGATGGCCCAGGAATACGATCTGACGATCGGCATGCACACCAAGGATTGCCGCTTCGAGCCGGAAGCACTGGCAACCTTAAAGCGGTCTTTCGTCGAGATGAAGCTCGTTGAGGGCGAGCCCGACATGTCGAAGCTTTATACCGACGCTTATTTGCCGAAATGACCGAAAGCAGGAACCAGGACATGAATTGGAAATACGCTACCGGACTTGCCGGTGTCGGTGCTGTCATGACGCTTGCAAGCGCCACGGCGCACGCGGAGAGCGCCGATCAGCTCTATGAAAAGGCGAAGGCGGAAAAGACCCTGGTGTTTTACAGCGGCGGCCCGGCCGAGCCCTACGAGCGCATGGCGAAGGACTTCGCGCAGCGTTATCCCGGAATTGCAGTGTCTGTGACTGGCGGTTTCTCGAACGTGCTCGACCGCAAGATCGACGACCAGCTGGCGGCGAAAAAGCTCGAAGTCGACATGGCCATTTTCCAGACCGTGCAGGATTTCGTCGCCTGGAAGAAAGCCGGCGTGCTGCTGCCGTTCAAGCCCGACGGCTTCGACAAGATCGATCCACGCTTTCGCGACCCGGACGGCGCCTTCACCACGACGAGCGTCGTGCTTCTGACCTATGCCTATAACAACAAGATGGTCGCACCTGCCGACGTGCCCAAATCGGCGCTCGATTTTCTGAAGCCGCAATTTGCCGGCAAACTCGTGACCGCGTATCCCGCCGATGACGATGCGACGCTTTATGTCTTCGACACGATCGTCAAGAAATACGGCTGGGACTACATGAAAAAGTACATGGCGCAAAAGCCGAACTTCATTCAGGGTCATCTTGCCGAACTGCGCAGCGTCGCGAACGGCACCAACGCCGTTACTTTTGATTCGACCAGTTCGACAACCGGAGCGCTCAGGAAATCCGGCCAGCCGATCGAATTCGCGTTTCCGGAGCGCGATGCCATGCCGACTTTTGTCGTGACCGCCGGCATTTTCAAGGACGCGCCACACCCGAACGCCGCCATGCTCTTCCTCGATTGGTACATGGCGAAACAGCAACAAAGCCGGCTCGGGACTTATTCGGCGCGTACCGATGTCGATCCGCCTGCCGGCTTGAAACCGCTCTCGGCCTATAAGATCGAGGCCGGTTACCGGCAATTCGTCAGTGACGAGACAAGCCTCGTTGCCTTGCGAAAGAGGTTCGAGAGCTTTACCGGTCCGGTCGTCAATACCGGCGGGGTCCGTTGAGCAAGCGCAATTCATCGCGTGTGTATACTGTCATAAGAAAGAAAACAGATGCAAAAACCCCCCCCCGCAGAATTACAAACAGCGATTGCCGGCCGGCCGCTGAATTGATAACTCAAGCCGATCGTGTGAATGACTCGCAGCGAGTGGGCGAGCGCTTTCGGAAGAACCTCATCACGCTGCATAGGTGGACGGAACAGAAGGCTCTTTGTCCCATTCGCCGACTGGATCGTAACCCCAGACCCACTCGGAGTTGCCGTGGACGCTGCCTGTGCGGGACGATATCAACTCCTTCTGCGCCACGCTGTCGCGCATGTGCTTGAAGCGTGCGTTCGAGATCGAGAGACGCTGCACCCCATGCACACGCGGTATGCGGATGCGGCGGAAATTGGCAAAAGCCTCGGCCGGATCGCGGCAGGCTTCGAGCCAACGCCCAAGGATAAATGAGTCCTCGAATGCCTGGCAGGCGCCTTGCCCGGCATTGGGCAGCATCGCATGCGCGGCGTCGCCGATGAGCTGGATGCGGCCGCGGCCCCAATTCTGCGTGAGGGGGCGCGTGAACAGGCCCCATTTTGAGCACTCGGTCACAAGGCTCAAAAGTTTCTCAAGACGCGGTTCGGGGTTGGGGAAGCTCGACCGCATGTCTTCGGGATCGCCGCGGGTCGACCAGCCTTCCTCGACCCATTTGTCGGTGTCTTGTTGGGTGACGATATTCACGAGCTTCCGTCCGCGGATATAGTAGGCCAGGAGATGGCAACCCGGCCCGACCCATTGGATATGGCCCGTCGGCTCAAGCACATCCTCGGGCACATCGTTGCCGTTGAGCAACGCACGCCACACCATCTGACCGGTATAGGTTGGGTTGTCCTCGCCATAGAGCGCGTGGCGGATGACCGAGCGCACGCCATCGGCGCCGATCACGTACTCAGCCTCGACTTCCGTGCCATTGGCGAAAGTGAGTGTGATGCAGTTGCTTCGCTCCTCAATTCCCGTCAGGCGGTGTCCTAGATGAATCCCGCTAGTATCGAGCCCGCTGGCGAGCGCGTTCAAGAGGTCGGCGCGGTGAAAGGTATAATAGGGAGCACCGTACCGCGCCGCGCTCTTCAGCCGATCGTTGAATTCGAGGAACTCACCGGTCTGCATATTGCGCGTGTAGATTCCGGGCGATGCGGTCCCGACAGCGGCGACTTTATCGCCAACACCGATCGCTTGGAGCGCCTTGTTGGCTTGCGGGCTTACATTGACTGCGGCGCCGATCTCGCCCAGGGCCGGTGCGGCCTCGAAAACCTCCGCCTTTATCCCGAAGGTCTGCAGCGCACGCGCGGCCGCGACCCCGGCGAGCCCGCCGCCGACAATCGCCATCCTGCAATTTGAAGACATCCGTCTCTCCCAGCACGCACCGTACCGACAGCCGGCACGACGGTTTGATTATAGCAAACGTACTTTTTCCTTATCCATCGCGATTGCGAGTTCCCGCCCTCAAATCACCGATCGAGCAGCGGGAGCATAACGCTTACCCGATGCCGTTTCGGCATCGACGTGGGCGAAATTCTCCGCTTTCGCGAACGCGGGAATTGCGCCAAATTCCTGTAAGCACAATTGACGGAGGCAGCGATGTCCGCGGCGCTTGAGGCAGTCCGAGTTTCACCCGCGACGCTCCCCATAATTGATGTCGGAGGTTTGCTCAGCAACAAGCTGACCGACCGCCAAGCAGTCGGCGCAAGGCTGCACGAAGCTTGCCTCGACAAAGGTTTTTTCTATATCCGCAATCACGGTATTCCGGACGACCTCGTTGCAGCGGTTTTCGCCGAAGCGGAGCGGTTCTTCGCCCTTCCGGCTTCCGAAAAGGCTGCGCTCGATAAGGCGCATTCCCTTGCAAACCGCGGCTACGAGCCACTCAGTGGTCAGGCGCTGGAGCCCGGCGCGCCGCCTGACCTCAAGGAAGGTTTCTATATCGGCGCCGAACTTGATCTCCAGGACCCGCGCGTTCGGGCCGGCAAATTCAATCTTGGTCCCAATCAATGGCCGGCAAACCAGCCTGCCTTCCGCGCCACGATGCAAAACTATTTCGAGACGATGAAGGCGCTCGGCGAACGCCTGATGGGCGGCTTGGCTTTATCGCTCAACCTGTCAGAGGATCACTTCAAGGGGTTTTGCACCGATCCGATGGCTACGCTCCGGCTGCTGCATTATCCGCCGCAGCCGGCGAACGCCGAACCTGGCCAAAAAGGCGCCGGCGCACACACGGATTTCGGCGGCTTGACGCTGCTGCGCCAAGGCGAGATCGCCGGACTACAGGTCTGGGACCAAACCACGGGAGGCTGGATTCACGCCGACCCCATACCCGGAACTTACGTGGTCAATCTTGGCGATATGATCGCGCGCTGGACCAACGACCAGTACAGGTCGACGCTCCATCGCGTGGTGAACGTATCCGGCCGCGAGCGCTACTCAATTCCGTTTTTCTATGTCGGCCAAGGCGATCACCTCGTGGAATGCATCCCGACCTGCCTCAAGCCGGGTGAACAGCCAAAATATCCGCCGATCACCGTTGAGGCACATCTGCGCGAGATGTATCGCCGCACCTACAAGAGCTGACGCGATGGCGGTGCTCCTCGTGCACGGTGCCTGGCAGGGAAGCTGGGCATGGGAACGGCTGACGCCGTTACTGCTGGAGGCCGGGCTCGACGTGCATCTGCTCGATCTTCCGGGCAACGGCAGCGATGACACGGACCCAGCGGATGTCTCGCTTGAGCTCTATGTCGCCGCCGTGATGCGCCGTGTCACCGCGATCAAAGGAAGCGTTAGCATCGTGGCGCATTCCGGCGCTGGAACTCGTGGCTTCGCAAGTCGCCGAAGCTTGTCCGGGACAGATCGACAGCTTGGTCTACATCGCCGGAATGATGCTGCCGGATGGAGGTTCATTCGCTGAAGTTGTTGCTTCTGTTCTCGACGACGATCCGAGCGCGGCCGGCATAGGACCTCATCTCATCTGGTCCGAAGACCGCCTGACGTCGCGCGTGCCGATCGAAGCCGCGCTGCGAATATTTTATCAGGATTGCCCGGACCATCTCGCCGAGGCGGCGGCGCGGCGATTGACGCCGCAGCCGGAACGCGGCCGCGCCGTGAGCCCGCGCCTTTCGCCGGAGCGGTTTGGCCGTGTACCGCGACTGTATATTGAAACAGCCGACGATCGCTCGGTGGTGCTGACGGTTCAACGCCGGATGCAGGCGCTCGTGCCCGGCGCGAAGGTCGCGTCGCTTTCGACCGGCCATGCGCCACAATTGGCCGCTCCGAGGGAGTTGGCGCACTGTATCATTCCTTGGCTGGAAGCGGCGGCTAGCCGCCGCACGCTCGCGGTCCGCGGATGAATCAAGAAAGCGGACATCGCAGATACCCGCTCGGCAATCCGATTTGCGATGACGCGGACTAGTGAAACCACCGGTCGAACAGCGGCAAGCTGACGAATGCGGCGATGGCAATGATCAGATAAGCAATGCGGCGGTAGAGCAGATCCGAAGTGCCGTGAAACATGGTTGCGCCGGTCCACGTGGCGGCGAAAAACGGCAACCCGAGCAGCAACGCCAGCGCCATCAGTTCCGGGGTGAACACGCCTTGCACAAAGTAGCTGACGCAAAGCGTGACATCGAGCAGCAGGAAATAGACCAGCAGGTTGGCGCGCACCGTATGGAAGTGGTTGCTGGTGCTGAGCCAATAAATAATGACGGCGGGCCCGGCGATCTGCGCTGCGCCGCCGCCAAATCCGGAGAATAGACCGACCCCGACTGTCGCCGGCAGGCTCGGCCGGCCGTGATAGCGCCAGCCCGACATCAGGACACCGAGCAGCGAAAGGACCAGTATCGAAACGCACCAGCGCAGCGCGATCGGATCGACGATGAGCAGTGCCATGGTGCCGATCGGCACCGCGATGGCGGCGGCGACATAGATCGGCAGCACTTCGCGCCAGGTACATTGCGTAAGAGCGCGGACCGAGAACGGCGCTGCGCCGATCGTGTCGATCAACAGCAGCGTGACGGCGGCGACACGCGGACTATAGACCGCCGACACCAGCGGAATGTAGATCATTGCCGAACCGAATCCGGAAAAGCCGCGCACCAAACCGGCGACCACCGTGATGGCGAGTGCCACCCAGAAGCGGGGATTTTCGACGGCTGCTGCAAACAGCGCGTTGTCAGGAAAGGTCACGGCGGATAGCTCTGGCTGGTGATGATGGCCGTATTATCGAATATATCCTTATGGAATGCGTTTTGTTATTTGACACAACTCTAGAGTGCATTGCGTAGTTGACACCACCAATACAGGTTGTAGTAGTCAGCCGACAGGCCGACGCTACGGGGCAGGC
>CAWFBB010000038.1:0-30875 GCA_963813825.1 uncultured Alphaproteobacteria bacterium
ACGCCTTCGTAGGTTCGAAGTCCTACCTCTCCCACCACCCGCCTTCGCTACGGCGTGATTGGCATAGTCGCGGTCGCAAGTAGGCGACCACCCACACAAACAAATTTAGACCTTGGAAACTCGTTACGTAGTTTGCTTTTTCTGACACAAGGAAAAGCAGACACGTTTGAAATATATTTGATCAGGATCATCAGGATCCTTCGCAAAAGACATTTCCGACATTGCCGCTGATGCTGGATTTCACGCTGACTATGACGGTAAATAAATCATCTAATTTAGAGCGCGAATTTTACGCGCAATAAGGCGCCGCAATGTGGCGAATAAACCTTCTTTTTAGCCTGTTATTTAAACTGATCTTAGACCCTCGGCGGTAGTGTTGCGAGATACGGCGGGAGACAGGGCCCGTCGAAGACAAAAGAATTATTGGGAAAGGCGTCAACATGAAAGCCGTCGCAAAGACGGTCGAGCCCGCCGATCGTGAGGCGCGCTTCGACCATATCCGGCCGCACTATCTGGAGGCGCTGACTTCTAGTCGAGCGCCTGCATCGCCGATTGCTCGACGTGATCAAGGACGAGTTCGACCGCAAGGGCCGTGCCGACATCAACTCGGTGCAGGCATTGCTGTTGTACAATATCGGCGACAAGGAGCTCACCGCCGGCGAGCTGCGCACCCGCGGCTACTATCTCGGCTCCAACGTCTCGTACAATCTCAAGAAGCTGGTCGAGATGGGTTTCCTCGATCATCAGCGCTCGCGCGTCGATCGGCGCTCGGTGCGCATCAAGCTCACCGACAAGGGCCGCGAAGTCCGCGACACCGTCGATGCGCTCTACCAGAAGCACGTGCGCACGGTCGAGCAGGTCGGCGGCATCAACGCCGATGAATTCAGCGTGCTCAACAAGGCGCTGCACCGGCTCGAGCGGTTCTGGACCGATCAGATTCTCTACCGGCTCTAAACGCTCGGGTTTATTTCGTCAAAAATTCCGTCGTACTGGCGTAACTCAAATCCCCGGCCGAAAGGCCGGGGCTTTTTTTCTCGTTCGTCTCGCGCGAGTGCGATCATCGTCGGCCCGGTTAGCTCATCGCGGTGTGCAGCGCGCGACCGAGCCAGGTGAGCACCGGGAATGGCGTGAAGACCTGGAGCAGCACCGCGATCCCCACCGCCACGGTGACGTAGCTCAGCGTACCGCGCGCGATCCGTGTCGCGAGCGGCGGGTAGGGCGGGCGGTCGCCGGGCGGCCAGGCGAATGCCGCTTCCCAGTCCGCCTGCGAGACACTGGCCGGCCGGATCCGCTCGAAAGGCACCCAGGCTCGATAGGCGGCGATACCGCGCTCGCGCGCAATGGTGTTGCGCAGCCCGAAGGCGTTGCTCCATCCGACCAGATCGACGATTGCACGGAATATCAGCCGCAGCACAAACAGGATGAAAAGGCAGACCAGATAGGCGTACGCGATCATCAGTCCGGCGGTCAGCCCGGAGCGGGTGAACGACTTCACCTCGAACAGTTGCGCGCACAAGGCTACCGTCTCTTCGGTGATGGTGTCGAGCACTGTGAAGATGCGGCCCCACACCGACTGGTCGCTGGCGGCTTGCAGAAACAGGATGATGAGGACAACGACGGCGAACTGGAATAACGGGAATCGCACGATGGCGCGGATCGGAGCCGCAATCAGCCTGATCAAACCCATGTGGTCGCTTCCTATTTAAATCGCAGCGGCCATGCCGCGGCTGGGCTGTGCGAATGACGCGACCTGCAAAAAGCTTCGCGGATGACGCAAGGGAACCAACCGCCGAATCAGGTTTTTTGTTTCCGCCTACTCAGCCACAGAGCTAACAGGCCGTCACAAATCCGCCCAGGCTATTGGCCAGATATCAACTTAATCGGTGCTTTGGCCGTCGGGACGAGGCGTGCTAATGCAGCGGTAGGGGGTGGTGTTTTTCCGCGCGAGGCCCGCTCCGGCTTCAAACGGCAGACGGACGTTCCATGAAGCGATCGCAAGACCGGCATAAGCCACAGCCGAGCCGCCGGGGGATGCTCCGGCTCGCCGCAGCCACCGCCCTGACTGGTGCGTTTGCCCGTCACGCCAGTGCCGAAGACGCGGCGCTCGACGCCCTGATGGGTGACGGCAAGGACGGCCAGTTCGGACAAGATTTCGATCAGGCCTCCCGCACCATCCGCATGCCGAAGCCCACCGCGCCGACGCTTTCGCCCGCGACCGCGCAGTTCACCGAACAGGCCATTCAGGTTTACGACGGCATCGTGTCGCGCGGCGGCTGGCCGGTCGTGCCGCCGGTCAATGAATTGCGCGTCGGCAATCGCCATCCGAGCGTGGTCGATCTGCGCTCGCGGCTTTCGGCGTCCGGTGATATCGATCCGAACGCTGTCGCGGCCGCCAACGACATTTACAACTCCTATGTCGAAGAAGCGGTGCGCCGGTTCCAGGCACGCCACGGCCTTACCATCGATGGCGTGGTGCGCGCACCGACACTCACGGCACTGAACGTGCCGGCGGCAACAAGGCTCAGTCAGCTCAAGATCAATATCGAGCGGCTGAAGACACTGACGACCAATCTCGGACCGCGCTATGTGGTGGTCAATATTCCAGCGGCGCGCGTCGAGGGCATCGAAAACGACGTTGCGGTTACGCGCCACACCGCGGTCGTCGGCAAGCCCGATCGGCCTTCGCCCGACATCAACAGCAAGATTGTGCAGGTCAATTTCAATCCGTTCTGGACGGTGCCGGTCTCGATCGTGCGCAAGGACTTGATTCCGCTCATGCAGGACAAGCCGGATTACCTGACCGAAAATCACATCCGCATTTACGACCCGACGCACAAGGAAGTGCAGCCAGCGCAGATCAATTGGTATTCGGAAGATGCGGTCCACTACACCTTCCGGGAAGATCCCGGCGATCACAATTCGCTCGGCCGCATTCGCATCAATTTCCCGAGCCAATTCGGCGTCTACATGCACGACACGCCGCTGAAGAATCTGTTCGGCGAAGATTTCAGGTACAACTCTTCAGGTTGCTGCCGTGTGCAGAATGTCCGCCAATTGGTCGGCTGGCTGCTCGACGGGACCAAAGGCTGGACGTCCGATCGCATCGACCAGGCGATTAATTCGGGCGACCAGGTCAACGCCAACTTGACCAAACCGGTGCCGCTGCACTGGGTTTACGTCACGGCCTGGTCAGCGTCCGATGGCGTCGTGCAATTTCGCGACGATATTTACAGCCGCGACGGATTAGGCGCGCCAGCCGTTGCGGCGGTCACAAAATTGTAATCGCGTTGTACGCTGCGCCTAGACCATGATCCGATCAGGCTGAATCGGATCACGGTCTAGGTTTTGTATTGGAGCGCGATCTTTTCGGAAAACCGGTTTCCACTTTTCCGGACATGCTCTAATCCGCGCCGAATCGTCAGGCCAGCGGCTGCAAGTCCGCGCCGTCCATGGCGTAGCGCGCGTGGCGAAAATCGCGAATTCTGGCGACGGCGTCGCCGGCCCAGTCCAGAAGGATGAAATAGCGCGGCGCGGCGGGTGCATCGCGGGGATCATAGACGAGCAGTGCTGCGCGCCGGTCGACAAATCCAGGCACGAGCCGCCAATCATCGACGCTCGCGTAGTTATGAAAATACGTGCCTACTTCGCTTCGGCCGCGTTTCTGCATGCGAGCGACGAGATCGAGCCTCACCTCGTCGGCCAGCATGTTGCGAATGGCATCGAAATCGCGAGCATTGAAGCGCTCGACATAGGCGCCGAGGCGTAGTCGCTCTGCCTCCGCCATGGCTGGAGGGGGCAGGTATTCCGGCTCCCTTGCGATCTCCTTGAGCCGGGTGCGGCCGCGGTGGAGCGCGGCTTTGACCGCAGGAATCGTACTTGCAGTCAGCCCGCCGATCTCTTCGAGCGAATAACCCAGCACGTCCATCAGTATAAGGCTGCTGCGCTGCGCCACTGGCAGTCGCATGAATGTGTGAAGGCTCGCAGCCGCGATGTCGCGGTTCTCGGCGGTATCTACGGAATCGGCGATCATGTCGATCTCCTCGATCGAGCGCCCGGCCTCGCGCGCCCGCCGACGCAGCCAGTCGAGCGCGGTGTTGTGAACGATGCGGAAAAGCCAGCCTTCCAGGTTGGCGACGGCCATTCCCTCGGCGAAAGCTTCGAGCGCCTTCAGCAACGCTTCCTGAAGCACATCCTCGCCGTCGATCACCGAGCCGGTCATGCGTGCGCAATAGCGATGGAGCTTTGGCCGCAATTCGCCGAGCCGGCGCCCGAAATCGTCGGCGCCATTGCGCTGGCGTGGCGCGGATTCGTTCATCGTTCGGACAGCATCCGATAGTTGCCGACGATCGATGCTTCGCCGGTCTGCGGCCGCTCCAGGCAGCGGTCGAGGACACCTTTCTGGAAGGCGCGAAAAGCCTCGATCCCGGCAAGCGGGCTGGTTGTGCCCTCGGACTCGACGAAATGCACAAAATCTCCTTCACCGATCTTGAGCACCATGTAGCGCAGGCCCTCGGGCGAGCGGGCCTTCAATTCCTGAAAGACGGCCTCGATCAACTGTTGATTCTCCGCCGTGAGATCAGGCTTTGTCTTGTAGCGTATAAGCATCCGTCGCATCGCAATACTCCGTTGAACTGGACATCGGCGAGGCGCCGCCACGCGCGGCGCTTGCCGACTGTCACCAAGACGTTTGCGGAGCCGCAAAGGATTCCGTCGCCGATTTCTTTTCGCGGATCCTTTGTTTTGCCCGGTTCGTCGTGGTTGCGTCGGCGTTGCCGGTGGGCGCGGCGTCGGCGCCATGCTACGCTTGAGCAATGCCTTTTTCACTGAACCTTTATCACGATCAAATCGGCGCGACTGGCGCCAGCGCGTCGCCGTTGGCAGCGGCGCATCGTTTGCTCTATGTCCGGCATGGCCGGGTCGAGATCAACGGCCAGCCGATGAACGCCGAAGAGGCCAGCTATTGCGGCGAGCCGCTGGCGATGACGTCGGCCGGCGAATGGGCCCAAATATGGCGCTGGGAGTTGGCGCTGCCGAGCGCTTCGCCCGCACTCCTCGAAGGACAGGGCATTCTGTCGAGCTTGCGGATGTCGCGGGTGATCACCAGTCTGGCGATGCCCGAAGGCACGCGTTGGCTGTTCCGTCTCGATCAAATCATCAGTGCGGCCGGCCGCATCGCCGATCGCCACCAGCATCCGGGGCCGGGAATCCGCTGCCTTCTGGAAGGCACGTTCAATGTCCAGCAGAACGCGGAGTCCGGACGTGACTTCGCTCCGGGCGACGCCTGGTGGGAGACCGGATCGGACACTGTGATCGCCTGGAGTTCGCAGCAAATGGCGGCGAGATTCTTGCGTGGCATGGTGCTGCCGGTCGAATGGGAAGGCAAAGTGACAGGCAGCTGGCTTTCCGGTCACACGCCGCCGCGCGGCAACTGGAAACTTTACCTCGACCGGATCGTTGATGTGTGAAGGATTCCCCAAATACATGGGGGCCAGTCTCACGTGACCCTCCAGCCGGAGACCGGCCAGTATGAGCAATATTGCTCAGAAATGAATTGTTCTGGAGATTAGTATCATTCCTGGAACTTGAAATCGCGCTGTTCAGGCACATATGAACAGGTACCGACTCGTTTCGAGGACGCGCCTTCCGTCTATGCGGATAGATACTTCGTCTATTTCTATCGATCTACAGACTTGCGATTGTCCGGACTTGCCTCCTCTCGCGATTGCTAACCCAAAGCCTGATTTTTGCGGCCGCTGACCTCTACGCAGCCGGCGCCTGTGATTCAGAGATTTCGACCGCACTTCTGCGATCGAAATACGTTGTCTCGGTCGAAATCGGATAGGGTAATGGCGGTTGAGCATGCGCGCGCGCGCGCCTTACCAAAGCCCTGGGGCGTTGAAGATTGTCGTCCTTGGAGCACCTCGCGCCGTGATGGCGATGCGATCGGCGAAATCTGGTATGAGCGACCCGATAACGGGGCCGTAGCTCCTTCGCTTCTACTCAAATTGCTGTTCACGAGCCAGCCACTGTCCATCCAGGTTCATCCGGATGATGCGTTTGCACATTCGATCGGCCTGCCGAACGGCAAAACCGAAGCCTGGTACGTTTTGAGTGCCGCTCCCGAGGCCAAGGTCGGCCTCGGCCTTAGTCGACGTCTAACTCCGCAGCAATTGCGCGAGGCCATCGACGACGGGGCGATTTCCGATCTTGTCGTCTGGCACGCGGTGGCGGCAGGTGACGCCATTTTCGTACCCGCCGGGACGATTCACGCGATTGGCGCCGGCCTCGTCATCGCAGAGCTGCAACAACGGAGCGATACGACGTTCCGTCTGTTCGATCACGGTCGGAACCGGGAACTTCATGTCGAAAGCGCTATCCTGGTGGCGAACGCCGGACCGGCGGATTTTCAGCAGCGGCCAAGCCAGTTAACCGCCGAACGCAGGCTTCTCGTTTCCAACCCACTTTTCGCGTTCGAGCGGATCGATCTGGCGCCAAATTCATCCTGGTACCTGGAAGCGGAGCGAGAGACATGGCTTCTCGTTCTGAGCGGCAGTGCTATCGCCGGATCGTTCGACGTTGTCACGGGCGATACACTTTTCGCGCAAGCGGACCGCATCGACATCCACCCGGGCGCCATCGGCATGGTGGGCCTCGCTGCGTACACCGGCAGCGGCCCGCTTCCACATCTGCTGCAGCGGCTCACGCGGCCGGGCTCAATCGAAGTCGAGCGCTCACAGGAGATAAAGGTGCCAGTTGCTCTCACCCAAGTAAAGGCTGCGCCCAAAGACCGGCCGCCTGGAATCAACTAAATGAAACTCCTTCAGCGTGTGGCCTTCATCGGGAACTATCTTCCGCGCCTTTGCGGTATAGCGACATTCACCCAAGATCTTCATCGCGCAGTCTCGACCACCCGGCCGGATCTGGAGACCAGCGTCGTCGCCATGACGGATTCCGATCGCACCTATGACTATCCGCCTGCTGTGCGCTTCGAGATTCACGACGAAACGATCGGGGATTATGTCAAGGCCGCTGAGTTCCTGAACGGTGCAGGATTCGATGTTATCTCGCTGCAACACGAATTTGGAATTTTCGGTGGCGAGGCTGGCGGCAACATCATCGAGCTGCTGTCGCGCCTGGAAATGCCGGTTGTCACCACTCTGCATACTGTGCTCGCCAATCCGACGGCAATGCAGCGCGACGTGATGACCAGGATCTTGGACATTTCGGCAAAAATCGTCGTCATGTCGGAAAAAGGCCACGAATTTCTCCGTTCCGTTCACGACGTGCCAACCCGCAAGATTGAGGTCATACCGCACGGAATACCGGATTTCCCGTTCCTCGAAACGCATCACGCCAAGGCGAAATTCGATTTCAGCGGAAAGATGATCATTCTGACCTTCGGTCTCCTGTCGCCGAACAAAGGCATCGAGAACATGCTCGATGCCATGCCGGAAATCATCAAGTCGTGCCCGAATGCCGTCTATGTCATTCTAGGCGCCACGCATCCGAAGCTGGTGCGGGAGCAGGGAGAGACCTATCGCGAAAGCTTGACAGCGCGCGTCCACCACCTCGGCATTGAGGACCATGTTGTTTTTTTCAATCAGTTCGTGGATCAGGCCACGTTGCTGGACTTTATTTCAATGTGCGACGTCTACACGACGCCTTATCTCAACGAAGCCCAGATGACGTCGGGCACGCTTGCGTACAGTTTCGGATTGGGAAAAGCAGTCGTGTCGACACCCTATTGGCACGCCAGGGAGCTTCTGAGCGACGGGCGCGGCATTCTCGTTCCTTTTGGCGATGTCGAAGCGCTGAGTGCCGAGATCGCCGGCCTGCTGACGAACGACGTCCGCCGGAATGCCATGCGCAAACGTGCGTACGCGGCAAGCCGATCGATGACTTGGGTGCAAACGGCCAAGCGCTATCTCGGGGTCTTCGAGACCGAGAGTGAAAATGCCCGGCCTGGAATATTACTTCCCGTTGATGCGATCGTTTCCGGGCGAAACGGACATGTGATACCGGAGATTCGGATCGGTCATTTCCTTTCGCTCTGCGACAGCACGGGCATGCTCCAGCACGCCGTCCACTCGGTACCGGACCGCTCCCATGGCTACTGTGTTGACGATAACGCACGCGCGATGCTGTTCTCGAGTTCGCTTGCTAACTTTGGCGAAACGCAATTGCCAAAATCAGCCACAGCGCGCTTTGCGGCATTCATCCAGCATGCCTGGAACCCGGACACGCGCCGGTTTCGAAATTTCATGAGCTACGACCGCCGCTGGCTGGAACAGCAAGGCTCGGAGGATAGTCACGGCAGAACGCTATGGGCATTGGCCGAATGCGCAATCAAGGATTTCGATCCATCTCGCCGCAGATGGGCCGCGGCGCTGTTCAAGACCGCGCTTCCCGTGGTCGAGCAATTCTCGTCGCCGCGGGCCTGGGCGTTCTCGCTTCTGGGCTTGGATGCCTATTGCACGCTGGCCGTTGGCGACATTCTCGCCAACCGTCTGCGCAGGCTGTTGGCCGACAGGTTGATGTCGCTCATGGCCGCTGTGGAAACCAAAGACTGGCTCTGGTTTGAAGACTTGCTTGCATATGACAACGCGCGGCTTCCCCAGGCGCTTATCCAAACCGGGCTCACCACCCAGACACCCTCCTACGTGGAAGTTGGTCTCCGATCGCTCCGTTGGCTCAACACACTTCAGACCACCTCGTCGGGATACTTCAGACCGGTTGGGACCAAGAGCTTCGGGAGGCTCCGCCAGAAGCCGGAAGCGTTCGATCAGCAGCCAGTCGAGGCTTCAGCAACGATTTCCGCGTGCCTCGCCGCATCGCGGGCCGATGACAGCGCGGAGTGGCCGATAGAAGCAATGCGCGCATTCGAGTGGTTTCTGGGCGAAAACGACCTGCAGACAGCACTGATTGATCCGGAAACGGGCAGCTGCTCGGATGGGCTTCATCCGGATCGATCTAATGAGAACAAGGGCGCGGAATCGGTGCTATCGTATCTCCTCAGCCTTGTGGAGATTCGCCAGCTCAGGCGTATGACTGCGATGGACCGAACGAGACCCGCAGCCAAGTTCATAGGCGGCGACGTTAGTCACACGAACCCACCTCGAACAGTGCCAGGGAGCCTCATTGTCCCAATTCCGATTCGTAAATCGCCAGAGCTTGTATCTGCGCCCGGATCCGGCAAGGGTCGTCGTCAGACCCTTCAAGCTGGCAGCTGAACCCCGCAGCCTCAATCCCACCGATAATATCAGGGCTAATCATATCGTTGACAGGGTCCTTCGGCTCGATGCCGAAGCCGCAGCCCAGCAATTGAGCGATGTGCTCGACAATTTCGAGGGCCGTCACAGGAATCTGATCGATGTCTTCGAGACGCGCGCTGCAGAAATGGAAGACGTCCTGGAATCACATGCCGAATTGAACACGACGCAACGCCGCCTGATCGGTGCATATTTTCTCAACGAATACTCATTTGAAGCCTCGGCATTGTTCAATCCGAGCATCGTCCAGCATCCCGACCAGACTGGCGCGCCGGAAAATGGCTGTCGCTTCATCTTGAGTCTGCGCGCCGTCGGCGAGGGACATATTTCATCGCTGACATTCCGATCCGGCACCATAGCGGCCGACGGAAGCGTCGCCGTCGATCCGACTGCGCGTCTTGCCGCGGTCCCAAAGGTCCGCAGCTGTCCGTTTCCGCCAAACCGCGATAACGTCGAGGTGATGTTCGCAGATGACGAAGAGCTGAGCGAACGCGTCATCTTTCCGCTCACCGACGCTCAAGCAAACGGCATCGAGGATGCCCGGTTCGTTGAATTCAATGACGACGGACGAAAAACTTTCTACGCCACTTACACAGCCTATAGCGGCCGGGCGATCCGCTCCGAACTGCTCGAAACGACGGACTTTCGATCGTTTCGGTTGACACCACTCGCCGGATCGGCGGCGCGCAATAAGGGAATGGCTCTGTTTCCACGAAAAATCGACGGCCGCTACGCGATGATCGGGCGGCAGGACAACGAGAACCTCTATCTGATCTATTCCGACGATCTTTACACATGGGAGGGTGGTCATTGCATCCTTCAACCCGAGTATCCTTGGGAATTCGTTCAGATTGGCAATTGTGGCTCGCCCGTCGAACTGGACGACTGCTGGCTGTTGCTGACACACGGAGTTGGCCCGGTCAGGAAATACTCAATCGGCGCAGTTCTGTTGGACAAAAAGGATCCATCAAAGGTTCTTGCACGCTCGCGCGAACCTCTTGTTCATCCTGAGACTACCGAACGCGAAGGTTACGTGCCGAATGTTGTCTATACCTGCGGCGCAATGCGTCACGGCGACCAAATCATCTTGCCTTACGCGGTATCTGACACCTTTTCCAATTTCGCGACGATAAAGATTGCCGCGCTGATGCAGGCCATTGAGCACCAATGACTTGCTCCCGCATTCAAGTGGCAATTCTGCCGGCGCGCTATATGGTGCCCACGATCTATCCGCTTCGTGAATGAAGTACGCCTCTCGCCGCGCGCTTTTAGTCGGATGCATCGGACGACTTGGTTTCTGAGACGAACATCCAGATCAAAGCCGTTGCTGCGCCCGCGATGATGGCAATCGTTATGAAGCCGCCGGCCGGACCGATCGCCTGGAACAGGTATCCGGTGGCCAAAGTGCTCAGCGATGCGGCGACGCCTATCGCCGCACCAACCACGCCTTGCGCCAAATTAAATCGCCCGGTGCCTTTGGTCAGGTCGGCGATGACGATGATTGTCAGTACGCCGATGATGGCGCCGGTCACGCCATCGAGCACTTGCGCGACGACGAGAAAACCATAGGCATTGGTGAAGGCGAGTACAGCCGCGCGGATCGGCGGCAGCGCAAATCCGATCAGCAACAACGGTTTGCGCCCGCGCTTCTCGGAATGATAGCCGACCCAGGGCGCCAGCACCGCCACGACGATCTGCGGCACGATGATGAGTCCGGACATCCAAAGCGACGATTGCATCGGTATCGTCGTCGCCAGGTTTTCTCCGATCAGTGGCAGCATCGACGCGTTCGCCAGCTGGAACAGCACCAGAGCCGCGGTGAACAGGACCAGCCTGTGATTTTTCAGGAGGTCGGTGACGCGTCCAACCTGCGCCGCGCGATGGCCGCGGGCGGCGTTGCGAGCGCGGTCATAGTCAATCTCCTGCGGCCGGATCAGGCTGAGCGCGATCAGCGCAGGTATGCATAGGGCGGCGGCGGCGCCGAAAATCGCGCCCATAGCATAGACGCCGACGAAACCCATGAGCGCTGCGGTCACTGCATGGCCGGCAGCGGCATAGCGGTAATTGCGGCCGGTGCGGACCGACATACCGCGGCCACCGACGAGGCCGAGGCTGATGGCGCCGATAGCCGGCGTAATGATGCCGCCGGTGCCGCCTTGTAAAACCGTGGCGATCATCACCAGCAAAAATGTAGGCCGGATCGCCAGGATCAACGCCGCCGCACCGATCATCACAATGCCGATTGCAATCAGCCCGCGCTTCCAGCGCACCGCGTCGGCAAGCGCTCCGCCCGGAATCTGGCTCAATACGCCTGCCAACCCTCCGGCCGTCAGCGTCACGCCGACGCTGCGCTCCGACCAGCCGAGATGGGCGAGATAGAAGGCGACGAAGGTGCCGAAACCGGTCTGCACATCGGCCAGGAAGAAATTCATCCAGTCGAGGCCGTACCGGCTTTGCGGCGAGGCCGGCGTGTGAAGCGTCTTGCGCACCTCGCGATAGCGCGCCACGGCATGGCGCAATCGCGTCTGTTTGCGGTGTGGGGTTCTGGCATCCATCGCAATGGCTAAGGCACGAGACGGCCTGACATTATCTCCCATGCCAACCGCCAGATGCGAACTAGAGTTCCCAAAGGAGGTCGGGCTGATGGGGCGCTTGTCCTCCCTGGCTGCAGGCCTTGGCTAGCTTCGGGCAGCTGAGAGGGAGAAGTCTGAAATGCCACTAAAACGCGTTCTCATTACAAAGGAAAATAAGCGTCGACGTGAATACGTAGCTATCGCATGTTCAGTCACGGACGGCATGGCCTGCTCAAGAGCCGGTGTCTTTATCCGTGGGCAGTCGGTTCGCTGCACCGGTCGTTTGCGCCAAGGCCTGAAGCTTCTACAACTGGCCCAATAAACAGGACAGCACAAATGCGATGAAACTGGTCCGAAGATGTTTCGATCGAATAGTGTTCATCACCTATCGATGGGAGATCTTAGACGACATTCGTGCTCCAGGCGGCGGCGACACAGCGTGTAAGTTCATTCAGTCGGCGCTATTAATTGCTCGCCACTGGTATACGCATTCTTCAATGCGCATTTTTACGACTGCGCGGATCGTAGATTCTACAAACTCTCTGGTCTTTGACGACAGCGATTCGTGAAGCAATAGCATTACCGTCCGGGTAAGCCGCGGCGTAATTGGCCGAGCACCGAGCACACCTGAGTTGATTTCATCGAAGAATTGACTGTAGGGCGAGATTGTGCAGCAGCCTTCGTGCAAAAGAAGCTCGCGCTTCAGGCTCTTTGGCCCAACGTCGAATGCCATTTTTAACTCTATTCCGTCAGCGGCCGCGACATCCTCGACAAACTTTCCCGTGCCGGTCTTCCTGAGTACGAGGGGAAATTCACGAAGCGACGTGCGATCAACAGGGCCCACAGATACTAAAGTCTGCGGGAGCCCAACCAAAAAAAGGTCCTGGCGATAAAGGGGCAACATCGTCACCGATTTTATCGTGCCGAGGTCATAACAAAGAGCGGCATCGAGTTCGCCTTGCGCAGTGAGTTGCCACAATTCGTCGCTCAACCCCTCATGGATTTCCAATTTCGGACTGCCCTTCATCTCTTCGCATTTGCGAAAGAGATCGACCACGAGCACGCGGGCCGGCGATTCCAACATGCCAAGCTTGATATCGTAACCATCAGCGGAATCGGGTGAAGCGACCTCGCGCTCTCCCTGGCTGATCTCCTCCAGGGCCGAAATCGCATGTCGAAGAAAGGATTTGCCTACGCCAGTGAGTTCAACGCCACGTGAGTGGCGCGACAAGAGACATGCTCCAAGTCTTTCCTCTAATAGCCTTATTTGAACGCAAAGGGCGGGTTGCGATATGTTGGATCGGCGTGCGCCCGCGGACAAGCTGCCGGTTTCTGCAACTGCAACAAAATACTTGAGCTGACGCAACGACATCAGCGGACCCCTAGATCTTGGCAGAGTGTCCCTAGACCACGGCCGATATCAACTTTAGGCATAGGAAATATCTATAGCAAGGGCCGCAATGCTTATGGGTTACCGCTGGACTTATTTGACTAAGTAACGCGTGCCAATATGAGAGGCTGAAATCCCAAGAGCAGTCCAAGCGTGTTCGTCTCCGGCAAAAGAACGATTATTGTGTCCCTCTGAGTTCTAAGTTCTGAGTTCCCATTCTCTGGATACCGGCAGCGCAACACCGGCCGGTTCCGCCGAGGTGAGCGGTGTACGGCGTTCTTGGTCGCTGGAAGTAACGTAGCTGAGGTTTCGATCACGTGCTGACCATCGGTGCCGACACGGCCAGCCCCGAGTGCGTCACCACGATGACCATGCAACGGACGAATCCAACCTATAAGAAAAACGTAGTGGTGAGCGATCAGGGTGAAGCATATCGTAAAGCGTTAGGATTGCGCGTATCGGAAGCGCGCAACGTTTGCAATTGGAGGGGCGCTCATGATCGGCCGAATCCTGTCCGCACTTGCTGTTGTGGTGGCGATAGCCACGACGCTTCTTGCCGGCGCGCCATCCGCGCGGGCGGATGTGTCTTGCACCGGCACAGTGGGTGGTGCGTCTACAGTCACCAATGTTAATGGGAATGTTACGGTCCCCGCCGGCGCCTCGTGTACGCTTAGCTTCGTGAATGTGACTGGCAACGTTACGACCGGAGCCGGTTCCACTCTCCTCATCAACGCCTACACCGAGCCGTCGACGATCGGCGGCAACGTCGTGGCCGCGGGATGCGCGTCGGCGTTGCTCCAAGGCAATGTCACAGTCAGCGGTAACGTGCAGATCCAAAATTGCACGGGAACGGGCGCGAATGGTTTTCAAGGGCCGGATATCCTGATCAGTGGCAATTTCACCTGCCAGTCGAATGTCGTGTTGCAAAGCCAGGTGACCCCTTGCGTGGCATGGCTCGGCAAGGTCGTCGGGACCGTGACGATCGCATCCAACAGCGGGCTCACAGCCTCCGACGCCAGTCTCGTCACCATCGGCGGCAACCTTATTTGCCAATCGAATACGCCCGGGATGACCCTGGTTCATGGGCCAAGCTGGGTGGACGGCACGGCGCAGGGTCAATGCACCGGGTTTGCGACGACGGGCACGTCGATCAGCAACGGGCCGGTTGCGCCAGTGGCGTCGTGCGCGGCGCTTGCAACTCTGCCGGCTACGGGCTTCCCGGTGCCGAACACGGTAATCACCTCAGCGGTTGATACGCCTGCCGCCGGGGGTCTCCCCGAGCGTTGCATCATCAACGGTTATGTCAATCAGCATGTCAGCCCGGTCGATGCTTGTACGTATCAAGATGGTTTCCAGATACAGCTGCCTCTTCCGGCTGCCTGGAACGGCCGCTTCATGTTCGAGGGCGGCGGCGGGACAGAAGGTTCGGTTCCGGTAGCCACCGGCACCATCGGTGGCAGCACGGGCATAACTGAAGTTTCAAACGGCTATGCCATAGCCAGTCAGGATGGCGGGCACGAAAACACGCAATTAGCGGCGTGCGGAAAAACGACGCTGGAATTTTACCTGGATCCGATGGGCACCATCGGCAATGGCTACCAGTCAATCGAGGTAAGTACGCTGGTCGCGAAGTATTTGATCAACCAGTACTACGGAACAGGCTCGCGTTATTCATATTGGGTTGGCTGTTCCGAGGGTGGCCGGCAAGGCATGGTGATGTCGGAGAGCTTTCCCGCTTTCTTTGACGGCATAGTAGCCGGAGATCCGGTCTATGACGTCCAAGCTGTCAACCTTTCCGAAATCTGGAGCATGCAGCAAATTCAGAATGCCTACTTGGCGCAGGAGCCGCCGCTGCCGGCGATTACTTACATTTCAGAACCTGCGCCGCAGGCCGCCGAACCGATCCTGTATCCGGCGTTTCCGATTACCGATCAGGCGCTGTTCGAATTTGCCTTACTACAGTCCTGTGACGCGCTGGACGGTGTCACCGACGGTGTGATTGATAACTTACCGGCATGTCAGGCCAGGTTTAACCCAAGCACCGCTTCCTATACCGACTATACGGGAGCGTTGGGACCGGCCAACACGACCTATCCATTGCAATGTCCGGGAGCGAAGAACGCAACCTGCTTGCTGCCTGCGCAAATTCAGGCTGCCAAATTGATCGTCCAAGGTGCACGCAACAGCCAGGGTGGGACGATTCAGGCGCCTGCCGGCGCTGTCGCGCCAGATCACGTTACCAACACGGTGCTCGGCTACGCCTTGGATGGTGGCTTTATGACGACAGTCGGCACCCCGTCGAGGAATATCGGTAGTGCGACAACGGCTCCGGCCAATGAGGGACAGGTCGCTCAACTTCCCTATGGGTGGATTACGCCCGCTAATCCAGCTTATGATCCGCTTTCGTTCAACTTCAACACTTCGCTAGGGATATTGACGGCGGCGACGCCAAAGATTGAATACTCGACCTCCCTCGACGTCACGCACTTCGTCAACTACGGGCACAAAATCATCTGGTATCACGGGCTGTCCGATCCGGGTCCGCCCGTTACCGGCACGATCAATTATTATACGCAGATGGCGGAGCAGTTCGGCGGATTGAATAAGGCCCAGAATTTCTCGCGGCTCTATCCAGTGCCAAATCTGGACCATTGCACGGGGGGAGCGACGACCGACGGCTTCGACTTCCTGACACCGCTGGTCAAGTGGGTCGAACAAGGCGCGGGGCCAAGCTCTGTTCCTGCCTCCGGCACGAACTTCAATGCCGCGACGTACCAAGCACTAGGCAACTACATTACCGGTTCGTTTGTTAATGCCCCAACCACCCGTAGCCGGCTGCTGTGCCCGTATCCGCAGCAGGCGCGCTTTACCGGCTCTATCTCGCTCGTCAACGGCGTGCCGGTGGCGAAGAACCCTTCGGATCTCGCCAGCGCCTCGAACTACACCTGTATCAATTCCGTCCAGGTGGCCACTCATGACTTCGACGGTGACGGCAAGAGCGACATTCTCTGGCGCGATACGTCGAACAACATCGGCATGTGGCTGATGAACGGCACGACGATCTCGCAACACCCGGTGCTCGGCAATGTGGCGGCCTGGGCCGCCGTCGGCCAGCGCGACCTCAACAGCGACGGCTATGCCGATGTGCTTTATCGTGACAACAGCGGCAATGTCGGCGTCTGGCTGATGAACGGCACCAAGATTCTGTCCACCAGCGTGCTCGGCAATGTTCCGACCACGTGGAGTGTGGTCGGCACCGGTAACTTCAACGGCGACGGCTACGGCGACGTTCTGTGGCGTGACACCAGCGGCAACCTCGGCATCTGGTTCATGAACGGCACGTCGATCGTGCAGACGGCGGTCGTCGGCAACGTGCCAACGGCGTGGACTGTTGCCGGAGCGGACAGCAAGGGCGACATCTTCTGGTACAACACCACGACCCACGAGGTCGGAATGTGGGTGATGAACGGCGCCAATGTCGTCCAGACGGTAGACTTCGGGTCTGTGCCTGCGACCTGGAAGATTGCCGGCGTTGGTGACTTCGACGGCAATGGGTCGACCGACATTCTCTGGCGCGATACCAGCGGCAATGTCGGCATCTGGCTGATGAACGGCACTCAGATCCTGTCGACCTCGGTGCTCGGCAACGTACCGGCCACCTGGAATGTTGCTCAAACCGGCGACTACAACGGCGACGGCATGAGCGATATTCTCTGGATCGACAGCACCGGCAACGTCGGCGCCTGGTTCATGAACGGCACGACGGTGTCGTCGACGACGCAATACGGCAACGTCGGCACGACGTGGACCCCGCAGTCGCTCAGCGCGGAGTGACAGCCGGGTAGGAGCATCCGCGTTGGTCAGGCGGTAGCTGACCAACTGAACCTGGGAAAGGGCGGGAAAATCCCGCCCTTATCCTTTTTCACGCCGGACCGCCCGATAGCGTCACTATCACCCAGCCGCGATGTTGTTGCCGGCTCCTCTCGTCTCGGCCAAACTCGCACAAACCCGGCAGGGGGTTCCTGCCGGGGAGTCGTTGTTCAAGCAATGCTTGCGGAGGGAGTCCATCGTGCGTAGGGTGATCGTCATCGCGCCCGGCACCCTGTTGTACGCGGCCGATCCGCCTGACCGACTCATCCCGCCAAATGCGTCCACGAACTTTGCCTTGAAACTGGCGACTGCAGAGCGTCGCCGCTGAGGCTGCGTAAAATTCCCGACCGAAGTATCTCTCGCCTTCGGGGCGGAAACTCAAACTGAACCACTACCAATTAGCGAATGCGCTAGACGTTTGAGATATCGCTTGATAGTCTTATTTTTTTTAGCGGTATTTCTTTAGCGGATCGACTAACGCAATTTTAGCGTCGTATTTCAGAGTGAATGATTTAAACCTCATAATGCGTGCGTTGCGTACACGCGAGGGCTTGTGATGGACGTACGGCAGTTGCGCTATTTTGTCGGTGTGCTCGAAGCCAAAAGTCTAAGTAAGGCATCGGTCCTATTACACGTCGCGCAGCCCGCACTGGGCGTTCAAATCGGCAATCTTGAACGGGAACTTGGCGCTAAGTTGCTACATCGGCATTCGCGCGGCGTTGCGCCTACTGATGTTGGAGAGCGGTTGGCGCGACGTGCTCGACATTTGTTGAAGGAATTCGACGACCTTCGACGGAACCTTATTGATTGTGCAGACTTCTCCGAGCGGTCCCGTGCTGCTTTGCGTGAGTCGGAATATACCTCGCATTGTCACGGCCATGATTGCGGAGCGTTGCCGAAATATGTTTCCTGATGTCCTGCTGAGGATTGTCGTGGGCTGGCAGAAACAGCTTAATGGCATGTCGAAGGAGTCAGAAGCCGATCTGGTACTCACCTTCCGCCCGCACAACGATTTTCAATTTGTTTCGGAACCACTTATTCAGGACGAATTGCTTCTCGTTCGCTCGGCCAAAGAAAAACGATTGCCGCGGAAAATTGACTTTCATAGGGTTATCGAACGGGTACTGATTTTGGCCGGCGAGCCGCATTATATCAGGTGTTTGGTTGAGACTACTGCGCGTCAGATGGGTCGCGAACTCAAGGTCTATTGCGACATTGATTCTGGTGGAGACGGCAAGGGAACTCGTAAAGCGAGGTCTCGCGGATACTGTATTGCCGATGGCGTGCGTTCGAGAAGACGTTAAAGAGGGTAATCTTAGAACTGCCAAAATTAGCGCCCCAAAGCTTCAGCGCACCCTTTTCATGTTGCATTCGTCTCGTCAGTCGCGCGCAAGCGCGATTGATTTGGTTCGGCGCGAGATTCGCGCCATCATTTTTGAGTTTGCACAAGACGAGACATTCGGTTGGACGAGGATAAAGTAATGCAAACTTCCGCCGCGCGCTCGGCCGGCGGTGCCAACCCGGGCCAGACATTCAAAAGTACCGACCGTGCGCTACCCGCGTTGACTGGGCGACGGAGGGACCCAAACCTAATCGATATGGCTGAGCATCTGAAGATCGTATTGGTAAGTAGCACTGCCTCGCCATAGAGTTTAGCGTTGCGCGCATCGAAAGTGTGCGTCGTTGGAAATTGGGGGAACGCTCATGACCGGCCGAATCCTGTCCGTATTCGCTTTTGTGATGGCGGTAGCCACGACGCTTCTCGCCGGTGCGCCATCGGCGCGGGCGGACGTGAGTTGCTCCGGCACGCTGAGCGGCGGCGCATCAGGAATGCTCAACGTCAATGGGAATGTTACAGTCCGGCCGGCGCGTCCTGTACGCTCAGCTTCGTGAATGTGACCGGCAACGTTACGACCGGAGCCGGTTCCACGCCTCCTCATCACCGCCTACACCGAGCCGTCGACGATCGGCGGCAACGTCGTGGCCGTCGGCTGCGTCTCTGCGTTGCTCCAGGGCAATGTCACGGTCAGCGGCAATGTGCAGATCCAAAACTGCACCGGGACCGGGACTGGACCAAACGGCTTTCAAGGGCCGGACATTTTGATCAGTGGCAATTTCACCTGCCAGTCGAATGTCGTGTTGCAAAGCCAGGCCACCCCTTGCGTGGCATGGCTCGGCAAGGTCGTCGGCACCGTGACGATATCGTCCAATAGCGGGCTCACATCCTCTGACGCAAGTCTCGTCACCATCGGCGGAAACCTTGTTTGTCAATCCAATACGCCGGGGATGACCCTGGTTCATGGGCCAAGCTTGGTGGACGGCACGGCGCAGGGTCAATGCACCGGCTTTGCGACGACGGGCACGTCGATCAGCAACGGACCGGTTGCGCCAGCGGCATCGTGCGCTGCGCTTGCGTCCCTGCCGGCTGCGGGCTTCCCGGTGCCGAACACGGTTATCACCTCGGCGGTGGATACGGCCGCTGGCGGGGGACTCCCCGAGCGCTGCATTATCAACGGATACGTCAACAGGCATGTCAGCCCGGTGGACAACTGCTACGTACCAAAACGGCTTCCAGGTGCAGCTACCGCTGCCCGCGAACTGGAACGGCCGCTACATGGTGCAAGGCGGCGGCGGGACCGAAGGCTCGGTTCCGACCGCCACCGGCACCATCGGGGGCAGTACGGGTATAGCTGAGGTGTCAAACGGCTACGCCATCGCCAGCCAGGACGGCGGGCACGAGAATACCGATTTGGCAGCACCGACTTGCGGAATTCTGCCGCCGGCATCCCGTCTTCAGTCAAACGACAACAGTGGGCTTCGGAAACCCCAACGAGTTCTTCCTCGATCCGATGGGCAGCGATCGGCGAGGCCAACCAATCGATCGAGACAACGGCGCTGGCCGCGAAGTACCTGGTCAACCAGTACTACGGCACGGGCCCGCACTATTCATACTGGGTCGGCTGTTCGACTGGCGGACGCCAAGGCAATGGGGATGTCGCAGAATTTCCCATCGTTCTTCGACGGCATCGTTGCCGGCGATCCGGATTTACGATCAAGAAGCGGTCGGGCTTCAGCGAAGTCAATCGGAGCCGAAGCAGATGCTGAACATTTACCTAACGAAACCCGCATCGCTTGCCGGCGGTCACGTCACATAGCGCAACCAGCGCCAGAAGCCGGCTGCACCGCACTTGTATCCGGCATTCCCGTCTAGCGATCAGTCGCTGTTCGAGACTGCATTGTTGCAGTCGTGCGACGCGCTGGACGGCGTCACCGACGGCGTCATCGACAACCTGCCGGCTTGCAATGCGAGGTTTAACCCGGCCACCGCGACCTATACGGACTATACGGGCGCGCTGGGGCCAGCCAACACGACCTATCCGTTGCAATGTCCCGGCGCAAAGAACGCAACCTGCCTGTCGCCCGCGCAAATCCAGGCAGCAATAAACATCAACCAGGGGCCGCGACAGCCCGGCGGGCGGATGGTTGCGATAGCCGGCCGGCGCAGTGGCGGAAGATCCCGTCAGCTAACTTCGCGCAAGGCTATAAGTATGACGGCGGCTGGATGGCGACGACCGGCATCCCCTCGCGAGAAATCGGGACCAGCAGCGCGAACGTCGGTGCCAGGAAACTTTGGCGGCAACACAGTCGGCACTTTCGGCTATTCGTTCCTGTCTCCGCCCGATCCCGACGTATATCTACGCTCTCGTTCGACTTTAGTAACGAAATTGCGACAGGGGCGCCAGGTACGATATTGAACCCGGTTTCGCCGATCGTTACGGCCTCGACATCCCTCGACATCACGCACTTCGTCAACTACGGGCACAAGATCATCTGGTATCATGGCTGTGAGCGATCCTGGCCCGCCCGTTCTCGGACAATCTCAATTACTACAAAGCAGATGGCGGAACAGTTCGGCGGCATTGAACAGCGCCCAGAACTTCTCGCGGTTCTATGGTGTTCCGAATATGGACCACTGCACGGGCGGCCCGACGACCGACGGATTTGACTTCCTGACGCCGCTGGTCAAGTGGGTCGAACAAGGCGCTGCACCGGCGGGGGTTGCCGCATCGGGTACGAACTTCAACGCCGCGACCTACCAGGTGGTGGGCAACTACATTACCGGTTCGTTTGTTAATGCCCCGACCACCCGTAGCCGGCTGCTGTGCCCGTATCCGCAGCAGGCGCGCTTTACCGGCTCTATCTCGCTCGTCAACGGCGTGCCGGTGGCGAAGAACCCTTCGGATCTCGCCAGCGCCTCGAACTACACCTGTATCAATTCCGTCCAGGTGGCCACTCATGACTTCAACGGTGACGGCAAGAGCGACATTCTCTGGCGCGATACGTCGAACAACATCGGCATGTGGCTGATGAACGGCACGACGATCTCGCAACACCCGGTGCTCGGCAATGT
Organism: uncultured Alphaproteobacteria bacterium; assembly: GCA_963813825.1. GTDB lineage: Bacteria > Pseudomonadota > Alphaproteobacteria > Rhizobiales > Xanthobacteraceae > BOG-931. The sequence goes on from CAWFBB010000038.1 coordinate 21,514, forward strand.
GGCGGCCTGGGCCGCCGTCGGCCAGCGCGACCTCAACAGCGACGGCTATGCCGATGTGCTTTATCGTGACAACAGCGGCAATGTCGGCGTCTGGCTGATGAATGGCACCAAGATTCTGTCCACCAGCGTGCTCGGCAATGTTCCGACCACGTGGAGTGTGGTCGGCACCGGTAACTTCAACGGCGACGGCTACGGCGACGTTCTGTGGCGTGACACCAGCGGCAACCTCGGCATCTGGTTCATGAACGGCACGTCGATCGTGCAGACGGCGGTCGTCGGCAACGTGCCAACGGCGTGGACTGTTGCCGGAGCGGACAGCAAGGGCGACATCTTCTGGTACAACACCACGACCCACGAGGTCGGAATGTGGGTGATGAACGGCGCCAATGTCGTCCAGACGGTAGACTTCGGGTCTGTGCCTGCGACCTGGAAGATTGCCGGCGTTGGTGACTTCGACGGCAATGGGTCGACCGACATTCTCTGGCGCGATACCAGCGGCAATGTCGGCATCTGGCTGATGAACGGCACTCAGATCCTGTCGACCTCGGTGCTCGGCAACGTACCGGCCACCTGGAATGTTGCTCAAACCGGCGACTACAACGGCGACGGCATGAGCGATATTCTCTGGATCGACAGCACCGGCAACGTCGGCGCCTGGTTCATGAACGGCACGACGGTGTCGTCGTCGACGCAATACGGCAACGTCGGCACGACGTGGACCCCGCAGTCGCTCAGCGCGGAGTGACAGCCGGGTAGGAGCATCCGCGTTGGCCAGGCGGTAGCTGACCAACTGAACCTGGGAAAGGGCGGGAAAATCCCGCCCTTATCCTTTTTCACGCCGGACCGCCCGATAGCGTCACTATCACCCAGCCGCGATGTTGTTGCCGGCTCCTCTCGTCTCGGCCAAACTCGCACAAACCCGGCAGGGGGTTCCTGCCGGGGCAATTGTTGATCAAATCAATGCTCACCAAAGGAGTAGATCGTGCGTAAGGCGATCGTCATCGCGCTCGGCACCCTGTTGTACGCGGCTCCTGCCATTGCTGTCGCTGCCGAGACCGTGAAAGTCGCAGTGCCGGACAACCAGGAGTGGGACACTTCGTTTACCGAACTCGGCCTGCAACAAGGTTTTTTCCAGGACCAGGGTCTGGACGTTAAGATCGTTCACGTTGCCGATGAGGCTGCGCTCGAGAAGGCGTTGATCTCCGAGGATGCCGACATCGCCGTCGCAGCCGGTTTCCACGACATCCTGGCGGCTTGGGTCAATAAGGCGCCGATCAGAATCATCTCACCCGAAGCGACCGGCGCACCGGACATTTTCTGGTTTTCGAGAGCAGGCGGTCCCATACACGGCATGCAGGACCTGCACGGTCAACCAGTTGGCTTCGGCACGCCCGGTTCATTGAGCTACTTCGTCCTGCTGACTTTGCTGAAGGAGGCCGGGGTCGACGATGCCCGCCTGGTTCCGACCGGGACTGCGGATAATGGAATTCTCATGGTGTTAGGCGCCCAGCTGTTTGCCTCGTGGGGCGGGCCTGTGGCGGCCGCAAAGGATCTTTTGGCAGGAGAAGTCCAGCTTATCGCGCGTGGCAACGATTCGGCGCAGGTGCAGAACGAGACGGTGCGGGTCAACGCCGCGAACGCGACATTCCTCGCCAGCCATCGCAGCGCCGTGCTTGGATTCCTGAGGGCTTACAAGAAATCCATCGATTGGGCCTATTCGGACCAGGCCGCGCTTGAGGCTTATGCCAAGCTCTCCAGTCAGTCGTTGGAATTCGTGAAATATATCGTCAAGGAGTTCGCGCCCAAGTCGGCCAACCAGATCGATGAGATCAAGGGCGAAAACCGCGTGCTTGTGGAGGCAATCGCGTCGAAGCGCATACCGAGCACCGTCACTCACGACGATATCAAGGGCGTGTATGATCTGGTATTGAAGAGCGGTCCTTGATTGTGCACCGCTTCAACGATCGACCCACTTCACCGACGCAAATTGCCTGGCAGGCCTTCCGGTAATGCTGGGCCGCCCCTATTTTAGGGATAGCAATCGCGTGGCCGGCTTTTGCACCCTGGTGGCTGCGCGTCAAAGCTGGCATTATCGCCGTTAAATTCATTCGCCTCCCGCACCGACGGAGGAAGCACCATGAACATCGAAGCTCGACAAATCGACCGCGGCGCCAAAGAAAAGGCCGCCACCAAGTTGCAGATCATCGACTGCGATATCCATCCAAAAAGTTCGCTGGAGGATTTGCGGCCGTATCTGAGCAATCGCTGGTGGGATTACGCGATGACCTACGGCGCGCGGTCGCACCATGGCTACGTCAAGGGCTTCCCCTATCCCAAGGGCCAGCCGCTGGCCTCGCGCCGGGACGCCTGGCCGCCCGATGGCGGCTTGCCGGCGAGCAATTACGAGTTCATGCGCAAGCAGCATCTCGATTTCTACGGCATCGAATACGGTGTGATGAACCCGCTGTCGCCCTCAGGGCAGGGCGAGCAGAACGACGAATTCAGTGCGGCGCTGGCCTTCGCCGCCAACGAGTTCCAGATCAACCATTGGAATGCGCTCGATCCGCGGCTGAAGGCTTCGCTGATCGTGCCTTACGAGGATCCGGAAGCGTCGCGCGCCGAAATCCGCAAGCGCGCCGGCGACCGCCGCTTCGCCCACGTGCTGATGCTCACGCGCACCAGCGAACTCATGGGACGCCGGCGCTACTGGCCGATCTACGAAGCCGCCTGCGAGGCCGGCTTGCCCGTCGGCGTACACGTATTCGGTTATAGCGGCCGCGCCGCCAGCAATACCGGCTGGCCTTCGTTCTATATCGAAGAAATGACCGAGCACTCCAATGCCTGCCAGGCGCAAGTCGTCAGCCTGATCACGGAAGGCGTGTTCGAGGCTTTCCCGCAGTTGAAGGTGGTGATGATCGAAGCGGGCTTCGGCTGGATTCCGAGCCTCGGTCACCGCCTCGACCGCAACTGGAAGCGTATGCGTGCCGGCCTGCCGCATCTCAAGCGCAAGCCGTCCGAATACCTGCACGACCATTTCTGGGTCACCACCCAGCCGATGGAAGAGCCGGAAAACCCCGCGCATCTGGCCGACATCATGGCAGCGATCGGTTTCGACCGCATCCTGTTCTCGTCGGATTATCCGCACTGGGATTTCGACGACCCGTTCGTGGCGCTGCCGGCGAGCCTCGGCGAGGAGCGCCGCATGCAGATTTATTCGGGCAACGCGCGGGCGCTTTACGGATTTGCCTGAGCTACAAAACCGACCGCCAATCCCCAAATATAGCGGTGTTATCCGCTGAAATATCCACGCCTTGCGCCCTCGCGCTGGTATGATACCGGCACGGGGTGTATCAACCGGCGGATAGAGCCAACTTCCGTCAGGAGTGGTTATGGCGGTATCCCACAACGCGAACGCGGCCGACGAAGGGCTGTTCTCAGGCTCGCTCGCCGAAACCGATCCCGAAATCGCCGATGCCATTGCGCTCGAGCTCGGCCGCCAGCGCGATGAAATCGAGCTGATCGCATCCGAGAATTTTGTCAGCCGCGCCGTGCTCGAAGCGCAGGGCTCGGTGCTGACCAACAAATATGCCGAAGGCCTGCCGGGCAAGCGCTACTACGGTGGCTGCCAGTTCGTCGATATCGCCGAGCGTGTGGCGATCGATCGGGTGACAAAGTTGTTCGGCTGCGGTTTCGCCAATGTGCAGCCGCATTCCGGTGCGTCCGCCAATGCCGAAGTGTTCATGGCATTGATGCAGCCCGGCGACACGTTCATGGGGCTCAATCTCGCCGCAGGCGGGCATCTGACCCACGGCTCTCCGGTCAACATGTCGGGCAAATGGTTCAAGGTGGTGCCCTACGGGGTGCGCCGCGACGATCATCTTATCGATATGGCGGAGGTCGAACGGCTGGCCAAAGAGCACCGGCCGAAGGTGATTGTTGCCGGCGGCTCGGCCTATCCGCGCATCATCGACTTCCGCCGCTTCCGCGAGATTGCCGACGAGGTCGGCGCCTATCTCATGGTCGACATGGCGCATTTCGCCGGTCTGGTTGCCGGTGGCGCGCATCCGAGCCCGTTTCCCCATGCCCATGTGGTGACGACGACAACGCACAAGACGCTGCGCGGGCCGCGCGGCGGCGCCATCCTGACCAATGACGAGGAGCTGGCGAAGAAACTCAATTCGGCTGTCTTCCCCGGTATGCAGGGCGGACCGCTGATGCACGTCATCGCCGCCAAGGCCGTGGCATTCGGCGAGGCGCTCCGGCCTTCCTTCAGACTTTACGCGAAGAACGTGGTGGAAAATGCCAAGGCCCTTGCCGAAACGCTAAAAGCCCGCGGCCTCGATATCGTCTCCGGCGGCACCGACACCCACCTCATGCTGGTCGACCTGCGCAAGAAGCGCCTGACCGGCAGGGTGGCGGAAGTCGCGCTCGGCCGCGCCCACATAACCTGCAACAAGAACGGCATCCCGTTCGACCCGGAAAAGCCTTTTGTCACGTCAGGGGTGCGGCTTGGAACGCCGGCCGGTACCACGCGTGGCTTTGGCATCGCCGAGTTCCGGCAAATCGGCGACATGATCGCCGAAGTGCTCGATGCGTTGTCGCAAAAGGGCGCTGAGGAGGATACGCAGGCTGAGGCGGGAGTGCGGGAAAAGGTCAGGCGGCTGGTGAACCGGTTTCCGATCTACGAGGGGTAGGGGCGAGGGGTAAATGCGTTGTCCGAGCTGCAACAGCCTCGACACCCAGGTGAAGGATTCGCGGCCGACGGAGGATTCATCGGTTATCCGCCGCCGCCGCGTCTGCCTGACCTGCAATTTCCGGTTCACCACCTTCGAGCGCGTGCAATTGCGGGAGCTGACGGTGATCAAACGCGCCGGCCGGCGCGTGCCGTTCGACCGCGACAAGCTGTTGCGCTCGTTGCAGATCGCCTGCCGCAAGCGACCGGTCGATCCGGAACGCATCGATCAGATGGTGTCGAAAATCGTGCGCGAGCTTGAAAGCCTCGGCGAAAGCGAGGTCTCGTCCGAGACGATTGGCGAGACCGTGATGGCGCATCTGCGTGAACTCGACGACGTCGCCTATGTGCGCTTCGCTTCGGTCTATCGCAATTTCCGCGAAGCCAAGGATTTCGAGACGGCGCTGGCCGAACTGTCGGGAGAAGAAGCCGCGGAGATCGCGCGCAAGTGAGCGCCGACGCGCAGGCGCACCCGCAAGATCGGCGGTTCATGGCGCTCGCGCTTGCACTCGGCAGGCGCGGCCTTGGCCGCACCTGGCCGAACCCGGCAGTTGGGGCCGTTATTGCGAAGAACGGCGTCATTGTCGGCCGCGGCTGGACCCAGCCCGGCGGCCGGCCCCATGCCGAGGTTGAGGCGCTTGCGCCGTGCCGGCGACAGCGGCCCGCGGCGGCACTCTGTACGTCACGCTGGAGCCATGCTCGCACCACGGTAAGTCGCCGCCCTGCGCCGACGCCGTCATCGCTGCGGGGGTCGTGCGTGTCGTCTCGGCAATCGAAGACCCCAATCCCGAAGTCGCCGGCAAGGGGCACGCGCGGCTACGTGCGGCCGGCATTACCGTTGAAGTCGGTGTCGGCGCCGCGGAGGCCCGGCACGACCACGCCGGCCACATTCGCCGCATGCGCGAGGGCCGCCCGCAGGTGCTGCTCAAGCTTGCGATTTCGGCCGACGGTAAGGCTGGCGCGGCGGGTCGTAAGCCGATTGCGATCACGGGCGAAGCGGTCCGTGACCGCGTTCATCTTATGCGGGCGCAAAACGATGCGGTCGCGGTCGGCATCGGCACAGCGCTCGCCGATAATCCGATGCTGACATGCCGTTTGCCGGGCATGTTCGAACGGTCCCCGGTTCGCGTCGTGTTCGACAGCAAGCTGCGCCTGCCGCTCGAGTCTCGCCTGGTACGCAGCGCCTATGAGACGCCGGTCTGGGCGATCGCCGGAATGATGGCTCCGGAGGCCGCCGAATTTGCTTTGCTCCCGCTCGGCGTTGAGGTGTTGCGCTCGCCTGAAAGTGACGACCCGCTCGATCTTCGTGACGCGCTTGAATTCCTGGCCGCGAAAGGGATCACCCGCCTCATGGTTGAGGGCGGGCCGATGCTCGCTGCCGCATTCATCGCGGCCGATCTGGTCGATGAGGCGACCTTGTTTTACTCGCCAAGCGGCGGTCGGGGCGGACGGGGTCGAAGCGCTTGCATCCGCCACGATGGCGGCGCTCACTCAACGCCTGAAACGCCTGTCGAGCGAGCTCGTCGGCGCCGACCGGCAAGACAATTACGTCCGCGGGTGAATGGAATGTTTACAGGCATTATCAGTGACTTGGGTGAAATTCTTGAGGTTAAGGAAAAGGCTGAGGGTCTGCGCCGCCTCGACATCGCCTGCAATTACGATCCCGACGGCATCGATATCGGCGCCTCGATCGCCTGTTCAGGCATCTGCCTGACGGTTGTCGGCCGCGGGCGCACCGGTAACCGATCCTCCTTTGCCGTGGATGCCGCGGCCGAGACATTGCGGATGACGACCGCCAGCGCCTGGACGCGCGGCACCAGGCTCAATCTCGAACGCTCGCTCCGCCTCGGCGACGAGCTCGGCGGCCATATGGTCAGCGGCCATGTCGATGGCATCGCCGAACTCATTTCGCGCGACGATTTCGTCGACATGGCCGAGCTGTGGCTGCGCGCTCCCGCCGAGCTTGCCCGTTTCATTGCGGCCAAAGGCTCGGTCGCACTCGACGGCGTATCGCTGACGGTAAACAAGGTCGAGGGCGACACTTTCTCCGTGTTGATCATCCCCCATACGCTGAAGGTCACCACGCTCGGATCGCTCCGGATCGGGACGCGCGTTAATCTCGAAGTTGACCAGATGGCGCGCTATGCGGCGCGGTTCCTGGAGACGCTGCCGCGCTGAGGCGCGCTTGTTCGCGCCTGCGCTGCTTGCTACCACCGCGCGCGACAAGGAGTGCAGCATGGCCGGGCCGCGGCGAGGCAAACGGGTGGACAGCGCCAAGAACGGCGCGCGCATCCTTATCGTCGAAGCGCGCTTCTACGACGCCATCGCCGATGCGCTGCTTGCGGGCGCGATGAAGGCGATACAAGAGGCGAAGGCCGAGGTCGATGTGGTCAGCGTGCCGGGTGCGCTTGAAATCCCGACCGCCATTGCGATCGCCGCCGACGCCGCCCAGCGCCGCCGCCGCGGTTACGACGGCGCCGTCGCGCTCGGTTGCGTGATCCGCGGCGACACCATCCATTTCGAGATCGTGTCGCACCTCTCGGCAAAGGGTTTGATGGAGCTTTCGGTCGAGCGTCGTCTGCCGATCGGCAACGGCATCATCACCGTCGATAACGAGGCTCAGGCTTATGCCCGCGCCCGCATGGCAGAGCAGGACAAAGGCGGCGACGCGGCGCGGCGGCTCTCGCCCTGATCGGCCTCAAGCAAAAACTTGGCCTTAAGCAAAGATTTGGAAAGCGCTGAAATGGCGAGCGGCGGACCGAACGAAGCGCGCAAGGCCAATCAGCGCGGTGCGGCGCGCCTCGCCGCCGTGCAGGCGCTTTACCAGATGGATCTCGCTGGTACCGGTATCAATGAAATCATGACGGAGTTCGAAAACCATTGGCTGGGCGGCGAGGTCGAAGGCGCGCAATACCGGCCGGCGGAAGCCGCCTATTTCCGCGATATCGTCGGTGGCGTGGTCCGCGAGCAAACCGTGCTCGATCCGCGCATCGACGCTGCGCTCACGCGCGGCTGGCCGCTCAAGCGCATCGAAACGGTATTGCGCGCGATCCTGCGCGCCGGCACTTACGAGCTCGCCCACCGGCCCGACGTGCCGGCGCGCGTCGTGATGTCGGAATATGTCGATGTCGCAAGCGCGTTCGTCGATGAGGACGAAACCGGCATGGTCAATGCCGTGCTCGATCAGCTTGCGCACGAAATGCGCGCGGGCGAATTTGCCGGCGGGTAGCATGTCACGGTCCGACCATGAATCGGCCGAGGATCGCTTGATCGCGCGCTATTTCCGACCGCTGGCGACGCAGCCGGGCGCGCTCGGCCTCGGCGATGATGCGGCGGTCGTCGCTCCGCCCGCCGGCAGCGACCTGGTGCTGACGACCGACGGCGTCATCGCCGGCGTGCATGTTTTGCGCACGACCCGCCCGATGCCATCGCCCGCAAGGCACTACGCATGAATTTGTCTGACCTTGCCGCCAAGGGCGCAAAACCGCTCGGCTTTCTGCTCGCTCTCGCTGCCGCCGAAAACCGACGAAACTGGCTTGCCGCGTTCGCCGAGGGACTCGGCGAAGACGCCGACGCTACGATTGTCCGCTCCTGGGCGGCGACACCGATCATACGCCCGGGCCGATGTCGGTCTCGATTTCCGCGTTCGGCGCGGTGCCGCACGGAAAAATGGTTTGCGCTCAACCGCAAAAGCTGGCGATGTTGTCGTTGTCACCGGCGCGATCGGCGACTCGGCTCTCGGCCTGCTGAAGCAGAAAGACAACATTCTGCAAAACGCTGGCAGCTTACGAATGGACAAAGCGACGAGCTCAAGGCGCGCTATTTGCTCCCGGAGCCGCATATCGAGTCGCGGAAGTAGTCTTCATTACGCTTCGGCAGCGATGGATGTGTCCGATGGGCTTGTCGGCGATCTTGCTAAACTATGCCGCGCATCGGGTGTCGCCGCGGAAGTCGATGTGAGCGCGCGTTCCGCTTTCGGAGGCGGCGCAGGCGGCGCTTGCCACAGGCAGATCCCGCGCTGATCGAGACGATCCTGAGCGGCGGCGATGATCACGAAATCCTGCTGACGCTTCCTCAGGAGAAACTTCCGGCGTTTCGCGCGCTAGCCGATCATGCGGATGTGGCAGTGACCGAGATCGGCCGTATCATTGCCGGAGAGGGCGCGCGTTTCTTCGCGGCAGCCAAGAACTTACTTTCGCGCGGCCATCGTACAGCCATTTCAAGGACCTCCGAGCTGGTCCGGATCTTCTATTTCCATCCGTGTGGGGAACCAGCAGAGACAACCCTCAGACGTTCTGCAACGAATAAAGTTGTATGATATCGATGCCATTTAGCATAAACTTTATGCTTAGTTTATGGCCGACGACGGCCGTCACCGTGACAAAAAAGGGCTCTGGCTCGCGGCGCTCGCTGCTGCCTGGAACTGGTATTTGCCAGCCGCCGCCTGAAGGGCCTCGACAGCTTCGCCGCCAAAATTAACTGCCGGCGTTCCGGCAACTTCTCGGCCGAGCTGCCGCCACGCTGGCGCGCGGTCGGCCTCATGATGGCTGTTTCTTTATGGTGCAGCTCGACGTCGGCGAATTCGTCGATCACGTCACAGCGCGGGTCATGCGCGCCACGGTTTACGGGC
>CAWFBB010000039.1:0-231691 GCA_963813825.1 uncultured Alphaproteobacteria bacterium
ACCTCAACCCGGTGCCGATCCACGAGATCGGCGAACGTTGGATCGGGAAATTCGAACGCTCGCGCCTGCAAGCGCTGAGCGACATGAAGAGAGGCACTGGAGACCGGTAATGAGTCCAAAGCTAAAGTTCGTCTCTATGCGATCTACATCGCGTCGAGCGCCGGAGAAGGTTTTCCGCGCGCTGACTTCGACTGAAATGTCAAAACAGTACTGGAAGGGCGACAACTAACATCGTGTCGGACTGGCAGGTAGGCTCGCCGTTCGCGCTGAAGCTTGCGCGCCACGAAAAAGCAGGATATCACCGGCGAGGTGCTGAAGTGCGACCCGCCACGGCGGCTCGCCTACACCTTCCATCCGCATCACGGCGGCATGGAGGGTGAAGGCGCCTTTGCGTGTTGTCTTCGAGGTCGAGGCGCTTGGGGACCAGGTCAAGGTCACCGTGACCCATGACGGCTTCGAGGCAGGCAGCAAGGTGTTCGAAGCGATCAGCCAGGGCTGGCCGCACGTGCTGTCGAGTTCTGAAGAGTTTACCTGGAGTCGCAAGGGGTCTTATCATGCGGGCGCCCTGGTACCGCGATGATGCCAACAAACAGGCGGCTGGATCGGCTCGATGAGTGACAAGCCGCAGTTCGTCTACGTCATCTCCATTCGGACTACCGCGCAGAAACTGTGGCGGGCGCTGATCGAGCCCGAGTTTACTAGGCAGTATTGGGCGGGGACTACCCAGGAATTCGATGAAGTCGGGGCGCCGTGGCGCATCATGATCCCCGACGGCCGGGTGGCGGATTCCGGCGAGATCGTCGAAATCGAGCCGCCCCGCCGTCTGGTCCTGACATGGCGGAACGAGTTCCGGCCGGAGCTTCGCGAGGAGCCTATTCGCGGCTGACCTATGAGCTCGAACAGCAGGGCGACATGGTCAAGCTGACGCTCACACACGAGAGTGAACAGCCGGGATCGAAACTGATCGAGGCGGTGTCGAACGGATGGCCAGCAATTCTCGCCAGCTTGAAAAGCTTGCTGGAGACTGGCGAGTCGCTCGAAGCCACGCGGCGCTGGCCGGAAAACATGAAGTAAATGGCCAAGTTCGAGCCAAAGACGATCTATGTGACTTACATTGCCTCAACGCCTGAAAAAGTGTGGCAGGCGCTGACATCGTCCGATTTCACCCGGAAATACTTCTGGGACCGCAACCTCGAGATTGAGCCAAAGCGCGGCGGCGCTTTCGCGCTGAAACTGCCCGACGGCCGTATCAATGTGCGCGGCAAGGTCGTCGAGTGGGATCCGCCCCGAGTTCTAAAGATCACATGGAAGGTCGAATGGCCCGAGGAGTTCCGCAAGCTTCCGGAATGCCTCGTCAGTTACGAGATCGCGCAGGCCGGCGAAGCGGTGCGGCTCACCATGACCGAAGCCCATTCGTGGAACGTGCCGGAAGCAATTCTGTCAGGTGGACGATCCGGCTGGCCTGCAGTGCTGTCAAGCCTGAAAAGTCTGCTTGAAACCGGTAAGCCTCTGTCGGTCGCGCTGGAGCCGCCGCGCGAGATGTTCGAGGCGATCAAACGGTTGAAATAATCAGCGCAGACTGGCGTTTATTTTTTCCAGCGCGGCCGATCCTGGGCACAGCTGTTTCTCATCCATCGCATTCAGCGAGGTCTCAACGGTGTTGAGATGGCCGTGCAGGTCCTCGGCCTCTTCAGCGACGTAAAGCAGACCGGTGACGATCTGCCCCTTGGCGGCGTGATGTTGCAGGAAGCTCATCGCGGCGAGTCGGTCGTGCACGTCGTATTCGGAATTTAGCTTGCGCAGCGCGAGCGTCGTACCGTCGTGCTGTTCGACTAGTTCAACCGTGCCGGGCGCATAATCGATATGGATCGGCGCACGGCCTGTCATGAAATCTAGGAAGTTGACCGCCTCGTTATGCTCGCGCACGTAATCGAAGCTCTTGGTCGAGCCGGCGTGGTTGTTGAAAGCGACGCACGGCGAGAGCACGTCGACAAAAGCCGCGCCTTGATGCTCGATCGCGGCCTTGATCAGTGGGACAAGCTGCTTTTTGTCGCCGGAGAATGAGCGGGCGACGAATGTCGCGCCCAATTGAAGCGCGATGCTGACCATGTCGATCGCGCTGTCGGTGTTTGCGATGCCGCGCTTGGATTTGGAGCCGCGATCGGCGGTGGCGGAGAACTGCCCCTTGGTCAGGCCGTAAACGCCGTTGTTCTCGACGATATAGGTCATATTGACGCCGCGGCGCATGACATGGGCGAACTGACCGAAGCCGATCGAGGCGGAGTCGCCGTCACCGGAAACGCCGAGATAGATCAGGTCGCGGTTGGCGAGGTTGGCTCCGGTGAGTACCGACGGCATGCGGCCATGCACCGAGTTGAAGCCGTGCGAGGCATTGAGGAAGTAGTCAGGGGTTTTCGACGAGCAGCCGATGCCGGAAATCTTGGCGACGCGGTGCGGCTCGATCGAGAGCTCGAAACACGCTTCGATGATCGAGGCGGTGATCGAAGTCATGGCCACAGCCGGCGCACAGCGTCGAAATCTTGCCCTCATAGTCGCGGTGCGTATAGCCAAGCGAGTTCTTGGGCAGTTCCGGATGATGGAATTTCGGTTTGACGACGTAGGTCATGGGATCATTTACCCGGTTGCTTCGTCATTGCTGGACTTTCCCCGGCCATGACGAAGGCCTTGGAAATGCCTTGCCAGATTGATCGGGATGCGCGGCACAAGGTCGGACATGACAAAATAAAAGATGCGTTCATGCTCCCACTTTCCGCAGCGGCGTGACTTTCAGCGCATCAAGATGTTCGCCGATGGCGCGGGCGATGAAGCGCGCGGTGATCGGCGTGCCATCGTAGTGCAGCACCGGAACCAGGCGCACTGGATCGATGCCGCACTCGTTCACGATCAGCGAGCGCAACTGGGCGTCGCGGTTCTGCTCGACCACGAAGACGAAATCGTGGTCGGCGATAAAGCTTGTCACGCTCGAGTGGAACGGGAAGGCCCGTATCCGCAGCCGGTCGAGATGCTGGCCGTTGGCTTCAAGCATCTGGATCGCCTCGTCCATGGCCGGCGAGGTCGAGCCGAAATAGATGACGCCGTATTTGGTTGGCTTCGAGGCATTGGCATGCAACGGCCGCGGTACGAGGTCTTTCGCGGTCTCGAATTTGCGCAGCAGCCGCTGCATGTTGTCGGCGTAGGCGCTGCCTTCCTCGGTGTAGCGCGCGTAGCGGTCGCGCGAGGTGCCGCGCGTGAAAAACGCGCCCTTGCTCGGGTGCGTGCCGGGATAAGTGCGATACGGAATGCCGTCGCCATCGACGTCGAGATAGCGTCCGAAGTCGACCCCGGATTCGAGTGTGGCGGCGGTCATTACCTTGCCGCGGTCATATTTGTGGGTGTCATCCCAGGTCAGCGGGCGGCACAGCCGATGGTTCATCCCGATGTCGAGATCGAGCAGCATGAACACCGGCGTTTGAAGCCGATCCGCCAGATCGAAGGCATGGGCGCCGAAATCGAAGCACTCTGCGGGGTCCTCGGGAAACAACAGCACGTGCTTGGTGTCGCCATGCGAGGCATAGGCGCACGACAGGATATCTGTCTGCTGCGTGCGGGTCGGCATGCCGGTGGACGGCCCGGCACGCTGCACATCGAACACGACGGCGGGAATTTCGGCGAAATAGGCGAGGCCGAGAAATTCCTGCATCAGCGAAATGCCCGGCCCGGAAGTCGCGGTAAACGCCCGCGAGCCGTTCCATCCGGCGCCAATCACGATGCCAATCGACGCGAGCTCATCCTCGGCCTGAACGATGGCAAACTTGTTCTTTTTGCTGTCCTGATCAACGCGCAGCCGGCTGCAATAGCGGGTGAACGCTTCGGCCAGCGATGATGACGGCGTGATCGGATACCAGGCGCAAACCGTCGCGCCGCCATAAACGGCGCCGAGAGCAGCAGCCGCGTTGCCTTCGATGAAGATGCGATCGCCGACGGCATCGGTACGCTTTAAGCGCAAGCCGATCGGATGATCGAGATTCATCATCACCCAGTCGCGGCCGAGATGCAGCGCGTGCTTGTTGGCGTCGAACAGCTTTTCCTTACCCTTGAACTGCTCGGCGATGAGCTTTTCGATCTCGGGCACATCCATGTCGAGCAGCGCCGAGAGCGCGCCGACATAAATGATATTCTTGAACAGTTGCCGCTGACGCGGGTCGGTATATTCGCGATTGGTGATCGCGGTGAGTGGCACTCCGATGACCGTGATGTCGTCGCGGAATTTCGACTTCGGCATCGGCTTGGTCGAAATCGTAAAGCAGATAACCACCGGGCTCGATACCAGCGACATCCTTGTCCCAGGTCTGCGGATTCATCGCCACCATGAGATCGGTACCGCCGCGGGCGCCGAGATGGCCGTCGCCGGAAATGCGCACCTCGTACCAGGTCGGCAGGCCCTGGATGTTGGACGGGAAAATATTGCGCGGGGCGACCGGGATACCCATGCGCAGGACGGCTCGCGCGAACAGTTCATTGGCGCTGGCAGAACCTGAACCGTTGACGTTGGCGAACCGAACGACGAAATCGTTTACGCTTTGGAGTGGCATGCTTGTTCCGCGAGAGTCATGTCGATGAGATATTTCTGCATGTCCCACGCTCCGGTGGGGCACCGTTCGGCGCACAAACCGCAATGCAGGCAGACGTCCTCGTCCTTCACCATGACGCGGCCGGTCTTGAGGTTGTTGGCGACGTAGAGATCCTGGGTATGATTCTGGGCGGGCGCTTGCAGACGCGTGCGAAGGTCTGCCTCTTCGCCGTTGGCGGTGAAGGTGATGCAGTCCATCGGGCAGATGTCGACACAGGCGTCGCATTCGATGCAGAGCTGACCGGTGAAGACCGTCTGGATATCGCAATTGAGGCAGCGCTCGGACTCTTTCAGCGCCAGTTCCAGGTCATAGCCGAGTTCGACCTCGGCCTTGATATCGCGCAGCGCCACGACCTTCTCGCGATGCGGCACCCTGTAGCGCTTGTCGAGGGTAATCTCGTTGTCGTAGCTCCACTCGTGGATGCCCATCTTCTGGCTGCTGATGCCCATCTGCGGCGGCGGGCGCACATTGATGTCCTCGCCGCGGCAGAACTTGTCGATCGAGATCGCGGCATCATGGCCGTGCGCCACCGCCCAGATGATGTTCTTCGGCCCAAACGCGGCATCGCCGCCGAAGAAAATCTTCGGGTTGGTCGACGCCATGGTTTTCGGATCGACCTTGGGCATGTCCCACTTGTCGAACTCGATGCCGCAGTCGCGCTCGATCCAGGGGAACGAATTTTCTTGGCCAACGGCGACCAGCACGTCGTCGCACGGAATGTGCTGATCGGGCTCGCCGGTCGGAACGAGATCGCGGCGGCCTTTGGCGTCGCGCACTGCTTTCACCTTCTCGAAGGTGACGCCGGTGAGTTTGCCGTTGTCATGGGTGAATTCCTTGGGCACTAGGAAATTGAAGATTGGAATGTCCTCGTGCATCGCGTCCTCCTTTTCCCAGGGGGAGGCCTTCATCTCTTCGAAGCCGGAACGAACGATCACCTTGACGTCGTCGCCGCCAAGCCGGCGCGAGGAGCGGCAGCAATCCATCGCGGTGTTGCCGCCGCCGAGCACAATGACGCGTTTGCCGATCGAGGTGATGTGGCCGAAAGAAACGCTGGACAGCCAGTCGATGCCGATATGGATGTTCTTCTTCGCTTCGTTGCGGCCGGGAATGTCGAGGTCCCGGCCGCGGGGCGCGCCACAGCCGACGAAAATCGCGTCGAAATCTTCGGCGAGCAGCGCTTTCATGCTGTCTACACGCTTGCCGCCGACGAACTCGATGCCAAGATCGAGGATATAATTGCATTCCTCGTCGATGACGCTTTCCGGCAGGCGGAATTTCGGAATCTGCGTGCGCATCATGCCGCCGGATTTCGGATCCTGATCGAACACGACGCATTCGTAACCTAACGGGGCGAGGTCCCGCGCCACCGCGAGCGAGGCGGGGCCGCCGCCCACGAGGGCGATGCGCTTGCCGTTCATCGTGTCGGGGCGCTTCGGCAATCGGTCGCGGATGTCTTCCTTGAAGTCGGCGGCGACGCGCTTTAATCGGCAGATCGCGACCGGCTCTTTCTCGACGCGGCCGCGCCGGCATGCCGGCTCGCACGGACGGTCACAGGTGCGGCCGAGGATGCCCGGGAACACGTTGGATTCCCAATTGATCATGTACGCGTCGCTGTAACGGCCCGCGGCGATCAATCGGATGTATTCGGGAACCGGCGTGTGCGCCGGGCAGGCCCACTGGCAATCCACGACCTTGTGGAAATAGTCCGGGACCGAAATGTCGGTAGGTTTCATTGACTCCTCTTGCACGCAGCAACCCGCTCTTGTTCGGCGGTAAGCACGCTACTGCGTGGATCGGGCTTCCTCTGCGGCGGCCCCCCGTGGCCGAATCCGGCCGGGATACTAATCGAGGGGGGTGCGGATTTCTACCGCTTCTGCTTGTTATAACAAGGTTTTGTGGGGTGTGGCCTCTAACAAAAGCGCGACTGCATCGCCGCTGTCGCATGCCGCTCGCCGTCCCCGCAAGGCTTTCCCGAACCTGCCTTAACTCATTGAAAATCGAGGCTGAATTGTGTCCCGGGCTGGCGTGGGCAGGAGCGAAATGTTGGCTATCGCCTAAACCATTTGCGTCGTCGGTGAACTGCACTTCGCTTGGGTCGGAGGCGCGAGGCCTTTGTGGTCTAATAGAGCATGCGCGAATTGTTCGACATCCGTCCTCCAGACGATCCGATTGATGCGGCGCGCCGCGGCGCGCGGCCGGCATTGCGCCGCCGCTTCTACGAAAGCGCCACAGTGGCCGCGACGCCGCACGGTCATGCCGTGCAGCTCGACCGCAAACCCGTGAGTACGCCGGCACGCCGTGTGCTGGCCGCGCCGACGATGGCGCTGGCACAGGCGATCGCCGCGGAGTGGAATGCGCAAACGAATGTGATCGACCCAGCGACCATGCCGCTGACGCGGCTTGCCAATGCCATCATCGACGGCGTTGCGGATGCGCCGCAGCAGGTGGCCGACGAGATCGGCAAATACCTGGCGTCCGACCTGCTATTCTATCGTGCCGCTTCGCCGCCAGGGCTGGTCGAACTCCAGGCGCAGCATTGGGATCCCGTCCTTATCTGGGCGCGCGACGCGCTCGGCGCACACTTTGAAGTCGGGGGAGGCGTCGTTCACATCGCGCAGCCAGACGAGGCGCTGAAAGCCGCCAGAGCGGTCATCCCGAAGGATCCTTGGCAACTTGGCGCGCTGCATGTTGCGACTACGCTGACCGGATCGGCACTGATTGCTATCGCGATGTCGCACGGAAGCCTAACAGCCGACATGGCGTGGCAAGCGGCTCACGTCGATGAGGATTGGAATATGGCGCAGTGGGGCCGCGATGAAATGGCGATGGCGCGCCGCGCTTTCCGTTTTGCGGAATTTTCGGCTGCCGCGATGGTGCTGAAATCTCTCGCGGATTAATTTTTCGCCCGCTTATTACCGTGAAAGCGGGAAACCAGTTAACTTGACCGAGCACTAGCTTCCACTTTCGCTGGGACGATCGGAGGGTGGATCACCCGCCAGTCACGCTCATGTGGCGCGCCAATGCAGGCCGCTGGTGACGGCGGTCGATAATGAAATCATGGCCCTTCGGCTTGCGGGCAATCGCCTCTTCGATCGCGGCATTGAGCAGATCGTTGCCTTCCGAAGCGCGCAGCGGCTTGCGCAGGTCGGCGGCGTCTTCCTGGCCGAGGCACATGTAAAGCGTGCCGGTGCAGGTGACGCGCACGCGATTGCACGACTCGCAGAAATTATGGGTAAGCGGCGTGATGAAGCCCAGCAGGCCGCCGGTTTCATTGACGCGGACGTAGCGCGCCGGGCCGCCGGTGCGATACTCGATGTCGGTCAGCCCGTAGCGCTGGGCCAACCGTGCCCGCACAATCGACAGCGGCAGATACTGGTCGAGACGGCCTTCGCCAATTTCGCCGAGCGGCATGACTTCGATCAGCGTCAGGTCCATGCCGCGGCCATGCGCCCACTCGATCAGGCGCGGAAATTCATCTTCGTTGACGCCTTTGAGCGCGACCGTATTGATCTTGATCTTCAGTCCGGCGGCTTGCGCGGCGTCGATGCCGGCGAGTACCTGTTCGAGCGATCCCCAGCGCGTGATGGCGCGGAACTTTTCGGGATCGAGCGTGTCGAGCGACACGTTGATACGCCGTACGCCCGCAGCCTTGAGCTCGCTGGCATATTTGGCAAGCTGCGAGCCGTTGGTGGTCAAGGTCAATTCGTCGAGATCGCCGCTGCGCAGGTGACGCGACAGCGCCGAAAAAAGAGTCATGACGTCGCGGCGAACCAGCGGTTCACCGCCGGTGAGACGCAGCTTGCGAACGCCGCGCGCAACGAAGGCCGAGCACAGCCGGTCAAGCTCTTCGAGCGACAACAGGTCGGCCTTCGGCAGGAAGGTCATGTTTTCCGCCATGCAATAGACACAGCGGAAATCGCAGCGGTCGGTCACCGAGACGCGCAAATATGTGATGTCGCGACCGAACGGGTCGACCAGCGGCGGCCGCGCGGCGGCAGCATCAAAATCCCGCGCCTCTATGACATTTGTCGTCATGCAGTTCGCTTTCACGCTGCCCATCGGCAGGCGTTCCTGCGAGACTTCTCCACTTTAAAAGGGCATACGCTGACGCACTTTAGATAGTCAGTAATTGTGCCGAATAAAGCCCTGATCGTCCAGGACAACTCGGCGTTTCAAGCAATACGAACGCGCGGAGGCTATTGCCGCGGCGGGGGCGGGAATGTTGAGGCTGCGCGGTCGGCTGCGTCGCCGGCGGTGGGGCGGGGGTGGAAACTTTGTGCGGCTTCGGTCTTGGCCTAGGCGGCGGCCGACGCGGCGGACTAGCCGGTTGCAGCATGACGACCACCGGATTGGGGGTCAGTGTTGGCGGCGGGCTTTCGAAGAGCGAATGATCCGGCGGCGGCCCGGCCGTGATCTGTACCGATTGCGGCAGGAAGCCGGCCTTGGCAAACGAAACCGCTTGTGTCTCCGGCGGAATGGCCAGCGCGCAGGGGGTTTGGCAGGTCTGACCTTGCGCGGTGCGCACGTCGGCACCCGGTGGGTTGGACTCGAACTGCATGGTCGCCAGTGGAGGCGGCGATTTACTGAAACTCATCCAGTCCGGCATGGATAAAGACGAGCCAGAGCAGCCGGCCAAACTGCGGCGATTGCTACGCTGGCAACACTGACGATGAGTCGTACGCGGAACATTGACCCCTTCCGTCCTTGCTCGAACCTAAGCCGGACGGCCGCAGCGGTAAAGGCCGTGGCGGTCGAAGGGTGGTTCGAATCGAACGTAGCGGTTCCTCTCGGTCGTCCATGCAAAAGCGCGCGTTAGCTCTAAAAAGCCCAGCAACTCTAATTACTTATCGGATGTCGGTAGGCCGGTCGCGCAGCCGCAAGCGGGCACGGCGACGTTAAGGTTAATCAACGCCTGGCCATCACGGCTGAAATCGCCGCCGTGCAACTCGCTATACGAGCTGATGATCCGATCCGGGTTCAAAGTTTCGATCGGCACTTCGGTGTAGCCGAAATCGACGGCGACAACCGGCACACTGGCGGCGCGGGCCGTCCGGACGTCCATTCCGGAATCGCCCACCATGATCGCCTGCTGCGGATCGCCTTTGGCGCGCCGGATGGTGCCGAGGAGGATTTCAGGGTTCGGCTTCTGCACCTTGAAAGTGTCCTGGCCGCAGATGCAGACAAAGTGCGCGGCAAGATCGAGCGTCTTGAGAAGCTTCACCGCCAGCCATTCGATCTTGTTCGTGCACACGGCAAGGCGGTGACCCGCCGCGGCCAAATGGTCGAGCGTCTCCTCGAGCAGCGGATAGGGCCGCGACCGATCGGCGATATGCGCGGAATAGTGATCGATGAAAGCTGCGAACATGCGATCGATATCCGCCTTCGTTGCCTGCCGTCTATCGGCAGCGAGCGCCCGTTCAATCATACCTCTGGCGCCGCCGCCGATCATCGGACGGGCGTCGCCGAACTGCACGGCTGGCAGCCCCTCGCGCGCCAGCGTCACATTGAGGGTGTCAATGAGATCAGGGGCGGTATCGATCAGCGTACCGTCGAGGTCAAAGACAATGGTGAGCATGTATTCGACCTAGCGGGCGGCCGCTTTCGGCGCAACGATGATCGGCGCTTTTTCCCCCTAGGATCGCCGCCATAAGCTGGCTACACACCGGCCCATGGATATTGCCGATGGATATTGAAGCCCAAAAACGTGCCGCGGCCGCCCGTGCCATCGAATTCGTGCGGCCTGGCATGCGGCTCGGGCTCGGCACCGGCTCGACCGCCAAGCATTTCGTCGAACTGCTGGCCGAGCGCGTTCGGGCGGGCCTCGACGTTGTGGCGGTGCCGACATCCGAGGCGACCCGCGCCTTGGCTGATCGCCTCGGCATTGCGCTGACAACGCTGGACGAGACCCCCGAGCTCGACCTGACTGTCGATGGCGCCGACGAGATCGCGCCGGATCTGACCCTGATCAAAGGCGGCGGTGGTGCGCTGTTGCGCGAGAAGATCGTGGCGTCGGCGTCCGCGCAAATGGTCGTGATCGCCGATCAATCGAAATGGGTGGCCGTGCTTGGCCGCTTCCCGCTGCCGGTCGAGATCGTGCCTTTCGGCGCTGAGGCGACCCGCCGGGCGGTCGAGGCAGCGGCGGCCGAAACGGGCTGTCCCGGGCCGGCGGTTCTGCGCAAAGGCCAAAATGGCCTTGCTTTCGTCACGGATGGCGGCCACTGGGTCTTGGACGCCCAATTGCAGAATATCCGTAACCCGCAAGCCCTCGCGGCGCGGCTTGCTGCGGTGCCGGGCGTCATGGAACACGGCTTGTTCATCGGCCTCGCGCGGACTGCTATTGTCGCCGGTCCGGACGGGGTGCGGCTTATCGAACGCGCCTGATCTCAAGCACGGAAGGAAGTGCGCCTATGATCGCTCGTCTCGCAATGCGTCACGTCGTGGCTGCTGCTGGTCGCGCTCACGGCATTCGGTATCGCCGGCCCGGCGGCGGCGCAAACTCCGTCGCCTGGCGCGATCCTGATCGCCAAGCAGATCGTCCAGCTCAAGGGTGTCGACAAGCATGATGGACCCCATCGCGCGCGGCGTCGTCGAGAAGGTCAAGAACGTCCGTCATGCAGACCAATTTCATGTTTCAAAAGGACATCAACGAAATCACGGGCCAATTGCACAAGGAGTTCGACGGACGCTCAGCCGAGCTCGTTGATGCTGACCGCCCGCAACTACGCATCGCGTTTCAGCGAACCGGAGCTGAAGCAAATCCTGACCTTCTATCAGTCGCCGGTCGGCCAAAAGATGATTGTCCAGGAGCCGCAGATCATCGATGAGAGCCTGAAACAGGCTGACGGATGGGCGGACAATCTGTCGGTGGACGTCATGGCCAAGATGCGCTCCGAGATGAAAAAACGCGGGCACGACATCTGACATGTCCGATTACGACGTCGATCTGTTCGTCATTGGCGGCGGCTCGGGCGGCGTGCGCGCCGCGCGCATTGCCGCGCAGCACGGCGCGCGCGTGGCGCTCGCCGAGGAATATCGCCTCGGCGGTACCTGTGTCATCCGCGGCTGCGTGCCGAAAAAGCTTCTGGTCTACGCCTCGCGTTTCCACGGCGAATTCGAGGACGCCGCAGGCTTCGGCTGGACCGTGCCGCACGCGACGTTCGATTGGGCGACGCTGATCGCCAACAAGGACAAGGAAATCGCGCGGCTGGAAGCGGTTTATGGCACGCTTCTGGCAAAGCCCGGCGTCAAAGTCTTCAAGAGCCGGGCGACGTTGGCGGATCGCGCACACCGTGCAAATGGCGAACGGCGAGCGCGTCCGTGCCGCCTATATCCTGATCTGCTACTGGCGGCACGCCAAGCTACGGCGACAGGATTCCGGGAATTGAGCACGCCATTTCCTCGAATGAGGCGTTTCATCTTACCGAATTTCCGCGGCGCATCGTGATCCAGGGCGGCGGCTATATAGCCGTGGAATTCGCTGCAATTTTTGCCGGTCTCGGTTCGAACGTGACGCTGGTCTATCGCGGCGAGAATATCCTGCGTGGTTTCGACGACGAGGTGCGCTCGCATTTGCGCGCGGACATGGAAAAGCACGGCATCAGGGTTGTTACCGGCCGCACCATCGCCGCGATCGAAGAAATTGGGTGAGCATTATTCGGCTAAGCTTTCGAACGGCAATCATGTCACCGCCGACCGCGTCATGTTCGCGACCGGCCGGAGCCGAATGTGCAGCAAACTCGGCTCAGAGGAGGTCGGCGTCGACATCTCGCCAAGAACGGCGGCATCGCGGTCGACGAATATTCGCGCACCAGCGTGTCGAACATCTATGCCGTCGGTGACGTCACCAACCGCATCAATCTCACGCCGGTCGCCATCCGCGAGGGCCATGCCTTTGCCGATACGGTGTTCGGTGGCAAGCCGACGATCGTCGATCACGCCAACGTGCCGACGGCAGTATTCTCCGAGCCTGAAATCGGCGTCGTCGGCCTCACCGAGGCGGAGGCGCGGTCCCGGCTGGCGCAAACCGACATCTACAAGGCCATGTTCCGGCCGCTCAAGGCGACGCTGTCAGGCCGCGACACCACCGTGCTGCTCAAACTCGTGGTCGATGGCCAGACCGATCAGGTGGTCGGCTGTCATATCGTCGGCGAGGGTGCCGCCGAGATGGTGCAGACTCGCCGCCGTCGCGGTGAAAATGAAGGCCACCAAAGCCGACTTCGACGCCACCATGGCGCTGCATCCGACCGTCGCCGAGGAATTGGTGACGATGCGGACCCGGAGCGCCACTTACGCCCGGGAAGCCGCTGAGTAGATTACGTTTCCCGGGCTGTCGCAGGCCGTTCCCGGCGTGTATATATCCGCCGTCATTCCGGCCGAGCCGCGATAGCGGCGCGAGCTTGAGTCCATAACTACTTGTCGTGACTATGGATTCCGGGCTCGCGGGTTGGCGCCCGCGTCCAGAATGACGGTACGGAGATAGCGTATGGCCAAACTTTCTAACTCGGCGAAATGGAGTCCGGATTCCTGGCGCATCAAGCCGCGGCTGCAGATGCCGGATTATCCAGACCCAAAGGCACTCGCCGACGTCGAGGCGCAGCTTGCGACCTATCCGCCGCTGGTCTTCGCCGGCGAGGCGCGCAACCTCAAGAAGGCGCTGGCACAAGTCGCGGCCGGCGAGATGTTTTTGCTGCAAGGCGGAGACTGTGCCGAAAGCTTTGCTGAGCATGGCGCCAATAATATCCGCGATTTCTTCCGGCTGTTCTTGCAAATGGCCGTGGTGCTGACCTATGCGGCGGCGTCGCCAGTCGTGAAGGTCGGCCGTATCGCCGGCCAATTCGCCAAGCCCCGCACCTCGCCGACCGAAAAACGCGGTGGCGTCGAGTTGCCGGTCTATCGCGGCGACATCATCAACGGCACCGACTTCACCGCCGAGGCGCGCACACCCGATCCGCGCCGGCAGCTCGAGGCCTACCGGCAGTCCGCCGCAACGCTCAACCTGTTGCGCGCCTTTGCCGGGGGCGGCTACGCCAACCTCTCGAACGCGCATCAGTGGATGCTGAGCTTCGTCAAGGACTCGCCGCAGTCGAAACGTTATCAGGACCTTGCCGACCGCCTTACCGAAGCGCTCGACTTCATGCGCGCCTGCGGTATCGATCCTGAGATACATCCGGAAATGCGGACGACCAGTTTTTTCACCAGCCATGAGGCGCTGCTGCTTGGCTACGAGCAGGCCTTCACCCGTGTCGATTCGACCACCGGCGACTGGTACTGCACCTCAGGCCATATGGTGTGGGTCGGCGACCGCACCCGGCAGGCGGATCACGCCCATATCGAATACTGCCGCGGCATCAAGAACCCGCTCGGCCTGAAAACCGGGCCGACGCAAAAGCCCGATGAGCTGCTCCGCCTTATCGACATCCTCAATCCGGACAACGAGCCCGGCCGGCTGACGCTGATCTGCCGCGTCGGCGCCGACAAGGCCGCCGACCTCTTGCCGCTGATGGTGCGCGCGATCAAGCGCGAGGGCCGTAACGTGGTGTGGTCGTGCGATCCGATGCACGGCAATACAATCACCTCCGTCACCGGCTACAAGACCCGCCCGTTCGATCAAATCCTCAAGGAAACAAGGACATTTTTTCAAGTTCATGCCGCCGAAGGCACCATCGCCGGCGGCGTGCATCTGGAAATGACCGGGCAGAATGTCACCGAATGCACCGGGGGCGCCCGCGCCATCCGCGACGAGGATCTGAACGACCGCTATCACACGGTGTGCGACCCGCGGCTCAATGCCGAGCAATCGCTCGATCTGGCGTTCCTGCTGGCCGATCTCCTTAAAACGGAACGGCAGGGCAAGGCGAAGCCGTTGCCAGCGGTCGCGGGGCTTTAACGGCGCGAACTGTGGCGCTAAATCATCCCTATGAATGAGCGCCCCGCCGACAATCTCGCCATCGCCATAGCACAGCTCAATCCGATCGTGGGCGACGTTTCTGGCAATCTCGAACGCGCCCGCAAGGGCCGCGCCCAAGCCGCGCGCGATAGTGCCGACATCGTGGCGTTTTCTGAACTGTTTATTGCTGGCTATCCGCCAGAGGACTTGGTGCTCAAGCCGGCGTTTCAGGCCGCGTGCCGTGACGCGGTCGAAGCGCTGGCGCGTGACACCGCCGATGGCGGCCCTGCCGTTCTGATTGGCGCGCCATGGGTCGAGGACGGCAAGTTGTACAACGCTTATGCGCTTCTGGCCCGCGGGCGCATCGAGGCGATCCGTTTCAAGGTCAATCTGCCGAACTATGGCGTTTTCGACGAGAAGCGCGTCTTCGCCACCGGTCCGGTGCCAGGGCCGGTGAATTTCCGTGGCGTGCGGCTTGGCCTGCCGGTTTGCGAGGACACATGGACCGACTGGGGCGACTACGAGAACGTGGTTGAGACGCTCGCCGAAACCGGCGCCGAGCTCTTTGTCGTGCCGAACGGTTCGCCGTACTGGCGCGATAAGAGCGATGTGCGCCTCAATGTGGTGATCGCGCGCGTTACCGAGTCGGGCTTGCCGCTCATCTACGTCAACCAGGTTGGCGGTCAGGACGAGCTGGTGTTCGACGGCGCGTCGTTCGCCGTCAATACTGACTGCTCGATCGCATTCCAGCTGCCGGCGTTTCAGGAGACCGTGGTGACGACGCTCTGGTCGCGGTCCGGTAACGCATGGCGCTGTACGCGCGGACCGATGGCGCGGCCCGAGGATGCGGAGAAATCCGATTATGCCGCGTGCGTGTTGGGGCTGCGCGATTATGTGGAAAAGAATCGTTTCAGGAGTGTTGTGCTCGGACTGTCTGGGGGTATCGATTCGGCGCTGTGCGCGGCGATGGCGGTCGATGCGCTCGGCGCTGATCGCGTCCGCTGCGTGATGCTGCCGTATCGCTACACGTCGAAGGAATCGCTCGACGATGCTGCCGCCATCGCCGAGACGTTCGGCGTCAACTACGCCATCGTGCCGATCGAAAGCGCGGTGAAGGGGATCGAGGCTGCCCTCGCCGGAGTATTTGCCGGTGCCCCGCGCGATGTGACCGAAGAGAACCTGCAAGCCCGCGCCCGCGGCACGATTCTGATGGCGATCTCCAACAAGTTTGGCGCCATGGTGGTGACGACAGGCAACAAGTCGGAAATGTCGGTCGGTTACGCCACGCTGTACGGCGACATGAACGGCGGCTTCAATCCGATCAAGGACCTCTACAAGACCGAGGTTTATCGCCTGGCTATGCTGCGCAATGGCTGGAAACCGGATGGCGCGCTAGGTCCTGACGGTCCAGTTATTCCGGAAAACGTCATTACCCGGGCGCCGAGCGCCGAGCTGCGCGAGAACCAGACCGACCAAGATTCGCTGCCCCCCTACGATGTGCTGGATCAGATTCTCGCGCGCCTCGTCGAACGCGAAGAGCCGACCGCAACCATCATCGCCGCGGGTTTCGACCGCGACACCGTGATGAAAGTCGAGCGCATGCTTTACCTCGCCGAATACAAACGCCGTCAGGCGGCGCCAGGCGTGAAGGTGACATTGAAGAATTTCGGCCGCGACCGGCGCTATCCGATCGTCAATCGGTTCAACGATCCCGGCAAGCCGCTGCGGGAGCCCGATCGCACAACGGCGAAGGGCGCCGCCATGGCAAAAGCGGGTGACTTTTAGAAGAATTTCTAGGTCAAAGTTGCCGCCACTGACGCGGATTGGGCCGATCGCTGGGTGCGCACAGGGTAGAGCACAATACGGTGAGGCTATTGCACGTCGCCCCGAACCTGCATGGCCTGCGGCGATCGAGCGACGAATTCAAGATCAATATAGTAGCGATCGCTTTAGTGCGACGACACGAAGGGCGGCCCTACAGTCCGTATCGTTTTCTTGGCGGAATCGCTGGGGGCATTGTTCGCCGGCTGCGCCGCTGGCGTTCCGCCGGAGTCCGGAGTTTGTGCAGCGGCTTTACCCGACGCTTTGCTGCCCGGAGCCTGCGGCACCTGAGACAAGGCATTCGCATTCTTGTCAGTTACGACGATGTCGCCGCTCTCGAGCGTTGACGGATCGTCGGCATCTTTCAGCGCGTCGGCCCAGCTCTGGCCCGGCCGCCGGCAAGAGCATGCCGGCGTGAACTGCTTGCGGTACTGGAACGCAGTGGGCAGCGCCGTGTACGCTTGGCCGTTGATCGACATCGCCTGTTCCATTCCTTCGCCGGGGTTGCGGAAGGCGTAAAGCGTCGCCTCCGCCGCCGGACACTCCCGCTGGCACGCCCGTTGGTCATCCGGGAAATGGTTCGGCGTTGTCGAATAGGAAATCGGGAAATAGTAGCCGTCGCAGGTGCGTACGCAGACAGTGTGAAACGTGCCTGACGGCGCGCCGTCGCCCTCCGGGTTGAGGACCGTGCCGCCGCCGAACAGCGCGTCGAAGAAACCGCGTGGCCCGCCAGCGGCATTGGCCGCGGCGGTGTATTGTGCGCCGCAATTATTCTGCGCCAATTGGCCCAGCACCGCGCGGCGCTGGTCGTCTTGATTGTTGCTGCCACTCTTGAGCTGTTCGAGGTCGCTCATCGTGCGGTCGAGATTTCCGCGCATCTGCTGGATCTGCTGGGTGACCGGTCCGCATTGTGGCGACAGGCTGGAGAACAGCGAGAGAAAACCCGTTCCTTCGCAGCCCTGCTTGTGACCTTGCGCGACGGCGCGGTCGAGGTCTGCCTGCTGCTTGGCGACGGAGTCCCCGGCTTGCTTGATCTGTGCGGCGCGCGGATCGATAGCCGAACCGTTGTTGATCGACGCGAGCTGGCCTTCGAGGCGGCTGCAAACGGGATTCGACGCCTGTGGCGGCGGATTGGCAATACTCTGCGCGGCTGCGGACGCCGTCAGTACCAATAGAGCGATTGTGGAGTGAAGCGCGCGCCGGCCGAGACCAAGCGGCAGTCTGATAGTCATGAGTCCCGGTCCCCTCCGCGGGCCGGATCAAGCCCCGCAATGGTGACTAAAGTGTGGAGGGTCGCACCGTTATTCGGCATCGGGCTGATTTTCCGGGCGGGCGCGATCGAAGGCTGCGAGCTTCATGCAGGCCGCATCCACTGCGTTGATTTTCGGGAATTTGTCGAGCGGAACTTTCAACCGCCGCGCATTGTAAATCTGCGGCACCAGACAGATATCGGCGATGGTGACTTCATCGCCGCAGGCGTAGGAGCCGGATCCAATCAGCGCTTCGAGCGCCTCAAAGCCATCGAGAATCCAGTGATGATACCAGGCGTCGATCGCGCTTTGCGCCTGGCCCATGGCGTTCTTGAGATAGCGCAGCGGGCCGACATTATTGAGTGGATGGATGTCGCAGGCGATCAGATCGGCGAGCGCGCGCGCTTTGGCGCGGGCGATGGGATCGCGGGGCAATAGCGGCGGCTGCGGATGTGTCTCATCGAGATATTCGATGATGGCGAGCGACTGGATCAAGATCTCGCCGCTTGGCGTGACCAAGGCAGGCACCCGCATCTGCGGGTTGATAGCGCGGAATTCCGGCCGCTTGTTGTGGCCGCCGTCTTTGATGAGGTGGACCGGCGTCGTCTCGTAGGCGATGCCCTTGAGATTGAGCGCGATGCGCACACGATAGGCCGCCGAGGAACGGAAATAGGAATAAAGCTTCACTCATCGTCCTCCATTGGGCCGTTTTGCCGTACAGCCTCGTCGACAAGTTCTGCGGAACGCTCGGTGAGTTTTTTCAGCGCACGGTCGAACGCGTCGCGGTCGCCGGGCGACAGGATTTCGGTGAGCTTGCGGGTAAAGTCGAGCGCATGCGGCGCCAATTCCTCGTACATGGCGCGGCCGGCGGACGTGAGCGAAAGGAACAACTCGCGCATGTCGGCGCGGTTGGCGCGGCGCAGCAGCAGCTTGCGCTTTTCCAGAAGCGCCACCGCCCGCGATACTTTGGTCTTGTGCATGTGCGTGTGCGCGCCGATGTCCTTGCCTGTCATCACGCCGTATTGGCCGAGCGTCACCAACACCCGCCATTCCGGAACGCCGATGCCATAGCGACGCGAATAGACGCGCGACAGCGCCTGTGAGGTCAGGCTCGCCACCACGTTGAGCTGATAGGGCAGGAATTTTTCGAGCTTGAGCGGCGCGTCGTGGCCGGACAAAGCCTGGCCAACCGGACCGTCGGCATCTTCGCTCATGGATTGCGGAGCCATGATGCGAAGATGGCCGAGATTTCCGGCCCACGCAACGGCGATGGGAACCCGCCCCGAAAGGTCATCGCAAACTGAATTGAATACCTATGTGCTTTGCGGGGTTTGTGTTCATGATAGGATGTGTCACGCAGGCGACCGATCAAGAGCGGCGCCGCATTTGGGGGAAATGATCCATGGCTGATATGACTGCGCCGCGTCCATACGTTCCCGCATTCAGCGGGATTTACGCCGCGTTTGATCCGATTGCGCTGCCGCTCTTGCGGCTGGTAACGGGACTCGTTCTGATGCCGCACGGTTGTCAGAAGCTGTTTGGCTGGTTCGGGGGCGCCGGCTTTGAGAAGTTCACCGGATTCTTCGACAAAGTGGGCTGGTATCCTCCAGCGTTCTGGGTCGCCGTGGTCGCCCTGACCGAACTGGTTGGCGGCTTCATGCTGGCGGTCGGTTTTCTGACTCGCTTTGCTTCCGCGGCGATTGTGATTTTCATGCTCAACGCGATCTGGTCGACATCCGCCAAAGGATTTTTCTGGACGCAGGGCGGGCTGGAATACTCGCTGCTGATCCTCATGGTCGCTTTGGTGTTCCTGACCAAAGGCGGCGGACGGTATTCCGTCGACCACGCACTCGGCCGCGAGCTGTGATATCGGGCGAATAGGAATGGCGGGTGGCGAATCGGCTATCAGCTATTTCGCCATTCGCCGTCAGTTCAGCGCGTGCACTCGATGGCAACGTAGTTGCACGATGCGCCGCGGCAGGCGTCGGGTCCGGTGCTCGGGATGGCGCCGGTGATGTCGTCGCGATCGACCTTCTGGAACGACAGCGCCTGGCTGAATTCATGCGAGTGGCAGTACGCGTTCGCCACCGTGTTGCCGCAGGCGTCGCCCGAATTCAGGCAACGGTCGACGCCGTAGCCGTCCGGGTTATTGGCGATGATGAAGAGGCGCTTTTCCGCACTTGCGGCGCCGGCGCCAAACAGCGCGGCCGCCGATAATGCCGCAACCATGGCAAAAGCCGCGATCGCAAAACGCATGAAATCCCCCAAACGGCGCGGAAACGCCCAACTCGGGTCCCGTTGGCGGGAGGATGCGATGGCGGAGTTAAGCCCGCGTTAACTGCAGCCGGCGGGCCGAAAGTTCCGGCGGTCTTGACGAGGGAGCCGGCCCTCGACCATGGTCCGCGCCATGAACGGCCGGACCACCAGCTTCGGCATTTGCCGGGAGATTATTAGCTAGCGACATCGCTGGCTTGGCCGTCTTTTTTCTCAGCATCGAGACCGACAGACGCCCGGCCAGCAGGCTAGCGGCGTATAATTCGATTCGATGCGATGGACCTGAAACTCTACGATACGCTCACCCGCGAGAAGCGCACGTTCAAGCCGATCGATCCGGCGAACGTGCGCATGTATGTGTGCGGGCCGACGGTCTACGACTTTGCGCATATCGGCAATGCGCGGCCGGTGATCGTCTTCGACGTGCTGTTCCGGCTGTTGCGCCATCTCTACGGCGCCGACCACGTCACCTATGTGCGCAACATCACCGACGTCGACGACAAGATCAACGCGCGCGCGGCGGAGGAATATCCGGGCCTGCCGCTGAACGAGGCGATCCGTCAGGTCACCGAAAAAACCGACAAGCAATTCCACGAGGACGTCGCCGCGCTGGGCTGCCTGCCGCCGACCGTATCGAGCCGCGCGCGACCGAGCATATCGCCGAGATGCGCGATCTGATCGAGCGGTTGGTCAAGTCGCGGCAACGCCTACGTCGCCGAGGACAATGTGCTGTTCTCCGTGCCGTCGATGAAGGACTACGGCAAGCTATCGAAGCGTCCGCTCGACGAGATGATCGCGGGCGCCCGCGTCGAGGTCGCGCCATATAAGAGAGATCCACGACGACTTTGTGCTGTGGAAGCCGTCAAAGCCCGGCGAGCCGGCGTGGCCGTCGCCTGCGGGAATCAAAGACGCCCGGCCGGCCAGGCTGGCACATCGAATGCTCGGCGATGTCGTGGAAATATCTTGGTGAGATGTTCGATATCCACGGTGGCGGCATCGATCTCGTGTTTCCGCATCACGAAGATGAGATCGCGCAATCGCGCTGCGCCTTCCACACGCCGGTGATGGCGAATTATTGGATGCACAACGGCTTCTTGCAGGTCGAAGGCGAGAAGATGTCGAAGTCGCTGGGAAATTTCGTGACAATCAAGAGATTTGCTGAAACCAGAAATTTGGCGGATGGCGATGGCCTGGCGAGGTGTTGCGATTTGCGATGCTGCACGACTCATTATCAGCCAGCCAATCGATTGGACTAGTCGATGACTTGGAACACTGAGGTCGCACGACAATGGCGAACTAATTGTCGTCGCAACGTTAGACGATACGACAGATCGACGATGTAAGCCTGTCCCGAAGATATCGACCTTGCTATTGATGAGTTGCAATACGCCTGAGGCGATTGCAGTTTCATGAAATCTGCACACTCCGCTTCAGCGGATTGCACGCATCTGCATAAGATTTTCTGGTAGTCGAACAGATCGCGATACTTCATCGATGCGAGTACGCTGAGCACTGGATTCGATGAGACTAGATCAACTTCTGATCTGAAGCATATTCTCGAACTT
This sequence comes from uncultured Alphaproteobacteria bacterium, assembly GCA_963813825.1. Taxonomy (GTDB): domain Bacteria; phylum Pseudomonadota; class Alphaproteobacteria; order Rhizobiales; family Xanthobacteraceae; genus BOG-931. The sequence goes on from CAWFBB010000039.1 coordinate 21,428, forward strand.
ACAATTGGGAGTTCGGCAAGGGCAGAATCGATTGCCGGAGATCAGCGCTTATGCAGCCTGATAGATTTGACATGGCACAACTAAGTATAGTCTGAATCTGCTAGTCGCAAGTTCGAGCGCGAATCAGCGAGCTAGGTCAATTTTCCAAAGCCGATTGGGGCAACTTGTATGATTCATTAGAAATAAGCTGCCTTCAAGAGTGGCTCGTTAAAGCCGGAAACCAAACTGTTCGAATACCTTCGGGCTTTGGCAGAATTCTGAAGGGCACTGGTATGACCAAAATTTTCAATCGTCTTATTTGATCGAATTGAAAGAACAGCTTTATCTGAAGCACAGCCAGCTAGATCAGATCGCGAGAAGCTTGTGCGACGGCTGATCGGCGACTGTGCAACGGCTCGCTTAGAAAAAAGATATCTGCGGATCGTATTCGAAACGATTGATGGATATGGGCATATTGTCAAGGATCGGAAAGACCTGTGACGGGTGAGCCAACCACCACTTGGGAAGACGCCTAGTGAACGCGCCCCGCTCACCCAAACTCGCCATGCGCCCGCTGCTGCCGGAGGACGTGCCGCTGCTTGCGGAAATCTTCCGCGCCAGCATCGAGGAATTGACCGCCGAGGATTACAGCGAGGCGCAGCAGGAGGCGTGGGCGGAGACTGCCGACGATCTGGAAGCGTTCGGTGCGCGGCTCGCCGCCGCGCTGACGCTGGTCGCGACTGTGTCTGGCTCGGCCGTCGGCTTCGCCTCGCTTGCCGACAATACGCGCATCGAAATGCTCTATGTGCATCCGGCGGCGGCCGGGCAGGGCGCCGGCAGCATGCTCTGCGACGCGCTTGAAAAAATTGCGGCCGGGCGCGGCACCAAGGAACTTACTGTGGAGGCGAGCGACACCGCGCGCGACTTTTTTGAAAAACGCGGCTTCACCGCGAAGACCCGCAACACCGTGTTTCGCGCCGGCGAGTGGCTCGCCAACACCACGATGGCGAAGCCGCTCGGCGCCAAGGATAAGCCGTCATGAAGCGTCCCGACACGCCTTTCCCGCGGCACTGGCTTTATTATCTGATCTTGAAATACGCGGTGCTCGCGGCTGCGGTCGTCGTCACGTTCTACACCGTCTACCGGCTCTATGGGGGTTGAGAAGGATCGTACGATGACCGAACCCCGCTCCACCTTTCTCGGCATGCGCACCCACCATCTGGCGATCGCGCTGATCGCCATTCTGATCGCGGTCGCGTTGGCGTCGAATTATTATTTGTGGTGAGAACGGTCATGTCACGCGAACGGCTTTATCTGTTCGACACCACGCTGCGTGACGGCGCGCAGATGAACGGCGTCGATTTCACGCTGGCCGACAAGCTCGCCATCGCGCGCATGCTCGACGATCTCGGCATCGATTACGTCGAGGCCGGATATCCCGGCGCCAATCCGATCGACACTAGTTTTTTCGCTGAGCGCCGTCCGATGCGCGCCTGCCTGACCGCCTTCGGCATGACGCGGCGGCCCGGCCGCTCGGCATCGAACGATCCGGGTCTGGTGGCGCTGCTCGACGCGCAGGCCGACGCCATCTGTTTTGTCGCCAAGTCCTGGGATTATCACGTGCGGGTCGCGCTCGAGACCACCGAGGACGAGATGCTGGCCTCGATCCGCGACAGCGTCCGCGCCGCGAAGGCGAAGGGCAGGGAAGTGCTGCTCGACTGCGAGCATTTCTTCGATGGCTACAAGGCCAAGCCCGCCTATGCGCTTGCCTGCGCCAAGGCGGCCTATGACGAAGGCGCGCGCTGGGTGGTATTGTGCGACACCAACGGTGGCACGCTGCCTCACGAGGTGGAGGCCATTGTCGGCGAGGTCTGCAAGATCATCCCCGGCGATCATGTCGGCATCCACGCCCACAACGACACCGAGCAGGCCGTGGCGAACAGTTTTGCCGCCGTGCGCGCGGGTGCGCGGCAGATCCAGGGGACGCTCAACGGGCTCGGCGAACGCTGCGGTAACGCCAATCTCGTCTCCATCATCCCGACATTGAAACTCAAGCCGGAATTCTCCGACAAATTCGACATCGGGGTGTCCGACGGCAAGCTCAACAATCTTGCGCATGTCTCACACGCGCTCGACGAGATGCTCAATCGCGCGCCGGACCGGCATGCGCCCTATGTCGGCGAAAGCGCTTTCGCCACCAAAACCGGCATCCACGCGTCAGCAATTCTCAAGGAGCCTGCGACCTACGAGCATGTCGCACCGGAGCGTGTCGGCAACCGGCGCAAGGTCATGGTTTCCGATCAATCGGGCCGCTCCAACGTGCTTGCGGAACTCGATCGCATCGGACTTGCCGTCGACAAGAACGATCCACGCGTGGTGCGGCTCCTTGACGAAGTGAAGGACCGCGAGGCGATCGGCTATGCCTACGAAGCGGCCGATGCATCGTTCGAGCTTACTGGCGCGCCGCATGCTCGGCAAAGTGCCGCATTATTTCGACGTCGAAAAATTCGACGTCAATGTCGAGCATCGCATCGGCCCGAGCGGCGAACGTGTCACGGTTAGCCAGGCCGTGGTCAAGGTGAAAGTCGGCGACGACCTGTTGATCTCGGTGTCCGAAGGCATCGGTCCGGTCAACGCGCTCGACCTTGCGCTGCGCAAGGACCTCGGCAAATATCAGAGCTACATCACCGGCCTCGAACTCACCGACTATCGGGTGCGTATCCTCAATGCCGGCACCGAAGCGGTCACGCGCGTGCTGATCGAAAGCGCCGACGAAAGCGGCGAACACTGGACCACCGTCGGCGTTTCACCGAATATCATCGATGCCTCATTCCAGGCGCTGATGGACTCTATCATCTACAAGCTGGTGAAGTCGGGCGCGCCGGCGTGAAATAGGAGTCGCCATGATCGACCATATTTCCATCCCGGTCCGCGATCTCAAAGCCTCGGCGCGATTCTATGAAGCACTGCTGGCGCCGCTCGGTATGACGCGGGTGGTTGAGCGCTCGAACACGATCGGTTTCGGCAAAACCTATCCAGAGTTCTGGCTCAACGTTCGCGCCAAGCTCGAACCGCAGCCCGAAGATACCGGCGCCCATATTGCGTTGCGCGCGCCCAGCACGGAAGCGGTTGACGCGTTTCATGCCGCGGCATTAGCCGCCGGCGCGCATTCCGACGGCACGCCCGGGATGCGGCTTGAATATTCGACTCATTATTACGCCGCCTTCGTCCGCGACTGGGATGGCAACCGGGTCGAGGCCGTGACGTTTTTGAGAGAGACGAAGTAAGACCGCTTACAACCGTTCAGCAGGGACTGCCATCGCCTTGTCCATTTCGGCCACCCCCTGGGCGGCCTCGCGCATCTTCGGCAGAATGTCCTCCACGCGATTGGCGACCAGAAAGTCGACGCGCAACGCCGAAGGCACAAACTGCTGCGTACGCATATGCTCGATCAGCTCGAGCAGAGGATCCCAATAGCCGTTGATGTTGGCGATCAGGATCGGCTTCTTGTGACGGCCGAGCTGCGCCCAGGTAAGTTGCTCGACAACTTCCTCGAGCGTGCCGATGCCGCCCGGCAGTGCGACAAAGCCGTCGGCGTGGTCAAACATCATGCGCTTGCGCTCGTGCATATCGGTGGTGACGATCAATTCCTGCGTCCGCCGTCCCGGGCGCTCCCTCTTGGTCAGGAATTCCGGAATAATGCCGGTCACCGCTCCGCCGTGATCGAGCACGGCGTTGGCGACCGCGCCCATCAGGCCGACTGAGCCGCCGCCGTAAACCAGCCGCACCTCGTTTTCAGCAAGGATTTTACCGAACGATTGCGCCGCCGACACGAAGGCAGGATCTGTCCCCGGGCTCGATCCGCAATAGACGCACAGCGCATTGATTTTGCTCATGGAGTCATTCTCGTTGAACATTACATGTGGCGTTGATTCGCGTGTGCCGCAAGCACTTTGGGCGGCGTCCCGGTGCGCTGTGCCGGCAAACTCTCTATATGACGCTCAATGGCGGTCCGCTGCGGCCCGTCCAGGGCCGGGCTTCGATGAGCGACTTCCATAGACATGGTCAAACAGGGAATCGCGACGTAAGCGTCGACAGTGGCGCCATGCTCAAGATGCTTGTGCGGCTGTGGCCGTATATTTGGCCGACGGACCGGCCTGACCTGAAGAACCGCGTCGTCCTCGCGACCGTGCTGCTGTTCGCCGCGAAGCTCGCGACAGTCGCGGTGCCGTTCACCTTCAAATGGGCGACCGATGCGCTGGCCGGCCATGGCACCGCGCCGCTCGGCCCCGACGATGTCATCGCCTGGGCATTAGCCACGCCGGTCATGATGACGCTGGCCTATGGCGGCATGCGCATCCTGATGGCACTGCTCACACAGGTGCGCGACGGCATTTTCGCCAAGGTGGCGATGAACGCGGTGCGGCGGCTCGCGATCATGACCTTCGATCACATGCACATGCTGTCGCTACGATTTCACCTCGAGCGCAAGACTGGCGGTCTGACCCGCACTCTCGAGCGCGGACGCAATGCCATAGAGACCATCGTGCGCATGGTGCTATTGCAGCTCGCGCCGACCATTGTCGAACTGGTGCTGATCGTCGCCGTGCTGCTGTTCCACTTCGACTGGCGTTACGTTGTCGCGATCGGGCTCACCGTCGTGCTCTACATGTGGTTCACCTTTGCCGCGACCGAATGGCGGATTGGCATCCGCCGCGAAATGAACGCGAGCGATACCGACGCCAACGCCAAGGCGATCGATTCGCTGCTCAACTACGAAACGGTCAAATACTTCTCCGCCGAAGCGCGTGAAGGCAGGCGCTACGACCGGTCGATGGCGCGCTACGAAGAATCGAGCGTTAAGGCTTACGTTTCGCTCAGTGTGATGAATGCGGGACAGGCGGTGGTGTTTACGCTTGGGCTTTGCGCCACCATGGTGTTGTGCGCCTACGGCATCCAGAAGGGCACCAACACGGTCGGCGATTTCGTCATGATCAACGCCATGATGATCCAGCTTTACCAGCCGCTGAACTTCATGGGCATGGTGTATCGCGAGATCAAACAAGCTGTGATCGACATCGAGATGATGTTTTCTATGCTATCGCGCAAGCCAGAAATCGAGGACCGTCTTGGCGCCAAGCCGCTTCAGGTGCGCGCCGGAGGCACCATCCGCTTCGAAAATGTCACGTTCGCTTACGAACCGGCGCGACAGATCCTCAAGGGTTTGAGTTTCGACGTCGCGGCAGGCCATACCGTCGCCATTGTCGGCCCGTCCGGCGCTGGCAAGTCGACGATTTCGCGGTTGCTGTTCCGGTTCTACGACGTCACCGGCGGTCGCATCCTGATCGACGGCCAGGACATTCGCGACGTCACGCAGTCCTCGTTGCGTGCGGCTATCGGGATGGTGCCGCAGGACACCGTGCTGTTCAACGATACGATCCGCTACAATATCCGCTACGGCCAATGGGATGCCAGCGACGCCGAAGTCGAGGAGGCGGCGCGTCAGGCGCAGATCGACGATTTCATCCGCCGCTCGCCGAAGGGCTACGATACCGAAGTCGGCGAACGCGGCCTGAAACTCTCCGGCGGCGAGAAGCAGCGCGTCGCCATTGCGCGCACGATCCTTAAAGCGCCGCCGATTCTGCTGCTCGACGAGGCGACTTCGGCGCTCGACAGCCATACCGAGCGGGACATCCAGGACGAGCTCGATCGCGTATCGCGCAACCGTACCACGCTCGTCATCGCGCACCGGCTTTCGACGATTGTGGGCGCAGATGAGATTTTGGTGCTGGATCAGGGCGTGATCGTCGAGCGCGGCACCCACGCGCAACTCCTCGCTCTTGGCGGACTTTATGCCAGCATGTGGAACCGGCAGCGCGAGGCGCAGATGGCACGCGAGATACTCGCCGAAGTCGGGGAAGATGGCGAGCCGATCGCGCCCAACCGCAATCCGCCGGAAGTGTCGAGTGTCGAAGATGAACTCGTGCCCGCGGCGGATGCGGCCGAGTGATACCCACTGTCATACCCTGCGAAGGCAGGGTATCCAGTAATCGCCCGATGTAACCTGAGTCTCTTTCGGCGTCGTTTACTGGATAATCAAAAAAGCTCTTAACGCTGCATGTCCGTAATCAATTCCATCCGCTCACAACTTTCGCCGATCCATCCGCAAGGCTACCCATTCATTGGCGGCTTTGCGCTGGCGAGCCTGATCCTGTTTTTGCTATGGGCTCCACTGGGTTGGCTCGGCACTGTTGCCACGCTGTGGTGCGCTTATTTCTTCCGTGATCCGCCACGGGTGACACCGGTGCGCGACGGCATCGTCGTCGCGCCGGCCGATGGGCGCGTCAGCCAGATCGCCGGCGCGGTGCCGCCACGGGAGCTTGAGCTTGGCGATCGGCCGCTGCCGCGGATTTCGATTTTCATGAGCGTGTTCGACTGCCACGTGAACCGGAGTCCGGTGTCTGGCCGCATCGAGCGTGTCGTCTATCGCGCCGGCAAATTCCTCAGCGCCGATCTCGACAAGGCGAGCGAGGACAATGAGCGCAACGCCTTCGTCATCGCCACCGCCGGCGCTCGGATCGGCGTGATCCAGATCGCCGGCCTCGTGGCACGCCGCATCGTGCCATTCGCGCGCGAAGGTGAACTGGTGGCGGCCGGCCAGCGCATCGGCATGATACGGTTCGGCTCACGGGTCGACGTCTACCTGCCTGAGGGCGCGCGGGCGCTCGCCGCCGAGGGCCAGACCGCGATCGCCGGCGAAACGGTGCTTGCCGACTTGCGGGCGGTCGACGCCGGGCGGACGTTTCGCGTGGCCTGAGAATAGGTTAACTGCGTTGTCGCGCCGCGTGGCAGGTGCGGTCCCGAGCGGCTATACTTGCCTGCATGGCTACGCCTAATCCTGGTTTTCGCCGTCCGCGCCTGTCCAGGCTGCAACAGCAGCGTTTGCGCCGCATCCCGGTGCGCACGCTGGTGCCCAACGTGATTACGCTTCTGGCGCTATGCGCCGGTCTGACCGCAATCCGCATGGCGTTCGAGGATCGCTATGTTCTCGCGCTCGCCGCCATCGTCTTCGCCGCTTTTCTCGACGGCATCGACGGCCGGCTGGCGCGGCTCCTCAAAGGCACTTCGCGATTCGGCGCCGAGCTCGACAGCCTTTCCGACTTCGTCAATTTCGGCGTCGCTCCGTCGCTGATCCTGTACTTCTGGGGCCTGCATGAGCTGAAATCGGCCGGTTGGATTGCCGCAATGGTGTTTGCGATTTGCGCCAGCCTGCGGCTTGCCCGCTTCAACGTGATGATCGACGACCCGGACCGGCCGGCCTGGGCCGCCAACTTCTTTGTCGGCATGCCGGCGCCGGCGGGCGCCATCACGGTGCTGTTGCCGATCTATGCGGTGTTTCTCGGCCTGCCGCGTTCGCCGATCCTGGTCTGGCTGACGCTGTTCTACACGCTCGCTATCGCGCTGTTGATGGTGTCGCGGCTGCCGGTGTTTTCCGGCAAGCGCGTCGGCACCCGCGTGCCAACGGAAATGGTGGGGCCGGTCATTGTGGTCGTTGTGCTGTTCTTTGCGCTACTGATCGCCTACCCGTGGGTGATCCTGACCGCGGGTACGCTTGCTTACCTGGCGGGCCTGCCGTTTGGGTGGCTGTCCTATCGCGGTTACGAACGCCGGACGCGTGAGGTCAAGATGGAACTGACCGCGAACGCCGCCGCGCAACCGGCGGCAGCCGCCACCGCGCCCCGTTTCGCCGTCCGAGAACCAAGATCGTCCATCGCGCCTCAATTGAGCCGCATCGTTGTTGCTGCTGAACGGTCGCGAAAGACAAAGCATGCGTGTTCCCCGCCGCACTTTTCTTGCCTCGGCACTGGCGTCGGTCGCGGCTCCCGGCGTTCTACGCTTTGCCCGAGCGGACGCACCGCAATTTTCTTTCAAACTGCATCACTCGTTTTCGTCGGTGTCGAGCGCGCACGACAAGTTTCTCGCGCCCTGGGCGCGTCAGGTCGAGGCGCAAGCGGGCGGACGCATCCGCATCGATCTGTTCCCCTCGATGCAGCTCGGCGGCTCGCCGGCACAGCTGTTCGATCAGGCGCGCGACGGCACCGCAGATATTGCTTTAGCTGCGCCAAGCGCGACGCCGGGACGGTTTCCGAGGATTGAGGCGTTCGAATTACCGTTCGTGCCGTCGCGCCGGGCGCTGGTCAGTTCCAAGGCCATCGACGATTACGGCCGCGCCAATGTGGCCGACGAATTCAGCGATGTGCACCCGATCTGCTTTTCGTGCTCCGACCGCGGCGTGGTGCATGCCAACCGTCCGATCCGAACCGTCGATGATATCAAGGATCTGCGGCTCCATGTGGAGACCCGGTTCGCCGGCGACGCAGTGCACGAACTCGGCGCGATCGCCGTGCCGATGCCGAGCGCGCAGCTTCCGCTCGCAATCACGCAGCATGTAGTCGACGGCTGTATCGATCCCTGGCACATGGTGCCGACGCTCAAGCTCGGCGACCTGCTCAAGACCCACACGGAATTTGCCGACGTTTCGTTCAGCTCGCGGACGTTCGCGCTGGTCATGAACAAGGCATCTTATGATCGATTGCCGCGCGATCTCAAAGCGGTGATCGATGCGAATTCGGGTCAGCAGGCGGCCGGCATGGCGGGCACGATGTGGGACATGCAAGCCGCGGCCGTCGCCGATACGGCGGTGCAGCGCGGCGATCCGATCATCACGCTGTTGCCGGAAGCTGTTGCGCATTGGCGCAAAGCGACCGAGCCGGTGATCGACGCGTGGCTCAAGGCGATGAAGGAGCAGAAGGTCGACGGCGCAAAACTGCTCGCCAACGCTCACGCGCTGCTCGTCAAATACGTCAACGAACCGGAGCCGCAACCGGCCCGGCTGCCGCAGCCGGAACAGGTTTCGGAGCAAGCACAAACGGCGCAGCCGTCGCAAACGCAACTGCCGTCGCAAACCAAAACCCAAGCCAAAGCGGATGTCGGCGCGACGTCGCAAGTGGACACGCCGAACATTACGCCCGCCAAGCCAGCCGCCGCGGCGCCGCCACCCATGGCGAAACCGGCAACCGTAACGGCACCTCCCGTCGCGTCCGCCGCACCACAAGCTCCGGCGCCCGCGCAGCCATCGAGGTCGTGGTGGCGTGAGTTCTTTTCTCCGACAAAGCCGGTTCCTCCGGCCGTTCAGGCGGCCGCGCCCCCCGCACCCGCGGCTAGCCCTGTGCCGGCGGCCTCGTCACCCTTACCGGTGGCTACCCCAGCGCCCGCGGTAAGTCCTGGGCCGGCGTTGGCTTCGTCTGCGCCCATCGTGAATCCAGCGCCGGCAACCGCAAGCACGGCGCCGGCCGCGCCGGTTGTGAAGGCACTGCCAAAGGCACTCGATATTCCGCTGTAACGCGGTTTACAGGCTCGGCGGGTAACCCGGCATCAGATCGTAAGGGTGTCCCCAGTTGGGTAATGCCTTCATGCGGCCAAGCCACGCGCCGATGTTCTTGTGGTCGGCGGCAATGTCAAAGCCAAACTCATCGGGCGGATAATATAGATAGGCGCAAAGTGAAATGTCGGCGATTGTCGGTTGGTCGCCGAGTACGAAGGGTGCCTTGGCGAGCCGCTTGTCCAAAATTGCGAGGCTGGCATCGATGCGGCCCTTGAGGAACGCCATCACCGCCGGATCGCCGGCCGGCCGCGCGAAATTCTTCAGGAAGCGAAACGGACCAAGGAAGCCGTTGAGCTTCTGATTGTCGAATATGATCCAGCGTAATGCTTCGAGCCGCGCGTCCTCGCTGCTCTCGGGTTTGAACTTGCCGCTGTGTTCGGCGAGATAGGTCAGGATCACGCCCGACTGGCTGAGACTTTTGCCGTCATGCACCAGCACCGGCACCTCGCCCATCTCGTTGACCTCGGCGCGGTACTTCGGCGTGCGCGTCTCACCGCCTTTGAAGAAGTCGACATAGATGGGCTGCCAATCGGCGCCGATCAGATTGAGCATCAGCGCCGCGCGGTAGGCGTTGCCCGATTGCGCGAAGCAATAAAGCTGATATTCGGCCATTGAGTGTCCTTAAGCGGATTGAATGCTAATGCGACAGCGTGATCGTGCCGCCGCTGTTGTCCTGTCCCTCGAAGTGGCCGCCGGTGAAAGAAAGCGTCGCCAGCGTCTCACCCTTGTGGTCGCGGATAATCAGGTTGTCGTGTTCGAAAGTCCACTTGCGGCTGGTGAAGAAATTGCCCGGACAGCCGCCCTCGGGAGCAATGGTGCCTTGCGCGGCGCCCGGTGCATCGCCGAACGTCATGAAGCAGCCGCCGCCTGCAGCGGCCGTGAAGTGCCAACGCCCGGCAAGATCGATCGGCGGCGGCGAGGGTGGGGGCGGCGACGGCGGCGGAGCAGGAGCGGCCGCCGGCGGCTCGGGCTTCGGCCCGGTGGCGCAAGCGGCGAGCGTGACCAGCACGACAAACGCAGCGGCCCCTATCGCCCCGCCGCCGCTCCTCCGGCCTTGCCTCAAGCTGATCATCCGCATCTGACCCTTCTAACAGACTGTCCGAAGCAGGCCAGACTCGGCCACGAAAAGAAAATGTAGCCGATAGAATAGCTCAAGACGGCACTCCGTATGTCATTTCCTGGGCTCGGTCGCCCCACTTGCGCCAATATTGCTGCCCGATATCGCACCATCAACAAAACTTGCGTCGTGGGAGGCGCCAATATGAAGACATCAAGCATTAGTTTCCGCGCAAAGCGTTCGCCATGGGCCATAGCGGCGACTACCGTCGTCGCTCTCTTCCTTTCGGCCGGCCTGGCACAGGCCGAATACGGTCTCGGATCCGTCCTGGGCAATGGCGGCAACAAATTCAGTAATGTGCCCGCTGCGGATAACGCCACGGGCAATGCGACCGCCGCGCCGAATAGCCCGACTGCTGCTCCAGGTTCGCCGGTCGAGGAGTTTTCCAAGCAGCTTGAGGACTTCCAGAAAAGCGTTCCCGACCTGAACAAGAAAATCCAGGACGGCGCCGGCGCGATTGACAGCGCCACCGATATCGACAAGGCCAAGGCCGAAATCGACAGCCTGCGCGACGAGGTCAGCACTCTGCTCGGCGCGGTCTCGGACAATGGTCCGGTGTCGCAGCTTGGCGCCAAGGCGCTCAATCATATCCATGACAAGATCAGAACGCTGTCGCAGGAGAACCGTTTCAAACCCGAAGAGCGGCAGTATCTGATCGATCAATGGCAGCGCCTGCAGGCCCAGACCGAGACCGCGACCAAAGAGCTCGATGATGCGCGGGCGCAGTTCGCCGGCCTGTTGCAGACCTTGCAGTCGAACGAGGATTTCATCGGCGAGCTTGTCGAGATCAGACAGGCCGAAAAGGCGCTCGATGTCATCCGCAGCCTGACCCACGATATCCGCGATGCTTCGACCCAGCTCAACAGGCTAATCGGCAATATCCGGCCGCCGGGAGCGTAACGATGAAGTTCACTTGGGTGCACGCGGCCGGTCTATTGGCGAGCGCCTGTATTGTCGTGGGGGCTATCGTCGCGCTCCGCGGGTCGCGGCGACGTCGGCTACGTGCAGATCAACACCGTTCCGGTCTCGCCGCTGACGCAGACCGCGCTTTATCTCGATGCCGCGAAGCTCGATCCTATCCGCCAGGGCAGCGCGCTGCTGCGCCAGCGCGTCGGCACGCTGAAACTCCAGGCGGCGAGCTTCGGTGACGCGCTGACGCCGCTTTGTAACATTGAGGTCAAGCGCGATCGCATCACGACCGTGATCGTCTCGGTGCTTGACCATCCGCCGCGCTGCCAATGCCGTTTTGGCGGCAACGGGCCGAACGATCGGACGTGCGTGAGCTAGTAGCCTATCACCGCATCGTCGGAATGACGAACTCGGCACCTTCTTTGGTGCCAGACGGCCAGCGCGCGGTCACCGTCTTGGTCTTGGTATAAAAGCGGATCGAGTCCGGCCCGTGCTGATTGAGGTCGCCGAAGCCCGAGCGCTTCCAGCCACCGAACGTGTAGTAAGCCAGCGGCACAGGGATAGCGAAGTTAATGCCGACCATGCCCACCTGCACGCGGCTGGTGAAGTCTCGCGCGGTGTCGCCGTCGCGGGTGAAGATTGCGACGCCATTGCCGTAATCGTGCTCAGACGGCAGCCGTACCGCTTCCTCGTAGTCCTTGGCGCGCACCACCGACAGCACCGGGCCGAAAATCTCCTCTTTGTAGATGGTCATGTTCGGCTTGACCTCGTCGAACAGGCAGCCGCCGATGAAATTGCCGCTCTCGTAGCCTTGGAGCTTGAAGTTGCGGCCGTCGACGACGAGCTTGGCGCCTTCCTTGACGCCGATATCGATGTAGTCGCGGACCTTGTTGAGCAGCGCCTTGGTGACCATCGGGCCGTAGTCGGCCTGCGTATCGGTTGATGGGCCGATCTTGAGGCTTTCGACACGCGGAATCAGCTTTTCGAGCAGAACGTCGGCGGTCTTCTTTCCGACCGGTACGGCGACCGACACCGCCATGCAACGCTCGCCGGCCGAACCGTAGCCGGCGCCGATCAGCGCATCGACCGCCTGGTCCATGTCGGCGTCCGGCATCACGATCATATGGTTCTTGGCGCCGCCGAAGCATTGCACGCGTTTGCCGTGCGCGGTGCCGGTTAAATAAATGTATTCGGCGATCGACGACGAGCCGACGAAGCCGATCGCCTTAACGCGCGCGTCGGTCAGCAGCGTGTCTACGGCTTCCTTGTCGCCGTTGACGACATTGAGCACACCCTTCGGCAATCCGGCCTTGATGAACAGCTCCGCAATTCGCATCGGCACCGACGGGTCGCGCTCGGACGGTTTGAGGATAAAAGTATTTCCGCAGGCGATCGCCGGTGCGCATTTCCACAACGGGATCATCGCTGGAAAATTGAACGGCGTGATACCGGCGACAACGCCGAGCGGCTGCCGGATCGAGAACAGGTCGATGCCGGGACCGGCGCCTTCGGAATATTCGCCCTTCAGCAAATGCGGAATGCCGCATGCGAATTCCGCCACTTCGAGGCCGCGCTGGATGTCGCCCTTGGCATCGGCGAATGTCTTGCCATGTTCGGACGACAAGAGCCGGGCCAGGTCGTCATACTCGCCCTGGATCAGCTCCAGGAACTTGAACATGACGCGGGCGCGGCGTTGCGGATTGGTGGCTGCCCAGCCCGGGAAGGCGGCTTCGGCGTTGGCGATGGCCTGCTCGGTCTCGGATTTGCTCGCCAGCGCGACCTTGGCCTGCACTTCGCCGGTGTTGGGATTGAACACGTCGCCGGAGCGCCCCGAATTTCCCTTCACCTCGTTGCCACCGATGAAGTGACCGATCTCACGCATGGAAGCTCTCCCCTGGGAAATGGACGGCTTTCTTAAATCCCGTAGGCTCGAACCCATTGTGAGGCTTTTTTTCATAGCGGTCACGGGGCCTAGAAAACCCTAATTTATGCGGGTTTTCGTGGGTTACGGACAGGCTGCCGACAAAGTTCCCTCAAGTAACCGTCCCTTAAGCGCGCCAAAGGTAGTTTGGTAGCTGCCCGTTAAGGGTGCGTGGCTCTCGGGTGGGGAGTGGTTTATGGACATTGCAACAGGCCTCGGCTTGGTTGCCGCTGCGGGCGTGCTTGCCACCATCATGCTTATGGGTGGCGGCTTCGGCATGTTCTATAGCGACCACGCCCTCATCGTCATTTTCGGCGGCTCATTTGCCGCGACATTGATCCGCTTCCCCCTGGCAACCATCATGCACAGTTTGCCGGTGGGCATGAAATACGCCTTCACGCTCCGTAGGATCACGCAGCGCGACTTGGTCGATGAGATCGCCGCCTTGGCCGAGATCGCGCGTAAGCAAGGCCCGATCGGACTGGAAAAAGTCGAGATCGAGGACACGTTTCTTGCCAAGGGCATCCGCTTCGTTGCCGACGGTTACGACGCCGAGTTCATCCGCGATAATCTCGAGCGCGATCGGGATAACTTTCTCACTCTCCTTGACGAAGGCCAGAAGATCTACCGCGCGATCGGCGATTGCGCGCCTGCCTTCGGCATGATCGGAACCTTGCTCGGAATGGTGCAGATGTTCGCCAATATGACCGATCCGTCCAAGCTCGGTCCGTTCATGGCGACGGCTCTCTTGGCGACGCTCTACGGCGCGGTGGTGGCCAATATCGTATGCCTGCCGATCGCGGACAAACTGCATGGCAAAGTGGCCGATGAAGAGATCAACCGCACTCTCATCATCGATGGCGTGTTGATGATGCGCGACTCCAAGAGTCCCACCTTGGTTCGCGAAATGCTGCTGGCCTATCTGCCGGAGAAGCATCGGCACGAGGCCGAGCCGGAAGCGGAGCCGGTTCCAGCGTAGCGGAACGGCGGAGCGACGTTAGATCATGGCGCGGCGTAAGGAAGCACACGGTGGCGGCCACGGTTGGTTCGTCACCTTCGCCGATCTCATGGGCTTGCTCGTGAGCTTCTTCGTTATGCTGGTCGCCTTCTCCAACCAGGACCAGCAGAAGCTGCAGATCGTTGCCGGTTCAATGCGCGACGCGTTCGGCGTGCAAAACAACGTGCGCTATTCCGGCATCGTCGAGGTCGATGGCCTGCCGACGCGACCGAAGCTCAAGAATGCTGCGCATATCCAGCCCGAAGATGCGTCCGCTACCCCAACCCCGGACGAACAAGACCATAATCGCGAATTCGGCGCGCATTTTAAAAACGACCAGGCATTCGCGCTGGCCGCGGCGTCGCTGCGTCAGGCTTTGCAGGACATGCCGGAACTGACCGAGGCATCCAAGCACATCATGGTCGAGGAAACCCAGGCAGGGCTCAATATCGAAATCGTCGACCAGGACGGCCGTTCGATGTTTGCGGAAGGCTCCAAGGAACCCTATGAGCGGACGCGTACCATCATCCAGAAACTCGCCGGTCCGCTGAAGGCGACGCCGTACCGGATTTCCATTACCGGGCACACCGCGGCGAGTCATGAGGCGCCACAACCCGGCTACGGCTCTTGGAACCTGTCGGCCGACCGCGCCAATTCGGTGCGGCAAATCCTCGAAGAAGAGGGGATGCCCTCGACCAACTTCTATGCAATCGCCGGCAAGGCCGACACCGATCCGCTGTTCCCGGACGATCCGTTCATGGCTGCCAACCGTCGCGTGACAATAACTATAATGCGCGAGGCGCCTCCGGTTCCGCCTGGATTGCAGCCTTAGCCCAATTTCCCGCCGGACCCGCGTCCCGGCTCGCGGTATTGCCGTCAGTGCGGCGATGCTATAAACGCGCGCCTCCATTGGCCGAGTGCGGCCCATCAAAGCGCATGAGTAATCCGATAAACGATCAGGCACCCGCGCTCGAACCGGTGTTCGATGCCCAACGGGCGAGTGAAAGTTCCACCGGCTTTTTGACGCTGACGCTGGGAAGCATTGGCGTCGTATTCGGCGACATAGGAACGAGCCCGCTCTACGCCTTGCGCGAGGCCGTCATTGCCGCAAGTCCAAGCGGAACAATCAGCCGCGATGCCGTGTTCGGCGTGCTGTCGCTTATTCTTTGGGCATTGATCATCGTCGTGACCTGCAAATATGTCCTGATCCTGCTGCGCGCCGACAATAACGGCGAAGGTGGCACGCTCTCGCTCACCGCTTTGGCGAGCCGGGCGTTCGGGCGCCGCAGCGCTCCGATCTACATCCTCGGCGTTATCGGCGCATCGATGTTCCTCGGCGACTCGGTGATCACGCCGGCGATCTCGGTATTGTCGGCGGTCGAAGGATTGAAGCTTGCGACGCCTGCCTTTGAGCATTTTATCCTTGGACTCACCGTCGCCATCCTGGTCGGATTGTTCGCGGTCCAAAGCCGAGGCACGGCGAAGGTCGCCGCCTTTTTCGGGCCAATTATGATCGTGTGGTTTGTCGCGATCGCGATCGCAGGCTTGGCGAATATTCGCGATGATCCGCATGTGCTTGTGGCGGTCAATCCCTATTACGGTGTGAAATTTCTCGCCGCTCACGGCCATATCGGTCTGGTCACGCTGGGCCTCGTCTTTCTGGCGGTGACCGGCGGCGAAGCGCTTTATGCCGATCTTGGCCATTTCGGCCGCAGGCCGATTTAGACAGCGTGGCTGTTTCTGGTCTTTCCGGCCCTGATCTTGAACTATTTCGGCCAGGGCGCCCTGGTGCTGGCCGACGAGGCGGCAATCGAAAATCCGTTTTACCGGATGATGCCGTCGTCATTGCTGCTGCCGACAATCGTGCTGGCGACGGTCGCGACCATCATCGCCAGTCAGGCGGTGATCACAGGCGCCTATTCGCTGGTCGCACAGGCGACGCAGCTCGGCTTGCTGCCACGGCTCGCCATCCGTCACACCTCAGCCGAACATCACGGCCAAATCTATATTCCGCGCGTCACGGTGGCGCTGCTCTGCGGCGTTCTTTTGCTGGTCGGGTTGTTCCGCACCTCAAGTGCGCTGGCGTCGGCCTATGGCATTGCTGTGACCACGACGATGGTGGTGGACGGCATCCTCGGCCTGCTCGTGGTGTGGAAATTGTGGCACTGGAAGCTGTGGCAGGCAGCGGCGCTGGTGGCGCCGCTGGTTTTCGTCGATGGCGTGTTTTTTTCTGCGAACCTCCTCAAGATTTTTGACGGCGCCTGGGCGCCGCTCGCCTTCGGCGCGTCCATGGTTCTCCTGATCTTGACCTGGCGCCGCGGCACCGGACTATTGACGCAGAAGACGCGTCGAACAGAAGTACCGCTCGATACGCTGGTGCGCAGCCTGCAGCGCAAGCCGCCGCATGTAGTGCCAGGCACCGCGGTATTCCTGACCAGCGATCCGGATTTCGCGCCGACGGCGCTTCTGCACAACCTCAAGCACAACAAAGTGCTGCACGAGCACAACGTCATCCTCACGATCGTCACAGCGGATACGCCTCGCGTCCGCGATGAGGACCGCGTTCACATGCTGCAGGTGTCGCCTCTGTTCAGCAAGATTGCGCTGAAATTCGGCTATATGGAATCGCCGAATGTGCCGAAAGCGCTGGTGATCGCCCGCAAGCTCGGCTGGCATTTCGATATCATGTCGACGTCGTTCTTCCTGTCACGCCGCTCGCTCAAGGTGGCAGCGCAATCAGGCATGCCACAATGGCAGGACCGCCTGTTCATCATGCTCGCGAAGTCGGCAAGCGATGCCTCGGACTTCTTCCAGATTCCGACCGGGCGCGTGGTCGAAGTGGGTACCCAGGTCACGGTCTGAGCGCCGGGTCCGTGGTGGCTGTCAAAATATCGACGAATTGGGCCTTCAACCCCATGCATTAACGCATGGCTGCGCGTTCGGCGATTGGGAAATTTATTCGTGAAACAGCCATGACTTGTCTGCGTATCGGTGCTAAAGCCGCGCCCTGCCGACACGGTACGATCCACTTCCGAACCCGGCACCAACTTTTTTCAAAATAATTGATATGCCTGACAGCATTGCGTTACCCGATGGCAGCGAGGTGGCCGCCGACGGCAGTCGCGTCGCGCACGCGAGTTTTTGGGCGCTTGCGCTGGGCAGCATCGGTGTCGTCTACGGCGATATCGGCACCAGCCCGCTTTATGCGTTTCGCGAAGCCATCATCGCGGCGGTCGGACCGCATCACTACGAGGCGCTCAAGCATGGCGAGGAGACCCTGGCTCGCGGTGACGTCCTGGGTGTGGCGTCGCTGATCCTTTGGGCACTCTTCATTATTGTCACATTGAAGTACGTGGTTCTTTTGCTGCGCGCCGACAATAACGGTGAGGGCGGCACCTTGACCTTGATGGCGTTGGCCTCGCGCGCGGTCGGACGTGTCGGAAAGGCCGCCAGTGTCGTTGCCCTGCTCGGCATCATCAGCGCCGCATTGTTTTACGGCGATGCCGTCATCACTCCGGCGCTCTCAGTGCTTTCCGCGGTCGAGGGCCTCGACGTGGTGACGCCAAGATTTCACGAATACGTCGTGCCGCTCACGATCGTGATCTTGGTCCTGCTGTTTGCGTTTCAGTCATGGGGCACCGCCAAAGTCGCGGCCCTGTTTGGCCCGATCATGGTGGTGTGGTTCGTCGCGATTGCGATCCCAGGTTTGATAGCGATCGCCGGCGACCCGGGTGTGCTATGGGCGATCAACCCATTCTATGGCGTCTACTTTCTCCTCCATCATGGCATCATCGGCCTGTTCACGCTCGGCGCCGTTTTCCTTGCCGTGACCGGCGCTGAGGCGCTTTACGCGGACCTTGGACATTTCGGCCGCGGTCCAATCCAGCTCGCCTGGATCGCGCTTGTGCTGCCGTCGCTTGCGATCAACTATCTGGGCCAAGGAGCGCTCTTACTCGCCAATTCAAAAGCGATCGAGAACCCGTTCTTTTTGCTCTATCCCGATTGGCTGCTTCTTCCATCGGTCATTTTGGCGACGGTGGCGACCGTGATCGCCAGCCAGGCGGTGATCACCGGCGCTTATTCGCTGACCAGCCAGGCGATCCAGCTCGGCCTCCTGCCGCGGCTCGAAATCCGTCACACTTCGGCGTGGCAGGCGGGTCAGATTTACATGCCGCGCGTCAATGGCCTCCTCCTCGTGGCGGTGCTGTTGCTGGTCGCGTTGTTCCGGTCGTCGAGCGCGCTCGCTTCGGCCTATGGTATCGCGGTGACCGGCACGATGGTCGTGACCTGTATGATGGCCTTCATCGTCATCTGGCGCATGTGGCACTGGTCGATGCTCGCCGCGGCGGCGCTGATCGTGCCGTTCCTATTCATCGATCTGACTTTTCTGACGGCAAACATGCTCAAGGTCGTCGAAGGAGGCTGGGTGCCGCTGGCGCTCGGCGGCGTGGTTATGCTGCTGATGTATACTTGGCGGCGCGGTACCAAAATCCTCTACGAAAAGACACGGCGGCTCGAAACGCCGCTTGAAGATCTGGTGCGCATGCTGGAGCGCAAGCCGCCACAGCGCGTGCCCGGCACCGCGGTATTTCTCACCAGCGATCCGTCCAGCGCGCCGACCGCCTTGATGCACAGCCTCAAGCACTACAAAGTGCTGCATGAGAAGAATGTCATTATCAGCGTCGAGACCACGCACACGCCGCGCGTCGCGCCCGAAAAGCGTGTGCAGATCGAGCCGGTCGGCGCAACGTTCCTGCGCGTGATGCTGCGCTTCGGCTATATGGAGACGCCGAATATTCCGCGGGCGCTGGCGATCGTCCGCAAACTCGGCTGGCATTTCGACATCATGTCGACGTCGTTTTTCCTGTCGCGACGCGCGTTGCGGCCAGCGCCACACTCCTTCATGCCGCGCTGGCAGGATCGGCTGTTCATCTGGCTGGCGCGCTCGGCAAACGATGCCACCGATTATTTTCAAATACCGACCGACCGCGTGGTCGAGGTCGGCACGCAAGTGACTGTCTGAGCTCTTCACCTTAGCCGCGTAAGGCCGTAGGCTGGATGAGGCGCAAGGAGACGGACGATGTCGGAGTTCAGCGTGCGTGATCTGACGCCGCAGGAAGTGGCGGAGGGCCTTGAAGCCGGCCGCATGGTTCTGGTTGATGTGCGCGAGCCGAACGAAACGGAATTCGAGCGCTATCCGGGCGCAGTCATCGTGCCGCTGTCGGCGTTCGATCCGGCGGCCATTCCAGAGCCGCAGGGCCGCGAGGTCGTGTTTGCCTGCCGCTCCGGGCGCCGCTCGGTGACCGCTTCGATCTCGGCGCAGGAGCAGGGCTATTCCTATAGCGCGCATCTCGCTGGGGGGATTTTGGCGTGGAAGGCCGCCGGGCTGCCAACCGAAACCTGAGAGCCGTTGTGCGGCCGCGTCGTTGCAACCAGCACCTCGGCTGCGTAAGCGGCTCCCTACCCAGATGATGCGGACGCGATATACTTGTCGCAGGCCGGCCAACGGCCGGCTGGGGAGGTGTCAATGAATAAAACAGGGTGCATCGTCGCCGCCGTGCTTGCGGCTGCCATCGCGGGTCCGGCGCATGCCGCCGAGAGCGTCAAAATCGGTGTCATCTATCCGCTGACCGGAAACGCCGCGAGCGCCGGCCAATCGGCCAAAGATGCCGTCAATCTTGGCGCTGAAATCGTCAATACCGCGCATCCTGAACTGAAAAACCTGCCGCTCGGAGCGACAGCCGGCCTGCCCAATCTCGGCGGCGCCAAGATCGAGCTCGACGAAGCCGATCATCAGGGCAATCCGCAAGTCGCTCAGCAGCAGACGTTGCGCCTGATCACCCAGGACCACGTCGCCGCCATGCTCGGCTCGTACCATTCCTCGGTGACGCTGGTCGCCACCGCGGTCGCCGAACGGCAGGGCGTGCCCTATCTGGTCGCCGATTCCGTCGCCGCCAATATCACCGGGCGCGGCTTCAAGTGGACGTTCCGCACTACGCCATACGCGCCGGACTTCGCCAAGGCGTATGCCAAATTCCTGACTGACCTGAAGAGTTCGGGCACTCGGGTCAACAATATCGCAGTGGTCAACGAGAACACCGACTACGGCACCTCGGTCTCCGCCAGCATCCTCGACGCCGCCAAAGCCGCCAATATTCCGGTTGCGGCGCAGATCGCCTACAGTGCCAACAGCTCTGACGTCACCGCCCAGGTGCTTCAGCTCAAGACTGCCAATCCGGACGTGGTGATCTTCGTCAGCTACACCGCCGACATCATCCTGTATTTCAAGACGATGAAAAATCTCGATTACCTGCCGCCGATCATCATTGGCGACGATGCCGGCTTCTCCGACCCGAGCTTCATCCCCAATGTCGGCGATCTCGCCCAGGGAGCGGTCAACCGCAGCGCGTTCGATATCGGCAAGCCGGGAACCAACAGCTATATCGTCGATCAGATGTTCAAGGCCAAATACGGCCGCGATCTCGACGATACCAGCGCGCGCTGGATGCAAGGTTTCTTCGTACTCGCCGATGCGATCAACCGCGCCGGCTCGACCGAGCCGGACAAGATTCAGGCGGCGCTGAAGGCGACCGACCTCAAGGCCGATCAACTCATGATCGGGTACAGCGGCGTCAAGTTCGACGACACGGGGCAAAACACCCTGGCGTCGACGTTCCTCATCCAGCTCAAGGGCAAGGAATACGTTTCGATCTGGCCGGCGGATCGCGCGACCAGCAAGATCGAATTGCCTATGAAGGGCTGGCGCTAGGGCGCAGCCCGCTTCCGGGTTGCGATACCGGGCGGGCGGCGGCGGCCGTCTGCTTCTTTAGCGCCAGCGCCGGTGCAGCCAGAGCCATTGCTCCGGATGTTCGCGCACCCAGCCCTCGATCACCGTGGTGATCGCCTGCATCGTACCCCGGACGTCGATTTTGCCCTCAGCATCGCGCGGCGGCGTGATGGCTTCGGTGAATTCGCCCCAGAAGCTGTTGCCGTCTGCCAGCCGCACCAGGCGAATGCCGTGGATTGGGCATTCCGTATGTCGCGCCAGCAATGCGACCAGCGGATTGGCAAGGCAGCGCCGGCCGAAGAAAGTCACCTCGGCGCCTCTAACGTAATGCTGATCGGCCAGCATGCCGACATGGATTCCAGCTTCCAGCCTCCGCGCCAGCTTCACCGGCGCGTCAAGTGTGGTCGGGACTAGTTCGCCCATCAGTGGTGTGCGCAGCTTAACGATGGCATCGCTGACCGTCTTGATATTTGGCCGCCGAAACAGCACGGCAGATTTCATGCCCGTCAATCTCGCCGACATGCCGGGAAGCTCCCAGTTGGCGATATGGGCGGCGAAGGTGATCGTGCCGGTCCCGCGTTTGAGGATCTCGTGGTAGCGTGCCAGCGTCGCCGGCTCGTAGGTGACGACATCCGGGGTCGGTGTGCCAAATCCCTGGAGGCTGAATTCGTCGAGATGCGCGAACTCGACCGCGACGCGGCCAAGATTGTCCCAGACTCCGCCAAGAATAATTTCAATCTCCGCATCGGATTTTTCAGGAAATGCGGCGCGCAGGTTTTCGCGGCCCAGGTGATGTTCCTTGAACAGTGGGCCTATTTTGCGCATCAGCGCGCCGGCAAAGTTCGCCGTGCGCTTGCGATCGAGGCGTTTGATCGCGTGGATCAATCCGACCGCACCCGAGCCGGCCAGGGCGTCGACCAATGGCTTGAAGCGCCGAGCGGCCATCAGAAGTTGACGATGATCTTGCCGAACACCTGCCGGCTCTCGAGCCTCGCGAGGCCGCGCTCGAAATCGGCGAGTGACACCTCGGTGTCGATCACCGGAGTAAGCCCGGACGCCATCTTGGCGAGGCTCTCGCGGATGTTGCGCATCGAGCAACCGAACGAGCCGAAGATGCGGTATTGCTGCAAATAGAGCTGGAACAGGTTCATGGTGATCGACTGCCCCGAGGTCGAGCCGCAGGTCACGAGTCGGCCGCCGCGCTTGAGACACAGCAGCGAGCCGTTGAACGTATCCGGGCCGACATGCTCGAAGGCGACATCGACGCCCTTCTTACCGGTGAGCTTGCGCACGATGGTTTCGAACCGGTCGGTACGGTAATTGATGACATGGTCGGCGCCGAGCGCCTTGGCCTTTTCCGCCTTGGCATCGTCGCCGACCGTGGTGATCACCGTGGCGCCGATTGCCTTCGCCATTTTGATGGCGGTGCTGCCGATGCCTGAGCCGCCGGCTTGTACCAGGATCGTTTCGCCGGCCTCGAGCTTGGCGTTGTCGAACAGCATGTGCTGCACGGTGCCGAAGGCGACGGGCGCGCAGGCGGCGTCGCGGAAGCTGACCCCGGGCGGGATTGTAACGACAAGCCGCGCCGGCATATTTATTATATCGCGGGCGAAGCCGTCGACATGGAAGCCCATGATGCCGGCGACGTTCTCGCACAGATTATCGCGGCCCTCACGGCACGCCTTGCAGGTGCCGCAGGTCAACGCGCCATAGGCGACCACGCGGTCCCCGGCTTTCGAGGAGGTGACGCCGTCGCCGGTGGCGACGATTTCGCCCGCCGCCTCGACGCCGACGATGAGCGGCAGCTTGCGCTTGGCGAAAGCCATGCCGCGCCAGCCCCAAACGTCGATGTGATTGAGCCCGATCGCCTTGATGCGGATCTGCACTTCGCCTGCAGCCGGCGCAGGCGGCGCCGCGACATCGAGCAGCTCTATCTTGCGATCAGCGACCAGCGTGAGCGCGCGCATCGATCGGTGCGTGGCCGCCGTGCGTAGTCCGCCGTCAATCGTCGTTTCGACGGCGTCGGTCACGTTGGCTCCAGCGCCAGGACCAGACTGACGTTCTGCCCGCCGAAGCCGAACGAGTTGGAGATGACGCGGCGAACGCGCGCGTCCCGCGCCACGTTTGGGACCACATCTAGCCCAATCGCCGGATCGGGAACGTTGTAGTTGATGGTCGGCGGAATCCGCTGATGCTCGAGCGTGAGCAGACTGATGACCGCTTCGACTGCGCCCGCCGCGGTGAGCGTATGCCCTATCATCGATTTGTTGGAGGAGATCGGGATGCTGCGGATGCGCTCGCCGAACACTGTGGAGACGCCCAGATGCTCCATCTTGTCGTTCTCAGGCGTCGAGGTGCCGTGGGCATTGATGTAGTCGACGTCCTCGGGGCCGATGCCGGCATCGGCAAGTGCGTTCTTCATGCAGGCGATGACCGGCTTGCCATCCGGGCTCGATCTGGTGCGGTGAAAGGAATCTGACTTCTCACCGCAACCTTCAAGGATGCCGATGATGCGGGCGCCGCGGGCTCGGGCGTGATCGAAGTCTTCGAGCACAAGCGCGGCTGCGCCTTCGGCGAGAACGAAGCCGTCGCGGTTTTTGGAGAAAGGCTTCGATGCCTGTTCGGGTGGATCGTTCTGAGTCGAAAGTGCGGACAACAGCGAAAACCGAACCAGGGATTCCGGCGTCAACGAACCGTCGGCGCCGAGCGCCAGCGCCGCCTTGCATTCGCCGCGCCGGATTGCCTCGACGCCGAGCTGGATTGCGCTCGCGCCGGATGCGCAAGCCGTCGTGAGTGAGATCGGCGAGCCTTCGGTGCCGAAATGGGCCGCAAGGTGCTCGCCGGTAACGCCGTACTTCAACAACTCGTAGTAGCGTGTAAATTTCGGCTGGCGCGCGACGGCAATGAGGTCGGGATAACTGGCGTCGTCCTTGAGCTGTGCCTCGTCAGCCATCTCGATGCGGTAGTGCCACTCGACTTCGACCGGAAGCATTGCAAGGAATAGCGGGCCGGGAAAGTGACCTCTGCCGCCAATGCCGGCTTGGGCGATCGCCTCCTCGCCGGCCATGAGCGCGATGCGCTCGGTCAGTGCGGCTGGAGGGGTGTAATCGGTGTAGACGTCATTAACGGCGCCCGCGATTGTGGTCCGCAGGCCGTCGATCGGAAAGCGTGTAATGCGGCGGATACCTGACTGGCCAGTCGACAGTTTCGCCCAGTTGTCAGTCTTGCCGACACCGAGCGGGGTCACGATCCCCATGCCGGTGATGGCGACGATGGGGCGGTCGGCTTTATCGCGTTTCGGTGCGTCCGATGAGACTGCCATGAGGTCTCTCCTTCAGTTGAACCGTTCGATCAGCGTCAATCCTTCGCCGCGGTAATGGCCGACGCTGGTGACGATGGCCTGAGACAGGTCCGGCGGACTTTCACCCAAGTCGCCGCTTCCGGTCGGCGCAAACAGCTTGCCGTGCTCGATTGCCGCGCAGGCGACACCCAAACTGGCGATAAATTGGGTGTCGACCCCGTGCCCGATATACGTACCGGTATTGCGGACCGGAAGCCCAATCTCCTGCAGCACGCCAAGCTCTGTCGCGGTCGCCGGTCCGAGCCCGGTGGCGCCGGAGATGATGCCGGTATGCGCATGATCGACGCGGCCCGCGACCGCCTGCCAGTGGCGCCGTAGCGCGGCCTCGGATTCGCCCGGCCGGCGCATATTGCGGTCCGAATAGACCTCTGAAATCCGGGCTCGCGGCCGGGCACCGCGGGCCTTCGCGTGATCCGGGCTTTCGAGAACGAGGAACGCGCCCATTGTCGCAAACGCAATACCGCCTTGCGGACCGCGATCCCATACCGGCGCGAATTTTCCTTGCAGCAGGACATGGCCGAGTTCGAAAGCGAGCAGGGCGTCCCAGCGCGCGCCATTAAAGGCGCCTCCAACAAGCGTCAGTTCGCTCTGGCCTGCCGCGATGCGCGCCTGCGCGACGCGGACGGCGTCGACGCCGGCGGATTCCTCACCCATAAATGTACGCGACGATCCAACGACGCCGTGCACCAGCGAGATATTGCCGGCTAGCAGGTTAGGGAGCTGGGCCAAGAAGAGGGTTGGGCGCAGATCGCTCATCAATCGTTCGTTGAGGAATACACCGGGCTGGTTGGCCTTGCGCACGCCGGCGAGGATGGCGTTATCGACGGCGACGTCGCGCTCGCCGCCGCCGGACGCCACGATCATGTCGGTTCGGTCGAGCAGATCGGGCTTGCCGGTGATGCCGGCATCGCTGAGCGCGAGGCCCGCCGTATAAACTCCAACGCGCTGCCAGGTTTCCATTTGTCGCTGATCAGACTTCTTCGGGATCTGCTTGTCGAAGCTGATCGGCGGTAGCGCGTGTACGATGTAAGGCGCGAACGTCTTGTCGTCATACGGCGGCGGGTCGCCGCGTTCGAGGCGATCCCAATTCGTTTCCAGCCCCTCGCCGAGACAAGTGAGGAGACCGATGCCGGTGATCCACACCTCACGGCGTCCGCTCACTTCATGAGCTCCTTGAGCGGAAACTCTAGCCGCGCCGCCCAGTCCTGAAGTGTCGTGCGGAATTTCAGGTTCGGAAATGGTACAATGCGATAGGTGAGGCTGGCATCGCAAACCAGCTCGCCGGCGCGCCGCCCTTTGGACTCGCCGATTGTGTAGCCGGAGCCCTCGTGCACGACGTTGCCTTCGAATTCGAGTTCGTCGCCGGGAAACACGGCGGTTCGGATCTTGGCTTCCTTGACGCCGGCGAGCATCGGCAAGCCCGAGAAATTGCAGAGCGCGCTCACAAGCCACCCGGTGGTCTGCGCCATGCATTCGACCAGCAGCACACCGGGCATCAGCGGGTAGCCCGGAAAATGGCCCTCGAAAACCGGGCTCTCCGCCGGCACTTTACAGACGGCTCGGATCGTGCGTTCGCCGATATTGACGTCGACAATACGGTCGAGCATCTGAAAATATTCAAGGCGCATGCGCGGCGCCTCAGGCGCTCTTGGCTGCGATAAGCTCGTCGATCCGTTTGCTCAGGTTCTTCAAAAGGAAGTACTGATCCGTGGTCGCCTTGCCGTCGTTGACTTCCTGGGTCCACTGCTCGAGCGGCAGCTTGATGCCGAACGCCTTGTCGATGGCGAATGCGATATCGAGGAAATCGAGGCTGTCGATCTCGAGATCGTTGATCGCGTGGCTTTCCGGCTTAATGTTCTCACGCGGAATGTCGCAAGTTTCCGCAATGATTTCAGCCACTTTATCAAACGTCGTGGACATCAGGCGTGCTCTTTTGATGATGGCATTAAAATGGGCGCCGGCCTAGTCCGACGCGAACAAGCCCGACGGTTCCGGACCCCCAGGTTCGCGAACGCCCCGTATAGCGAAGGATGCCGGCAAATTCAACGGCGGCGGCCCCAGACCAAAGTTGCCGTCACGTCACGCTATAGGCCGCCTGCGGCGCCAACCCTCGCGAGTGAGCCAATCGACGAGGGCGGGAAATAGACGCGTTAGCCTCCAGTATAAATGTGCCGTGGGCGTGATTATCACCAGCCCTTGGTTTTTCCGGATGGCGCGAACGGCCTTGAGAGCCGTATTTTCTGGAGTCGTGCAAATCCATGACGGCACGTGTCGGCGTGAAGCACCTTCGGGGATCTCAAACTGCGTAAGCATTGACGTACCCACAAATCCCGGACACAGCGCCGTCACGCCGAAATTATCGCGGTAATATTCCGCGCGTAGCGCCGCGGTGAAGCCCACCAGGCCGAATTTTGTCGTCTGATAGGCGGCTAGCTTGCGCCAGGGAACCAGGCCGAGGAGGGCGCAGACATTGAGGATGTGGGCTTCCTTAGCCAAAAAAAGAATTGGCAGCAGTTCGCGGACCAGTTGGATCGGCGCGAGCAGATTGACGGACATGATCCGGTGCCATTGCTCGCTGGTCATCGAGTGAGTGTGGCCGTAATATGCGATGCCGGCATTGTTGACGAGAATGTTGAGCACGCCCCACTTGGAGCGAAGACATTCGACGGCGGCGCTGATTTGCGCGGATTCGGAAAGGTCGCAGACGACGGTGATTACCTCGACGCCGTGACCTCGCGCCTCGCGCGCCACGGCCTCGAGATTCTCCTGGCTGATGTCAATAAGAAAGAGATCCGCTCCTTCCTTGGCCAGTTCCAGCGCGATCGCCCGGCCGATGCCCGCCGCCGCACCCGTCACCAACGCTTTCTTCCCGCAAATAATTCGCATCGTACGAACTCGCATCGCTCAATGGCGCTTGCGATCAGAATGCTGATCGCACAGATGGCTTGCAAAAGGGATGATATGTCGTACGCTTTCAGGTCTTGGCGGATTAAGATTGTCGCGTCCGATCGCCGGTTATCTTTCCGAATAACGGTTGAGGTGCGGTCGCCGGCTCATTCCACTTCACCGGCGTTTCGAGATCTGTTGCATCTAGCAATGCTGCCGCGAGATCCGCGAAGAATGCCACGATTGTCATAGTGGAACCATCATTGAAGCTCAATCTTTGAGCAGGAGCAATGTCGCAATCGCGAGCGGGCGGAGGGAACGTGATGGGTCGTGGCGATGTTACGCAGACACGAGTCGTCATCGTCGGGGCTGGGTTCAGTGGCGTAGGATTAGGCATCGGCCTTAAAGACAGCGGTCTGAACGATTTTGTCATTCTGGAAAAATCAGACTGTGTCGGCGGCGTTTGGCGCGAAAATAGGTATCCGGGCGCTGCATGTGATGTGCCGGCGCATCTTTATTCGTTTTCTTTCGAACCGCGGGCCAACTGGCCGCAAAAATACGCAAGCCAAGCGGATATATTGGACTACTTGGCTCATTGCACGCAGAAATATGATCTTGAGCCTCATATACGCTTTGGCGCGGAGGTGACGGACGCGCGGTGGGACGAGACATCCAGTCATTGGATTGTCCGAACAGGTGATGGTCGCGTCTTCGAAACTCCGTGTCTGATAACCGCATCTGGCGTGCTCAATCGTCCTTTCTGCCCGCCATTGCCGGGCCTTATGAACTTTTCCGGCAAGGTTTTTCATTCTGCTCAGTGGCGACATGACTATGACCTGCGCCGCAGATGCGTCGCCGTGATCGGAACAGGTGCGAGTGCGATTCAGTTCGTACCTGCTATAGCTCCGCTGGTGAGCAAACTTCATTTGTTCCAACGTTCCGCCCCCTATGTCCTGCCAAAGCCGGACAAGACCTATTCCCGATGGCAATTATTTTTGTTCAGGCACGTCAGCGGGGTGCTGAGGCTCAGTCGTATGCTGGCCTACATCCGGCACGAACAGAGAGCTTTTGCATTCGTAACCTGGCGTGCAGCGCTAAGGGTAAAACGGCGGGCATTCTTCCGGCACCTTCGGCGCGGCGTGAAGAATCGCGACCTGCACAGGCGCTTAATCCCGAACTATCGCCTGGGCTGTAAGCGAATCCTGATCTCCAACGATTTCTATCCGGCAATGGATCGCCCGAATGTCGAATTGGTGACGGAAACCATCAAAGAAATAAGATCGGACGCCATTGTCACGGTTGATGGAGCGGAACGAAAGGTCGACTGCATCATTTTCGCGACAGGATTTGCGGCAACGGACTTTCTGGCGCCGATGCGCGTTACCGGCCGTCATGGACAGGATTTGCATCAATCCTGGAAAGGCGGAGCGGAAGCATACCTTGGCACGACGATTGCGGGCTTTCCGAATTTCTTCATGCTTTCCGGCCCCAATACGAGTCTTGCCCACAACTCCGTTGTCTACATGATTGAAAGCCAGATTCGCTATGTTATGGCTTGCTTGGCGCATCTCGGACGCGACGGTATCCGCACCCTTGAGATCAAGCAGGAAATTCAGGACCGGTTCAATGCGCGCATCCAGCGGCGGCTACAAAGCTCGGTGTGGTCTAAGGGTTGCCAGAGCTGGTATCTCACGGCTGAGGGCAAGAATACGACGATCTGGCCCGGCTATTCATTCGCGTTCAGGCTGAAAACCCGCAAACCGAAATGGGACGATTATGCTATTGAATAGCACAGAATCCTTGAAGGAGTGCGGAACTGGAGGAATACCATGCGCTACTCGCTCGGGCTCGCTGGATCAGTGCTTGCTGCTACCGCGCTGCTGCCGTCGCCCGGCGCCGCACAGGTCCTGATGCAGCGCGATGTGTCGCTCAAAATGGCGCTCGTCATCGCCGAGACGGCCGTCAGCGAATGCGAGAAGGCTGGCAACAATATCTCCGTGGCGGTGGTAGACCGCGCCGGACGGTTGCGGGTCTTTCTCCAGGGCGACAAGGCCGCGCCGCATAACATCGAGCTCGCCCAGCGCAAGGCCTATACGGCTCGCACCTTCGGCCGGCCGTCGGCGGAATGGGCAGAGCGTACCGGAGCCGGATCGGAGCTGGCGGGCCAGCGCCAGCTCGAGCATGTCATTGCGCTTCGCGGCGGCGTGCCGATCAAGGTCGGCGACGATACAATCGGCGGGGTCGGCGTCAGCGGATCGACCTCGGCCGGCGACGAGGCTTGCGCCATGGCCGGCCTCGCCAAGGTGCAAGATCAATTGAAGTAGGGCACACCGCGCGCGGCGAAACTCGCCGATGCCGCTACCTCTTCAATGGCATCTGAATCGGCGCGCAATTCTGTCGGCCCTGCATGATGCAATCCTGGGCTTTTTGCATGTCGGCAATCGTATCGGCGATCCAGACGCCGACGCAGATCAGCGCCAAAACGATCCCAACCGCGATAAGATTCATCAGCATGCGTTGGCGATAATCGATGGGCGCTTCTTGTTCGTATTGCGCCATGTCGTCGAGTGGCGCGGCGTCGGCGGCGGTCGCGGCCTGCCGGGGAGATTGCAGCGGCGGGCGCCGGCGCAATTGGAATTGCAGGATCTGGCCCGATCCTTGCGCCTCGCTCAAGTTGGTCTGATGTTGCGCCACGTCGAAGCCACCTTGCGGTTGCCAGCCAGCATACCGCGTTTGCCCGGCAATTCCTAAGGTCAGTCTATCCGAGTCCGGCGTTGAACAACGTTGCGTTAACGGCTACGGCTGATATGCGCTCGCGCAAGGCCTCGGCAGCTTCGCGTTCCACGGCGGCATTCCAAGCCACCGCAAATTGTCCTAGAATCGACTGCTACGGAGGAATTCCATGGCAAGCATCGTTGGCAAGTCTATCGCGCACGGCCTCGCGGCTGCGATGACGCTGACCTTGGCACCGCTCACGGCATTGCCGGCCCGGGCTGCAGATGTCGACGTCGGTTCAATCCATATCAGCCAGCCGTGGTCGCGGGCGACGCCGAAGGGCGCCAGCGCGGCCGCCGCCTATATGACAATCACCAACAACGGCAAAACAGCCGGATCGGGTGAATTGCGTGTCGGACGACGCCAGCGCCGAGTGCCAAATTCACAGCATGACAATGGATAACGGCGTCATGGTGATGCGGCCAGTGGAGGGCGGGCTCGAAATCAAGCCAGGTGAAACCGTGACGCTCAAGCCCGGCAGCTTCCACATGATGCTGCTCGACCTCAAACATTCTTTGGAGCCGGGTAACACAGTGAAGGCTACGCTGAAGTTCGACAATGCCGGCACGGTGGAGGTCGAGTATCCGATCGCCGCGATCGGGGCGGCCGCGCCGGGCATGCCCGCCGGCGGCGGCATGATGATGGGCGGCCCGAGCGGCGGCATGATGGGTCCGAGCGGTGGCGCGATGCAGATGAACAAGCAATAGCGAGCCGCGGGGATCGGTACGAGGATTTATAAACCGGCGGCCGAATGCCCGCCCGTGCGGGTCGGTCAATATTGGGTCACGCACCGCAGTTTCGGCGTCCGGTTACATCACCGGCTCGTCCCGGCTCTGATCCTTAATGCCGAATTTACCATTCGGCATATAAACCCTCGGAGCACTGAATAGTGCAAAATGCACTATATGGCGCAGGCCGATGTTGTCGTTCTTCAAAAAACCGCAGCAACTGAAGGCCGCGCCGTTGCCGCCTAGCGAGCCAATCGCGACCCCGGCCGCGGCACCTGTTGCGATGAGCACCGCGACGTCAATCCGCGAAATAATCGATTTGCTGGAACTCGATCTCAGCGCAATGATTCGCGAGGTGGCGCGTGCGGCCGCATCGGTTCGCGGCGGCGCCAGCGCATCGGCCGAAGCGCTGACGGCCATTCGGGCGCGGACGGAGATTCTCGCCGCCAAATCCCAAGACGCCAAACGCGATGCGGACAACGTCGCTGGCGCTACGGTCGAACTCGTCCAGTCCTCGGGCGAGATTGATCAGCAGGTTCGTGTCGCCGGCTCTCTCACCGATGATGCCAGCGGTGCAGCCACCGCCGCAAATAAAAGCGTTGACAGCTTGAAGTCATCGTCCGCGGAAATCGGAAAGATCGTGAACCTGATCGCTACGATCGCCCATCAAACCAATTTGCTTGCGCTCAATGCAACGATTGAGGCGGCGCGCGCCGGGGCGGCCGGCCGTGGTTTTGCGGTCGTCGCTTCGGAGGTGAAAGCACTTTCCGTGCAGACGCAGACCGCCACCCAGGATATCGCGCGCAAGATTGAACTGCTGCAAAACGATGCGGCCACTTGCATCGAGGCCGTGCACCGGATCGCCAAAGCGTCCAAAGCTGTTCGCCCGGTGTTTTCAAGCATTGCCACCGCCGTGGAACACCAAGTCGTTACCACAAACGGGCTGTCCTGCAATGCGAGCGACAATTCCCATTTCGTGGGAGCAGTTGCGGATGGCGTGACGGAAATCAAGCAAGCCGCTGTAGGAGCAACGGCGCACGCCGAGACCGTCGATCACTCTGGTCAGGAAGTGGCGCGGTTAGCGGAATCTCTCAAAACGCGTTGCGTGATCTATCTCCGTTTGACCGAGATCGGCGATCGCCGCCGTCACGAGCGGCTGCCATGTGAACTTGCCATCGATCTTCAGTCAGGCGGAACTATGGTCGAGGGTCAAACCGTCGATATTTCGGAGGGCGGCATACTTGTCCGCTTGCGCGAGCCGCAAAGCTTTCCTATCGGTTCTGTTTTCTCTGCACAGATCACGTCGATCGGCGCCTGCCGTCTTCATCTCGTCAATCAGTCGGCGCTCGGATTACATTTCCAGTTTGCCGATCTCGATGACGGCACACGCGCCACTCTGGAGAACAGGCTCACGACAATCCGTTCCGACAACATAGAATTCATTGATCGCGCGATTACTGCGGCCGGTAAAGTTGCATCTCTGTTCGAGGAAGCCATAACGCAGCGAAGAATTTCACTCGATGATTTGTTCGACAATGACTACATCCCGATTGCCGACACAAATCCGGTGCAATACCGAACGCGCTTTTTGGACGTAGCTGAAGCCGTTTTGCCAAACATTCAGGAGCCGGTGCTCGCCAGCGACAAACGCATGATTTACTGCGTTGCGGTCGACCGAAACGGCTATGCTCCGGTCCATAATGTTGTCACTTCGAAGCCGCAGCGGCGCGGCGAGGTTGTCTGGAACGCGGCCAACTCCCGCAACCGGCGAATTTTCGACGATCGCGCCGGTTTGTCGGCGGGGCGCGTGGTGCGGCCGTATATTATTCAGAACTATCCGCGCGACATGGGCGATCGGATTGAAATGATATGGGAGATTGCCGCGCCAATTCGCGTATTTGGCAAGAAATGGGGTGGCTTGCGTACGGCCTATAAACTCTGAGGCGCTGTCGCGGGCATGATGCCGATGTGCGGGCAGCGATGCGGTCTGGTTGTCTGATGGCGCGGGCAATCTTGTTCTAGCGGCTGCGCGAGACGACCTGCGGATTGCCGAGCCGCAGCGGCTGACCTTGCTCGAACAAAACAATCTGCTCGAAGGCCTCGCGGAAGTAGAGCTCGAAATTTGTCCACTCCGCCCATCCCAGATGCGGGGTGCAGAGCACGTTCGGCATCGACAGGAACGGATGGTCGCCGTTGACGATCGGTTCGCGGTCGTAGACGTCGACCGCGGCGAAGCCGGGTCTGCCGTTGCGCAGGGCCTCTAGGAGCGCGCCCGGCGCGATCAAATCCGCGCGCGACGTGTTGACCATAAGCGCCGTCGGCTTCATGCGCGCCAGATCCGCCGCCGTAACGATGCATTTGGTCTCGGGCCGCAGCCGCAAATGCAGGGAGAGCACATCGGAGCGTTCGAACAGTTCAGCCTTGTCGCGCGCGACCAGGTAGCCCGCCGCCTGCGCCTTGGCGGCGGACGCGCTTTGGCCGAGGACCAGAATCTCCATGCCGAGACCACGCCCGGCCTCGGCCACGAGTTCGCCGATGGTGCCAAGACCATAAATGCCCAATGTCGAGCCACGCAGTCGATGCGAAAGCGTGCACGGCCACTCGCCACGCTTCATCCTTTCTGCTTCCAGAGCGACGTTGCGCCTCGCCGCGAGGATCAGCGCGACCGTTAATTCGGCGGGCGCGACCGGCGAGTTGCTCTTGCCTGTCGCCACTGGAATGCCGAGGTCGGTGCAGGCCTTGAAATCGATAGCTTGCGAATTGCGCCCGACCAGCGCGATGAGCTTCAGATTCGGCAGCCGCTCGAGCAAGGCACGTGAGAATTCGACGCGCTCGCGGATCGAGATCACAACGTCGGCATCGACAAGCCGCTCGACAAGCTGGTCGAGATCGCGGGCCGGCTCCCGATACCGGACGATGTCGTGATGCTCGATCAGCTTATAGCAATCGAGCCGATCCATCAGATTCTGATAATCGTCCGGGACTACGATCCTCATGCGTTGGCGCTACTTCTTGCCCTCTTTGAACGGTGCCTTGCTGCCCTGCGGCAGCGGCGCCTTGAAGGTATTGAGCGTCATCGACACCATGGCATAGTAACCGAGGATGCCGACCAGCTCGATCGTGCCGGCCTCGCCGAGCAGTTTCTTCACTTTATTATAAGCGGCGGCGCCGACGCGCTTGGTCGCGTACAGTTCCTTGACGAAGGCATAGACCGCCATCTCGTCCTTCGGTGCTTTCTTCGGCGCACGCCCGGCCTGGATGTCGCGGATTGTTTCCGGCTTGACACCCTGCTTCTCCGCCATCGGTGCGTGCATGAACCATTCGTACTGTGCCTTCCAATGCTGGGCGGTACACAGAATGGCGAATTCCGACAGCCGCGGCGGCACGCTGGTCTTGAACCGCAGATGACCGCCGAGCTTTTGCGCCAATTCGCCGAATGCCGGCGAATGCAGATAGATCGCGAACGGGCCGGACATCCGGAATTGGCCGCGCGGGCCAGATTTGATGGATTCCGCGAGCGCGTGCTGCTCGGTGGTCAGTTTGTTTTGATCGAGCTTGGGCAGGCGAGGCGATTGCATGTCGGACATCGGCGTTTCCTCTTTATTTGCAGGGTCGGTGCGGCGGCGGGGAGGTCAGAATAAAGGTGTGGACGGCTGGGACAATGGGTCTAACGCTTCTTAGCTTTGCTTTTCTTTGCAACTTTCTTCGGCGCCTTGCGCTTGGTGGACTTCGCGGCCGCCGGGCGGGTTTTGGCCGGCATCAGGCCCGCCTTCTCGACATGACGCACCCAGTAATTCCAGGCCCGGTTGGTCGAGGGCGGCCGCACGCTGTGCGCCGCCGACAGTGCCATTTCGCCCGGCGACAATAAATCGACGTGGCCATGCGCCATCGCCGCGCTTTGCAGTGCGGCGTTCTCGCAACCATACACAGTGCGGAACGTCAGTTCTCGGAGGCTCGTGCCGGCGGTTGTCGCGCCGTGGCGGCGCATCAGCACCATCCAGTTTTGTCCGAGTGAGCGGGCGAGCGAGGCGCCTTCCTCCGGTTTGACCACCAGCATATTGGTGTCGCCGAACTCGTCGCGCTGATCCCAGAACGGCACTTTGCCGATCACCGCGGGCAGGTGGAACACAGGCACCAGCTCCTTACCCGAAATGCAGAACGGCAAGACCGAGTGGGCGTGGTGATGGCACACCGCGTTGACCTCGGGCCGCGCCTTGTAGATTTCGCCGTGGATCACCCGCTCGCTGTACATGCGAAATTCGGTCGGCCGCACCGGCTGCGAGTCGAGATCGAGCTCGACAAGGTCGGAGACTTCCGCCAGCTCGGGCGCCTGGTGGCGGGAGATAAAGTAATGCTTCGGATTATCGGGATGGCGCACGCTGACATGGCCGAACGCATCGAGGACTTTCTGATTGGCGAGGATGCGTGTCGATACGATCAATTCGTATAACGCCTCCGCGAGTGTATCCGCCATGATGAACTCCGTTACTTTGTTGCGACAAGATCGATGAGGGCGGACATGCCGACATGCGAATTGCCTTCGCTGATCTCGCTGTCGTGCTCGCGAATGTCGAGCTTTGCCATGTCGCCGAAGCCCGCTTGCAGGATTTCACGCGTGTACATCCGCGCCGCGGTAGGCGGGCCGCCGGTGCGGTATTCGAGCTGCTTTGGCCGATAGCCCTGGATCAGCAGAAGCCCGCCGGGCGCGAGCGCACCTTTTAGATTGGCGAACAGCGCGTGCCGCTCGCCGGGCTCGACAAAAATGAAAATCGCCGCGACCACGTCGAAGGCGGCTTTCGGCCAATGCCATGTGGTGACGTCGGCGACTTCGGTGCGCAACGTGACGCCGCGCTCGGCGGCGAGCGCTTTGGCCTTTTCAAGCGCTGCCGGCGAGAAATCGATGGTCAGCACGTCGAGGCCCTGTTCGGCGAGCCATACGCCGTTGCGGCCTTCGCCGTCGGCCACCGACAGCGCGGTCTTGCGGCCGCGCAGCAGCGGCGCTTGCGCCTTCAAAAAGGCATTGGGCTCTTTGCCGAAGGCATAGCCCGGGGCGCGGAACCGCGTCTCCCACCGTTCCATTTCGGACATGACGTTTCCTGGCACTCGCTTGGCAGTCTCGTGGCGTTTCCCGCGAGCTTTTCGCCGCGTGTTTTGGCATCATGGCGCCACCCGCGCCAGGAGTATCCCGATGAGCGTTGCAGTGAAAGCCCTGTTCTTCGACGTGTTCGGCACGCTGGTTGATTGGCGGACCTCGATCGCGCGCGAGGCCGAAGCGATGCTCAGGCCGCTCGGCTATTCGCTCGACTGGTTCGCCTTTGCGGACGCCTGGCGCGGCGAATATCAGGGCGCGATGGACGAGGTGCGTAGCGGCCGCATTCCGTTCTGCAAGCTCGACGTGCTGCACCGGCGCAACCTCGACATCGTCCTGCCGCGCTTTAAGGTCGACACGCTCGGCGAAGATCAGCGCCGCGAACTCAACCTTGCCTGGCACAAGCTCGATGCGTGGCCCGACGTGCCGCCGGGGCTGGTTCGTCTTAAGCTCCGCCATAGGCTGGCGCCGGTGTCGAACGGCAATATTTCGCTGATGGTCGATCTGGCGCGGCGCAATCATCTGCCGTGGGACGCCATTCTCGGCGCTGAAATCGCCGGCGACTACAAGCCGAAGCCGCGCGTCTATCTTGCCGCCGCTGAAGCGCTCGACCTCAAGCCCGGCGAATGCATGATGGTGGCGGCACACACCAAGGATTTGATGGCGGCGGCCGCGCTCGGCTTGCGCACCGGCCACATTGCGCGGCCGAACGAACATGGTCCCGGCCGCGGCGAAACCGCGCCGAAAGAGAAAGTCGATATCGCTGCCAAGAGTCTGGAGGATCTCGCGAGCCAAATGGACGCGTGAATTGAGTTTGCGCTCAACCGGCGTGGTGCGCGAAGAAGGACCGACTGGCGCTGATGCGAGTTGCGGTACGGCTCATCTGGCGCTCGAATAAGTCGTTGGTGATCTGGCTGAGAAATTTCAGGGCGGTCGTCATCGTCCGTACTCCCCGTTAACCCTTCATTAACCATAGATTATCTGCGCTGCAGTGAAGTGACCGGCGTCACAACAACGCTCTTTCCATATAAGATACTGATATAGATAGCAGATTACAGCTTCGGATAGTCCGTATAGCCCTTGGCGGCACCGCCATAGAAGGTCTTGCGGTCGGGCGGATTGAACGGCACGCCGCGGTTCAAGCGCTCCGGCAAGTCCGGGTTGGCGATGAACAGCGTGGCGAACGACACCAGATCGGCGGCGCCGTCGTGCAATACCGCGTTGGCGCGGGCAAGATCGTAAGCCTTGTTGGCCATGAGTGCGCTGCGCCACAGCGGACGGAAAAACGCTGCGTCCAAGCGCGGCCCCGAGCTGACTGGATCGCCCGGTCCGGGCTCGACGATGTGCAGATAACCAAGACCGAGACTGTCGAGTGCGCGCATCGCGGTCGAAAATGTCGCCGCCGGGTCAGAATCGGAAATGTCGTTGAAGGCGAGATTGGTCGGCGACAGATGTACGCCGGTGCGGTCGCCGCCCCAGACCTCCGCGACCGCTTCCATCACTTCGGCGAGCAGGCGGACGCGATTGGCCGCGCTGCCGCCGTAAGCGTCGTTGCGCCGGTTGGTGCTGTCCCGTAAGAACTGATCGAGCAGGTAGCCGTGCGCGGCGTGGACTTCGACGCCGTCGAAGCCGGCGGCCTTCGCGTTCTCGGCGCCCCTCCTGTATTGCGCAACGATGCCGGAAAGCTCCGCGGTGTCGAGCGCGCGCGGCGTCACGTAAGGCTTCATGCCGTCGAGCGTCCAGGCCTGGCCCGCGGGCGCAATCGCCGACGGCGCCACCGGTAGCGCACCGTCCGGCTGCAACGACGGATGCGAAATGCGCCCGACATGCCAGAGCTGCAAGAAAATCCGCCCGCCGGCGTCGTGCACTGCGTCGGTGACAAGCTTCCAGCCGGCAATCTGCTCGGCGCTGTGGATGCCGGGCGTGCCGGGATAGCCAAGCCCTTGCGCCGACACCTGGCTCGCCTCGGCGATGATAAGGCCCGCACTGGCGCGCTGCGCGTAATAGGCGGCGTTGAGCGCGGTCGGGACATTGCCCGGCCCGGCGCGATTGCGCGTCATCGGCGCCATGACGATACGGTTCGGCAGGTCGAGCGGTCCGAGCCGGAACGGCGAGAAAATGTCGATGTCGGTCATGCAGATCGGTCACTTCGCATTGCCGGCCGCGTAACGGCCTTTGAGGTCCGGCGACAAACTCGCATAGGAACGCGGTGGTGAGAACCGGGTTACGACCCGCGGCATTTTTGCTAATTTACGCGCGGTGGGGCGGCGCGTGGGCACGAGCGAGGTCCGCCATGAAATTGCGAGCAAGATTTGGGTTTGTCGCGGCGCCTTCGATCATCGCGGTGTTGACGATGACCATCGCGCTCGGATCGGCTTGCGCGGCCTCCATCACGATAGTCGCGCTCGGCGCCAGCAACACCTATGGCAAGGGCGTTGCGCGCAACGAAGCCTATCCGGCGCAGCTTGAGGCAATGCTGCGAGCCAAAGGCATCGACGCCCACGTTATCAATGCTGGTATCAACGGCGATACCACCGGCGGTATGTTGAGCAGGCTCGGCGCGGTGCCGGCCGGGACCAGGATCGTCATTCTGCAACCCGGCGGCAATGATGCGCGCAAGGGACTGGGCGGCGGTGCGGACAACGTTGCAGCGATGACCAGGCGCCTTGCCGCGCGCGGCATCAAGGTTGTCCTGCTGCCAAACCAGATGCTGGGCGGGTTGCCGCATCAGCCGGACCATCAACATCTGACCCCCGAAGGTTATCGCATGCTCGCGGCGTCGCTATTGCCGCAAGTGGAAGCTTCGGTCCGTTAGGAATTCACCGTTCCCTTCGACTTCGCCGGTTTGGGTCGTTACGATGCTCTCTGGAACTTAGGGAGAGCTGAGTGACGCTTGCCGAAACAGCAATGCTAACAGGTGTCATCGAATGAACGAGCAGGCGTTTGAACGGAAAGACGGCCGGTTGACCCAAGCAACCAGGCATCTCCAGGACGAGGCACTCGACGGCCTGATCGCCGCCAGCAACGGCCTCAACAATTTTTTGGAATCGAACGCGGTGTATGTGCTCAGCGGCGTGCGCCCGATCGGCGAGAGCGCTGTCGTGCTCGATCGTGAAGGTTCCTCGACGCTGATTGTTACCCCGGCCTGGGACGAGGAGCGCGCCGCGCGGCTTTCGCGGACGACACGGACCATCGGAACCAACGATCTTGCGGCGACGCTAGGGAGCGCCGTCAAAGCGCACCGCCTGGATATGTCGCGCACGGTGTCGATCAGTCTCTCCTTGCTGGGGCAGGGGATCGTCAATCGCATCGCGCAGGCGCTCGGCTCTTTGCCGAAACCCGCCGACGAATTGGCGCGCGAGCTTGCGAAAATACGCACCGCCGGCGAACTAGCCGCGGCGGAACGAGCGACGTGGATCGCCGAGCGCGGCTACGAGCGGGTGCTCGAATACGCGCGCCCGGGCATGCGCGAATACGAGCTCGCCGCCGAGCTCTATTGCTTCACGAAAAAACTCGGCGCCGAAGACAATTTCCTGCTGATGAGCGCTTCGCAGCATAATCTCGCAGTGCGTGCGGCGGGCGAGCGCATCCTCGATGTCGGCGACATTATCCTGTCCGAGATCACGCCCTGTTATCACGGCCAATTCGCGCAAATCTGCCGGACTACGGTGATCGGCGAGCCGCGGCCCGTCGTGCGAGAGAAGTACG
The DNA here is from genome assembly GCA_963813825.1 of uncultured Alphaproteobacteria bacterium. Lineage (GTDB taxonomy): Bacteria > Pseudomonadota > Alphaproteobacteria > Rhizobiales > Xanthobacteraceae > BOG-931. The sequence goes on from CAWFBB010000039.1 coordinate 61,130, forward strand.
CCATATTGCAGGAGGCGATGGGCGCGGGCCTTGACGCCGGCCGCGCCGGCACCACCGTCGCCGAGCTCACACGCGCCATCAATGGCGTGTTCCAAAAGGCCGGATACGGCGATTATTGCCGGCCGCCCTATATGCGCGTGCGCGGCCACGGCCTCGGCATAACCTCGGATAGGCCGGGCGACATTGTCGATGGCAACGAGCGCGTGCTGGAAAACGGCATGGTGTTCGTCATGCATCCGAACCAGTACATCCCCGAGAGCGGCTATCTCATGTGCGGCGAGCCGGTCGTCGTGTCCGACAAAGGCGCTCGCGCCTTGTCAGTGCGGCGGGCGGAACTCGACGTGATCGCGGTCTGAGGCGAAAAAAATGCAAACAATGCAGCCATCGGTCACGCTCGGCTCCTATACGTGGGCGCAGGATCGCCTGCCGATTGACGAATTCACGCTGCGTCTCGAGGATTTGCACGCGGCGATGGACCAGAACGGCTGGAGGGCGGTGCTCGCTTACGGCGATGTGCGCGAGCATGCGGCGCTCGCTTTCTTCAGCAACTTCATTCCGCGTGTGCGCTGGGCTATCGCGCTGCTGCCGCGTAGCGGCGACCCGCGTCTTGTCTGCGCCATGAGCACGCGCGATCTGCCGGCCATGCGCGGCTTGACCTGGATCGCGGACGGACGATCCGGCATGGGGCCAGAATGGTCTAAGTCGTTCGATCCCTGGTTCGAGCAGTTCAAAGGCGAGCGCGCGGTCAATCTCGGCACGCTTGGATTCGACTTCATGGCGCCGGTGTTATTCGGATCGGTGCATCGCAGTCTTGGCGAGCGCTTCGTTTTGCAAAAGGCGGACGACATTCTCCGTTTGGCTGCGCAACCCAAGCGCCCACGCGAGCTGACGATGATCAGAGCATCGTGCGAGGTGCTCGACGCTGCGACAAAAACCATTGCCGAAAGTTGGCGCAAGAACCACGCGCCGGAAGCCGCAGCGCTCGATGCTGAGCGCGTCGCACGTTCGCTTGCAGCGCAGGATGTGCGAACGCTCATAAGCCTTGACGGCGGCCGCACGCTCGTTCCCTTCCAGGGTCTGTTCGAGCAAAAAGCCGGACCGCTGGTCGGCTATATTGCGGTGAAAGTGGCGGGCTACTGGGCCGACATGTTCATCACTGTCAATGACGGTGACGCCGGACCTGCCTCGAGACATGCCGAGGCCGCACTCGATGCTCTCGTTGCAGCGATGCGGCCCGGTGTGAGTTCCGCGGAACTCCACGCCAAGGCCGCTGATGCGTTGCGGCCGTTCGAGCTTCATCCTGTTTTAGGTCAAAGCGTGGGCCACGGCATCGGGTTATCGCTGCACGAAGACCCGGCGTTTAGCGCGGCAGAAGATGCGGCATTGGTGGAGGGCGGCGTGTATTCGCTGCAGGTCGGCATTGCCGATGCCAAAGCCGGTCCTGTTCTGATTTCGGCGATCGTGCGTAATACGCGCACGGGAGCGGAAGTGCTGTCGCGTTCGCCATCGATCGCAGCCGCATGAGCGGATTCGTGATGCCACGAGGTTCGAGATGACGAAGAACACGGAAACTCCCGACTACGATCATCTCTACGACATCCTTGCCAAACGTATGAGCATCCGGCGGCTCAAGCCCGATCCCATCCCGGATGACTATGTGCACAAGATTCTCGAAGCCGGGCGCTGGGCGATGTCAGGGGCGAACTCGCAGCCCTGGGAATTCGTCGTGGTCAAGGATGAGCAGATCAAACGCGAATTGTTCGAAGCCTATCGCGATGTCAATTCCGACTTCATTTTCTGGATGGAGCAGATGCGGGAAAAGCCGCTGCGCCATCCGGCCTATCAGGTCGAAGGCGATAATCCCAAAGAGCAATGGGAGCGCGCCAGGACCGGCATGACGCGCGCCTGGTCGGCGGCGCCGGTGCTCATCGTTATCCTCGGCGATGGACGGCGCCAGTGGGGAACGGTACAGGGAGCGCTTACCTTCGGCCGCCACCAGAGTCATCTCACCGACGCGCTCGCCAACGCGGCGACGCTGATGCATCTCGCGGCTGCATCATTGGGGCTTGGCTCACAGCACGTCACGATCCACATCGAGGAGCCCTTCAAGCGCGTGCTGGGCGTGCCCGACCTGGTGATGATCCACCACATCGTTCCGGTAGGCTGGCCGGCGATTGAACGTCGGCCGGGCGTCCGCCGTCCGCTCGAAGATATCGTGCACTACGATCGCTACGACATGAAGAAATACATGTCGAACGAACAAATCATCGACTTCCTGCGTGAGCTTCGCGGTCTGACACGGCGGGGTTATCACGACGCGCCGAAAGTGCCGGGAGGGTGACTTGAGGCGATTCACGGAGCGAGCGAGTAATTCGGTATTCGTCGGATTGCTGCTGGTGGTCGTTCTCTTCGACGTATCGGAGGCAGCGGGCCTCGACAAAATTCGCGTCGGCAAATCGGTCGTTCAGCCGTTCGCGTTCGCCCCGCTCGAAATCGGAACTGCTGAGGGTATTTGGGCGAAACACGGTCTCGAAACCGAAGTCATTATTTTCGCCGGCGACGCCAAGTTGCAGCAGGGACTGGTGGCGAACGCCGTCGACTTCGGTCTCGGCTCCGGGCCAGCCATGGGTTTCCTGGCTAAAGGGGTTCCGGCCAAGGCGGTGGCAGCGATTGCCAACGAGCCGCTGAGCATGGGTTTGGTCATGGGCCCGACTTCAAACATCCGTACACCGCAGGAACTCAAAGGCGCCAAGATCGGCGTCACCACCAACGGCTCATTGACCTATTGGTTGACGCGCGAACTGTCGCGGCAAATGGGTTGGGGCTCCGAAGGCATCGAGACCGTCGCTCTCGGTGCGATCGGCCCGCAATTCGCTGCGCTGAAGGTGGGGCAGGTCGACGGCCTGATCGTGTCGTCGGCTCAGGGCTACGGGCTCGAAGCAAAAAATGAGGGACGCTTGCTGCTCAAGTTCGGCACCTACATCAAGGATTTTCACACCCACGTCATCTTTGCCACCGACGACATGATTGAGCATAAGCCCGACCAGGTCCGTCGCTTTCTCGCCGGTTGGAAAGACGTGATCGCGTTCATGGTGGCGAACAAAGATGAGACCGTGCGCATCGCGCGCCAGGTGACCGGTCTCGATGAGGCCATAGAACGCCGCGAATACGACGACGTCATGCCCATGATGTCGCGCGATCTGCGTTTCCGCCCCAAGGCGCTTGACGTGATCGGGGATTCGTTCCCGGAAATGGGCATCATGCCGGCAAAACCGGACATGCGTACGCTCTATACGGAAGAATTCCTGGGCGATCCGTAGACGTCGGTCGTCGCATTGTTTTTGGATGCACGTGCGGCAGATGTGTCAGGCCTTGACCACCAGTTTCGCCGCAGTCACCTCACCGTCGGTGACGTAGTGATTGACCTGTTTGCTGACCAGATGCTGGCCAGCTTTATATTCAGTGACCTCACCTATCACTCCGCTCTTGTCCAGGTCATCAATGATGTAATCGCGCTCCACATTCGTGTCCAAATCGGTGGCATGCGTGATCTGAAAGGTGAGACGCGTCAAAGAAATGCCGGTGTCTTTGGTCCCCGCACCGATCCAGTGGACGCAGGCTTCGTCAGGCGGACGATCGGTGTTCAGCCAAAAACTGGCTTTTGCCAGATTGGCCTCGGAATGGGCCATACTCAAAGCCCAGAATCGAATGTGATGCCGCTTGCGCGGGCTGTTATCGATCGCTTTTTGAAAACCAATGTCTTGGCCGCGCCCGAAAAGAAAGAGCGTGCTGAACGGCGCAGCCGGATAGGGGCGGTTGAGCACAAAGGCGCGGACCATGCGCCAGGAGCTTGTGAGCCCAAGCTGATCGGCCTCCGACCAGCCCGCGAGTTTGAAGGCGGCCTGAAGCTCTTGCAGCGTGCCGGTCAGCACCACATTCACTGGGTCGCCGGGCAACCCGTCTCCGGTGATCGTGAAGCGCGGCACACGTTTGCGCAGCAGGATTTTGAGGCCCATGCGAACGATTTGCGGCAGGACAATATAGGCCGCGAGTGCGTAAGTGACGGCCAAAGCCAGCACCGTCGGCAGCCTGCGGTCGGTCAGCCTGAAGACATAAACGATCAGCCAGACGGTGAGGATGCCCAGGCCCAGGACCAATACGCGGCGTAATTGGCGTTTCAGCATTCTCACAATTTCGCACCGTCTCGCGACTTATCCGCAGATCGAGAATTTACCTGATGATCATATCAAGGGTGCTGGAACGGTTCGATTACAAATGCTCTAATAGTCCCTGCCATACGATCAATCGAAGATGGCAAGTTGGGAGACAGGAATGCTTGGCTTCACTCATAGAATAAAGCTCGTTGCGGCTGCTTTCCTCGCCGCGGCGACGCTTCTGGGGGCACCGACCGAGTCTCATGCGCAAACCGGTTCGGTCCGTCTGCATATCGTGACAGCCGGCTTCATCCTTGGCATCGGGGGCGGCAGCGGGACCTTGATCTTCCACGGTCACAGATACCCTTTGAGCATTGGCGGCGTCGGCCTCGGCTCGCTTGGGCTCTCGGCGGTCGATCTGGTCGGCACCGCCTCTCATTTGCATAGGCCCTCAGATATCGCTGGGACCTATGGTGCGGCAGGCGCTGGCGCCACATTCGTCGTCGGTGGGAAAGCTGCAACGCTGCAGAATGAGAAGGGCGTCGTCCTTAAGGTGCAGGGACCACAAGTCGGCTTTCAAGTGTCACTCGGTCTCGCCGGCATGACCATCGGTCTGCAATAAGCGGCCTCTCTCGGCCACACGCCTACTGACCCCAGGGCAATGGTCGCCTATCGGATTGCAGCGGCCATTGCCGCTGAATCGGAGAAGGCGCGCCCCCCTGGCTATTCGCTTTGAATGAAAGCGGCGAACTGCACCTGCGGGCAGGCGGACGGATAAGGCCCAACAGCATCGGCCCGCTCCACTTCGCCAGTTTGAGCGGCTACGATGCCTTGATCTGAAGTTGGGACGAGCCGAATGAAAAGGCGCGAGTTCATAACATTCCTAGGTGGTGGAATTGCTGCTTGGCCCCTTGCGGCGCAAGCGCAGCAGCCGGAACGGATGCGGCGGGTTGGCATGCTTGTAAACTTTGCCGAAGGCGACACGGAAGGCCGCCGCCGCATCGACGCGTTCCTGAAATCGATGAGCGAATTGGGCTGGGTCGACGGCAAGACTTTTCGCATCGACTATCGCTGGGGCGTCGAGGCACAAACAGTTGTGAAAAATGCCGCGGAGCTGGTTGCGCTCGCGCCGGACGTCATCGTGGCTAACGCTCCGCCATCCGTGCAGGCTCTGAAGCAGGCCACTCAAACCATACCGCTTGTCTTTGTCGCGGTGACCGATCCGGTGGCGCTGGGCATCGTTCAGAGCCTGGCGCGGCCCGGCGGCAATGCCACCGGCTTCTCGCCAGCTGAGCTGGGCATGAGCGCAAAATGGCTTCAGTTGCTCAAGGAGATTGCGCCGGACGTGAAGCGTGTGGCGGTGTTCGAGGATCCGGGCAATACCGGCGGCGTTCAGCAATTCGTCGCTATCCAGAGCGCCGCACCCTCCATGGGTGTGGACCCGAGCGTCATCGATGCGCGCTACCCGGATAAAATTGAAAACGAGGTCGACGCATTCTCCCGCCCAGGCGGCGGCGGCCTGATTGTGCTTCGGACATCGGAAGCCATTGCGGTGCGCGACGTCATTATTGCTGCTGCGGCCCGGCATCGGCTCCCAGCGGTCTATCCTCTTCGCTTCATGGCGACGGAAGGAGGACTCGTGTCGTACGGTCCCGATATTGTCGATGAGTTCCGGCAGGCGGCAGGCTACGTCGATCGCATCCTCAAGGGTGAGAACCCGGCCGATCTGCCGGTGCAGGCTGCGACCAAGTTCGAGCTTGTCATTAACCTCAAGACCGCGAAGGCGCTCGGCCTCAGCATTCCGCAGACCCTGCTCGCGACTGCCGACGAGGTGATCGAATGAACCCGTTCACCATTCCAACCGCTGCAGGCGTGCACCGCGCATCCTAGTCAAAATGCAAACCGCTCTTCTTCACCACCGGCTGCCAGCGCGTCGCCTCGCTTTGGATAAAGGCGGCGAATTGCGCCGGCGTGCTTGACGACGGATAAAGCCCGACGGCGTCGGCGCGAGCCTTGATCGCGGTGTCGTTGAGGATCTTCGCGGTCTCGTCTTGCAGCTTGTCGATGATCGGCGCCGACGTGCCGTGCGGCGCGACGAGACCGAGCCAGACTGTAAGATCGCCGAGGTGCAGGCCGGCGGCATCGTCGAGTGTCGGCAGATCGGGCAAGGCCGGGAAAGGCCGGGCGTCGAGCTTCGCCAGGGCCCGCAGATCGCCGGACTGGATCAGCGGCAGTTGCGCCGAGGGACCGTCGAACACGAAGTCGACGCTCTTGGTCAGGATGCCGTGCGCCACTTCCGAGCTGCCGTTGTACGGCACCAGCACGGTGTCGATGCCGGCCGCATCGTTGAACAGATAGCCTTGCAGTTTGGTGGTGATCGTGCCGGCCCCGTAATTGAGCTTGCCGGGTGCCGCCTTGGCTTTGGCGATCAACTCTTTCACCGATTTCAGATCGCTTTGCGCGTTGACCACGAGGAGCCCGATGGTTTTTGCCACCAGCGAGATCGGGGCGAAGTCGGCGATCGGATCGTAGGGCAGACTTTTGTAGAGATACTGGTTCATCACCAAGGTCGAATCGATCGCCATCAAGAGCGTGTAGCCGTCCGGCGTCGCCTTGGCTGCGGCCTCGGCGCCGATCACCGTGTTGGCGCCGGGCCGGTTATCGATCACCACGGCCTGCTGGAAGTCGGCGCTCATCTTGTCACCGATGAGCCGCGCCATCACGTCGGAGGGCCCGCCGGCGGGGAACGGCACGATGATGTGGATGGCGCGATTGGGATAAGTGGCCTGCGCCGCCGCGGGCGCTATGCCCAGCGCCGACAGCATGACGAGTGCGGCAAAACGAATTGGATGCATGATGTCCTCCCCGGACAGTTTTTCAATCGAACTTGATATTCGCCTCTTTGAGCGCCTTTTCCCAGCGCGCCGCTTCCTTGCGGATGAAGTCTGCGAATTCTTCCGGTGTATCGGTGACGGCAAAGTTGCCGGTCTGGTCGAATTTCGCCTTGACGTCCGGCTCCGACAAAATGTGCACGATCTCGCGGTTGAGCTTGTCGACGATCGGCTTCGGCGTCGCCCCGGGCGCGACCATGCCGAGCCAGACCGACAGATCGTCGAAATTTTGCAGATCGCCCGCCGCGGCGAGCGTCGGCAGGTCGGGGTAGGGCTCTTTGCGGCTGTCGAGCTTGGCGAGCGCACGGGCCTTGCCGCTGTCGATTATCGGGCCGATCACGACGTTGCCGGCATAGATCATGTCGGCCGAGCCGGTGAGCAGCCCTTGCACCGTCTGCGCGGTGCCCTGGAACGGCACATAGACCACATCGATGCCGGCGGCCTTGTTGAACAGCACGCCCATGAGCTGCGCGGTGATCGTGCCGGCGCCGAAATTGAGCTTGCCGGGCGCAGCCTTGGCGCGCGCGATCAGCTCTTTCACGGTCTTCGGCCCGCCGTCCGCTTGCACGGCGAGGAGCGACATCGATTTCACGGTCGTCGTGATCGGGGCGAAATCTTTGAGCGGATCGTAGGGCAGGCTTTTGTAGAGAAACTGATTCATCACCAGCGTCGAATCGATTGCCATCATCAGCGTGTAGCCGTCGGGCGCGGCCTTGGCGACGAATTCGGCGCCGATGATGGTGTTGCCGCCAGGGCGATTGTCGACGACGACCGGCTGGCCCCAGTCCTCGCTCATCTTCTGGCCGATGATGCGCGCGGCGATGTCGGCGGGACCGCCGGCGGGGAAGGGAATGACGATATGGATCGGACGGTTGGGATAACTGTCCGGCGCCGCGGCGCATTCACCGTTGCCGGCGAGCGCCAACGTCACCAGCGCGGCGGCACAATGCCGGCGCATGAAGCCTCCCGCGTGTGAACACGTCTTCTTGTCAACATGTTACCACACTGGGCGCCGCTGCAAATTCGGCCCTCGCCAGATGCTATGTGAAGGGTCGTTTTGCAGGATCGACCGCGTTCTTGCGGCGGCGCAGCCGGGGCGTGCTCGGGTACTGTTGGCGCTCGACGGTCCAGTCGTACGGTGGGCGTTCGGCGTGAACTGCGTATTCAGTTCGGGCGGACGCCATTGGTCCCGCTGTTCGGGTTCATGTTGTTGGGTCCAGGATTCGGGCTGATGCCGTTGGTTCCGCCGGTATTGGTTGAATTTCCGTAATTTGAAGCTCCCGGCGTGTTGGACAGGCTATTCGGCGTCGTGCCGTTTGCGCCGGCCGGCGCTTGAGCGCCTCCGGTGCCCATGGCGCCGCCGCCGCCGACACCCGCCCCGGTGCCGCCGGCACCGCCGCCTGCCGCGCCACCGCCGCCTCCTGCGCCTCCACCTCCTCCGCCAGCTTGGGCAAAGACGATGGCAGTGCTAGCGGCCAGCGCGGCCGCGGCAAGGATGGAGATAACGGTGCGTGTCTGAGCTTTCGGCATTGGAGCATCCCGGATGTTGACGTTGTCTCGTATGCCAACGTCACCGGATCGGCTGCGTTCCATGAGGGTTCGTGCCCGTGTCGAATGGCGGCGTTGCCGGGCTTTGGGTGCTCGGCGGCATCGATCACGTCAAGCGCCAGGTGCTGCCGGATCATCCGGCGCAAGCTTTTTCGGTGTGACGCCCCGCGCTATAGTGGCTGCTGGCCGCTCAACCCGGGAGAGCAGCATGCCGGCGCGTATCGGACTGATCATTCCGGCTTCCAACCGCATGGTGGAGCAGGAGATGGTGCGGCAGGCACCGCCGGGCGTCGTTGCGCACGTCATGCGGCTGCGCATGACCGGCGAGCATCGCGGCACTGTTGATGCGCTTGTGCCGCGCGTGGCGGAAGCGTCGTCGCACCTGCTCGATGCCCGCTGCGACGTCGTCGCATTTCATTGCACTGCGAATTCCACGTCCGAAGGCCTGGCAGGCGAGGCGAAACTGCTCGGCGCGGTCCGCAATGCCGGCGCGGCACTCGCGACAACGACCGCGACCGCGGTGCGTCACGCATTCGATGCGCTCGGTGCCCGCCGCATCGTGCTGCTGACGCCCTATACGCAACACACCACCGACGAGGAAGCGGGCTTTCTGCGCGAGGCCGGCTACGAGGTACCGCTTGCGCGTGGCTTCGGCCTCAAGGGCAGCGACGAATATTGCGCGACGCCAGCTCAATTCTGGCGCGATCGCGCCATCGAAGTCGGCGCGGCCCGAGGCCGACGCGTATTTCTTGAGCTGCGCCAATATTTCGGTGTTCCCGGTCATCGTTGAAATCGAGGCAACGCTCGGCCGTCCGGTGGTAACCAGCAACCAAGCGGTCATCTGGCACGCGCTGCAGCTTCTTGGCGTCGGTGACCGGCGCAATTGTACTGGCCGGCTGTTCGACAGCCTCGGTGCCGACACGGCTGCGCACCGCGTGGACGCTTGAGTGCCCGGCCCGGAAAGTGTGAGTAGGCCATGACCCTTCAGCAGAATACCGACCGCATTCAGACCACGCATATCGGCAGCCTGCCGCGTCCCCATGCGCTGCTCGATGTGATGAAAGCGAAATATACGGGCCAGCCCTACGACCGTAAACAATATGACGAACTGCTTGCCGCGGCGGTGAACGAGGCCGTGCGCAAGCAATCCGAATGCGGCATCGACATTGTCACCGACGGCGAATTCTCGAAACCCGGCTTCTTCACCTACATCCAGGAACGGCTCGAAGGTTTTGAGCGGCGGCCGGATCAGAAAATGAAGCTGTTCCAGAAAGAGGTTGAGGCGTTTCCCGAATATTATGCGGAATACTTCAAACAGGCGATGATGGGAGGCGCCATCGTCGGGCTCGCGCCCGTGGTTTGCGTGGCGCCTGTGAAATATCGCGGCGAACGGTTGGTGCAGGCCGACATCGCCAATGTAAAGAAAGCCGCGGCGGCGGCCGGCGTGCCCGATCAACACGTGTTTCTGCCCGCAACGGCGGCATCGGGCGTCGGCATCAACGAATACTACAAGTCCGACGAGGACTATTTCCACGCGCTGGCCGGTGAATTCAGCAAGGAATACCGCGCCATCGTCGATGCCGGCATTCTGGTGCAGATCGACGATCCGTTTCTGCCCGACATTTTCTTCGAGCCCGATCTCGACCGCGCGCAGATGAAACGCCGCGCCGAAATCTATGTTGAGGCGACAAACACCGCGCTGAAAGGAATTCCGCCCGAGACGCGTGCGCTTCCACACCTGCTACGGCATCAACGAAGGCCCGCGGCTTTACGAGGCGGCGCTCTCCGACATCATCGAATACGTGCTCAAGATCAATGCCGGGTCATACAGCTTCGAAGCCGCCAATCCGCGCCACGAGCACGAGTATCATCTGTTCGAGCGCATCAAGATTCCCGACGGCAAGGTGTTGGCGCCGGGCATGATCACGCACGCCAGCAACATCGTCGAGCACCCGGAGCTGATCGCCGAGCGGATCGTGCGCTTCGCCAATCTGGTCGGGCGGGAGAATGTCATGGCCGCGGCGGATTGCGGGTTCTCCTCGCAGGCCCTGTATCGGACCGAGGTGCACCCCACCGTGGTCTGGGAGAAGTTCAAGGCGCTGCGCCAGGGCGCCGATCTCGCGACGAAAATGCTTTGGCGGTGATAGCACTCATGCGTCATTCCGGGGTGATCGCGCTGCTGCTGTCGCTTCTTGCCGCCGGGCCGGCACGGGCCGATGACGTGACGAGCTTCTATCGCGGCAAGCAGATCCGTTTCATCGTTGGTTCGGCAGCGGGCGGCACCTACGACTTGCTCGCCCGCATCGTGGCGCTGCACATGCCGGCGCATATTCCCGGCAATCCTTCGATCATCGTGCAGAACCAGCCGACCGCGGGCGGGGTCGTAATGGCCAATCAGCTTTATGCGCTCGGCCCGAAGGACGGTACCGTGATCGGCGTGCCGCTCAACAGCGCACCGGCAGCGCCGCTGTTGCAGCCTTCGGCCGCGCATTACGACGCGGCGAAGCTGATCTGGCTCGGCAGCACCCATAGCGAGCCCTATGTGGCCTATGTCTGGCACACAGCGGCGGTGCAAAGCCTCGCCGATGTCCTGACCCAACAGCTCATCGTCGGCTCGACGTCGCCGGGCACCACCATGAGCGACTTTCCGACGCTGACCAACGCTGTGCTCGGCACCAAATTCAAGATCGTGCCCGGCTACGCCTCGACGCCGCAGATGAACCAGGCGCTCGAGCGCGGCGAGACCGAAGGCGTCGCCGGCTTCGGCTGGTTCGCGCTCAACGCCCAGGTGCCGCAATGGATCACCGAGAAAAAGATCAAAATGATCGCCCAATTCGGATTCACGCGCAGTCGCATCCTGCCCGATGTGCCGCTGATGATCGATCTCGCCAAAACACCGGCCGACCGCCAGGCGCTGGCGCTCCTGTTCGGCCGCACCGAATACGGCCGGCCCTATTTCCTGCCGCCGGACGTGCCGGCCGACCGGGTCGAGGCACTGCGGCGCGCGTTCGATGCGACCATGAAGGACCAGAGCTTCACCGCCGATGCCGCCAAAATCGGCTTCGAGGTCGATCCGCTCAGCGGCGAGCAGGTCCAGGCATCGGTCGCCGCACTTGCCGAGACGCCGCCCGAGGTGGTGGCGCGGGTTCGCGCCGCGCTCAACGAGCCGTAGGGCGGGTTTGAAACCCGCCCCTGCCACGAGGTATAACGAAACTTCCTCATTGAGGTGAGATCGTGCACGCTCCGCAAGTTTCCGCCCAAGATGCTTCCTTGGCCGCACGCCGGTCGATGTATTCGGGCAACAAATTGCAAATCGGCCTGTTCGGCCCGAACTGCTCGTCGGGCCGCGCGGTGACGCTGGTGCCCGAACGCTGGTCTGGCAATTGGCCGGACAACAAGCGGCTCGCCATCATGTCGGACGAGGCGGGAATCGATTTCCTGCTGCCGATCGGCCGCTGGAAGGGTTACGGCGGCGACACCGACTATCAGGGTACCACGCTCGAGACCATCACCTGGGCAACCGGGCTTCTCGCCGCCACCAAACGCATCACCGTGTTCGGCACCGTTCATGCCCCGATCTTCAATCCGGTGGTTGCGGCCAAGGAAATGGTCACCGCCGACCATATTTCGGAAGGGCGCTTCGGGCTGAACATCGTCGTCGGCTGGAACGAAGGCGAATTCGACATGTTCGGCGTCGAGCAGCGCGAGCACGAAGACCGCTACGCTTACGCCCAGGAGTGGATCGACGTCATCAAGATGATCTGGTCGGACAAGGAGGATTTCGACTTCGACGGCCAGTACCTGCACATGAAGAAGATCCGCGGCAAGCCGAAGCCCTATGGCGGGACGCGGCCGGTCATCATGAACGCCGGCGCTTCGGGAACTGGCCAGGCCTTCGCGATCAAGAATTGCGACGCGTTTTTCTTGCAGGCGTCGCGCACGTCGCTGGCAGAGACCCAGCAAAAAGTTCGCACCGCGCAGGACGCGGCACGCGCGCAGGGCCGCGAGATCGGCTGCTATACGGTCGGCGTTGTCACCTGCCGTCCGACCAAGAAAGAGGCGGAAGAGTATTTCCATCATTGCATCGTCGAACAGGCCGATTGGTCGGCGGTCGACCTCATCCTGGGGCTGAAAAACATCTCGCCGCAGACAGTGCCGATGCAGGAATTTCTGACCAAGCGCAGCCAGTATGCGCAGGGCATGGGCGGCCTGCCGATCGTCGGCGATCCCGATTACGTCGCGGCGCAGCTTGCCGATCTGAGTAAAGCCGGCTTGACCGGAATCGGCATCTCGCTCGTGAATTACCTCAACGAGCTGCCGTATTTCTGCGACGAAGTGATCGGCCGGCTGGAGCGCATGGGCATCCGCGAAAAGCCGCGCACCTGATTGGTTCGTTCACTCCGGTTTGATGTTGGCCGCCCGGATCACCTTTCCCCATTTCTCGGTTTCGGCGGCGATGAACTTTCCGAACGCTGCCGATGTCATCGACATCGGCAATACGCCCAGCGCGACCAGGCGTCCTTTGATATCGGGAGAAGCGACCGCAATGTTGACCTCGGAGTTGATCTTTTCGATGATTTCGAGCGGCGTGTTCTTGGGCGCGCCGACACCGAACCAACCCAGAGCCTCATAACCCGGTACGGATTCGCCGATCGCCGGGACGTCCGGCAGCGCCTCAAGCCGCTGTGCACTGGTCACCCCAAGGGCCCGCAGTTTGCCGGCGCTGATGTACCCGACGATCTGCGTTGCCGTTGAAAATACGATCTGCACCTGGCCGCCAAGCAAATCGGGCATGTAATTGCCGCGATAGGGCACATGAACAAAGTCGATGCCGGTCATCATCTTGAACAGTTCGCCGCACAGATGCGGCGTCGTGCCGTTGCCGGGCGAAGCCTCGTTGACCTTGCCTGGATTAGCCTTCACGTAGGCGATGAATTCGGGGACCGTTTTCGCCGGCACGGCCAGATTGCTCGCCAAGACGAAAGGCGTGGTGACGACGCTCGCAACCGGCGCAATATCCCGCGTGAAATCGAAAGTAAGATTGCTGTAGAGCGTCGCGTTGATGGCGTTGCTCGCTGCGGCAAAGAGCAACGTATAACCGTCCGCCGGTGCTCTGACGACAGTCTCCGTCGCGATATTGCTGCCTGCGCCGGGCCGGTTTTCGATGACAAATTCCTGGCCGAGACGTTCCGATAACTTTTGGCCCAACAGGCGCGCGACGACGTCTGGCCCGCTCCCGGCCGGAAAGCCCACCACGAGACGCATTGGCCGGGTCGGATAATCGAGCGCCCATGCGCCTCGCGTTACAATCGTGATAGCGGCGGCAGGCGCTGCCAGACGCAGGAATTGTCTACGCTGAAGCTTCATGGCGACACCCATGAGTTGAGCGCCCAGGCTGGACCTGCAGAAATCGGTATCGTTTTCGGCCCTATTATACAGAACGTTTTTGCGAGTTATACGTTATGCTGTGTTCCCCAGGAGAAAACGCATCATGGCCAAGTCCAAAACCCCGGCGGCGGAAATCGAAATCACCCGCGATCGCCTCGCCGAATTGCTCAATGAAGACCTTTCTCGCGAATACCAGGCGATCATCGCCTATGTGGTCTATTCCCAGGTGCTCAAGGGCGCCGAGTACATGGACATTGCGGATCAGCTCGAAATCCACGCCAAGCAGGAGCTCGATCATGCTTTGATGATTTCGCGGCAGATCGACTATCTGGGCAAAATGCCGACGGTGACGCCGAAGCCGGTACGCACCTCGAAAAACGCCAAGGACATGCTGCGGTTCGATCTCGAGAATGAAAACGAAACCATCCGCAATTATCGCGACCGCATCCGGCAGTGCGAATCGCTCGGTGAATTCGCGCTGGCGGAGCAAATCCGCAAAATCCTGATGCAGGAGCAGGACCACCAGATTGATCTGGCTACCGCGCTCGGCGTCGAAGTGCCGGATACGAGCAAACGATAGAGCTCGCGTTAAGCTGTATCAGCGCTTGCTCGGCAGCGGCGTGCCGCGCTTCTTGTTGTAGCCGTGGATTTCCACGCGCTCCCACACGCCGTTGATGTGATACGGGTCGCTGCGGGTAAACGCATCGACCGCGGCGCGATCCGCCGCGTCGATGACGAAAATACTGCCGACTGGCGTCTCGCCGTCGTCGGCAACCAGCGTGCCCGCCGTCACCACGTCGACACCGTGCGCCTCGGCCTGGTCGAGGTGGATGCGGTGATCGCGATAATGCTTTGCCCGCGTCGGCAGGATGCCTTTCTTGTCGATCGCGTGAACGACGAAATGCATGTCCGGCTCCACGACTCCTAACCCCTCAGGGGGACGAGGAAACTCTACGCTTCTCGCTGCCTTAGCGCGACGTCAGCTCGCCGCCTTGCTGGCAAGCTCCGCGCCTTGCACCAGCGCCCGCAGCTTGGCCCAGGCGATCTGAGGATGAGTACGGCCGCCGAAGCCGCAATCGGCGCCAGCCATCACGTTCTCTGGCCCGAGCAGCTGGGCAAAGCGGCGAATGCGTTGGGCCACCAGTTCGGGATGCTCGATGCCGTCGGTGGCATGCGAGACCATGCCGGGAATGAGGATCTTGCCGTCAGGCAATTTCACATGTTCCCATACAACGTATTCGTGCTCGTGCCGCGCATTCGCGGCCTCGATCAGATAGGCCTGCGCGCGCACCCGCAGCATCAGATCGACCAGCTTGTCGAGCTCGATATCGAAGGCGTGGGGGCCGTGCCAACTGCCCCAGCACAGATGATAGCGAATCCGGTCTTCCGGCAGGCCGCGTAACGCGTGATTGAGCGCGTCAATGCGCACCGCGCAATACTTGCGGAACGCCTCGAGTCCCATGGCGATGCCGATGCGGTCCCATAGTGCCGGCAGCCAGGCATCGTCGACTTGCAGGATGAAGCCGGCGGCGACGATCGCCTGATATTCGGCCCGCATCGCTTCGGCAATGGCAAAAACGAACTCTTCCTGGGTTTTGTAGAATTCGTTGCGGCGGTAGGGCTCGAGACTTGCGGGCGCGGTGGTGGTGATGAACGCCTCGGTTTGTGGTCCCATCACGGCGCGGAAAATCTCGATCTCGCGGGCGAGTTCGGCCTCGCCGCGATAGCTGATCGGCGACGTTGCGACCCAATGGGGCCGCGACTGCTTGATTTGCCCTGCGGGCTCGTAGAACAGTGTGCCGCGCTGCGACGCGTAGCGATAGAAGTCGGCAAATTCCTCGCGATCCTTGCCTTGGAGAATCACGGGGATGCCGCCCGCAGGCGGCCGCGCCTCGAAGCCGGCGAAGCGATTGTCGACATAAGACAGCCAGTCGCCGCCTTTGGTGTATTCGCCCTCGTTGATGACATCGATGCCGACCTCGCGCTGGCGCGCGACTACCTCGGCAACCGACTGGCGCAACGTTACGTCATCGTCGGCGCTCGGACGGTCGGTGCCGTCGGCGCGCGGCAATGAGCCGACATGGGTGGTGAGGATTTTGCCGCTGCTGCTGCGCTTCATGCAATCTCCAAAATACTGCAGCGATCAGCTTCGCCGCGGCGGCGGCGCGACAGTAAAGCCGGCCTCGCCGTCGAGGGCGATACGGCCGTCGGCGGCGGCGCACGCCCAACGCGCTGTTGCCGGCAAGCCGCCGAACGAGAAAAAATGCGCGCTGACATTTTGCGGCGCCGCTTCGGCCAGCGCGCGAACGATATCGTCAGGCGTAGTCAGCGCGAACATCTGCCGGAATAGCCCGGTGCGATGCGCCAGTGCCTGTGCCGAGGCGCGCACGCCGCAGCGGCTGGCATAGCGCAGCAGCGTGCCGATGCCAGTCGGCCCGGCAAGCCCGATCCGGATCGGATGCTCGAAACCGAATGCGCGCAGCCGCGCCACGTAGCCGAGAATGGCGTGGCCGTCGAAACAGAATTGAGTGACGATTTCGACGGCGAGTCCGGTCGCCTCGGCGGCTGCGATTTTCGCCGCCATCGCGCGGAACAATTCATCGTCGCCGATACGCGGATGGCCTTGCGGATAGCCGGCGATGCCGAGTGTTCGCAAGCCACGCCGCCGGAACAGCCCGCTGTCAATGGCGTCGGCCGCGCTGCGGAACGGACCGCACGCTTCACGGTCGCCGGCGATGACCAGTGCGCGGCGTACGCCAGCCTCGCCGTTCAATCGCGCCAGAAAATCATCGAGCGCGGCACCAGAGGCGAAATTACGCACCGCGACATGGGGCACCGGCTCGAAGCCGGCCGCACGCAGCCGGATCGCGGCGGTAATCGTCTCATCCGCGGCACGCCCCGGTACGGCGCTGAGATAAATGCGCGTGCCGCGCGGCAGCAGGCTCACTGCTGCGATATCGGCGCCACTCGGCCGCGTCGCTTCGAGGGAGAAACCTTGCAGCAGGGCGATGATGCGTTGGACCGCGTCAGGATGTTTTTGGGCCGGTACCGGTGCGAGCGCGGCCATCGGGCTCACTCAAGCGCGGCGGCGCGAGATGACGTAGGACTCGTCGTAGAACCACAAGCCGCCCCGCTCGCGCAGCACCGCGCCGGTGGCGTCGAGATAGCGGCCGTCGGCGACGACGCCGCCGAGCCGGTCGTCCTCGACTTGCGCCACGTAGATCGCCGCATTCCATGCCGCAAACAGCGTCGAAGTGCCGATCGACGATTCCGAGATTTCCGACGGCAGCGTGTGCATGACGTATTTGAACAACGAGCGATTGTCGGCATAGGCGTTGAAATTGAGCTCGCGCCCGGCGGCCCCGAGATCGTGTTTCACCGCTTTAAGAATCTGATGGCGGTCGTGGATGAACGGATGGTCGTCCGGCCACACCCGCTGGATGATTTCCATGCCGGGATCGTTGCCGTGCGAATGGATGGCGATCAGCCTGCCGCCGGGGCCGAGCGCGCGGGCGAGCGGTCCGATCACCCGCTTGGCCTTGAAGTCGAGCGAGGCGCGGGCGCGATAGGGCTGTGAGGCGATGACGAGATCGTAATTGGCGAGCGTGCCGCCGGGCCTCGGAATGATCGGATCGAGCAGGAAACGGTGATCGTCGCGATAGATGACCAGCACCACCGGCCGTTCATAGACTGGATTGCCGGTGCGCGGGCTCACGCCCGCTTTCCAGTTCTGGCCGAGGAAATCCTCCAGGCCGATGATCTGTTCCTCGAAGGCGTGTGCCGAATTGCCGATCAGCGGCAGTTCGTGCCAGACCATGCTCGATGCGGCGTTGAGCGATTTGACCTGCAGCCACGGCGCATCGGCATAGGCGAGGTTGGTCAGCACCAGCACCGACGCCGGGTGCTCGAAGAAGCGGTCCGACATTTTCTGCAATGTCAGCCGCACGTCCTCAAGACTGATTTCCTTGCCGACGGTATAGAACGGCATGTTCGGGTAGCGGGCGTGCATGGCGCGCATCACCCGCACCAGCACCGAGCCGTCGCCGACACCGGCGTCAAAAGTGCGGATCGCCGGCGGACGCGGATGCAGGTGCGCAAGTTCTTCGGAGACGCGGTGCGCGACTTCCCATTTCTCGCTGCAGGTGTTGACAAACAGCAGATATTTTTGGCGGTTGTCGAAGAAGCGGAAATTGCGCTGCGGGTCGTCCGGCTTCGCCGGGGTGGACGGCATGGTAAGCGGCGGTATTGGCACTGGCGGCCTTGGTTCTCGTGCGCGCTCGACGATGGCAGGGCGCGGCTCCTGCGCTGGATTTGCCGCCATGAAGCCGTGGATGCGGTCGAGCGTGTCGGTGGTGATGCGGCCGCCATTGCGCAATCGCGCGGCGAGCTTACCGTCATTGACGGCGCGGCGGCCGAACGTCGACTCCGCCAGCCCGGTCTGCCGGCAATAGTCGGAGATTTCCTGGAGGAGTTGCTGGGCGTTCATGGCACGCCGCTCCCTGTTTTTCCTCGGATCGGGGCGCCTTTCCCGGCGCGCTTGTTGACGCCAGCGAACCAAGCCCATCGCGGCCGGTCAACCACAAATTGGCCCACTACGCATGTGGGCAATATAGTGGGCCAACAGGGATTTTCCACATTTGATGTACTCATTTAGGGGCGCACCAGCGCCTCCTTATGCCTAGTTGCAACGAATTGGAGGCTGGGTCCCACTTCTGGTGGGCAATTGTCCAAGGGGGCCAGAAATCATTTCAGCGATTATTGAAATATACCTTGACGGCAAATCCATAATTCCATATTCGTTGAAGTATGGAAAAGACAGATGCCGTCGCGGCTCTGGCCGCGCTCGCCCAGGACAATCGTCTCGACGTGTTCCGCCTGCTGGTGCAGGCCGGACCGGAAGGTATGCCCGCGGGCGAAATCGCCGCCGCGCTCAAGCTCGCACCCAACACCCTGACATTTCACTTCGACCGCCTGCGCGGCGCGGGATTGGTCACTGTCCGCCGCGACGGACGCTCGATGATTTATGCGGCACGCTTTGAAGCCATGAACGCGCTGCTCGCCTACCTCACCGAAAACTGCTGCCAGGGCGCGCCGGAAGCGTGTGCGCCTGCGGTCTGCAAGCCCGCGCGCTCAAAGCGCGCAAAGGTTTCCGCGTCCTGAGAGGAGTCATGTCATGAAACGCATGCATGTTCACGTCGCCGTCGAAGACATTCCCAGTGCAATCGGTTTTTACTCGGCCTTGTTCGCTGCCACACCCGCCGTTGTGAAGCCGGATTACGCCAAATGGATGCTCGACGATCCGCGCGTCAATTTCGCTATCTCCACGCGCGGCCGTCAGCCGGGACTTCGATCACCTCGGCATCCAGGTCGAGAACCAGGACGAACTGCACGGACGTCTATGCGCGCCTGCGCATGGCCGGAGGCAATGTCATCGAGCAGGGACAGACCGCCTGTTGCTACGCGAAATCGGAAAAGTCGTGGATTGACGATCCGGCGGGCATCGCTTGGGAGACTTTCTTCACGACGGGAGAATCCACGCAGTACGGCGACGGCAGCGGTGAGCGCGAGGCCCGCGTGGCGCACGCCAAGGCCTGTTGCGTACCTCAACAGGCCGAGCCCAGCGCCAGCGCCAATCTCTTGCGGCTGTCCGGTTGCATGAGGTGTAACGTGCCCGACCGAGCTTACAACGTGTTGTTTCTCTGCACCGGCAATTCGGCGCGCTCGATCATTGCCGAAGCGATCTTGAACAAGCTCGGTGCGGGAAAGTTCCGAGCCTACAGCGCGGGAAGCCAACCTAAAGGCCGCGTGCATCCTGAGACGGTCCGCCTCCTGCAGGGGCTCGGCTACGAAACGTCTGGGTTTCGCTCAAAGCCTTGGACCGAATTCGCCGAGCCCGGGGCACCGCTGCTCGATTTCGTCTTTACGGTTTGCGACAACGCGGCGGGCGAGACCTGTCCGGTATGGCCGGGACAGCCGATGACAGCGCATTGGGGCGTGCCGGATCCCGCGGAAGCTACCGGCAATCAGGCTGAAGTCGCCCTCGCTTTCAAGGATGCCTATCGCATGCTCAACCAGCGCATCGGCATATTCACGTCTCTGCCGCTGCGCGCCCTCGATCGGCTGAGTTTGCAAAAGAAGCTGGGAGAGATTGGCCGCATGACCGGCGCAATGGTGAAGGCGGCCGAGCCGATCTGATGCCCTCGCTTGCTCAACGCGCCGCCGCTGAGGGGTTGGGCACGGCATTCCTGCTGGCGGCCGTAGTCGGCTCCGGCATCATGGCCGCGAAGCTGGCCGGCGGAAATGGCGCGTTGGCGCTTCTGTGCAACACACTACCAACCGGCGCCATCCTCGCAGTGCTGATCCTTACCTTCGGGCCAATCTCCGGCGCACACTTCAATCCTGCTGTGTCGATCGCCTTCGCCTTGCGGGGCGAGTTGCCGAAGTTGACGCTGGTCCTTTATGTCGCTGCCCAAATACTTGGCGCAATCGCTGGCGTGTGGACCGCGCACCTCA
Organism: uncultured Alphaproteobacteria bacterium; assembly: GCA_963813825.1. Lineage (GTDB taxonomy): Bacteria > Pseudomonadota > Alphaproteobacteria > Rhizobiales > Xanthobacteraceae > BOG-931. Next base: position 81,624 of record CAWFBB010000039.1, read on the forward strand.
TGTTCGAGCTGCCGCTCTGGCAGTTTTCCGCCACAGTGCGAACGGGACCGGGGCAGTGGCTTGCGGAAGGCGTCGCGACTTTCGGCCTGCTGCTGACGATCTTCGGTTGCGTCGCACGGACGCCAGCGGCGGTGCCCTATGCGGTCGGCCTGTACATTACCTCGGCGTACTGGTTCACGGCCTCTACCTCGTTCGCAAATCCGGCTGTGACAATCGCGCGATCGCTGTCCGATACCTTCGCCGGCATTGCGCCGGCAGGGGTCGTCGCATTTGTCGTGGCGCAACTCGCCGGCATGCTGGCAGCCGTCATGCTTGGCCGTTGGCTCTGGCGGTCGTGAAGAAGCGATCTGACGCCTTCGCGTCCGTTTTTGAAGCCGTAACTGCCGCGCCAGCTCATCGTAGTCGGGGCAGCTCATGAGCCGCTTCGACCAATTGCCAGCATCTCATGTTGCATTAGCGAAGGCCCCTTCCCGAGCCCTGCATTGAGCCGATACGGCGACGGCACCGCGGTTCGTCTGTCAGCCCCCGGGGCCGTCCTTCATGATGTAGCCCATCAGGTCGCCCACGTTGTGCTCCAAATTTCGGATGACGTCCTTGACGACGTCTCCGATCGAGATCATGCCCACGACCTTGCCCGCGTCCAGCACTGGTAGATGGCGAAAGCCGCGCGCAGCCATCATTGCCATGCAGCCTTCCACTTGGTCGTCCGGCTTGACCGTCACCGGGTCGCCCGTCATCACTTGGCCCACCGGAGTCTGCTTCGCATCGAGCCCGGGCAGCAGCACTTTTATGGCGCAGTCACCCTGGGTCACGATACCGACCAGTACGTCGTCGTCGATGACCAGCACCGACCGGACCCGGTTGTCGCGCATCTGGCGCAAGGCTTCGACGACCATGTCGCCGGAACGAACGTGGATCAGGGCGCCACTCTTCTGGGCCAGAGCGTCTTTGACTGTGTTCATCGAGCTCCTCTCGTGGGCCCTGTCCTGGCCCGCCTAAGTGGTACGCATTGAAGGTTAGAGCCGGCTCGTTCAGCATGGACCATAATCTAGCTCACTACGCGACTAATCGAGGGGCTGGGCTCGTTCGCGTCGCATCTCTTCCTTTACTGCCCCGGAGCGCACGAATCGTTAGACGGACGGAAAAGAGCAACGCAGTTAGTGTTTGAGGATTCTCTGTAATATCGGGTACGCCGCCGCCGGCCTCGCAGTAGTCGCTGTCTGACGCCTAGAGGTTAAATTTTTATTACGCCGGCAATTCGGGAAATCATAGTGACCGCGTTTGGCCGATACTGTTGAAAAAGTACTTTGGAGGTGGCGAACGAAATTTTAGAGAGCCACTGGTGCGTTTAGTTCCAAATCGCTTCTCAGAAAAACGGCCGAGGAGCTTCGTAATGGCGCTACAGGGCATCCAAGCCGCGGAGTTGTCCAAGAATTCGAACATTGGCGAGATTTTTGGCGTCGCTCGATTTTCGACTTTTTCAACAGTATCGGCCCATAGCGGAACCACGACGAGCGACTGTCGCGGCGGTTATTGGGGGCACGAACTGCGCGGGCATCGCAAATCAGTCGGATGCTGACAAACGAAATCTTCGTCGTCACCGGGCTTGACCCGGCGATCTCGATTGCATTGGCGCGGTCTCGCCAAGAGCATCGGGATGACCGGGAAAAGCCCGGTCCTGACCGGCGAATTATTGTCTCTTTTCCATTGACATGCGTCTCTGTTCTTGATAGAGGTGAACACTCGCTCGGTGAAGGGCGCTTTCTAGATGCGATCCTGAAAGTGGAGCGAATGCGGTGCCCGCGCGCGGTTTCGCAAACCGCTCCCGGGCGGCTTCGGGAACCGATCGGCCGGCATTACGACCGGTCTGCGAGGAGCTCGCTGAACTGGCGCCGGGGAGGGTCCTCCCGTTTGCACCCGGTAATTCCAGGAAACGCGGACCCGGAGATGAGTTGCAGCGTTTCGGCGCTGTGGCGAGAACCGCGGTGGAGCGCCGAAAGGCGGGCGCGCGGCGATCCGCGCGCCGCCGCACCCGAGAGGGTGCGGACCTTGGTTGGATGGCGCCTATCGGCGCTCCGCCTCCCTTTTTGTTCGGAGGCAAAAAATTCGTGGCTTTGGATGGAATGACTCGGATGCGAGCGCATCGCGAGAGCACGCCTCTTGTCGTCATTGCCGAACTTGATGTGGCAATCCTGCTTTGGCGGGCCCTGAATCAGATGATCGGGATAGCCGGGACAAGCCCGGCGATGACGCGCTACGGTTGGACCAATAACCAGGAAAACGCCCATGCCCCGTTTCGCCGCCAACCTCGGCCATCTTTTCACCGAGCGTCCGCTGATCGAGCGGTTTGGCGCCGCTGCCGCAGCGGGTTTCGCGGCGGTCGAATTGCAATTTCCCTACGACATCGCGCCGTCGGCCGTGAAGGCGGAGCTCGAGAAACATGGCCTGACACAGCTTGGCGTCAACACGCCGCAAACGCCGGAATCCGGCGTTGCCGCGCTGCCCGGCCATGAGCGGGACTGGGATGCGGCGTTCAAGCGCGCGCTCGATTATGTGGGGGCGATCGGAGGCACCGCGATCCACTGCATGACCGGCACAGTGCCGCCGGAGCAGCGGCCGGCGGCAGAAACCGTCTTTGTCAGGAATATGACGCGCGCCGCCGAGCAGGCCGCGAAGGCAAACATCACGCTCCTGATTGAGCCGATCAATCCGCGCGACCGGCCGGATTATTTCATGCACCGGGTCGAGCACGCCGCCGATGTCATCGGAAAAATCGGTGCGCCGAACGTGCGCATGCAATTCGACTTTTATCATGTTCAGATCATCAGCGGCGATCTGATCAAACGTTTCGAAAAATATCTGCCGGTGATCGGGCACTTGCAGATCGCGGCGGTGCCGACCCGCGGCGAGCCTGATGAAGGCGAGATCAATTATCCCGCCGTGTTCGAGGCGGTCGACCGTTCCGGCTACAACGGCTGGATCGGTTGCGAATACAAACCGCGCACTCGCACCGAGGAAGGTCTTGGCTGGGCCAGGCGTTACGGCGTCGTGCCAAAAGGGAGTTGAACCATGCGTCTGGAAGGCAAAACAGCATTGGTCACCGGCGCCGGTTCCGGCATCGGCAAATGCATCGCCGAAACCTATGCGCGCGAAGGCGCCTGGGTCGCGCTCGTCGATATCAACGCCGACGCGGCGAAATCCGCCGCGCGCGCCATCGGCAACAATGCCATCGCCATGCGGTGCGACGTCACCAGAAAGGCCGATCTTGCCGCCGCTGTCGCCGAGACGATCTCGGCATTCGGCGGCCTCGATATCCTGGTCAACAATGCCGGCACGACGCACATCAACAAACCGATGATGGAAATCGGCGAAGAAGAGTTCGACAAGACCTTCGCCGTCAACGTCAAAGGCGTGTTCCTCGGTTGTCAGGCGGTTGTACCGCAATTCCGCAAACAGGGCGGCGGCATCATCATCAATATCGGCTCGACGGCGGCGATCCGGCCACGTCCCGGCACGTCGGCCTATGCCGGCACCAAGGGCGCGGTGCACACGATCACAAAAGGCCTTGCCGGCGAGCTTGCGCCGGATCGTATTAGGGTCTGCGCTATCGCACCGGTTGCGACCGAGACGCCGCTATTGCCGAGCTTTCTCGGCCCGGTGCCCGGCCAGCGCGAAAAATTTGTCGCCAGCGTTCCGCTCGGCCGCCTGGCGCTGGTGGAGGACGTCGCCAACGCCGCGCTGTTCCTCGCCTCCAAGGACGCGGAATTTCTCACCGGCAACATCGTCGAAGTTGACGGCGGGCGGTGCGTGTAGAGCACGACGTAGCGGTCACCGGCATGGACCGCGAACGAGCCTTCCAGGTCGCGGTCACTAGATGATCTCCGGCCTTGTATTGCAGCGTGACCTGGTCCGCCACGAGCAGCGGCCGCTCGCCTGTGCCGTTGCCCGGCGAATCGGCCATAAAGTCCCCTCGATTTCGCCTTTTGGCCGCAGTGTTGGCCCAACCGTTGCTTCCAGCAAGCGTAGCCGTTGGTGTATGATCCGCTCAAGGGACGTAAGGAGTATGTGGGGTAGAAAGCGCACCGCCGAATCACCGGCAACGCCGGCCGAGCCGCCTTCGCCTTTGGTGCAGGCGATGCATGTTGCGCGCGTCGAGGCGGCCGAACGCACCAGCGTGATCGTTGACCTGCGCGATGCCGAACTGGCCCGGCTCGAACTGCTCAACGAGGCGCTCGACCCGCTATTTGCCGAGATTCCGCCCGAGGTCGACCTGTTCGACCGCGGTATCAGCCGGGGCGATACGCCGCGACTGTGGATCGACTCGGTCGCCCATGTCGCCATGGGGCGCGACAAGCGGACGTATCGCTTCTTGCACGATACCCGCGTCGGTCGCCGCGTGCTTGCCGAGTCGCATGACATTCCCGATATCGTCCGGGCGGTGACCGACTATATCGCGCGACGCCTGATCGAACGGCAGCGCGCGTTCGACGAAGATCCGGATTATGTCAACCGCGTCGCGCCGAAGGTGGCCGCGCGCGAATATCGCCGGCGCCGCTTGAGGGCGTTTGGCGTGCTGGCGCTGGGTTTCCTGATCGGGGTCGTGACGCTGATCGTCGTGGCGCTGATTTTCGCGTCGCGATCTTAGAGCATGATCCCGAATAAGCCGGCCCTCGGACTTGATCCGAGGGTGGACGCCGGTTTTCGGAAAAGATTAGCTCAATCAAAAAAGTTCGCGGTGCTCGGCGTCGCGAAAACGTCCGTCGACGTCGCGCTCGCGGCCGATCATTTCGCAGCGCCAGTTGCTGGCTTCGCCATCAATGCGGAATAAATTGTAGCCGGCAGCGTTCTCATCGCCGTGCGGTGCGCGAGCCGAAGCCGACGGCACACCGACCGAAGGGATTTTTGTTTTCGGCCCGTCGAGCCAGACTACGGCGCGGCTGTGATCGTGGCCGTGCAGCAGAAGCTCGGCGCCCTTGTCGGCGAGCACGCCGCGGAGATCCGCAGCATCTGTCAGGCGTCGCAGCCGCCGTTTCGGCGGCGTGAGGAGCGAGTGATGGATGAGTACGATGCGGAATAGTCCGCGCGTTTGTTCAAGTACGTCGAGCAAGCGCGAAAGTTGAGTTTTGCCGAGCCGTCCGGTCGCCAATAATGGCGCGGTTGGAACCGCGCTCGAAAGTCCGATCAAGGCGACATTGCCGCGCCGCCGCAGGAACGGAAAACCGTCCTTGCCGTCGTCGCCGCGCATGTAGTCCGCCCAGTATTTTGCCGGCGATTGCTGAACACTGCGAACGTAGACGTCGTGATTGCCGGGGACCAGCGTGACGTCGCGCGGCGGCCCAAGCGTCTGGAGCCAGCCGCGCGCCCGGTTGTATTCATCGGGCAGCGAAAGATTGACCAGATCGCCGGTTACCGCGATGTGGTCGGGAGTACTGTCTTTCAGGTCGCGGATCGTTAAATCGAGGATTTCGGGACGATGCACGTATTTGCGCTTGCGGTGCCAATTGATCAGGCCAAGCCCGCGTTTGCCGGCGAGATCGGCGAGCCGCGGCCGCGATGCGAGGTGCCAGTCGGACAGGTGGGCCAGCGTGAACATTGCGAAGTGATATACGCGAGGAGTTACGAATTGCCGATGATGATGCCGGCGGCAAATACCAAAACTCCGCCGACCACGACCTGGAAGGCCGCTTGCAGAAACGGTGTGTCCATATACTTCATGCGGATCCACGAAATCACGGCCAATTCGACCGCGACAACGACGAAGGCGAACGAGGTGGCGATGTAAAAGCTTGGAATGAGATACGGCAGGGCGTGACCCAGACCGCCGATAGCGGTCATAGCACCAGTCACCGCGCCCCGCACCACGGGAGCGCCCCGGCCGGTGAGCGAGCCGTCGTCGGACAAGGCTTCGGCAAAGGCCATGGAAATGCCGGCGCCGATCGAAGCGGCGAGCCCGACCAGAAAGGTCGACCAGGTGTTGTGGGTGGCGAAAGCGGCTGCGAACAATGGCGCCAATGTCGACACCGAGCCGTCCATCAAGCCGGCCAGTCCGGGCTGCACGTATTGCAGCATGAACAGGCGTCGGGCGGTTTCGGCTTCAGTGGCGATCGCCTTCGGCGAAATTTTCTTGCCGAGTTGTTCGGCCAGTTGCTCGTGCTTATCTTCGGCGGCGGCAAGCGTGGTGAGGAGATCGCGGGTCGCGGAATCTTTGGCCGTTTCCGCGGCGCGCCGGTAGAACCGCGCTGTCTCGAGTTCCATTTCCTCTGCGAACTTGCGCGTGGCGTCGATTGCCAGCGGCCGGTTGAGCCAGATCGGGCGGCGTTGGACGAATCCCTTGACGTCTTGACGCCTTATCAAAGGCAGAAAGTCGCCGAATTTCTTGCGGTGCAGGTCGAGCAGCATGTCGCGATGGCTCATCTCCTCCTGGGCCATCTTGTCGTACATTTCGGCCGTGTCCGGGTAAGGTTCGCGCAGCGCGTCCGCGAAGGAGCGGTAGATGCGGTTATCTTCATCTTCGTTGGAGATCGCGAGCGCGAGAACTTCCTGCTCGCTCAGTTCGGCAAAGCTTTTCACCTGTGGCCCCGTTTCAATTCTAGCTTGCTAGGGAAATTATATTAGAACGTTTCTAATGTAATGCGAAGGGCGGAACTAGCATGAGCCTCGAAGCAATCCGCCGCCCGTTCGAGCCCGCAATCCGCCGGCTGCTTCATGTTTTCTGGCGGTTTTCGCGCGGCTTGACGGTCGGCGTGCGCGCGGTCGTCGTCGACGTCGACGGCGGGATTTTCCTCGTCGCCCATTCGTACGTCAGCGGCTGGCACTTGCCCGGCGGCGGCGTCGAGGCCGGCGAAACGCTAACCGCGGCGCTGAAGCGCGAATTGCGCGAGGAGGGTAATATCGAACTGATCGATCCACCGCGGCTGTTCGGCGTCTATTTCAATCGCCGCGCGACGCGGCGCGATCATGTCGCGCTCTTTGTCGTCCGTTCGTTCCGGCAAAGCGGATCGCCGAAGCCCAATCACGAAATCGTGGCGCACGGTTTCTTCGCTGCCGATGCGCTGCCCGAAGGAACCACGCAATCGACGCAAGATCGCATTGCCGAGGCGCTCGGCGGCCGCGCCGCCGCCGAATATTGGTAGATCGTGACAATTTGGTCATCATTCAGATTTTACGCAACTTTGCCCGGACCATCGCGTTCTTGGATTCAAGCGAACGTTTGAAATCCAGGGAGATTTACGATGCGTAAGAAAATTCTTGCAGTTTTCGCCGCGGCGGCTCTCGGCACCGCAGCCCTAACAACAGGTGCCATGGCGGCGCCTCATGGCGGTGGCGGCGGCCACGCCGGCGGCGGTGGCCATGCGGGATTTGGCGGCGGCGGTCATGCCGCATTTAGTGCTGGTGGCGGTCACGCATTCAGTGGGCGAACGGCTGCTGCCGCTCCCTCGGCCGGAGCAAGTTTCGGCCACGGTTATGGCGGCCACGGTTATTACGGTCACGGCTATCGCGGCGGCTATGGCGGCCTCTACGCGTTCGGCGGCCCGGCTTATTACGGCTATGACTATAGCGATGGCTGCTGGGTGCGCCGTCTAGTCCCGACACCGTACGGCTTGCGCTGGCGCTTGGTCGACGTTTGCGACTGACGCGACTGGCTGAAAAACACTGCGTGCCGTTTCGCGGAGAAACGGCACGCTTTCTTTTATTCAAACCGCGCGCGGTCATGCGGCGCATCGAAATCGATCAGCGGACCGATTGGCACGATACCGCTCGGATTGACCTGTCTTTGGCTACCGTAATAGTGCCGCTTGATCTGATCGATGCTGACGGTTCCGGCGATCCGTGGCCGCTGGTAGAGATCGCGCAAATAATTCCACAGATTGGGATAGTCGGCGATCCGGCGAAGATTGCACTTGAAGTGGCTGTAATAGACCGAATCGAAACGCACGAGTGTGGTGAACAACCGCCAGTCCGCTTCGGTAATGTCACCGCCGACAAGATAGCGCCGCTGTGACAAACGATCTTCGAGCTGATCCAGCGTAGCGAAAATTCCGCGCGCCGCTTCCTCATAGGCGTCCTGGCTGGTGGCGAAACCAGCGCGATAGACCCCGTTGTTGACGGTCGCGTAAACGACCTCGTTGATGCGGTCGATCTCGCCGCGCAATTCAGCGGGATAGTAGTCAGTGTGGACATTGGTGAACGCATTGAACGCCGAATTCAACATGCGGATGATTTCGGAGGATTCATTGTTGACGATGGTGTGCCGCTTTTTGTCCCACAGCACTGGCACCGAGACGCGGCCGGTGTAATGCGGATCGGCGAAGAGGTAGATTTCCGCGAGCGTCGACTTGCCGTTGACGTCGTCGGCGGTGCCGCCTTGACCTTTGCCGAATTCCCAGCCGGTTTTGCCGTAGAGTGGCTCGGCTAACGAGACCGAAATCACATCGTCGAGGTTTTTGAGTTCGCGAAAGATCAGCGTGCGGTGCGCCCACGGGCAGGCGAGCGAAATATAGAGGTGATAGCGGCCGCGCTCGGCGGCAAAGCCGCCTTCACCGCTCGGGCCGGGACTGCCGTCCGCCGTGACGAAATTACGGAAGCTCGTCGTCGGACGGACGAAGCGGCCGTTGGTGGTACGCGTAACATCTTCCTGCCAGACGCCATCGACGAGCAGTCCCATCGCCATCTCCGCGGTTCCTGCCTCTCCATCTAATGTCTGCTTGGGCCGCAGATAAGGCGTCTGGACCTCGGACATGCGGGGTGCTACGCGCGGCGCGATGAGCGATATCGCGCTGACGATTCTACCCGAAAGCAAAGCCGACGCCGATGCGATCGGGCGCCTGCACGAGCGCACCTTCGGGCCGGGCCGTTACGCGAAAACCGCCTATCGGCTGCGCGAACAGGCGGCGCATCGCCCCGACCTTTCTCTCACCGCGCGCATCGGTACGCTGTTGGTAGGTTCGGTGTGGCTATCGCCGATCCGCATCGGTGAGACCAAGGCGCTGCTGCTCGGGCCGCTGACGGTCGAACCGGCATTCCGCGAGCGTGGCGTCGGTCAGGCCCTGATCGAGCGGGCGTTGAACGAGGCGCGTGCCAAAGGCCACCGGCTCGTGGTCTTGGTCGGTGACGAGCCTTACTACGGCAAAACGGGCTTTAAGCGCGTGCCGCCGGGCCGCGCCACCATGCCGGGACCGGTCGATCCGGCGCGCCTGCTCGTCGCGGAACTCGTGGACGGCGCCTTCGAGGGCGTCTCGGGTCCAATCCGCGCCGAGTGGGACGCCGCGCAGAGCTAGGTTGCGATTTGGCGCACGTTCGGCGGCTGACGGCTTTCGTAATCTGGGCTAGAGTGCCGAGTGAATAGGGAGCGGTACGTAAGGAGTCCGGGACGGATGCCTCAGGTTTTCGTTTGTAACGACATCGAGATGAAGGACGGCGATGTCCGGATCGTCCGCCAGGACAAGGTCGAGGTCGGCGTCTACCGCCATGACGGGTCCTTTTATGCCTATCGCAATCAATGCCTGCATCAGGGCGGCCCGGCCTGCGAGGGGATTACCCGGGGCAAGGTCGTCGATCTCTACGACAAGGACAGGCAGTTCCTCGGTCAGACCTACGACAATGACGAGCCGCATATCGTCTGTCCGTGGCACGGTTGGGAGTACAAGTTGAAGACCGGCGAATGCGCGCCGGATCCGAAGCTGCGCCTCAAACGGCATGAAGTCGTGCAGCGCGAAGGCGGTGTCTATGTCGTCATCTGACGTCCTCGACCATCCGGCCGATACAATTACGCGCGCAGCCGACGCGCTCGCGGCCGCTATTGGCAGTCCTGAGCAGATACCGGATGCCGAATTTCGCACGCTGCTCGCCAATGCGCTCCGGCTCTACGCGGCGAAGGCCGACAACGACATGCGCACGCCGCTGCCGCCGAACGGCGGCGGCGTGACGGTCACGGAGGCAATGATTGCCGTGACCGACATCCTCCATGCATTGAATACGCAACTTTTCGAGCTGAGCATGTGGCAGGCGATGACGGGCAACTGCATCGCCCCGCACCAACGCGTTGACGCACCGCCAGCAATCCCAGGGGAACAGACATGAACGTGATGACGCCGATCGTTCGCGATCCCAGTGAGGCCAAATTCGACACCAAGCGGCTGCTCGCAAATGCGCAGGGGCAGGCCGAGGATCGCCGTTACGAGGACTTCATGATCGTCGACGTCGATTCTCATCACTACGAGACCGGTTCGTACAAGGAAATCTTCGAATATATCGAAGACCCGGTCATGCGCGATCAGTTCGCGTACACCAAGGGCCAAACCATGTTGCCGCGCTCCACCGGTGGCTTTCAAGAGATGGCCGGACGCATAACGCGTTATGAACATCGCTCCACCGAGCAACCGCCGCCCGGGGCCAAACACAAGGACATCGGGCTCACACTGAGGTGGATGGACTCGATGGGCATCGACGTTGCCTGCGTATTTCCGACTCCGATGCTTGGCCTGGGCCTCAATCCGATCGTCGAAGTCGAGGTGCAATACGCGCGAGCCTATAATCGCTGGCTGACCGAGAGGATTTTGGCGGAAGAGCCGCGCATCGTTTCGATGCTCTACCTGCCGATGAACGATCCTGTCGCCGCGCTGAAAATGGTCGAGGAGTTCAGCGGCAAGAAAGGCGTCGTCGGCTTCCTCATCACCACGGTTCGCTACAAGCCGCTCTACAACAACGTTTACATGAAGCTGTATGCGGCGCTCGAAGAGCGCGGTTTGCCGCTCGCATTCCATGCGGCGACGAATTGGGGCGACCAGAGCATGAATATCACCAACAAGTTCATTGCGACGCATGCGCTTGGGTTCACATGGTTCAATATCGTTCACATGACCAATTGGGTGGTGAACGGCATTCCGGAGCGTTTTCCCGGCCTCAAGTCGATCTGGATCGAGAGCGGTCTGGCCTGGGTACCGTTCTTGATGCAGCGCCTGGACAACGAGTACATGATGCGCAGTTCGGAAGTGCCGTCGCTCAAGCGCAAGCCGAGCGATTACATGCGCGAGATGTATTACACCTCGCAGCCGATGGAGATGGTCAACAACCGGACGATGCTGGAAGAAACCTTTAAGATGATCGCTGCCGACACCCAGCTCGTCTATGCCTCCGACTATCCGCACTGGGACATGGACCTGCCGAGCACGATCTACGATCTGCCGTTCTTGAGCCAGCAGGCGAAACGAAACATCCTGGGCGAAAACGCGCGCAAGCTGTTCAAGCTCGATAATTTCGTTTCGGCGGACAAGATGGCGCGTCGCAAGGCGCGGCAAATGCAGGCGGCTGAATAGCGCTATAACAGCGTTGACCGGTTGGTTGGCAACCGGCAAACTTCCCGGACTCGAATAAAAATTTCGAGGCTGGGAGGAATCTATGAAAAGAGTTTCATCTTTGTTGACGGCGTGCGCCTGCGCCGTTGTATTCGTTGGCGTGCAGGGCGCACAAGCTGCGCCTGACGTGTCGGTCGCGCGTATCGAGTGCGGTACGCCGCAGGCGCCGACACCCGTTAACCCGCGCTTTTCCGATACTTTCTCTTATGGCGATCTGAAGCTTCAATTCGTCTATAGCTGCTATCTCATCAAGCACGACGACCAGTATCTGCTCTGGGATACAGGACATGCGATGACAACGCCGAACGTCGCGCCTAAGGTCAGCATCGTCGACCAACTGGGGCAGATCAATGTTAAGCCGGAGCAGATTACTTACGTCGGCATCAGTCATTATCACGCGGACCACACCGGTCAGGTCGGATCGTTTCCTAAGGCGACGCTCTTAATCGGCAAGGGCGACTGGGAGGCGATCACCGCGCCGAAGCCGGCGGAAGGCGTCAACTTCAAGCCGTTCGAGAATTGGATCAACGGCGGAGGCAATGTGCAGCCGGTGCCGATCGACAAGGACGTGTTCGGCGACGGCAGCGTGATGATGCTCTACACGCCGGGTCACACGCCTGGTCATCACAGCGTGCTGGTCAAGACCTCGGCAGGCAACTTCATCATCACCGGTGATGCCGCGCATTTTCGCGAAAACTTTGACTCGGACGGCGTGCCGTCATTCAATTACGATCGCGCCCAGACTATCGCCTCTTTGGAACGGCTGAAAAAGATCGCAACGACATTCAATGCAACGGTGGTGATCCAGCACGATGCGCGCGACGTCGCTAAGATACCGGCGATCGGAGCGAAGTAAACGAACCAGACCGGTCCATATCCTTGAGGGCGCTTCGGCGCCCTCACCGATCCGCGGGGATCAGTAGCGCAGAAAATCGCGGCGCGTCTCGTGCCATGCACGCTCGTCGGACAATGCCATCGCATCGAAGTCGTGAGGCATTGTGTTTTGGTCATCGACCCATTCGCGCAGCAGCGGTCCGCCATTGATAACATCGATGGCGAGCTTGCCATGCTCGTATTCGTAGGGGAAGTCACGCCACAGCGGATAATCCGGATAGACGCGGCGGATCGCCTTGAAGGCGAGCGCCACGATGCGCCAGGGCTTGAACGCATCGTGATCGTATCCAAGGCCCTCGGTGTGGATCTGCACGCCGTTGCATAACTGCCCGGCATGCTTATGAAACGTCGGTTCGAACCAACAGTCGCGCAGGCGGCAACCATGCAGCCAATGCGGCGCAAGCGCGTGCATCTCCTTCACGATCGCGCGCGCGTCGATATCAGGCGCGCCGAATAGTTCGAGCGGCCGGGTGGTGCCGCGGCCCTCGGACAACGTCGTGCCCTCGAGCATTACAGTGCCGGCGTAGGCTCTTGCCATCCATAAATTCGGTGCATTGGGGCTGGGATTGACCCACGTACGCTCGCCAAGCGGCCAGCCGAATCCCGGCGCGGCTTCAGCCTGCCAACCTTGCATGGCGATGACGCGATAATCGACATCGAGCTTGAGGGTTTTGACAAACCAGGAACCCAGCTCGCCAAGCGTCAGTCCGTGGCGCATCGGCAACGGGCCCGCGCCGACAAAGCTTTCCCAGCCGGGGCGCAGCGTGAGCCCTTCCACCGGTCTGCCGACAGGATTGGGCCGGTCCAGCACCCACACGGCTTTGCGCGACTTTGCCGCGGCTTCGAGCATGTAGCGCAGCGTCGTGATGAACGTGTAGATGCGGCAGCCGAGGTCTTGCAGGTCGATCAGGACGACATCGCACGTTTCCATCATCGCGTCGGTGGGTTTGCGCACTGAGCCATACAGGCTAAAGACCGGGATACCTTGCGCCGGATCGCTGAAATCCGGCGATTCGACCATGTTGTCCTGCTTGTCGCCGCGCAGACCGTGCTGCGGACCGAATGCGGCCGTGATCGTGATGTCGTCGCAAGCGGCTAGCGCATCGAGAGAGTGCGTCAGGTCCGCCGTCAGCGATGCAGGATGCGCGAGCAGTGCGACGCGCTTGCCGTGCAGCGGCGCGCGCAAGGCGGGTTCGGCGATGAGTCGGTCGATGCCAAATCTCATGGCGGCTATGTTTGGAGAAGTTCGTAGGTAAAGCAATCTGGGTGATGGAAATCCGGCTTGCCCGGTGGGTGCGCAAGCGCCCAATACGATTTGCGGCCACTTGTTTCTTCGATGACTGCTGCAAGGCCGAGGCGCCACGGGCTATCTCGCGGCAGAGTGCTCCGGTCCAGATGCAGCGAGGCCTGCAATGCGCTTTGCTCGGGGCCTGACTGTACTTCAGTTCGAGGCGCGCCTATCTCCGTGGCAATGCGCATCCCGCTTCGATAGGCGCTAAACCGGTATGCCGCCCATTGCGTCGAGGGTGCGAAATTGAATTCGTAATATCCGGCGTTTGGCGAACTGGAAGCGAAAGCCTCGAAGCAGGTATGTCGCCAAAGCTCGTCAGTCCGCGTCGCGGCGACCGGGGGCGGCAAGCGCAGTTTGCTTATCACGCCGGTGATGAAATAGGACAACACCAAACCGCCAGTACCTCGCCGTACGGCTTCCGCCTCGACGCGCGTCACCGCCGAGCCAAGCAAATCCGGATGAAGCTTCAGTGCCAAGCGCATGCCGCCATTGTAGCGGCTCGTTTACGTCTCGAATATGAGGCGCATGCTTAGCGGCCTTCGCGCGCCCAGGTGCCGGCGAGGCTGCCGATGAGGAGCAACAGGCCGAGCAGGCCGGCGAACACCGGTAGCACGCCGATGCCACGGACCACGCTGGCGTCGCGCATTTTCAGGCCGATCCAGTCGTCGCCCTTATAGGTGTCGCCGGAGCGCACCGGGACGATGCGCGGCACGTTGAGACCGCCGCCGTCGTCGAGCCTGCGCGAGGCGCCACCGGTGGCGTCGGTGAGCGGCGCAAGAACGTCCGTCGTCGACGTCACCTCGGCGAATTCGCGCGGATTGATCGGGCCGATATTGATCAGCGCGTTGAGCTTGCCATCGGTCGCGCGCCACAGTCCGAGCTCGTCGGCGCGGACGGTCTTCTGCCAGACGCCGGGTTCGGCCGGATCGAGCTTGAGGGTTTGGGTCGCTCCCGAGGGCGAGGTCAGCGTCACGTCGGTGACGTCGTCGGCCATGGTTTGTCGGCGCACCACGAGATCGTGGCCGGTCACGTTCAGCTTCAGCGCTTCCTCTTCGAGATCCGGCTCCTTCATCAGCCAGTGCGACAACCGGCGCAGCAGATCGAGGTGCGGACCGCCGCCTTCGAAGCCTCGCGCCCACAGCCAGATGTGGTCGGACAGGAGCAGCGCGACGCGCCCTTCACCTTGGTGCGAAAGTACCAGGAGCGGCTTCTGATCGGGCCCCTGCATGACCGTGGTGCCGGTCGCATTTTGCGTATCGACGATGCGGAACCACTGGCTCCAATTCGGCGGATCGCTGTCTGACCCGTCAAGCCCGCGTGTCACCGGATGGCGTTTGCCAAGCTCGGTCAGCGTCGGCCGATAGGCCTCGTCGGTGACGTTGCCGTCCGGCTCGGCGGGCAGAATGGCGTCGAGCGGAGTGCGCCAGATGCTGGTCTGGCTCGCATAATCCGGCCCCGCGGCAACCAGCACGGCGCCGCCGTCACGCACATAGCGGTTGATATTGTCGAAATAAATGATCGGCAGCACGCCCTGGCGAGCATATCGGTCGAAGATGATGAGCTGGAATTCACCGATCTTTTGCTGGAACAATTCGCGCGTCGGAAATGCGATCAGTGACAGCTCGTTGATCGGCGTTCCGTCCTGTTTCTCCGGCGGACGCAGAATGGTGAAGTGAACAAGATCGACCGACGCATCGGACTTGAGCAGATTGCGCCAGGTCCGTTCGCCGGCATGCGGCTCGCCAGAGACCAGCAGCACCCGCAGCTTATCGCGCACGCCGTCGATCGATACAACGGCACGGTTATTGACCGTCGTCAGCTCGCCGCCCGGCAATGGCGCGGCTTCGATCTCGACAATGTTCGGTCCACCGTGCGGGATCGGGATGTCGACATTCTGCGGTGTACCGACCGGAACGGTGCGGGTTTCGACGACGTCGCCATCGCGTCGCACCGTCACCTCCGCGGTGCCGACTTTGGCGCCCTGATCCTCGACCCGGTACGTGATGGTTTGCGACTGGCCGACAATGCCGAAGCGCGGCGCGGCGATCAGTGCAACGCGGCGGTCGCGCTCATCCTTGTTGCCGGTGATCAAGGCGTGGACTGGAGCGGCGAAGCCAAGCGCGCTGGCGTCGGCCGGCACGTCATGGACGCGACCATCGGTGATCATGAAAACGCCGGCGATACGATCGGTCGGCACGTCGGCGAGCGTCGAACCGAGCGCCGTAAACAGCCGGGTACCGTCGGTCTCGCCGTCGGCCCGACCGGCTTCGACCACGCGCACGTCGAGACCGGGAATATGACCCAGCCGATCGACGATCGCAGCGCGTGCGGCCTCGGTCTGTTTCGTGCGATCGCCGAAACTCTGGCTCGGGCTCTTGTCGACGACGACGACGGCTATCGAGCTGAGCGGATCGCGATCCTCGCGCGTAAACGATGGATTGCTAAGCGCCAGCACGATCAGACCGAGTGCAATCGCGCGGATGGCCGCGCCGCGGCTGCGCGAAACGAACAGCAGTAAAGCAAGCACGACGGCTGCAGCCGCAGCCGCCCACAGAATTTGGGCGCTGACGAGTGGAGCGAACGCGATACCGAAGTTCACGATCGCACTCCTATTGCCCGAGCCGTTCGAGGAGGGCGGGCACGTGCACCTGGTCGGCCTTGTAGTTGCCGGTGAGCGTGTACATCACGATGTTGACGCCGGCGCGGAACGCGAGTTCGCGTTGGCGCGGCTCGCCGTCCACCATCGGCAGCATCGGCTGGCCGTCGGACCGCGTCGCCCAGGCGCCGGCCAGGTCATTGGAGGTGATGATGATCGAGGACACGCCGTCGCCACCGCGCGCCGGGCGGCCGAGCCGCTCCTCGTCGACAGCCGACGGCAAAGCCTCGACCCAAAGCTGGCCGCCATTGAAGCGTCCGGGGAAGTCGCGGAGCAGGTAGAACGTCTTGGTCAGGACGTGATCGCGCGGCACCGGCTCAAGCTCGGGGATATCGAGCGACGACAGGATTTGGCGCAATTCTATCATGCCAGGGCTTCGCGTCTCGCCGCCGGGTCCGGGTGGCGCGACGACAGCGTCGCGGGTGTCGAACAGCACCGTGCCGCCGTCTTTCATATAGGTATCGATGCGCTTGAGCGTCGCTTCGGACGGCCGCGGTGCGCCAGGTGCGATCGGCCAGTAGATCAGCGGATAGAACGCAAGCTCGTCGTGCGCGATATCGAGCCCAATCGGATCGCCGGGCTCGAGCGCGGTGCGTTGAGCCAGGAACAGCGTCAGCCCGGCGAGGCCGGCTTTGCTGATATTGTCGACATCGGTATTGCCGGTAACAACATAAGCGAGCTTGGTCTCAAGCGCCGATTGCGGCACGTTGCCGACCGTTATGTCTTCGGCGCGGGCATGTGTCGCCGTCAGTGCCAGCAAACCAAACAAGATCATCGAAGCAGCCGTGGCGCGCGACGAGCGCGGTATCAGCCGTTGGATGCCGCCGCCGAGGATGAGCACAACCAGCGAATCGAGCAGGAACAGTGCGAGAGCTGCAAGCAGGATCGGACCACGCAAATCCTGTGGTTCGCTGGTGCGGTAAATCTCAAAGCGCGCATTGACCAGAGGCGCGAAATCGAGCGGCGTCAGACGGTCTGCGGGAGCCAGCGTGTTCACGGCGAACAGGCCCTCCGGCGGGCCGTAGAAACCCGGCGGATGATCGGCGGTGGCGCCGCCGGAAAAGTCCGACGCCACCGGCCGCGCGCTCGATGGCGGCGCAATGAAATTGCCGAAGCCGTCGAGCACCCGGCTCGGCGGCACAAGCTCATGCGCGCTCTTGGTCTGCGAATTTGCGGCCTCAGCAACGTTTGTGGTGCCGGCGAGCGCTACGATGCGCCGAAGCATTTCGACGAACGCGCCGGACAGCGGCAGGTCTGACCAGCGGGTATCGCCGGTGACGTGGAACAGCACGATCAAGCCCTTGCCGCGTTTTGCCGCAGTGACCAGAGGCGTGCCGTCGGCGAGCGTCGCCCAGGTATTGTCACTGAGCGTCGCATCTGGCTCGGCCAGAACCTGCCGGGTGACAGTCACATCGTTTGGCACGGTCATGCCGTTGAACGGGCTCTCGCGCGAAAACGCGGCAAGCGGTTGCGGCTTGTCCCAGCTCAGACTGCCGCCGAGGATGCGGCCGCCGCGCCGCAGTTTTACCGGCACCAGATCATCGTCGGACGCGGCGAGCCGCGGACCGGCAAAGCGCACCAGCACGCCGCCGTCCTCGATCCAGTGCGACAGGCGATCGTGCGCTTCGCCGGCGACGTTGCCGACATCGGCGAGAATCAGCATCGGCAGGTTCTGGTCGAGGAAGTGCGCGACCGCGTCTGCAGGCGACTCGCCTTGGGCAAGCCGCACATCTGCGAACGGATTGAGTGCGCGCTCGATGTAATAACTCGACGACAGCAGCGGCTCCGCCAAATCGACCGATGCACCGGAAATGATGCCGACGGTGCGGCGGCGCC
Source organism: uncultured Alphaproteobacteria bacterium (assembly GCA_963813825.1). Taxonomy (GTDB): domain Bacteria; phylum Pseudomonadota; class Alphaproteobacteria; order Rhizobiales; family Xanthobacteraceae; genus BOG-931. Next base: position 99,655 of record CAWFBB010000039.1, read on the forward strand.
AGCGCTTGTCGAGCAATTGCACGGCGCCGGCCGAACGTTCGCCGGAAATCTCGATCCGGGCGATGTCGTTTCGGATCTCGACGGGCAGATCGAAGTGCGCGTCAGCTTCGCGATCCTGACCCGTGAATGTGAATGCGGCTTCGCCGAGCGGCAGGCCCTTTAGATCGAGCGCGCGTGCCGTGCCGGTGACCGCAGCGCTCGGGTCGGCGCGCAAGACTTTCACGGCGAGCGCGCCGGCTGCGTTATCGGCTGCGACGAGGGCACGGGGACCGGCAACGCCGCCGGTGACGATCGCAATTGGTCGATCGCCGAGGGCTTGAGCGAGGTTCTTGACGAAGTCCGCGCCGCGGCCGAGGTCGGTGCCGTCGGACAGCCACACCAGATCGACGTCGTGAACGTTATTGAGGAACTGCGAAATCGCCGGTAGCGCTTCGGCGCGGTCGACCGTGTAGGGCTGCGGCTTCATTTCGTGCAGTCGCACGCGCGCCGATCCTGCCGGCTCAAGTGAGATGTCACGCGCGCCTGACGAAAGCGGAATGAGCGCCACCGCGCGGCGATCGTCCTCGGCGCGCGTAACAATATCGTCGGCAGTACGAAGGCGCGCGTCCCAGGTCGCGGCGGCCGTCCAGCCGTCGTCGATCAGAATGCCGATTGGTGCCCGTGACGTCGATGTCGCGAGCGGCGGATGCCACAGCGGGCCGGCGGCGGCGATAATGACGAGGGCGGCAAGCGCAAGCCGCATCAAGGTCAGCCACCACGGCGTGCGGGCAGGGGTTTCCTCCTTCGGCGCGATTTCCAGGAGGAGGCGTGTCGGCGGAAAATCGATGCGTCGCGGTCGCGGCGGAATGAGCCGCAATAGCCACCACAGCACCGGCAGTGTCAGCAGGCCGATGAGTACGAGCGGTTCGGCAAAGCCGATGGGCAGGCCGCCGATCATGCCGTGACCCGCGCCGGGAATCGCGGACGAACGCCGATGTCGGATGCGCCGGCGCCGATACGGGCTTGTAATGCCAGCAATAGTTCGCTCGCCGGCCGGTCCGTGCGATGGATTGTGAAGCTCCAACCGAGCCGGTCAGTCTCGTTGCGAATTTCAGTGCGGTGGCGTTGCACGCGCGCCGTATAATCATTGCGCCAAGTTTCGGCGCGGCCGGCGGTGATGCGACCGCCGCTTTCGGGTTCTACGAACTCGATGCGACCCCAATACGGAAAAGTCTCTTCGGCGGGATCGACGATCTGCACGACGTGACCGCGCGCGCCGCTGCCGGAAAGCTGGGTGATGGTACGCCGCACGTCGGCGATGTCGCTCCACAGATCGGACAGCAATACGACCTCGGCGAGCGGGGAAGGCGCGAAGTTCGGCGGCAGGCTTGTTCGTTCGCCGCTATCGTGAACGATCGCTTGCGCCATGCGGTCAATGATATTGCGGCTGCCGGTCGGACGCGTCAGGCCGGGAATGGCAACGCGCTCGCCGGCCTCGACGAGAATCTCCGCCAGCGCGAGCGCGACGACCAGAGTGCGAAATAGCTTGGTGTCGCGAACCAGCGGCGAAGCGAAATTCATCGACGGCGAGCGATCGGGCCAAATCCATACCGTATGCGCGGCTTCCCATTCCAGCTCGCGCACATAGAGATGATCGTCGCGCGCCGAACGCCGCCAGTCGACGCGCGCCGCCGGTTCACCGGAAGTAAAGCGGCGGTATTGCCAGAAATTCTCGCCTGGTCCGGCGCGGCGCCGGCCGTGCAGGCCGTGGATGACGGTGGCGGCGACGCGGCGCGCTTCGAGGATCAGCCGCGGCATAGAAGCCGCGAGCGTCCGGCCTGCGCCGATCGCTCGACTTACCGCCGCGCTGTCCTGATGAGTGCGCCCGGACTCGGCCGCCATCCGGCTATCCGATCCGCGTCTTGAGGCGGCCGACGACCGCTTCGATGCTCTCGCCCTCCGCGCGCGCGGTGAACGTGAGTGCCATGCGGTGCTTGAGCACCGGCTCGGCGAGATCGAGGACGTCGTCGATTGACGGTGCAAGCCGGCCATCGAGCAACGCGCGGGCACGCACGGCAAGCATTAGCGCCTGGCTCGCGCGCGGGCTCGGCCCCCAAGCGATCAGTTTCGTGGCGTCGCCGCTGTCCGGCCCGGGCCGTGCCGACCGCACCAGCGCCAGGATCGCCTCGACGACGGATTCGCCGACCGGCAGCCGCCGCACCAGCCGCTGCGCCGCCATCAAATCTTCGGCGGTCATCGCTGGCTTGGCGCGGGCTTCTTCGGAGCCGGTGGTTTCGAACAGAATTTTCCGTTCGGCGTCGCGGTCGGGATAATCGACGTCGATTTCCATTAGGAAGCGGTCGAGCTGAGCTTCCGGCAGCGGATAGGTGCCTTCCTGTTCGAGCGGGTTTTGCGTGGCGAGTACATGGAACGGCTTGGGTAGATCGTGACGCGTGCCGGCAATGGTGACGTGCTGTTCCTGCATAGCTTGCAGCAATGCCGATTGCGTGCGCGGGCTGGCGCGATTGATCTCGTCCGCCATCAAGAGCTGGGCGAATACCGGACCCGACAGGAAGCGGAAGCTGCGCTTGCCGGTTTGGCTTTCCTCCAGCACCTCGGTGCCGAGAATGTCCGACGGCATCAGGTCGGGCGTGAACTGGATGCGCTTCGCATCGAGCCCGAGCACGGTGCCCATGGTGTCGACGAGCTTGGTTTTGGCCAAACCTGGCACACCGAGAAGGAGCGCGTGGCCGCCGGAGAGAATGGTGACGAGCGCCTGCTCGACGACTTTGTCCTGTCCGAATATGACGGTGCCGATCGCGGCTTTGGCAGCGCGCAGGTGAGCGGCTGTCGTTTCGGCCGCCCGAACGATCATGTCCTCGAGCTTTTCGAGGCCATCTCCCCCAGCAAGCGCCATTGCTAACTCCTTGTCATTGAGACGGATTCTTGTAACGGATCAGGGCAGGCCATGTCCGCGAATCCATGGCAGCAATGATGCAATATATGAGCCACCGCCACCAAAGCGGAGCGTGGGCCGATTTTTCGTCCACAGGAACGCAACTTGGATTGGGGCTGCCGAATGCAGGTTCGCGATGACGAACTCTCGATTAATCTCGCCCCCATACTCGCGTCAGACAGTAGGTTCTAGGCAAACAATGGCGAAGGAAGGGCAATCCAGCCTCGAAGCGATCACGGGTGCGCTAGCCGGAACGAAGGGGCCGCCGCCAGTAGAGCGCTGGAACCCACCGTTTTGCGGCGATCTGGACATGCGTATCGGCACGGATGGAACATGGTTCTACCTCAAAACGCCGATCGGCCGGCCCGCGCTGGTGAAGCTGTTTGCCTCGGTTCTTAAACGTGAAGGCGACAGTTATTTCCTTGTTACGCCGGTGGAGAAGTGCGGCATCACGGTCGACGATGCGCCTTTCCTCGCAGTCGAGCTTCGGATCGAAGATAGCGGCGGCGGCGGCCGGGTGCTGCATTTCCGTACCAATGTCGACGATTGGGTTGCCTGTGGCCCACAACACGCGTTGCGTTTTGAGCCTGAAACCGGCACCGGTGGGCTGAAGCCTTATCTGCATATCCGCCGCGAACTGTGGGCGAAGGTGACGCGCGCGCTGTTCTTCGATCTCGTCGAAATCGGCGAGGAGCGCGACGTGGACGGCAAAGCTATGTTCGGTGTTGCGTCGATGGGTACGTTCTTTCCTATGGCGCCCGCCGAACAGGCGAGGGAGTTCGCGTGAACGATAGCAGCGCATCAACGACCCAGTCCGCGTCGGCGGATTTCTTCGACCGTGCACGCAAACGCCTGAGGCTCGATGTGCCGCCGGCGCTGACCGATCCAAATGCGCAGGGCGTGCGCCGCGGCGACCTCGATCTCGATCCGGTGCTGTGGGAGCGCGCCGGCGTGAGCGCCACCAAGCCGGCCGCGGTGCTCATTCCGATCGTCGAACGCAGCACGCCCACCGTATTGCTGACATTGCGGACAGCGGAATTGGCGAGTCATGCCGGCCAGATTGCCTTTCCTGGTGGCAGGATCGATCCAAATGACGAGAGTCCGGTCGCTGCGGCGATGCGCGAGGCCAAAGAGGAAATAGGGCTCGCGCCGGGTTTGATCGAACCGCTCGGCTATCTCGATCTTTATCTCACCTTCTCGGGATTCCGCATTCTGCCGACGGTAGCGCGCGTCAAGCCGGACTTCACGCTGATCCTCAATCCGTGGGAAGTGGTTGAGAGCTTCGAAGTGCCGCTGGAATTTCTGATGACGCCTGCCAATCATCAGCGCAAGACGCGTGACTGGAAAGGCGTAGTGCGCGATTACTACGCCATGCCGTACGAGAACCGCTACATCTGGGGCATCACCGCGGGTATCTTGAGGAACCTCTACGAGCGGATCTACGGCGCATGATCAGGCCAGTCTTCACCGAGGTCGGGTTGTTTCTCGCCCCGTTCGTAATCTACGCGGCTTTCCTGCTCGCGACGCGCGCCGGTGTGTTGCAATCCGATGCTTGGACCCTGCGGCGTGTCGCCGGTCTCGTCATCATTTCGCTGGCGCTCGTGGTCGGAAGCTTTCTCGTCCTCGCGCAATTTTCCGGCGCGCCGCCTGGATCGACCTACGTGCCGGCGCATGTCGAAGACGGCAAATTCGTTCCGGGGACGACGCGGTGACGGCGGGCGCGCAGCTTAGCGACGCGGCATGGCTCAAGGACAGCCCCGTCGTACGCCTGCTTGCGCTGCTTGACCGCGACGGCGAGGAAGCGCGCGTGGTCGGCGGTGCGGTGCGTAATCATTTGATGAAGCTGCCGGTGAGTGAGATCGACGTTGCGACAACTGCCGAACCGCAAGAGGTGATCCGCCGTGCCGAAGCGGCGGGCTTTAAGGTCGCGCCAACCGGGATCGAGCACGGTACGGTGACGGTCGTCGTCGATGGCCGTCCGTTCGAAGTCACGACGCTCCGGGTCGACGTCGAAACCTACGGCCGCAAAGCCAAAGTCGTGTTCGGCCGCGACTGGACGAGGGATGCCGAGCGGCGGGATTTCACGATCAATGCATTGTCTGCCACGCCCGATGGCAAGGTTTTCGATTACGTCGGCGGCCTTGCCGATATTTCGGCGCGCAAGGTGAGGTTCATCGGCGCGGCCGAGCAACGTATCGTCGAAGATTATCTGCGCATCCTGCGTTTCTTTCGCTTTCACGCCTATTACGGTGAAGGTACTCCGGATGCGGCCGGCCTCCACGCGTGCATCGGTGCGCGCGCCGGGCTCGATATGCTGTCGCGTGAGCGGGTGCGGATGGAGTTACTGAAGCTTTTGCTCGCGCCTCATGCCACGCCGACGCTCGCGGTCATGGCGGAGTGCGGAATTCTTGGCGTGGTACTGGGCGGCGTAGCCTACCTCGCCAGTTTCGAGAACACGGTGAAGACCGAGGCAGCAATCGGCGTCGAGCCTGATGCAACGCGCCGGCTCGGTGCGCTTGGCAGCTATGTGATGGAGGACGCGGAGCGGCTGTCGCAGCGTCTGCGGCTTTCCAACTTCGAGGTCGAGCGCCTGTTGCGGCTCGAATATTGGTGGCGCATCAAGCCCACCGCCGGCGAACACGCCGTGCGCACGTTGCTGTATCTTCTGGGGCCGGCGTCGTTCACCGATCGCGTTCTTGTCGCATGGTCGCGCTCCGACGCCGGCGCTGCCGACAAATCCTGGCATGAGCTTGCGACGCTGCCGCAGCGATGGGCCGCTCCGCAATTTCCGCTGAAGGCCACGGATTTCGTCGGCCGTGGCGTACCGAAAAGCCCGGCCATGGGCGAGGCTTTGCGCGCTGCCGAGCAGGCTTGGATCGATGCGGACTTTCCTATGGATCGCGCTGCAATCGATGCGCTCGCGGACCGGGCCGCCAACGCGGCGACGAAGTCCGCTTAGCGGCTTACTATCCGCGTGTGCGCAAAGCGCGCAGCCGCCGCCGGCTTCCCGCCGCCACTTCCTGCAATCGTGGCCGTACGCGCGCCATCATCCGGGCAGGCTCGATGTGCTCGACCTGCATTGCATTGCCGCGCCAGACGAAATCGCTGCTGCGCAGCGCATCGATGAACAACACCGGCAACAGCAGGTCGCGTGCGAGGCCGTACAGAGGATAGAGCGCCGGCAAGTGCCATTCGGCAGCAGCCGCGAGCAACATCTCGCCGCCATACCAGACGACGCCAAGAAGGCCTGCGCACAGCGTTGCCGGGAGTCCGACCGCGCTGGCTACGATCGCGGCGGCGATCATGGGCAAAACTCCGCCGGAGAGTATTTCCGGAAGGAAGTAAAGAAAAAAGCTTGCGCGTCGCAGCCGCGCCCAGCGCACTTGCCGGCTCCATACTTCGGTCGCGCTGCGCCGGCCGAGCGGTTGCGCCAGCGGGCGGTTGACGAGTCGCACCTTCAGCCCCGCGCCGCGCACGATTTTTGTCGCGGCGGCGTCCTCCGCAACCTCGTTGCCGAGCGCTTCAATGCCGCCGGCGCGTTCGAGATCGGTACGCCGCCACAGCATGGTCTTGCCCTGGGCGAAGCCGCGTCCGAGGCTGTCGATGAGATACTGCCAGCGGGCCTGATAGGTATTGAGGAAGGCGCATTCGAGTTCCGCCCAGATGCCTTCCGGGCGGCAGCCAGCCGGCGGCGAAGCGACAAGGCCGGTGTCGGCGCGCCAGCTCGCGAACAGTCGCTGAATATAGTCGCGTGGCATCAGTACATTGCTGTCGGCGAACACGATCCAATCGTGCCTGGCCGCGTGCCATCCTTTGAGAATATTGTTGAGCTTCGGATTGTCGTTCACCCTTTCATTGCCGACCAACAATCTCGCATCCACGCCGGGATGTTCGGCAATCAAGCGTTCGACGAGGGGTGCGATCGGATCTTTTGCCGACGCGACGCAAAACAGGATTTGGCAGTCCGGATAATCGATCTCGAATGTCGAACGCAGCGTCTCCGCGGCATAATTGTCGATGCCGCACAGAGGGCGCACCAGGGTGACTGGCGGAAGTGGTCGCTGAATCGGCGCAGTCGCCTGATGCGCGCTTCTGCGGAAGCGAACGATCACAATCGTAACGCTGGCGATATGGATCGAGGTGGCGACGATGCAGAAGATCGCAATTGTGAGAATCGGCACCGTCATTGCGGCGACCTGTAGCGCGCCGCCATGACAGCGCTGTGACTTAAGGCTGCCGTAACATTCCATTAATCTTTGCTGTCATCATCCTGCAATGGAAAGAATTTATCTCGTCGCGCGGCATGAGCAGATGCGAGAATTCAATTCGTGACGCTTGAACCCGGCACACTTGGGTTCCGTACGCTCTTCATTTCCGATGTTCATCTGGGCGCGCGGGGCTGCCAAGCTGACCGTCTCCTGGATTTTCTGCGCTATCACGATGCCGACACGATCTATCTGGTGGGCGACATCGTCGACGGTTGGCAGCTCAAATCCGGCTGGTATTGGCCGCAACATCATAATGACCTCGTGCAGAAGCTGTTGCGCAAGGCACGCAAAGGCGCGCGAATATTTTACATCCCGGGCAATCACGATGAATTCCTGCGCAGCTATTACGGCACGCATTTCGGCGGCATCGAGGTGGTGGAGACGGTAATCCACGAAGCCGCCGACGGTCGCCGCTATTTGGTCGTGCACGGCGACGTGTTCGACATGGTGGTCAAGCACGCGCGCTGGTTGGCGCTGCTCGGCGACACCGCCTACGACTTTGCGATCCTGGTCAATCGGTACTTCAATGCGATCCGCCGCCGCCTCGGTTTTCGCTACTGGTCGTTGTCACAGTGGGCCAAACACAAGGTCAAGAACGCGGTCAATTACATCGGCGCCTTCGAGCATACGCTCGCTGCAGAAGCGCAGCGCCACAAGGTCGACGGCGTGATTTGCGGCCACATCCATCATGCCGTGATCCATGACGATTACGGCATCCGCTATATGAATTGCGGCGACTGGGTGGAAAGCTGCACCGCGCTCGTCGAAGACCATGACGGACGATTCGAGATCATCAATTGGGCCGACCGCGACTCCTCGCAACCCGTTGCCGACAATTCGGGCGGCAGGATCGCGGGCGATACCGAGATCGCGGCTTAAACCTTTCAGGCAATCATTGGCCGAAGATCAGCCGCGAGGGATGATCGTTGATATTCTTGATCGCCTTGTTGAGTTCGGCGAGCGTGTGCCGGCCATCAACGGCAAAAGCCTGGAATTCCTTGAGGCCCGAATTGGAGAATTGCGCAAGTCCGGCCGAAATCTCATTAGTATTCTTGTCGAGATCGTCGGCGAGTTTACGGATCGAGTCGGCTGTTTGGCCGATCTGACCGTTACCGTCTTTGCCGCCCATCAGATTCTGCATGCCTTCCATCACCATATTGAGGCGCTCGGAGTTCTGCGCCAGTGTCGAGGTCACGGTCTCGATGTTACGCAGCGAGGAGCGCATTGCCAGCTCGTTGTCGGCAACGAGGCCGTTGATGCGGGACAGCACGTCACGTGCCTGTTGCGTCACGTCGGCGGATGCATTGGCGTCAGCAACGAGTGTCGGTGGCTGGTCGCCGTCGGCAACCAGTGGCGTCGCATCGGCCGCGCCGCCGGTGAGAGAGACCTCGGCCAAGCCGGTCAGGCCCTGAAACTGCAAAGCTACTTTGGTGTCGCCACGCATCGGCACGGCGCGATCGACCGCGACTGTCGCAATAACCTTGCGCGGATCCTTGGCATCGAGCGCCAGACCCGAGACCTCGCCGACCCTGAGGCCGTCGAACAGCACCGAAGAACCGATGCGCAGTCCCGAGACCGAACCGTCGAACACGATGCGATAGGTCGCGTGCTCGCCGCCGCGGCTCGTGTTCTGAAACCAAAAGATGAAGCCGAACGCACCGACGATGACGGCGAGCGTGAACACCCCGGTCATGATGTAATTGGCTTTGGTTTCCATAGCTGATCCTCGACGCTGTCTCAGTGGTGGACGAGACGCCCCCGTTTGCCGCGAAAATACGATTTCAGCCACGGATGCTCGGAGGCCAGCATGGTCTCGATGCTACCGGTAGCGATGATCTGTCCTTCTGACAGAACCGCAATTCGGTCGCAGACCGTGTGCAGGCTGTCGAGATCGTGCGTGACCATGAAGACGCTCAAGCCCAGGGTCCGTTGCAAGGTACGGATCAGCTCATCGAACTCCGCGGCGCCGATCGGATCGAGGCCGGAGGTGGGCTCATCGAGAAAGACAATGTCGGGATCGAGCGCCAGCGCGCGCGCCAAGGCCACCCGCTTGACCATGCCGCCGGAAAGCTCGGCGGGATATTTATCCCGCACGCCGGCATCGAGGCCGACCATTTGGAGCTTGGCGATGGCAATCTCGTCGATCAGGCGCGGCGACAGATCGAGATATTCGCGCATCGGAAATTGAACATTTTGCAGCGCAGTGAGTGATGAAAACAGCGCGCCCTGCTGGAACAGCACGCCCCAGCGCCGTTCGATAGCGCGAAGCTCGCGTGTGCCGAGCATGGCGAGATCGGTGCCGAATACTTCGATCGTGCCGTTACGCTTTGGCAATAGGCCGATGATGGTGCGCATCAATACCGACTTGCCGGCGCCCGAGCCGCCGACAAATCCGAGGATCTCGCCTCCGAAAACGTCGAGCGTCGCGTGATCGAGCACATTGGTCGCGCCAAAGCCGACCGTCAGATCGCGAACACTGATCACCGCTGCATTGCTGGCCATCGGCTACATCCCGATCGCGGCGAAAAACATGGCGAAAAATCCGTCGAGCACGATGACAAGGAAGATCGACTTGACGACGGATGACGTAGTTTTCGATCCGAGCGAAGCCGCGCTGCCCTGGACTTCGAAGCCTTCGACGCAAGCGACCAGGCCGATCATCAGTGCCATGAACGGCGCCTTGATCATGCCGACGGAAAACGTCGTCACCGATATCGCCTCGCGCAAGCGGGCAAGAAAAACGTCGGGGGGCATGCCGTCATAGAGCCAGCACACCAGACCCGCGCCGTAGAGCGCCGCGATCGAGCCGAGGAACGTCAAGAGCGGCACTGCGATGACAAGAGCGACGATGCGCGGCAGCACCAGCACCTCGACCGGGTCGACGCCCATGGTCCGCAGCGCGTCGATTTCCTCGCGCATTTTCATCGAGCCTAGCTCGGCGGTGTAGGCGCTACCGGAGCGCCCGGCGACCATGACGCAAACGATCAAAACGCCGACTTCGCGCAGCACCAGGATGCCGACCATGTCGACGACATAAACGTCGGCGCCGAAAGTGCGGAAATGGAAAATGCCCTGCTGCGCCAGGATCGCGCCGATCAAAAACGTGCTAAGAAGTACAATCGGCACCGCGCGCAAGCCGACCCTCTCGAGGTGGTACACCATCGATGTCAGGCGTATCCGCGACGGGTGGGCGGCGGTGGCCAGCACCGCAAAGGTCATGGCACCGAGCATGTGCGCTAGGAGGACGAGCGAACTGCCGATCTCGGCGACGGCGCGGCCGACGGTATCAAGCGCAGCCGCAATTTGGTTGGGTTGCCTTGTTTGCTCATCGGTCCGGCGGTTGACTAGCCGCACTTCCTCGATCAGGCCGCGATCGCTGTCGCTAAGGCCGACCATGCGCGTCGTTGAGCCGCGCGCCGTGAAAGCGCGATTGAGCCGCTCGATGAGCCAGGCGCCGAACGTATCCAGCCGCTCCAGTCTGCCAAGGTCGATGTCGATCAAGCGCGCGGTCTCGTAACGCCGCCCGGTGTCGTCGACGATTTTCTCGAGTTCGGTGGCGCGTTCCGAGGTCCAGGCCCCGGTCACGGCGAGATCGAGCCGTTCGCCAGACATCGTGGCAGTAAGGCTCATGGCCGTATGCTCTTGCGCCCTTGAGTGCCGCAGCCCGCTTCGGTCATATTTGCCCCTGCATGGAACTCTCCGTAAAGATTGAACACTGGCCGCTGGCCGCCGCCTTCACGATCAGCCGCGGCAGTAAAACCGAAGCGATCGTGGTCGTGGCCGAACTTAGCGATGGAATCCACCGCGGCCGCGGCGAGTCCGTCCCCTACGCACGTTACGGCGAAACCCCGGACAGCATTGTGGCGGCGATCGAGGCTATGCGTCCGGCGCTGCGGCAGGGCCTCAGCCGCCCCGATCTGCAGGACGTCATGCCCGCCGGCGCTGCCCGTAATGCACTCGATTGTGCTTACTGGGACGTTAACGCCAAGGCCGCCGGGCGGCCGGTGTACGAATTGGCCGGACTTGTGGCGCCTGGGCCACGGACCACGGCCTATACGATTTCGCTGGCGAACCCATCGGAAATGGCCGCAGCCGCGGAGCGCGCGGCGTCCCGGCCCCTGCTCAAAGTCAAGCTGGGCAGTCCGGATGGAGACGGCGCACGGATCGCCGCGGTCCGCCGTGCGGCGCCGCGGGCGGAACTAATCGTCGATGCCAACGAAGGCTGGACGGCGGAGAACCTACGGCAAAACCTTGCTGCCTGCGCCGATGCGGGTGCAACGCTCATCGAGCAGCCGTTGCCGGAAGGCCGAGACGACGCACTGGCGCAAATTAAACGGCCGATCCCGGTCTGCGCTGACGAAAGCGTGCACTCCCGTGCCGGTCTCAACGCGCTGTCCGGAAAATACGACGCGATCAACGTCAAGCTCGATAAGGCCGGCGGTTTGACCGAGGCACTGGCGCTGGCTGCCGAGGCGGAGCGGCAAGGCTTTGCCATCATGGTGGGTTGCATGGTGGCGACGTCGCTGGCGATGGCGCCGGCCATGTTGGTCGCGCAGCGCGCCCGCGTGGTCGATCTCGACGGCCCGCTATTGCTCGCCAAGGATCGCGCCTGCGGTCTGCGCTACGACGGCAGCGTGGCCTATCCGCCCGATCCATCACTTTGGGGCTAGACCGCTTCGCGATACAATCCGCTGCAGGCGGCCGGAGCGCTGCCGGATACGGGAGGACATTTATGGCGACCAGGCGGGGCATTCTCACAGCCATTGGCGGAGCCGCGCTCGGCATTACCGGCGCTGTCCCGCTTCGCGCCCAGCACGGCTACCCGGAACGGCCCATCAGGATGGTCGTGCCGTTTCCTCCCGGCGGTCCGATCGACACGATCGCGCGCATGGCTGGGGAAGAACTCGGCCGGCGTCTTGGCGGCACTGTCGTCGTCGAGAACCATGCCGGCGCCGGCTCAACACTCGGCACCAAGCTGGTCGCGGCCGCCGACCCCGACGGCTACACGCTGCTGTTTGGATCTTCCGGCTCGCTTGCAGTCGCTCCCGCGCTTTATTCGAGCCTCGGCATCGATCCGCAAAAAGCGTTTACGCCAGTTGCGACGGTCGCGCTTCTGCCGCACGTCTTTGTCGTTAATCTCGACGTGCCGGCAAAGTCGATTGCGGAATTTGTCGCTTATGCCAAGGCTAATCCCGGCAAGATCAATTTCGGCGCCGGGCTCGGCACGCCGCCTCATCTGCTGAGCACCTTGTTCAAGACCGAGGCGAAAATCGATGTGGTCTTCGTGCCGTATACGGGCTCGGCGCAATCGGTCAACGATATCCTGGGCGGCCGCACCCAATTCACCATAGATGGATTGGTAACGCTGTATCCTTTGATCCAGGCAGGAAAGCTGCGGCCTCTCGCCATCGCGCGCGGCGAGCGTTGGCCGGCACTACCGGACGTACCGACACTGGTGGAAAGCGGTTATCCGGATTTTGTTCTCGATGCCTGGACCGGCTTGGTAACTCCTGCCGGCACACCCGATGCGATCGTCGGCAAGCTCAATGCCTCCATCAATGACGCCCTCACATCGCCCGACGTGCAGGCGACGCTGGCGAAATTCTCCGCCATTGCCAAGGTCGGCACACCGAACGATTTCAGAAAATTCCTTGCCGACCAGACTCAGCGTTGGGGCGCGATCGTAAAGCTCGCCGGCGCTAGGCTCGACTGAGCGGCGCGGCTGGCCTACTTCAAGCGGCGCGCCAGGGTGTTTGCCTGTGGGTATCTCCGGCCGGCGGATTGACCGATTGCGCCCCCGCCAGTTGTGCTGTTGAGTCGGCCTTATTGGTAAGACGATGCCCCACGAACCATTGGCGCTCCCGAACTTATTGGCCGGGCTGCCGGACGAGGCGGATTACGAGACTGTCTGCGGCGCGATGATGGCTACTGAACGCGGCCGCCGGTTTTTGGCGGAATTCACTGCGCGCAATCGCAGTGCCGACACCAACACGCTGGTCGGCGCCATTGCGCGCGTCGAGGCGGCCATTCGCGGCGAGCCATCCGCGCAATCGTCCGCGGACCTCAACGAGATCGCGGCGGCAATCGAGCAGATCGATGTTGTACTCGCCGCAAGCATGGCATCCGACACCCGTCCGGCGGTCGAGCAAATCCAGGACATCGCCTTCGTGCTGCACGAGCGGCCGGTCGAACAGTCGCTGTGCGATGCGCTCGACGGTGCCATCCGTGAAATCACCGATGCTCTGGTACGTCCGGAGGGCGCGGCCGAGAGCGTGCGCAAGGCGGCGGAGTTGCTACACGCGCTTGCCGCTCGGGTACGCGTAATGATCGCGCCTTCAAGAGAGCCGGCCGAAGCGCCTGTGGCGGTGGTGGCCGATCATGAAAGCTTCGCAGAGGCGATCGCTGCGCTCGCTACGTCGCTGCCCTCTCTCGCCGATGCGGTCACGCCAGAGGCCGTCGCGGCAAGCGAACCGCGAGCGGATAGCGAAAGCGAACCTCAATCGATTGAAGCGGAGCTTCCCGGCAATGCAGCTATCGAGAACTCCGATCGAGCCGGATGAGGGAGCAAGGGACGCCTCCGAAGCGCCGCAGAGCACGCAGCCGTTGAGCGAGAATGCTCTGCTGCACGCATTCGAAAGCAATCCATTCTCGCGCGACCAGACGCCAAACGAGAGTTCATCCGCGCCCGAACAGCCAAATGACGAAGAGCCATTGCGCGACGCGCAAAGCCCCGGCGGGGTAAGCGATGTATCACTGAGCAACGAGATGCTTCCGGCGCAAAGTTTGTCGTCAGAGCTGCATGGCTTTTCGTCCGACACTGTGAGCCTCGAAGAAGATCTTGACGACCTGTTCGAGCCCATGCCGGTCCCGACACCCTTGCCTGCTCCGGCGGCAGGGGAACTTCCGCCACAAGTCCCGTCGCAACGTCCCCCTGCGACGCTCGTGTCACATACGATCCCACGACCCCCGGCCAGCGATCCGCTCGCTGCTGTGCGGGCACTCAGCGCGGAAGAACTCATCGCGCTGTTCAGCTAGCGCACGAATGCCATTCCGGCTGGTCGTTCGGAGGATTCGACGTTAACATTTCATTACCGATTCGGATATTCGGCACAGAAGTTGCTTTGGTTCGATGAAGGAGATGCGGATCGATAACGACGCCTAGTTGTGCGCTTGCTTTGCTTTCCGGGGTCTGCGGGAACTTTCGTTAGTGGTCCGCATAAATCGATCATCTGGAGGCCATGATGCACACACTTGCTGTTCGGATGCTGACAGTAGTCGCGTTGTGCACGATCATATTCGTCCCAAAAAATTTGTCGGCACATGATGACGGGCAGTACGCCAACTCGCCGTTGAAGACATGGTTCGACAAGCTCGCCAGCGGTAAGGGTTTGTGTTGCTCGTTTGCCGATGGCGTCAGTGTCGAGGACGTCGATTGGGACACTCAAGGCGGCAGCTACCGGGTGCGCATAAACGGGCAGTGGGTGGTGGTGCCCGATGCGGCTGTCGTCACCGAGCCCAACAAGTTCGGACCGGCTGTAGTATGGCCGTACCAGGACTTCCAGGGAGCAACGGTAATCCGTTGCTTTCTTCCAGGCACCGGCGCGTAAAAATACTGCTCAAAAAAGAGCTGCGGTCCGATTTTGTTTTAATCAGAGTCCAGTTTAGGGTTCCGTAGATCTCGAGAGCGGTTGCTACGCGACCAGCCGGGAAAACAGTTCCGGGTCCACATTGCCGCCGGACAGCACGGCCACGGCGATCTTATGCTTGACGTCGACTTTACCCGTCATCACGGCCGCTAGCGCTACTGCACCGCCGGGTTCCACCACAAGCTTCAATTCCGCGAATGCGAACGCTACCGCCGCCGCGACCTCGGTATCGCTGGCAACGACACCGGCGCCGACCAGCGATTGGTTGATCGCGAAAGTCAGCTTGCCCGGTGTGCGCGCCATCAGGGCATCGCATATCGTGCCGGTCAGCTCGGCATTCTGCTCGCGGCGGCCGCTCCGGAACGAACGGGCATGATCGTCGAACCCCTGCGGCTCGGCGGTGTACAGCGCGGCAGCGGGCACGCGCGCCTTGACGGCGAGTGCGATGCCGGCGGTGAGGCCGCCTCCGGAGGCGGTAACAACCACGACGTCGGGTTGGAGGCCGAGTGCACCAAGATCGTCGACGATCTCGCGGCCGGCGGTGCCTTGGCCGGCGATGATCAACGCGTCATCGTAAGGCGGTACGAGAGTTGCGCCACGGCGCGCGGCAATATCCGCGGCGATCGCCTCGCGATCGTCGCGGGCACGATCGTAGAGTACGACCTCGGCGCCGAATGCAGCAGTGCGTTCGCGCTTGGCACGAGGTGCGTCGCGCGGCATGACGATAACGCAGGACATGCCGAGCAGCCGCGCCGCAGCGGCAACGCCCTGCGCGTGATTGCCCGACGAGAACGCGACGACGCCACCGGTCCGCAGTTCCGGCGGAATAGAGGCGAGCTTGTTGTATGCGCCCCGGAATTTGAACGAGCCGGTGCGCTGCAAGGTTTCGGCTTTGAGAAAGATACGCCCGCCAGTCATGGCGTCGAGCGTGGCGGAGGTCAAAAGAGGTGTGTGAAAGGCGACGCCGGCAAGGCGGCGGGCCGCGTCATCGACATCGGCGGCGGTGGGTAAGGAACCCGTATCGCTCATACCGCCGACCGTAACGCCCCGATTGCGTCACGAGCAAGGGCGTTGACGATATTGTCCCGCGCATAAAGAATGCGCGGGACGCGATGTTATTGATCGAACCGGCCGGCGGCGTGCGCCAGCATGGTGTAGACCTTGCCGGTATCCGAAGTCAGATAATTGCGAAGGACCATCGGGCCGCGATCGCCGCGCGAGACATCGTCAAGGAGCCGCTCAAACTCGTGGATGTAGTGCTCGACAGTCTGCCGGAACTCCGGATCGGAGCGGTATTTGTTACGGATCTCGTCGAACGCCTTCTGCCCCTGGAGAGTGTAGAGGCGGCGCGTGAACAAGCCTCGCTCGCCGCGCTTGTAGCGCTCCCACAAATCCGCGGCCGCCTCGTGGTCGATCATGCGGGCGATGTCGACCGAAAGCGTGTCGAGCAAATCGACGGCATCGCGAGGACGTTCCTCGCCGCGCGCGGCTTCACGCGGGGCACCGGGTGCAGCTTGTGGGGTCTCCTCGCGCGAAGCGCGCGACAGAAGGTCGGTAAGCCAACCGCCGCCACCGCCACCACCGTTGCGCGGGGTTTCGCTCGCAGGCTGGTTTTGCGGCGGACGCGGTTCGGACCGGCGCGCTGGCGCGCCGGTGATGTCGCGTATTCCCGGCTGATGCGGCGTGATGTCGGGCCGGATTGGCCTGACCTGGCCGCGGCCGCCGCCAGCGGCATAGGCTTGCTCCGCATCGCGCCGCATCGGCTCGGCGGAGTCGAGCGAGCGTCCGTGCCGGGCGATGATGCGGTTGAGTTCGGCCAAGGCCTCGATTTGATCGACGACAACGCGGCGCATCTGCGCCGTGCTTTCAGCGGTTTCCTGAGGCAGTTCGAGCACGCCGCGGCGCAATTCGGCGCGCGTCAACTCCAGTTCCTGCTGCATTTCCGTTGCCATCTGCTTCATGCCCTGAACGATCGCGGTAAAGCGCTCGGCAGACTGCGCGAAAATCGCGTTGAGGTCTGTCGCGGCCTCGTCGTAGACCGAATTAAGCGTTTCGCCGGTGCGCTTGCGTTCTTCTTCCGAAGCCGCGCGGACAAGATCGAACTGCTGCTCGATCGTGCGTACGCTGTCGTTGCTGGTTTCGGCGATCATGCTCGCGATTTCGCGGGTTCGGGTCGTTGCCGAATTCGAGCAACTCGTCGAGCAGGCGAGAGAAGCGTTGTAGCCGCTGCTCGAAATCGTCGGTGCGCGAGTCGAGAGTGGTGACAAGCGCCTCGATGCTGGCTTGTCGCGTGGTGGTCGATTCCTCGGTCCGGCGGTTGCTCAGTTCAAGAAGCTGGACTGCTTCGGCAAGTGAACGCCCATGCTGGTTGAATTGCGTCGACAAGTCGTTCAGATCGTGCAGCACCTTTGTGGTCACGTTGTTGAATGCGCCCAGATGCTGTTCGACCTTCGCGGTCGTGACTCCGCTCTTGCTGCTCAGATCGTTCATGGCGGCGACGAACTCGGACACGCGCGACACCATGGTATGCTCGATCGAGTTCATGTTCTCGTGGGCGCCGCTGAGCACTTCCTGCAGCAGGATGTTGGCTTCACGCAGCCGTTCAAACAGCGCGGTCGAATCGGACCGCAGCATATTGTGCGTTTCCAGCATGTCGGCGACGGTCGCGGATGCGGTCTGCTTCAACTCCTCGACGGCTTGTCTGGTGGCGCTGTGCAGATCTGAAAGCGTCCGGGCGATGGTCGACTTTGCCGCCTCGGTGACGCCTTGGGCGCCGTCCCGCAGCTGGCCGAGGCTCTGCGTCACCGCCGATGTCGCGTTCTGGCTCGCATCGTTGATGAGCCGGGCGATTTCCTCGCTGTTGTCCATCATCGTCTGGGTGAAGACGAAGCTCTTGGCTTCGATCGACTTCACCGCATGGTCGGTAACGCGGCTGACTTCGCTGGCGAATTCCTGGCCTTTGCCGGTCAAAACCGAAAGCAGACCGTTCGACTTCTCGTCGAGCAGAAGCGTCATGGTACCGAGACGCTCGCTGACTGCGGAGTTGAATTCGTCGGCCTTGCCGAGCACGTTATTGGCGACACCGGCACTTGTGCTGATCAACTTGCGCTCGGCCTCGCTCGCGCTGCGATCGATGGCGTCGGTCGTGGTCGCGGCGCTCCGCGTAAGCAGGTCGCTGGCTTCCGTCGCGCTCTTGCCGATTGCTTCGTTGGCGGCGGCGGCGCTTCGGGCCAGAAGAGTGCTGGCTCCTGTCGCGCTTCTGCCAATCGCGTCGTTGGCGGCACTGGCGCTCTGCGATAGCAGATTACTGGCGTCCGCGGCACTATTGCCGATGTCTTCCTTGAGGGCGGCAACGCTCTGGGAAAGAAGATTACTGGCGCTGGTCGCACTGCTACCGATGTCTTCCTTGAGGTCGGCAATGCTTTGGGAAAGAAGATTACTGGCGCTGGCCGCACTGCTACCGATGTCCTCCTTGAGGCCGGCAACGCTTTGGGAAAGAAGATTACTGGCCTTGGCCGCACTGCTACCGATGTCTTCCTTAAGCGCGCTTGCGCTTTGTGCCATGAGTTCACGGGCTCCGGCCACGCTTTTGCTGATCGTATCGTTGGCGGCCGCCGCGCTGTGGACGAGAATGTTACGAGCTTCCGCCGCGGTTTTGCCGATTGTTTCGTTGGCGGTTGTGGCGCTCTGAACAAGTAGGTGACTGGCTCCGGCCGCGCTTTTGCCGACCGTTTCGTTGATCGAAGCGGCGCTCTGGGCTAGAAGATTGGTGGCCCCGGCCGTGGTCTTGGTGATCAATTCATTGGCAGCGGCGACACTCTTGCCAATAGTATCGGTTAGCGCGCCGGCGCTACGATGGAGCGTAACTGTCGCTTCCGTGGCGCTCCGGTTCAAGGCTTCCATTGCGGCTGTGCTTGCGGTCGCGCTCTTGCCAAGCATTTCGGTGGTCTTGGCTGTAAGTTGAGTGAGCGACCGCTCGGCATTGCCGGTATTCGTATTGATCGAGTCGGACAGTTCCTTGATACGCCCATTGAGCAGATCGGCCGCGGCGCGGCTACGCACCTCAAGCTGATCGGTCACGGCTTCCGCGCGCACGATGAGAAGCTGCTCAAGCTGCCCAATTCGGCCATCGAGCGAGCCGGCAACCTCGGTTGCGCGCGCGCCGAGCGTTTTGTCGATATTTACGATCCGCGCACCGACGGTGTCGCTGAGATGTGCGGCGCGGGTATCGATAAGCGTCGTGACGTCGCTCAGGCGCCGATCAAGCGCGGTAACGACTTCCTTGCCGCCTTCGGCAAGAGTCTTGGCGATGTCCATGACCCGGGCGGCAAGCGCGTCGGTGAGAGTTTGGGTGCGGCCGTCGATCGCTTCCTGGAAGCGCGACAGGCGCAGATCGAGCGCGGTGGTGACCTCGCCGGCTTTCGCAGTGACCCGGTTATCGAAGCTCTCGACGTAGCCGCGCATCGACTCTGAGACGTCCTGGGTGCGCGCGCCGAGGCGCTCGACCAGCTCCGATCCGTAGGTCTTCACTGTGCGGTCGAACTCGGCGAGATGCCGGGTAATGAGATTGCCCAGCGTGGCGGAGTCGCGAGATATCTTCTCGCCGAGTTCGGCGCCGGAATGGTTGAACATATCCTCGAACGCGGCGAGCCGGGATGCCAGCATGTCCCTCATGCCGTCACCGCGAGACGCAAGTACTTCGACGAGGTGATCGACGCTCTCGCGGAGCGTATCGGTCACATGGGTGCTGCGGGATACCAGCGTATCGGTGATATGGTTGCCAGTCTGCTCAAGCTTCTTCGCGACGTCGCCGCCGCGCAAATTGAGATCAAGGATGAGCGACTCGCCCGTTGCCTTGAGCGTTGAGTTGACCTCGTCGGCACGGCTCGCGATTGTTTCAGCGATCTGACTCGACGTATCGACGATTGCGTCCGAAAGCTCCTGCGCGCGTCCGGAGACGAGATCGGCGACCTCTTGCGAGCGCCCGATCATCGTATCGACGAGCGCCAGCGACTTCTCGGAAAACTTCTCGGCGACCGTATCCAGCCGCGACGTCATCATTTCTTCGAGGCCGTTTACGATCTCCGCGAAATCCTCGCCGACGTGATCGGTCTTGAAATTCAGGTTCGATGTAAGCTGGTCGCTGGCCGTCGAGATCGCGCGCGAAGTCTCCTCGCTTGCGCTCTCAAGCCGCACCAGCAAATCGCCGCCGCGCAGGCTGAGCTGCTGAATCATATCGTCGCCGACCTGCCCGAGCGACATCGTAATGTGCTCGCCCTTCTCGGCCAGCGAATGGGTGATCCGCTGAGCGGCGTCGTTGACCTGTTGGCCGACAAGATCGCTGATCGTGGAAAGGTCTTGTGTGAGATCGATGTGGACATTGTTGATGGCCGAGCGGACCTGCTCGGCTTGTCCCACAAGGGTGTCGCGCTGGTTGGCAAGTTCCTGGAGCAGTCCGCGGATGCGCACTTCGTTGTCACTATAGGTGCGTTCGAGCGCCGCCACCTCGTTCTGCACCAGCGTTTCGAGTTCGCCGGCGCGCGCCAGCGCCCGTTCGACGCCGTCGCCCATGGCGGCGACTTCGCGGCGGATCGCTTGTCCGACGGTGACGATGGAATCCCGCGCGATAGCCTCCGGCTCGGCGAGACGCATGGCGACCTGTGCCATCGACTGGGTGATCAGGCGCAGTTCCTGCGAGCGCCACGCCATGTGCGCCACGCCAAAGAAGAAGATGATGGGCAACAGTGCTGCGGCGCCCAGACCGATCATGAGGGCGGCCGGCGAATGGCCGGGCCCGAGTGACGCATTCAAGTCCGACAGATAGGCCCACGACAGGGCCAAACAACCGACCACCCAAGCCACCGAGAACATGGCGGCGACGAAATAGGAGGTGCGCGCCGGGCGGCGCTGCAAGGCGCGCAGAATCTGGCCGATCGACTGCTGGTCGTCATTGGCGGCGAGCGGTGGCGGCGCTTCGGCGCGCGTGCCTATCGGGTCACGGTCGAAATCCTCCTCGAAGGCCGGTGCGGTCGGTTCGATCTCGCGGATGAAGTCGTCGTCGTTCCGGGGCGGCGCGGCGGTCGCGGCGGATTGGCTCTCCGGCCGGTCGTCCTCGTCTCTGAGGTTGAGGGCTTCCTGGATCGCCGAAAGCGCGGCTTCCGTCGGATCCGTCATCTTTTTTGGGTAATTGGCCATATCGGTCGTCGCCTTGCGTGTTACGCTGGACTAGAACGGCCCGATTACGCCGGGCCGCGCCACGAGCGCGTGATCGTGTACTTCCTCACGAGGCACTCGGGCTCCCCAGCCCGCAGATAACGGTGCCATAGCTCATCCTATCGGCTTGGCGGATCGAATAAAACTGTTGGCGCTAACGTCCCTTTAATCATCGTTAACGGACCATTCACCATCACAGCCATCATTGTGCGGGCAAAAATGCGGCTGGGTTTGGGCCGACACCGGCCGGCCAGCGACTATCGCCGGCTAAGAAGTTGCTTACCAAAGGCGCGAACAACGCGCCGGCCCGACCCGACGAGGTCCCCGGATTCACCGCCTTTTCGTTCCTTTCAGCGCAGGCTCGCGCGCAACGAGAAGAATTGCGGTCGGGGAAAGCGTCATGAGCGCCGTCAGCATGCGAAAATCGCCCGGTTTGGAGCAGGCACCGGCGGTCATTGATGAGGTCCATCTCGGCCGTATGACTCTCGGCGACCGCGGGCTGGAACGTGAAATCCTTGAGATTTTCGTGCTGCAGGCCGCGATCATGCTCGGTCGCATAGCCGGGGCGGGACCGGCACTCATGGCCGCGACGGCGCATACGGTGGTGGGTTCGGCGCGAGGCATCGGGGCTTGGCGGGTGGCGCAGGCCGCCGAGCGGCTGGAACGGGCCGCCGCGGTGGCGTCCGAGCCGGAAGAGCGAGACCAGGCGGTCGAAGATCTAAAAGCCGCGATGCTCGAGGCAAGTGCGGTGATCGGGGCGCGCCTGACCGGCGGATCGAGCGGCCATTGATCGGCAAGACGGAACTCGACGCCCGCACTGGCGTCGCGCGCCGCAAGCCCATAAATAGGTACGGTTCCACGCCGCCCCCAGGACCCTTCCTCAGGGCCCTTCAACTTTGATTCGCCGACCTGCCATGACCAAAATCACCTTCATCGATACCGAAGGCACGGCTCGCACTGTCGAGGGCGAGAACGGCGCGACGCTCATGGAGACCGCAATCAAGAGTGGGGTGCCAGGCATCGAGGCCGAATGCGGCGGCGCATGCGCCTGTTCGACATGTCACGTCTACATCGAAGAGGCATGGCGAGAAAAAGTCGGCGAACCGTCGCCGATGGAAGAAGATATGCTCGATTTCGCCTACGACGTGAAACCGAATTCTCGGCTGTCGTGCCAGATCAAGGTGAGCGACGAATTTGATGGGCTGACGGTCAGAACGCCGGAGCGGCAAGCCTGACAGGCACGTATCCGGCCTGGAACGATACCGGTGCGTTTCCAACGTTGCGTGGCATCCTCTTCCCCTGCCGCTTACGGCACGCTAGACACTCCGCCACATCAGCCACATTTCCCATAAGACGAGCTAAAAACCGACATGAGCGAGCCTATCAAAACTGACGTTGTTATTATCGGCGCGGGGCCCGTCGGCCTGTTCGCGGTTTTCGAGCTCGGCCTGCTCGATATGAAATGCCATCTCATCGACATTCTCGACAAGATCGGCGGCCAATGTGCGGAACTTTATCCCGAGAAACCGATCTACGATATTCCCGGGGTGCCCTATACCAGCGCGCAGGGTCTTGTTGATGCGCTGCTTCTGCAAATCAA
The DNA here is from genome assembly GCA_963813825.1 of uncultured Alphaproteobacteria bacterium. Lineage (GTDB taxonomy): Bacteria > Pseudomonadota > Alphaproteobacteria > Rhizobiales > Xanthobacteraceae > BOG-931. The sequence continues at coordinate 122,317 of CAWFBB010000039.1, forward strand.
ATCGTTCAATGCGCAATTCCATCTCGGTGAAATGGTCGAGAGGGTGGAGAAGATCGGCGATCCGTTATTTCGCGTGACGACGGATCAGGGCAAAGTTTTCGAGAGCAAGATCGTTGTCATCGCCGCCGGCGGCGGCTCATTTCAGCCGAAGCGCCCGCCCATTCCCGGTATCGAACCGTACGAAGGCAGCACGGTGCATTACGCCGTGCGCAAGATGGAGAACTTTCGCGACAAGCGTATTCTGATTGTCGGCGGCGGCGACAGCGCGCTCGATTGGACGCTTAATCTCGCGCCTCTCGCCAGCAAGCTGACGCTGTGTCATCGCCGTGCCGACTTCCGCGCCGCACCCAATTCCGTCAACAAGATGATGGCGCTGGTCGATGAAGGCAAAATCGATCTTGTCCTCGGCCAGGTCACCTCGCTGGTCGGTGCCGACGGCAAGATCGAAAAGGCGATCGTCAAGAAGAACGACGGCGCCATGGCCGACATCGACTGCGACGTGATGCTGCCGTTCTTCGGACTGACCATGAAGCTTGGTCCAGTTTCGACGTGGGGTTTCGAGCTGAAGAACAACGAATATATCCCGGTCGGTACCGAGAGTTTTGAAACCAGCATGCCCGGCATTTTCGCGATCGGCGACATCAACTGGTATCCCGGCAAGCTCAAATTGATCTTGTCTGGATTCCACGAGGGCGCGTTGATGGCGCAGAAAGCGTATCACTACATCTATCCGGAGAAGCGGTTGGTGTTTCAGTACACGACATCGTCTTCGAGCTTGCAAAAAAAGCTCGGCGTTGTGCCGACCCCTCGTTGATGCCGATCTGACTACGGCGTGTGCGCTGCGGCCGGCGCATCGGGAGCCGCTGGCGCGGGCGGAACGGTCACCGCCGTCGGTGCGAATCCCGGTGGCGGCTGCAGTGGCGCGACCTGGACGGCGGGCGGTGCGGTCAAACCCAGCACACCGCGCGCGGCGGGAAGTGCCGCATCGGCCATTGCGGCATAGCCTTCCGCAGTCGGATGTACGGCGCCGCCATAGACCGCGCTGACGACACCCCAGAGCGCGTCGTGGATGTCGATCGGTTTCAACATCGCCGGCAAACCTTCGGGATAAGTCATGGCCGTGAAATAGCTGTCGTTGACGGTTCTGATCCAGCGGGCGCGGGGCGAATAGGGGCGGTAATCGCTGGCGAGATGAGAGCAAGTCATCGGGTCTTCGGCAGCTTTAGTCAGGTTGGCCTCAAAGCTATCGCCTTTCAGTGAAAAACACGCGCGATCGAACTCGGGATCGTCGTCGGCGTGCACGCACATACCGTGCTGCTGGAATGCCGCCTGATGCGAGTCGACAAAAGTCATACGGTCCGTCAGTGGATCGCGGCACACCTTGGTGCCGTCGCAGGTTGCCAGCATTTTCAGCTTCGGCAAGAACTTGGTATCGACAAATGCGGCGGCGTTGCGCAGCCGCTCGGCATCGGCTCCGAATGCCGGGTGCACGTCCAAACCGTCCCGCCCCCCCGGGCAGGGCGTATTCGGCGCCTGCATGGCTGGATTGGCATAGGACACGAAGACGACGCGCGCCAGGTTGCCGTCTACGTAGGGCTTGAGCGAGGTGCGCAGACGCGCGAATTCATCGGGTAAATCCTGGTCAAGATTTTTCTGTGCATCCTGCACGCTGACAAGCGAGCCGCCCTCCCGGAGCAATAGGCGCTCGGTATTGCCATCGACGATAACGTTGGCGAGCAGGCCGGCAAAGTTGACATCGTTGGCGCCAATCGTCAGCAGCACCAGATCGAGATTGCGCTTGGGGTCCTGACGATGCACCGCCGCCATCAGGTCCTTCAGTTCGCCGAATTGCGCCGGCGCTGTTCCCGAGCAACGGTCGATGCCCGTCACCCAGGGGCAGTCGTCGGCGGCCTGCGATGCAAACAGGCCGGCTTCGATGGTTGCACCGGTACAGGCCAGCGGCAGGAAGGTCACGGCAACATGCGGCTGTTCGACCGCAAGCGCGAGCGCGGTGCGAAGCTGATAGCTATACAACGAGCGGTGGCATGCCGGGTCCATCCAGCGTGCGCCGTGACGCGCCCAATCGGAGACGGCCGCAGGATTTTGTGCGTCGGTTTCACATGAGCGATCGGAACCATAGCCGGCGCGGCCGGGCCGATAAAACTGGCCGCCGCCACCCAAAAAGCGCCTGAAGCAAAAGCTGCCTTCGAGTTGCACCGCCTTGTCGGGATTACCTTCGCCGGCGGCGATGGAATCGCCCATTCCGGCGATCAGCATGTCGCGCACCGCGATTTCGCTAACGACACGTTGTGCAGTGCCGTCGCCGAGCGGGATGTCCACAGTGGCAACGGTGGTTCGCCCGTAGGCCACGCGCAGTTTCACTTCCTGCTCACACGGCGCATCGGTCTGGCGCAGCGGTCCCTGACCGTCGTCGAAGCTCCAGGTGCAGGTTTGGCCCGCCGGCACGTCGCCGGAAATCCCCACACCAATCGGGTGGTCATGCGGTTCGAGATAATCTTCCTTGTCGCCATCGCGCTGGCAGGTCAGCAACAGATTGCCTGAGGCATCGATGCACAATTTGCCGACGACATCCTTGGCCCAGCCCAGCCCGCCTGAGTCACGTTCGAGCCGGTCTTCGGCGGCAAGAACGCCATCACCGCGGCTTGCTGCGACCTGGCTCAGAAAGTCGGCCTCGTTTCGGAACAGACGGAAACGATTTTTCACTTCCCAGACGATGTGAAAGTTGCCGGTGTTGGATAGCTGCGCGAACGCCGCATCGAGCGGCGCGAACGAGATCAACACGGCGATGATGATTGCGAGACGCATGGTCGTGACGGTCACTGACAATGAGCTTTTAGCATCCCGGTTGCGGCGGAAATGAGTTCGGCATTGCGCACCGCCTATTCGCCCCCGGTCGGCGCCGTACCCATCGCCTCGGTCGCGGCTTTGGCGATGTCTGCGGGCATGGCGAAGGCCTCGCCGAGAATCTGCGCGACCCGCGGGCCGCTGATTTCACGGATCTCGAGGTGATCTTTTTCTGCCTGCGCGATAAAGGCCGGATCGTTCATGGCCGCATGAAAGGCATCCCGAAGTGCCGCGACCCGTTCGGCGGGCACTCCGGGTGGCGCCAGGATCGGGCGGTCCATTTCCAGCGGCGCCAGTATCAGTTGCAGGATTTTCCGCGTGCGCTCGTCCTTGACGAATTCCGCGACCGCCGGAGTGTCTGGGAATAGCGGATTGCGGGTCGCTGCGATCTGGATCGGCACGTTCACCAGCTTTTGTGGAAACCAGTCCGGCCGCGTCGAATTGATCGAAGAGATGAGCCCGCCGCAGCGACCCTGAACCTCGCCGCGCTCCATCGCCAGATAGATGTCGTTGCCGCCCTTGTAACCGGAGATCACCTTGATCTTCGTGCCGAACAGCTTGTTGAGCATCACCGGCATGGTTTCCATTTGCGAGCCGGCGCCACTGCCGCCGACGACGAACGGCTTGTTCAGCAAATCCTGCCAGGTCTCGATGCCAGATCCGTGCCAGGCGACACAAATTCCGGTCGACGCATCGATGCTACCGATCCAGTTCATGTTTCGCGGATCGAAGCTGGCAGCCTTGATGCCGTAGATCGGCGCAAATGGTACGCTGGAATGGACGAGCCCGAGTGTGGTGCCGTCCTTCGGCGCAACCAAGTCGAGATAGAGCATGGCGCGGATGCCGCCGCCGCCCGGCATGTTCTGTATGACGATGGTAGGATTGCCGGGAATGTGGGCACTGAAATACGGCGCAAACGCAAGCGCGTAGCTGGCGTAGCCACCGCCGGCGCCGGCGCTCAAGATCCAGGAAATCGTGCGACCTCGGTAGAAGTCGGCGATCGGGTCCGCGCGCGCGGCTGGACTGAGACCAGCGACAAGTGCCAGCGCCAGAAGTACCGGTCTTATCTTAGTCGGCAGCGACATCAAGCAGCACGCCGTCGCAATCGGCCATCTGATGCTGACCGAGCGGGCACGATCGGCGGAATAATTCGAGCAACGCCTTGCCTTCGGCGCCAGTGCCGAGCGGTGACGGCGACAGGAGCGGATTATCGCCCGCGACACGCTCAACATCGGCTTTCAGCTTGTCCACGCTTTCGACCTTGAAGCCGACGTGATCCATGCCGGCGGTAATGATCCCGGTGCCCTCGTAGTCGGCGATGTCCCAAGGCATGATCACAAGCGTCATGTGGCCATCAGTCAGGTAATGGTTGCGGTCGCCGGGACCTTTATTGGCCGGCGCCAACTCAAACACGCCGCGATAGAACTCCGCCATCTCGTCAGGCCGCATCGTGCGCAATGCCACGTGATTGATGTGACGCGCATTGATTTCGCGGCTGCCGTCCTGCTCGCTATAGACCGAGGTGCGGTTACTCATGCTCTTCTGCGATATATCGAACATGTTGCCGTCCGGATCGTGAGTAGAAATGCCGGCAAAGGGCCGGTTGGACGGACGCTTGAGCCACTTCACGCTCGGGTAGCTTTTGCGCATGCGCTCGAAAGCGGTCTCGGCGTCCTCCACCTCGATGCCAAAATGGTCGAGGCCGGCTGCGCGCCCGGCACGGCGGGGATTGATATTTAGGCCGACATAGCCGTCGCCGACCGTAATCGCGCGGCCCGGTCGAGACTTTTCCGATGTGCGCATGCCGAAGACGGCTTGATAGAATTGCGCCGACTTCGCATAATTTTCGCTGACGATGGCAACGTGATTGATCTTGGAGAACATTTCCCGCCTCCGGCCGGCATTGGTGTGCGCGGCGCCTTCGGAACCTGCAAACCGCGGTCCGAGTTTGTGTTAATGACGGGCATTAGATTGAACCTTCCCGCTCCGTGCCGCAAGGCACCTACTCTCCGATCGGATGGCGATGGCAGCCTCAACACTGACAACAAAATGCTGCATTGCCGGTGGCGGTCCCGCCGGAATGATGCTCGGCTTCCTGCTGGCGCGCGCCGGCGTCGATGTCGTCGTACTGGAGAAGCACGCCGATTTTTTCCGCGACTTCCGCGGCGACACCGTGCACCCGTCGACGCTCGAGCTCATGTACGAGCTCGGCTTACTCGATCAGTTCCTCAAGGTTCCGCATCAGAAAATCGAAAAGCTCAGCGCGCAAATCGGCGCTGAGCGCCTGGAGATGGTCGATTTCACGCATCTGCCGACGCACTGCAAATTCATCGCGCTAATGCCGCAATGGGATTTCCTCAACTTCGTTGCCGAGCAGGGCAAGCGTTATAAGACCTTCAATTTGCACCTGAGCACTGAAGCGACCGATCTGGTCCAGGAAAGCGGTCGCGTTGTCGGTTTGCGCGCCAAGACAGCGGACGGTGACGTGACGATTCGCGCCGACCTGATCGTCGGCTGCGACGGACGCCACTCGACGGTGCGGGAAAAGGCGGGGCTGAAAAGCGACGACTACGGCGCTCCGATGGACGTGCTGTGGTTTCGCATCTCGCGCCACGACAGTGATGACGCCGACACGTTCGGTCACGTCGAGGCGGGCCGAATGATGGTGATGCTAGACCGCGGCGATTATTGGCAATGCGCTTTCGTCATTCCCAAGGGCGGCATCGAGCAGGTGAAAGCCAGGGGCCTCGATGCATTTCGCGCCTCGGTCGTGGAAATGTCGCCCTATCTCGCCGACCGGGTTGGTGAGTTGAAAAGCTGGGACGACATCAAGCTGCTGACGGTCAGCGTCGACCGCTTGCAACAATGGTGGCGGCCCGGCCTGATCTGCATCGGCGATTCCGCGCACGCGATGTCGCCGATCGGCGGCGTCGGCGTGAATGTCGCCGTGCAGGACGCGGTCGCTGCCGCCAACCAGCTTGCCGCGCCATTGAAGGCCGGCACGGTCACCGACGCAGACCTTGATGCGATCCAACAGCGGCGCATGCTGTCGGTGCGCTTCACGCAGTGGCTACAACTGACGATTCAGAAGCGGGTTGTCACCCGCGTGCTTGCCAGCCAGCAGCGGCCGAAGCCGCCGCTGCTGTTCAAGCTGTTCGGGGTGTTTCCGATTTTGCGCCGCATTCCGGCGCGCCTGCTCGGGCTTGGCATCCGCCCAGAGCACGTGCGCACGCCGGAGGTCGTTTAGCTGCGTTTTTGCAGTTCGGTCGTGGCACGGGCAAGGATTTCGACGAGCCGTGCTTCATCCTCAGCGTCCTTGTCGAGACGCTTGGCGACGGTGTCGCGCAGATGATCGAACGCGGCCTCGACGAGGGGAGGGAGCGTGCGGCGGTTGCCGCGTTCACCCCGTTCCGACCGCCGCCAGCGGTTCACCCGCTCGCCAAGAGCCGCCAATCGCTCAAGCACGACATCGACCAACTCGCGATTGGCTTGCAGGTAGGAGCGGCCTTCGTCCGTGATGGTGTAGAGCTTTTTCGAGCCTTCGGCGGAGGCGGTGACGTAGCCCGCTTCCTCCAGATAGGTCAGCGTCGGATAGACGATGCCGGGGCTTGGCGAATACCAGTCTGCGGTTTTCTCTTCGAGCAGCTTGATGATCTCGTAGCCGTGGCGTGGGGCCTCGGCGATCAACGCCAGCGCGAGTAGGCGAAGATCGCCTTGCGCCAGCATTCGCCGCGCCCGCATCAAGTCTTCGCCGCCTTCGCCAAAGCCGCCGCCGTGGCGGCCGCCGAAGCCACCAAAGCGGCCACGGCGATGATGGCGTCCCGCGGCCCACTGGCCGCCGTGATGTTCGCCGCGATGTTCAGAATGTCTATGCATTAGTTCTATTCTCCTTTGTCAAAGATATATCTTCAGATAGATCATTAAAAGCTATAGTGCAAGATATATCTTTGAAATTTAATGCTTTGGCGATAACCCTTTGTAAAGGCGCTTGAATCTCGCCAAAAATGTCCTCTTTGCGCGGGACCTTCTGCGCCGGCGGCTCGACCTCGCCACGCATGAAAGACGCACGTGCCTCGAACTCGGCAAAGCGCGTGCTGCGCCAACGTGGCGGCGCCTTGCGGAGGATTTTCTCAACGCATCGCCACACGATCATGGCGTGCAACGGCGTGGCTAGCGCCGCTTGCCTCGCTGCGGCATCATCGTAACCGAAGAGCTTCTCGCCGAGCTCGGACCAGGCCTCATGGACCGGTGTTTTCCGGATGCCGAAATCAATCGGTTCGATTGCGGCGGGCGGAAGCGCCTCGGCCGCATTCGCCCGGCCAAAGCGCCGAAGGTCCCTGGACGAGCCGAAGGCAACGATATGCAGCCATTCGTGCAGGAGCGTGAGGCCGACCATTTCGCGCTGCCGACGATCGGGCTTGTAGAGAACGACGAGGCGAGAATTGGTCGCATTGCCGAGTAGATAAATCGCCCGGCCGCGAATCTTCCGGACCCAGGGATCGAGGAAACACGGCTCATCGCTCAAATGCAGACGGCGGATCATGCGCGGGTCCGGCAGTTCACGCAGCAGCGCCAATGCCTCGGCGGCATCGATACGCTCGTAGTCGGGCCGCTCAACCGGAATTTCAATTTCGGTTTTGCATCCGGCCACGCGATAAATGCGCATGAGGGCAGGTTGCCCGACCGTACCGTGTCGCAGGAATGCTTTGAGGTTGGAAAAAGACGGAGTGGCGGTCCGGGCCGCGAAGATTGTCATCGCCCGCGCATAGATACGCGAGAACCCGTCGGGAATCGGTGCTGCTGCTTCCAGCGGCCGGATGGGACCAAGTTTGCCGCCGATCCGGGGCAGGCCACGCTGCAAAAAAAGCGCGGACAAAGAGCGATACCAACAGAAGGATGATTGCGATTTGACCCACGATCACGACCGTTCCGGTTCATCGCGCGCGCTTGGCCGTCACGAGGCTCACGTTATGCCGTCCGCGGGCTTGACGGCCGCGCGCCGGCGGCAAATGTTTACGCATGTTCGCGACCTTCTTCCATGAGCTCAAAGCGGCCGGCTTGCCGGTGACGCTGCGCGAATACCTCACCTTGATGGAGGCGATGGAGAAGGATTTGGCCGACCGGCGCGTCGAGTCCTTCTACTACCTGTCTCGCGCGGCGCTGGTGAAAGACGAGCGCAATCTCGACAAATTCGATCGCGTGTTCGGCCATGTCTTCAAGGGTCTCGATCTTGTGAGCGAGTCGCTCGCGGGTGAGATTCCCGCCGACTGGCTCAAGAAGCTCACCGAGAAATATCTCACCGAAGAAGAGAAAGCGCAGATCGAAGCCATGGGCGGTCTCGACAAGCTTCTCGAAACGCTGCGTCAGCGGCTTGCCGAGCAGCGTGGCCGCCATCAAGGCGGCAAGAAGTGGATCGGCACCGCCGGCACGTCGCCGTTCGGCGCCTACGGCTATAACCCCGAGGGCGTCCGCATCGGCCAAGACAAGAACCGCAACTTCCGCGCCGTGAAAGTGTGGGACAAGCGCGAGTTCCGGGATCTCGACGGTGACGTCGAGCTCGGCACGCGCAATATCAAAGTCGCGTTGCGCCGCCTGCGCAAATTCGCCCGCACCGGCGCGCCCGACGAACTCGACCTCGACGGCACCATCAAGGGCACCGCGCACAAGGGCTATCTCGATATCCTGATGCGTCCGGAGCGGCACAACACCATCAAGGTGCTGCTGTTCTTCGACATCGGCGGCTCGATGGACTGGCACGTCAAGGCGACGGAGGAATTGTTTTCAGCCGCCAAGACCGAGTTCAAGCACATGGTGCATCTCTACTTTCACAATTGCCTCTACGAGAAAGTGTGGAAGCAGAATGCGCGGCGCTGGACCGAAACCACGCCGACCTGGGACGTGCTGCACACTTATTCGCACGACTACAAGGTGATCTTCGTCGGCGACGCGGCGATGAGCCCCTACGAGATCGTCGCGCCGGGCGGATCGGTCGAGCACTTCAACGAGGAAGCCGGACAGGCCTGGATGGCGCGCGTCGTCGCGACCTATCCATCGTGCGTCTGGCTCAATCCGGTCGCCGAGCATGAGTGGGACATGACGGCTTCGATTCGTCTGATGCGCCAGATCATGGGCGGGCGGATGTATCCGCTGACGCTGGATGGCCTAGACGCGGCGATGCGGGAGTTGGGGAGGTGAGGCACTTCGCCTCACGATCATGCGCCCATCGACCGGGGTGAGGTGTCGCGCAAAAACATCTTTCGAATCGCTGCGGCGGCCCTATATTGGGGCCATCGTTAACAACCGAAAGGAGGTGATCCAGTGTCTCATTGTCTATCGCCGCGGTCGCCGGCATGCATGATCTGGATCCTCGCCTCTACCGAGGCTCCGGCTAGGTGACTTAAATCCGTCACCGGCTCATGCGCGCGATGCAGAACATCGCCTCGCGCAACCGGGCCACGGTCTGACAATGGAAGGGCCGTCCGCAAGGGCGGCCCTTCTTTGTCTTTAGCACCGCGTCATTTCCACGAAATTGGCGTATTTTGGCGAAAACGCAGGAGTCACCAGTGCCCGCTGAAAAATTCGACTTTCGCAACAAGGAGGGCAACCAGCTCGCCGCGTTGCTCGACCGGCCGGAGGGTCCAATCCGCGCCGTGGCGCTGTTCGCCCATTGCTTCACCTGCGGCAAGGATAATCGCGCGGCGCGGCGCATTGCCGAAGGTTTGACCCTTCACGGCATCGCCGTGCTGCGCTTCGATTTCACCGGGCTCGGCGCCAGCGAAGGTGAGTTCGCGAATACGACATTCTCGTCGAACGTCGACGATCTGGTCGCCGCCGCCGATCACTTGCGGCAGAAATTCGCGGCGCCTGCGATTTTGATCGGCCACAGTCTCGGGGGTGCAGCGGTGCTCGCCGCCGCCCACCGCATTGCCGAGGCGCGTGCCGTCGTCACCATCGGCGCACCGGCCGATCCTGCCCACGTTACTGGCCTGCTTAAGGGTCAGGTCGCCGACATCGCCATGAACGGCGAGGTAGAGGTCACGCTGGCGGGGCGGCAGTTCAAAATCCGCCGCGCCTTTCTCGACGACGTTGCCGAGCAGACGCTCACGCCGCTCATCGCCGAGCTGCACAAGGCGCTGCTGATCTTTCATTCCCCGACCGACGACACTGTCGGGATCGATAATGCAAGTCACATCTTCCTCGCAGCGAAGCATCCGAAGAGCTTCATCTCGCTTGCCGGTGCCGATCATTTGCTCAGCCGCAGGAGCGACGATGCCTATGTGGCGCGCGTGATCGCCGCCTGGGCTGCGCGTTATCTCGACATGGCGGCCGACGATGAGCCGGCCGACGACACACCGCCTGGTGTTGTAGAGGTGCGCGAGACGCGGCGCGGTAAATTTCAGCAGGAAGTCGTTCTCGGCGCGCACCGGCTCCTTGCCGATGAGCCGGTCAAGGACGGCGGCCTCGAATTCTGGGCCGGGGCCCTATGATCTCCTCCTCGCCGCGCTCGGCGCCTGCACCTCGATGACAGTGCAACTCTATGCGGATCTCAAGCAAATTCCGCTTCTGCGCACCCAGGTCCGGCTGCGCCACGAGAAGATTTACGCCAAGGATTGCGCCGAATGTGAAACGCGCGAGGGCAAGATCGACCACATCGATCGCGCCATCACCTTCGAGGGCGAGCTGAGCGCCGAGCAGCGGGCGAAGCTATTGGAAATCGCCGACAAGTGCCCGGTGCACCGCACGTTGACGTCGGAGGTCAACATTCGAACGACGGAAGCGCCGGCCGTCCAGAGCTAGAGGGCGGCCGCCTTCACGCGCGATCGCACCTCGGCGATCACGTGCGGAATGGCCGCATCATTGCCTGGGGCCATGATATGCACGCCGGCAATGCCGGGAATGGTAGCCAACTCCTCGATCAACTCCACACAGATGCGTTTGCCCTCGCGAGCGGGGTCGGATGCCTTCTCCAGCCGGGAAATGAAGTTGTCGGGAATAATCGTTCCGAACAGATGACTTTTCATCCATTGCGCCGACTTGGCGGAGCGCAGCGGATTGACGCCGATGAGAATTGACAGCTGCTTTGTCACGCCGGCGTTCTCCAGCGCGCCGACATAGCGGCGCACGATGCCGACATCCATGCAGAATTGGGTCTGCGCAAATTGCGCACCCGATTTGATCTTGCCGGCAAGGCCTTTGGGTTCCCAGTCCGTGGGCGGGTCGATTGGCATATCGGCTGCGCCTATGAAAAACTCCGCTTTGCCGTCGACCTTGCGGCCCGTCGGGAGCGTGCCCTCATCGCGCAGCCGGCGCGCGGTCTCGATCAGCGTTGCTGAATTGATGTCGAACACCGGTTTGGTGTCCGGCTGATCGCCGGCTTTCGGATCGTCCCCGGTCAGCAGCAGCAAATTGCGGACGCCGAGCGCGGCGGCGCCCATCATTTCGCTCTGGAGCGCAAGGCGGTTTTTGTCCCGGCAGGTGATCTGGAGGATTGGTTCGATATCCATGCCGATGAGAATGGCTGACGCCGCAAGCGCCGCCATGTGTGCACGGGCGCCGGCCCCGTCGGTGACGTTCACCGCATCAGGTAATCCCTTTAACGGCGCCGCTTTCCGGCGCAGGTCGTCGGCATCACAGGACACCGGCGGCGCAAGCTCCGCGGTGATGACGAAGCGGCCCGCTCGCAACCGCTGTTCGAACGTGCGCGGGCCGGCTTTGCTGTGGTCGTTCATTGCGAGGTCTCGGTCGGGAGCAGGGCGAACCGAGAGCGCTTATATGCTTTGCGGCGGCACTGCAAATGCCCCGCAAGTGCGCCGTTCCTGGACAAAAAAGTACTGTCCCGCTAGAGAGTTGCCCCATTATGACAGGCGTCAACGAAATCAGGTCGGCATTCCTCGGCTATTTTGCCCGGGAGGGGCACGAGATTGTGCCGTCGTCGCCGCTCGTGCCGCGCAACGATCCGACGTTGATGTTCACCAATGCCGGCATGGTGCAGTTCAAGAATGTCTTCACCGGCCTGGAGAAGCGCCCCTATTCGCGCGCCGTGACGGCGCAGAAATGCGTCCGCGCCGGCGGCAAGCACAACGACTTGGACAATGTCGGCTACACCGCGCGTCACCACACCTTCTTCGAGATGCTCGGCAACTTCTCGTTCGGCGATTATTTCAAGGAACGCGCCATCGAGCTGGCCTGGAATCTGGTGACGAAGGAGTTCGGCATCCCGGCAGAAAAGCTGACCGCTACCGTCTATATCGATGACGACGATGCGTTCAAGCTTTGGAAGAAGATCGCGGGTTTGCCTGAGAGCAGGATCATCCGCATCGCCGGCTCCGACAATTTTTGGTCGATGGGCGACACCGGCCCGTGCGGCCCGTGCTCGGAGATTTTCTACGATCACGGTGACAAGGTTTGGGGCGGGCCGCCTGGCAGCCCGGAAGCCGACGGCGATCGTTTCACTGAGATCTGGAATCTCGTGTTCATGCAGTATGAGCAACTCGCCAAAGGCGGCGAGCGGATCAACTTGCCGCGGCCGTCGATCGATACCGGGATGGGGCTGGAGCGCACTGCCGCGGTGTTGCAGGGCACCTACGACAATTACAAGATCGATCTTTTCGTTGCGCTGATCCAGGCGATCGCCGAACTGACCCGCGTCAGTCCCGACGGCGATATGAAGGCCTCGCATCGCGTTATCGCCGATCACTTGCGTGCAAGCGCGTTCCTGATCGCCGACGGCGTACTGCCGTCGAACGAAGGGCGCGGCTACGTGCTTCGCCGCATCATGCGCCGCGGGATGCGCCACGCCGAATTGCTCGGCGCCAAAGAACCCCTGATGTGGAAGCTCGTGCCGGTGCTGGTGCGCGAGATGGGCCAGGCCTACCCGGAATTGCACCGCGCTGAGGCGCTGATCACCGAGACGCTCAAGCTCGAAGAGAGTCGCTTCCGCCGCACCTTGGAACGCGGGCTGACGATCCTCGACGAAGCGAGCAAGACGCTGAAGAAGGGCGACATGTTCGATGGCGTGACTGCATTCACGCTTTACGACACCTACGGCTTTCCGCTTGATTTGACGCAAGATGCACTCCGGCCGCGCGGTATCGGCGTCGATCTTTCGGCGTTCAACGACGCAATGGAAGAACAGCGCCGCAAGGCGCGCGCCTCGTGGGCGGGCTCGGGAGAGGCCGCGGACGAGGCCGTCTGGTTTGGATTGCGCGAAAAAATCGGCGGTACCGAATTCCTTGGCTACGAGACCGAAAACGCTGCGGGTGTAGTCGCTGCGCTGGTGCAGGACGGCAAGGAGGTCACCGAGCTGAAGAAAGGCGACAGCGGTGCGGTAGTCCTCAATCAGACCCCGTTCTATGGCGAATCCGGCGGCCAGGTCGGCGACACCGGGACGCTGACCGGTGAGGGTGTGCAATTCAAGGTCACCGACACGCAAAAGCATCTCGGCGATGTGTTCGTCCACATCGGCACGGTCGAGGAGGGCGTGCTGAAGGTTGGCGCCCCGCTTGCGCTCGAGGTGGATCATCGGCGTCGCGGCGCGATCCGGAGAAACCACTCGGCGACGCACTTGTTGCATGAGGCGCTGCGCCAGGTGCTCGGCGACCACGTAGCGCAGAAGGGCTCACTGGTGGCGCCCGATCGGCTGCGCTTCGATTTCTTGCATCCGAAGCCCATAAGCGCCGATGAGATCGAGCGCATCGAAGAGATCGCCAACGATATCGTGTTGCAGAATGCGCCGGTGGTGACCCGGCTGCTCAGCCGCGATGACGCTATCGCTTCGGGCGCCCGCGCTTTGTTCGGCGAAAAATATGGCGATGAGGTTCGAGTCGTCGCCATGGGTGAGAGCGGCGGCAACACGATGGGCTGGTCGGTCGAACTGTGCGGCGGCACTCACGTTAATCGCACCGGCGACATCGGCCTGATTTCGGTACTTGGCGATTCCGGGGTTGCGTCGGGTGTCCGCCGCATCGAGGCGCTGACAGGGCAGGCGGCGCGCGGCAATGCCAATAATCTGGCGCGGCTTGCCAAGGCGACGGCGTCGGAACTGCGCGTGCCGATCGACGAGGCGCCGGGCCGCGTTGTCGCGTTGCTCGACGAGCGCAAGAAGCTGGAACGCGAGCTTTCCGACGCCAAGAAAAAGCTCGCCATGGGCGGCGGGGCTCAAGCCGCGGACGGCGACGATGGCGTAGAGAACGTCGAGGGCGTGAAGGTCATGGCGAAAGCGTTGACCGGCATCGAAGCCAAGGACCTCCGGAGCCTGGCCGACGAGGGCAAAAAGAAGCTCGGCTCGGGCATTGTCATCCTCGTTACCAATGATTCCGAAGGTAAGGCGGCGATTGTGGTGGGTGTTACCAGCGACCTCACCAGCGCAAACAATGCCGTGCAAATGATTCAGGCAGGTGTCGCTGAACTCGGCGGCAAAGGCGGCGGCGGCCGGCCCGATATGGCCCAGGGTGGGGGACCCAATGGCGGTGCTGCCGCGGCGGCGTTGGCCGCGATCAAGAAGCTGATCAAGCCCGCCGCATCGGCCTGAACTTATATTTCTACGATCATGCCGTCTTCGGCAGCTTGGTACGGCACTTCGGTGCGGTGTTTGAGCATATCGTCGCTCATATGCGTGAGTACGAGCCGCTTCGGCTTTATATGTCCAAGATGTTGCTCGAGCATCGCCAGCGCCAAGTGCGTGGTGATCGGCTTATCGCGCGTATAGGCCTCACAGATGAAAAGATCGGCCTCGCGGCCGATCTCGATCAGCGCTTCGGTCCATTCGGTGTCGCCGGAAAAAGCGATCACCTTGTCCTCCACTTCAAAGCGAAATCCGAGGCATGGCCCGGCGCGATCGTCATGTCTCACGTGGAACGGTGTAACGCCGACGTGGCCGACTTGATTGTGTTTGCCGATATCCAGTTCCCTCAGCGTCAAGGCAAAATTCAGTTCCATCGCCCTGGTGCCGGGAAATCCGCATTCCATCACCTCGGGCAGGCGGGTTTTGAGACCAGGCGGACCAACGATCGTAAGCGGCTGCGTGCGCTTGCTGACATAGTTGGCCTCGAGGATGAAGAACGGCAAACCAAAAATGTGGTCGGCGTGAAAATGCGAAATGAAAATCGTCTCGATTGCATTGCGATCGATGGCAAACTTGTTCATGGCGACAAGGGACGTCGCGCCGCAATCGATCAGTGCGTTGGTATTTTTGGCGACGAGATGAAAGCAGGTGTTGAAGCGCCCCCCGGAGCCGAAGGCATCGCCGCAGCCGACGAACTGGAGGTGCATGAAATTCTCCGCGAACTCGAAGGAACGACCTTGCGGGCCGGCCCGGACCGTGTGCATTGGCCCGTCAACGCGGGCAAAAGTCTGTGACGGATATCACAGCGCGAGGCTGCGGATGTGTGATGGGGCTAGGCGTCCAAATCCCTGTTCCGTCGGTGTTTTATTGCCTTTACCCCGATTTGCTCGGTAGCTTGTCGCGGCCTTTCTGAAGCCGCATGATGCTCGCTAGCATAGTGCGGGGCAGAGCGCCATGATCGCAACACAAACTGGCGCTTCTTGCGGTTCTGGCGGGGATTAGGCTTAGGGGACGTCTGTTGCACCGTGGATCATCATATTTGCGAATCGCGGGCGCTCTGGCGATTTTTGCCGCGCTGGGCGGATGCGGCGACCTCGGTGATTCAGGTCAACAGTGGTTCAGGAAGCCGCTTTATTTGACCGGCCAGACCGGTGGCTACACTTTCTCCGACACGCAAGAGGCGCGTCGTGATCGTCCGATCACCGCAAGTGACTTGGTCGAGGCAAACGGCAGTTGCCCGGCGGCGCAGGCACAACCCGGCGTCACGCAGGGGACAGGCCCGACGGGCACACCTGACAGCGCGGCGCTGGTCGACGAAGGCGTGGCGCTTGGCATGAGTGAATGCGATGTTGTCCAGAGGGCGGGGGCGCCCTCCAATATCGAGATCGGCAAGAATCCGAATGGCGATCGCACGGCGGTCTTGACCTATCAAGGCGGCCCGCGGCCCGGCATTTATCGCTTCGAGCGCGGGCGGCTGATGGAAATGGATCGCGTTGCCGAGCCGGCGCCGCCGCCGGCAACCGCGACGAAAAAACCTGCCAAGGCCGCGAAGCCCAAGACTAACAACCCGGCGTGATCTCGCGCAAAAACAACCCCGGCCTCTGGCGAGGCCGGGGTTGCCGTTTTGAGGCGGTGAACTTGGCGCAATCAATAGCAGACGTTGACCCAGCGCAGCGCCGGACCGTAAGGCGTGTAGACCCAGCGGCGGACCATGCAGCCACCATAGCCGGGACCGGCATAGACGGTGACAACCGGGCCGTGGCCCCAACCGCCATGCCAGCCACCATGCCAGCCACCGCCCCAATGAGCGGATGCGGCAGTCGGAGCGAACGCAGCGGCGCCGAGTGTAACGGTAGTAGCGAGAGCGAGGATTGTTTTGCGCAACATGTAACTTCTCCTGGGGTTGAGCGACGTTTTCACGTGGCTATGTTTTGGTGGGATCTTTCCGCGTTTCGGTTCATCCTCCCGAAATTAGGACACTGCGCGCCTGAACCCGCGCTGAGAGGGCGATTTATCGCTGATTTATCAAGCTGAACCGGATGCCCGCCTGACGTTCATCACACATTCACGCGGCCAAATCCGAGTGATGTGCGTCACATATTTGCGCATTTGCGGCGTCGGCTTGCCGGGACCATGAGCGACAGCTATAAGCCGCCGCGGTTCCGCAACGATCTGGTAATCCTGAAGGACGAACTGATGGCGATCGAGCGCACGTTTTCGATCATCAAGCCCGACGCGACGGCCCGGAATGTAACCGGCGCGATTAATGCAATGATCGAGAAGGCGGGTCTGCGCATCGTCGCGCAAAAGCGCGTGTGGATGAGCCGCGAGCAAGCTGAGACGTTCTACGGAGTGCATCGCCAGCGGCCGTTCTTC
This sequence comes from uncultured Alphaproteobacteria bacterium, assembly GCA_963813825.1. Lineage (GTDB taxonomy): Bacteria > Pseudomonadota > Alphaproteobacteria > Rhizobiales > Xanthobacteraceae > BOG-931. The sequence goes on from CAWFBB010000039.1 coordinate 139,121, forward strand.
GGCGAACTCGTCGACTTCATGATCTCGGGGCCGGTCGTCGTTCAGGTACTCGAAGGTGAAAACGCAATTGCCGCGTATCGGGACCTGATGGGCGCCACTGATCCGGCCAAAGCCGCACCCGGCACCATCCGCAAAGAACTCGCAAAATCGATCGGCGAGAACTCCGTGCACGGCTCCGATGCTGCCGATAACGCGACTAAAGAAATCGCGCAGTTTTTCGCCGGCAACGAAATTGTCGGCTGAGGCGATCCGCTCATTTCGCCGCGAGCCTCTCTAAGGAGCGGGCCGTGGGTTCGATCGCGCAATATTTGCATCCGTCGCTGTGGGGCGACGTGCTTCACACCAGTACCAACGAAATTGGCCGCACCGAGTTTTGGACGGCCGTACTGCAAATCATTTTCGTCAATTTCCTACTGTCGGGCGATAATGCCGTTGTCATCGCAATGGCCTGCCGAGGCCTGCAGCAGCGCGAACGGATCTGGGGAATGGCGCTCGGCGCGGGCGTAGCCGTGATCCTTCGCCTGATTTTTACCGGCGTTGTCGGACAGCTGTTGTTGCTGCCCTATCTCAAGTTGGTTGGCGGATTGGCGTTGATCTATGTCGCCGCCAAACTGATCGTGCCCGACAGCACCGACAGAAACGAAGTCGCCGCCGCCTCGCATCTGTGGCGTGCGGTGAGGATCGTCGTTGTGGCCGACATTGTCATGAGCCTCGACAATGTCATCGCGGTCGCTGCCATTGCACAGGGCAATCTGGTTTTGCTCGCGATTGGCTTGGCCGCCTCCATTCCAATCATCGTCGCCGGTGCGGCTCTTGTCACGGCGCTTCTCGACCGCTTTCCGATTCTGGTCTGGGCCGGCGCGGCGCTGCTCGGCTGGATCGCCGGCGACGTCATCGCGACTGACCCAGCAGTAGTCGGCCACATGACGGCAGCGTTTGGAGAAAAATTTGCAGAGCAGACCGAGGTTGCCGCAGCGGCCTGCGGCGTCCTCTTGGTCGTCGCCGCGGGTGGACTGTGGCGGCAACTCCATCTGTCCCATGCGCACGCTACGTCGGCTGGCAAATAAGCAATCGGTTGCACGCTCGACCGCCGCGCGAAGCCGAACCGCAACGTGTGCAGCCATGCTTGCGCCGTATTTTTCCGGCCTCCTTGCCTCGCGATCGGCTTCATCTGGAATAGGACTGACTAAGGAGACAGGCGATGCAAAAGGGCACCGTCAAGTGGTTCAACCCGACGAAGGGCTACGGTTTCATCAAACCGGCGAGCGGCGACAAGGACGTTTTTGTGCACATCTCGGCGGTCGAGCGCGCCGGTCTGCGCACGCTCAATGATGGCCAGGAGATCGAGTTCGAACTCGTGACCAACCGCGGCCGGACTTCTGCTGAAAATCTCAAAGTCGCGTAAGCCAAAGTTCTGTAAGCGTAGTCCGGGAACACTGGTTCTCGTAGCCCCGGGTTTAGCACCCGGGGGTTTTGTTATCACCGCGTGAGGGCGTCGTGGCTGGCGGAGGCGAGCGTGACCCGCCCCTCGGCTACCAAACGGAGCGCGTGTGGATAAATCCGATGCTCGACCTCAAGCACGCGCGCGGCGAGGGTGTCTTCAGTGTCGCCGGCACTGACTGCAACCGAGTCCTGGGTGATGATCGGTCCCGAGTCCATTTCCGGCACAACGAAGTGCACGGTGGCGCCATGGCGTTCGACGCCGGCCTCGATCGCGCGGCGATGGGTGTGCAGCCCTTTGAACAATGGCAGCAGGGCTGGATGAATGTTGAGCAGGCGCCCGCTCCATTGTTTGACAAACCACGGCGTCAAGAGCCGCATAAAGCCGGCGAGACATACGATCTCGATGCGGTGCGCGCGAAGCTCGGCGTCAAGTGCGCGCTCGAACGCTTCGCGGTCCATAGTGAATGACCGGTGATCGATGACTGCGGTTTCGATACCGGAGCGCCGGGCGCGTTCCAATCCCGCGGCGTTCGGTACGTTCGACACGACGAGCACGATCTCGGCCGGGTAATCCTGCGCCTGCGCGGCCTCGATCAGCGCCACCATGTTCGATCCGCGGCCGGAGATCAGTACGGCGACACGCTTCTTGCCCATGCGCTTCACCTCGAAAGGTCGAGATGACCGCGGTAGGCAGTTCGCGCGCCGTCCTTCGCCGCAACAACTTCGCCAAGCTGCACGACGGTTTCGCCGTTAGCCGCAAAACATTCGCTGGCGGCCTTCGCGCTCACAGGGTCGAGTACGGCTACCATGCCGATGCCGCAGTTGAAGGTGCGCAGCATTTCGGCTTCGCCGATCGTGCCGCTCGCCGCGAGCCACTTGAAAACTGGAAGCACCGGCACGCGAGTGAGGTCGATAGTAACGGCAAGCTTCTCCGGCAGTACGCGCGGGATGTTTTCAGTAAACCCACCGCCCGTGATGTGGGCAAGCGCTTTGACCGCTTTGGTTTCGCGGATTGCGGCCAGGCAGGAGCGGACATAGAGCCGGGTCGGAGTGAGCAGCGCCTCTCCCAGGCTGCGCGAGGAATCGAACGGAGCAGGCTTGTCCCACGTCAAACCGGCTTCCGTTGCTATACGGCGGACAAGCGAGAAACCGTTCGAATGAACGCCGGTCGAGGCGAGCCCGATCACGACATCGCCGGCCGCGATGTCGCGGCGCGGCAGCAGATCCGCGCGCGAAACGGCGCCGACAGCGAAGCCTGCGAGATCGTAATCGTTGCCGTGATAGACGCCGGGCATTTCCGCGGTCTCGCCGCCGATCAGCGCGCAATTGGTCTCCCGGCATGCCGCGGCGATGCCCGTGACCACCTGGGCGCCGACGGCTGGGTCAAGCTTGCCGCAGGCGAAGTAATCGAGGAAGAACAGCGGTTCCGCGCCCTGCACGACGAGATCGTTGACCGACATCGCGACAAGGTCGATGCCGATTGTGTCGTGGCGGCCGGTCTCGATGGCGATCTTGACCTTGGTGCCGACGCCATCGTTGGCGGCGACCAGGATAGGATCGGTATAGCCGGCGGCCTTGAGATCGAACAGGCCGCCGAAACCGCCGATTTCAGCAGCGGCCCCAGCCCGCGCGGTCCCGCGTACTAGCGGCTTGATCAATTCCACCATGCGGTTGCCGGCGTCGATATCGACTCCGGCTGCCGCGTAGCGCGCCTCATCCACGGGTCACCAAATCGGACAGATGATCTCTCCCATGAGGGAAGTGACTTGCTCGGGGCCTCCTACGTCGGAATCGCGGGGTGCGCAAGCGCGCGGGCATCGGTATATTACGCAGTCCCGGACAGCGCGGGGGGACGTTGCGGGAAGCCGGGGCCTGGTTTGAGTATTCCAAATCTCATTACCTTGGGGCGTATCCTTTTGGTGCCTATCGTGGTCTGGGCGATCACGTCGGGACAAATGCGTATTGCCTTTCTTCTGTTCCTGGTCGCCGGCGTCAGCGATGGCGTCGATGGTTTCCTCGCCAAACGCTTCCACATGACGAGCGAACTTGGCGCCTATCTTGATCCTTTGGCCGACAAGGCGCTGATCGTCTCGATCTACGTTTCGCTTGGAATCGCAGGTTCATTGCCGATCTTTCTCGTGATCCTCGTAGTGTCTCGCGACATCATGATTATTGGCGCCTTCATGCTGGCGTGGCTTGTCGGCAAGCCCATGCCGGCCCGGCCGCTCCTGATCTCGAAAATCAATACCGTGGCGCAAATCTTCCTTGCCACATTGGTGCTTGCAGAGCAGGGCTTCGGCTTCGACGCCGATATAGCGTCGAAACTCACGATGGCGCTGGTCGCCATCTTGACCTTGCTCTCGATCGCCTTCTATCTCGCCGAATGGGTGCGCCACATGAACTCGTTCGGGGCCGGGCACTGACCGCCGCTGTTTAGGGGGCGCAATGCACTTTGAGCGGCAGGCAGTATTCTGGGTCGGCGCTCTGCTCGTCTTCGTTGCTTTGCTGTGGCTATTGAGCCCAATCCTGCTTCCGTTCGTGCTCGGCATGGCGCTTGCCTACGCGCTCGATCCGCTGGCCAAGCATCTGACCAGGCGTGGCGTCAGCCGTCTTGCCGCTGCGCTGATCATTCTCGGCGGCTTTGTGGTGGCTTTTGTCGTTCTGGTTCTGCTGGTCGCTCCCGTGCTCGCGCAACAAGTTTCAAGTTTGAAGGACCATGCACCAGCTTATGTGGAGAAGCTGCAAGGCCTCGTGACCCGTTTGAATGTTCCCTGGCTGAAAAACATGCTCGGCGATGCGTCGGGCTCAGGGGATTCCACGAGCCAATTGGTGAGTAAGATTACCGACTATTTTTCGCAATTCCTGGTTTCGATCTGGACGACCGGACGGGCATTGATTTCGATCTTCTCGCTTTTGATCATCACGCCGGTGGTGGCGTTTTATTTGATCTGCGATTGGGATGGCATGATCAGCGCGCTCGACCGGCTGATCCCGCTGTCGCAGCGCGACACCGTTCGCGGCCTGTGCCGCGAGATCGACGCCACACTTTCGTCTTATGTCCGCGGCCAATCCGCGGTCTGCCTCATCCTCGGCTCGTATTACGCGGTGGCGCTCACGTTGACGGGCTTGAGCTTCGGCTTGCTGATCGGGTTAGTCTCAGGCCTCATAACATTCATCCCCTATGTCGGTTCTCTGACGGCTCTGGTCCTTTCGCTTGTGATGGCGACGGCACAATTTTTCCCGGATTGGACACATATCGTGATCGTCGCTGGTGTCGTGCTCTTTGGTCAGTTCTTCGAAGGCAATGTGTTATCGCCGAATCTCGTCGGGCACAGTGTCGGACTGCACCCGGTGTGGCTGATGTTCGCCCTGTTCGCTTTCGGTTATCTGTTCGGCTTCGTCGGATTGCTGCTGGCCGTACCGCTCGCGGCCGCTGCCGGTGTACTGATCCGTTTTGCCGTACGGCGTTACCGGGAAAGCCCGATCTATACCGGCAATGGACTCGGCTGAGTACGATGGCATCGAACGCAATCTCATCCCCGCCGCGACAACTCGCGCTCGCGCTTGAACATGCCGAAAGCTACGGGCGTGAAGATTTCCTGCCCGGAGCGTGCAACGCGGAAGCGGTTGAATTGATCGACAGCTGGCCCGATTGGCCGGCGGGCGCAATCGCCCTTGTCGGACCGGAAGGGTCCGGCAAGAACTCACGTGGCGACGATCTGGGCGACTGCGTCTGGCGCGCGCGTGATCTCCGCGCACGCGCTGAGCGAGGCGTCGCTCCGATCCGCGCTCGCCACCGGCGCGCTGGTGATCGAGGATGCCGCCGCAGTGTCGGACGAGCGCGCGCTTTTTCACCTCATCAATCTTGCCCGCGAGGAGAGCGCATTTTTATTGTTCACCGCGCGGACGGCACCGGCCGCGTGGCCTGTCGCCATCCCGGACGTTGTGTCCCGGTTGCGGGCGATGCCGGTCGTGACGCTGCATGCGCCGGATGACGCGATGCTGCGCGCGGTCATCGTCAAGCTCGCCGCCGATCGCCAGCTTGGCTTCGACGACAGTGTCGTGCGCTATCTCTCGACCCACATCGAGCGCTCGTTCGCAGCGGCGCGCGCCGCGGTGATCGCGCTCGATGACGAAGCGCTGCGGCAAGGCCGGCCGGCGACGCGCGCCCTTGCGGCGGAACTGTTCCGCGATGGGGCCTGAAATCCGTCAGAGGGGACCCATTTCACCCCTTTCGCTCACCCATAAGACGTACAGGCTTGACGGCTGGCGGCCCCGGCGCCTTATCTCAAGGTTCTGCCGTCATTGGATTGTAACTAAGGGTGGCCATCATAGCCCTCGGGGAGCACCAAACCGTCATGGCCGACCGTGGCCAAGCCACTGTCGTTGCACTTGAATCTGGCTCCTCGCGGAGGCCGGACGAGCCCTCGCGCACGTCCGAACTGGCCGGCAGTCCAGATCGTTTCATCAACCGTGAGCTGTCTTGGCTTAATTTCAACCGCCGCGTGTTGGAGGAATCCGCCAACCGTGGCCATCCGTTGCTCGAGCGGCTCAAATTCCTTTCGATCTCTGCGAGCAACCTCGACGAATTCTTCATGGTGCGCGTGGCCGGTCTCGGGGCCCAGGTTGGCGCCGGCATTGCCGAGAAAAGCCCCGAGGGCCTGACGCCCGCCGAGCAGCTTGCGCGGATCGCCGAAGCCGTAGTTCTCCTCGTCGAAGACCAGCAGGCGCAATGGCGCGAACTGCGCGCGGCGCTCGCGCTGGCTGGCATCGTGCTGGTCGACGGTCCGGATGTCACCAAGGCGGAAAAGGCGTGGCTCGAAGACTATTTTCTCGCCCATATCTTTCCGCTGCTGACGCCGCTCGCCGTCGATCCGGCGCATCCGTTTCCTTTCATTCCGAATCTCGGCTTCTCGATCGCCTTGCAGCTAGCCCGCGCCAAGGACGGCAAGGCGATGAACGCGCTTATCCGCATGCCGAATCGTATTGACCGGTTCGCGCGGCTGCCGGCGAGCGGCGAGAGCGGTCAAGTGCGCTTGATCTCGCTCGAGGCCGCCACCAGCCTTTTCATAGGCAAGCTTTTCCCGGGCTACGTCGTGAAGGGTGTCGGTGCGTTTCGCGTCATTCGCGATTCGGAAGTGGAAATCCTCGAAGAAGCCGAAGATCTGGTGCGGGTATTCGAAACCGCACTTAAGCGTCGCCGCCGCGGCAGCGTGATCAGGCTCGACATCGAGGCGATGATGCCGCCGGAATTGCAGCGCTTCGTGCAACGCGCGCTCGGTGCCAGTGACGACAGCGTGTTCAAGGTCGACGGTGTGCTCGAACTCAACGAAATGGGAATGCTCACTCATCTCAACCGGCCTGACCTTGAGTTCGTGCCTTATGCGCCGCGCTATCCGGAACGCGTGCGCGACCACGGCGGCGATTGCTTCGCTGCGATCCGGCAAAAGGATTTCGTCATCCACCATCCTTATGAATCTTTCGACGTGGTGGTGAATTTCCTCCAGCAGGCGGGGCGCGATCCTGACGTCGTCGCCATCAAGCAAACCCTGTACCGCACCTCGGCCGACTCGCCGATCGTCAGAGAATTGGCGGAAGCGGCGGAAGCAGGTAAGTCCGTCACCGCGGTCGTCGAACTCAAAGCCCGTTTCGACGAGGAAGCCAACATCCGCTGGGCGCGCGATCTCGAACGCGCCGGTGTGCAGGTTGTTTATGGTTTCATCGAGCTGAAAACCCACGCCAAGCTTTCACTCGTCGTCCGCCGCGAAGGCTCGGAGCTTGCGTCCTATGTCCATGTCGGCACCGGCAACTATCACCCGGTGACGGCGCGCCTCTATACCGACCTGTCATTCTTCACCTGCGATCCGCAGATTGCGCAGGACGTTGCACGCATCTTCAATTTCGTGACCGGCTATGCCGAGCCGGCCCAGCTCGAGCGCATGGCGGTCTCGCCGCTTTCGTTGCGCCAGCGCATCCACAACCACATCGACGAAGAAGCCGCCAACGCCAAGGCCGGCCGGCCGTCGGGCATCTGGATGAAGATGAATTCGCTTGTCGATGCCGATATCATCGACGCGCTTTATAAAGCTTCCGCCGCCGGCGTGCCGATCGAACTCGTGGTGCGCGGCATTTGCTGCCTCCGCCCGGGTGTTCCGGGATTGTCCGAAAATATTCGCGTCAAATCGATCATCGGCCGCTTCCTCGAACATGGTCGCATTTACTGCTTCGGTTCCGGTCACGCGCTGCCGCACGCCAAGGCGGCGGTATACATTTCGTCGGCCGACATGATGCCGCGTAATCTCGACCGCCGCGTCGAGGCGCTGTGTCCTATTCTCAATCCCACGGTGCACGAACAGGTGCTCGACCAGATCATGGTCGCTAATTTGAAGGATAACGAGCAGAGCTGGCAGCTTCTCGCCGACGGTTCGTCGCGCCGCATCAAACCCGCCCCGGGCGAAGAGGGATTCAACGCCCACACCTATTTCATGACAAATCCGAGCCTATCGGGACGCGGCAAATCGCAAAAGGAATCCATCCCCCGGCTGCGGCATCGGCCGGAGCGGGTGTGATTTGCCTGCCGAATCGTGCTTAGGGTTCGCGATAATTCTTCTGCCGGCGCGATAGCCGTCGGCTGACAGACGCCGATCATCCGGGATGAACAGCGCCAAAATCGACGCCCAGGGACGCTTGGATCACGGTCCACCGCTTGCGGTGATCGATATCGGCTCGAATTCCGTTCGCCTCGTCGTCTACGAGGGGTTGACCCGCAGCCCGACGGAACTTTTCAACGAGAAAGCACTGTGCGGGCTCGGCCGCGAGGTGCAATCCACAGGTTTGCTTGCGGCGGATGCGGTTGAGCACGCACTTGCGACACTCAAACGCTTCCGCGCTCTATGCGACCGGATGGGGGTGAAGAGAACGCTCGCCATCGCCACGGCGGCTTGCCGGGACGCCAAGAACGGGCGCGCTTTCATCAGCTTTGCCGAACGAATTCTCAAGACCGGGATTGAGATTCTTTCCGGATCGCGCGAGGCCGAAATGACCGCGCTCGGTGTGATATCGGGCGTGCATCACGCCGACGGCGTCGTCGGCGACCTCGGCGGTGGTTCGCTCGAACTCGTCGACGTTCGCGGTACGCGCGCTCGTCGCGGCCTGACCCGCCCGCTCGGCGGTCTTGCGCTTGCGGATATTTCCGCAAAATCACTGAAGAAGGCGGAGAAGTACGTCAAGAAGAATCTAAACGGCCTTGCCGTCCTCAAGGGCTGTGAGGATCGAACCTTCTATGCCGTGGGTGGAACATGGCGTTCGCTGGCGCGCCTGCACATGTGGCAGACCGGGTACCCGCTGCACGTCATGCATGGTTACGCCATCCCGGCCGAGGAAGCGCTCGAATTCGCGCGGCTGGTGCACCGGGTCCCTGTCGATACGCTGTCGAACATCGATGTGGTGAACAATGCACGGCGGCCGCTTTTGCCATATGCAGCGCTCGTGCTCGAACACATCCTGCGCATCGGCCGGCCGCAACAGGTGGTGTTCTCCGCGCTCGGCGTGCGCGAGGGCCTGCTCTATGCACTGCTTAAGCGCAAGGAACAGGAAAAGGATGCGCTGATCGAAGCGGCGCGCCATCTCAATCAGTTGCGGTCGCGTTCGCCGCGCCACGGCGAAGAACTGATCGATTGGACCGATCGCCTGATGTCATCTTCGGGGATTGAAGAGACTGGTGAGGAACGACGCCTGCGCCACGGTGCGTGTCTGCTCGCCGATATCGGCTGGCGCGCGCATCCCGATTATCGCGGCGAGCAATCGCTCAATATCATCGCCCACGGCGGCTTTAGCGGCATCGACCACGCCGGCCGCGCTTATCTGGCGCTGGCGGTGTTCTTCCGCCATGTCGGCCTGGTCATGGACGACGAGCTGTCGCCCCGGCTGCGCGAGCTTGTCTCGACCCGAATGCTCGACCGCGCGCGCGTGCTCGGCGCCGCGCTTCGTCTTGCCTATGTGGTTTCCGCGGCGATGCCCGGCGTGCTGACGAAAACAACACTCGCGGTGGAGCGGCACCGTCTTGCACTGCATCTGCCGGGCAGCTACGCGGCGCTCGCCGGCGAGCGCGTGCTCAACCGCTTGCGCTCGCTGGCGCGCCTGATCGGGCGCGAGCCGGTGATGCTGGTCGGCTAGGCCATGACGCGCTGATGTTCACCACAAACCAAAAATTGGTGATCAGTCGAACTCCGCCCCCTTGATCGTCGGCACGGCGATGACTCGGCGCTGAGCAAGATTGAACGTGAGTGACACCCGTTTTTCAGACTTGTGCATATTTCGGGCAGGGGATAGTTTTGCGAGGCGTCTGACAAGCGACCAGCGTCGAACTGCCGAGACGGGAGGGTGACGAAAACAATCGAGGACGTAGTTACTTGGATTGTTGTCACTAGCGCGCGTTGGGGACTTTTTCGCAGCACACCAGCAAGACCGCATCCCATGGATCCTGTATACATTTCCGCAGCGGCGGCGCTGTCCGGATCGCTAATCGGCGGGCTGACCTCGGCGTTGACCAGCTGGGTCAGTCAGCGCACGCAGGCGAGAGCTGCGCTGATCGCGCGTGAGATTTCGCGTCGCGACGAACTCTACAAGGAATTCATCTCGGCCGCGTCGAAGGCTTACGGCGACGCAGTGGTCAGCAACGAACCGCAAATTTCGGACCTGATCGGGCTTTACGCCATGGTTTGCAGGATGCGCGTGCAATCCTCGCCGAATACCGTAGCGTGCGCGGAGAAAGTCATGGATCTTACCATCCACACGTATCTCGCGCCGAACAGGACGATCCAGGAGCTTAATGAGTTGCTGGGGAAGGATAAGTCGGAAATCGATGTACTGAAGGAGTTCAGTGAGATGGCGCGCCTGGACTTGCGGCAATTCATCGGCTGGTAAACGCCACACCGCTACGCCGCCGTGACGGCGACGCTGTTCCCCTCAAAATGGATGCATCGCGGTCTCGCTCCGGCGATGAAAGCAGCGATGAATTTGATCGGCATACCGGCCGGCGAACCTTATCCACCATACGAGTCGCTCAGCCACGACGAGACCGCGCGCATAATCGAATCAAAATCGCGGCGGCACCCGTCGCCGTGCGGCGTTGCGGATCAGAGCTATTTCCGCGCCGTGAGATTGATCACCGCGGACATGCCGCCGTGCGCGGTGCCCTCATGCATCTCAAGCTCTTCTTCGGTGATCGAGATATCGCGGAAGCCGCGAAACGCTTCCTCCAGCATCGGGCGCGTATAAAGATTCTCGATCTCTTTGGGCCCGCCGGTGCCGTATTGCAGTTGTTTCGGGGTGTAGCCCTGGATGATCAGGAGCCCGCCGGGCTTTAGTGTCTTACGCATGCCGGTCCACTTGGCCGCGCGTTCCTTTGGCGAGCTGAATTGGGTGAATATTTCGGCGACCACGTCAAACGCGGCTTCCGGATAGGCCCACGTATGGACATCGCCGTGCACCAACGTCAATCTTACGTTTCTCTCTTTCGCGAGCGCGGCGGCCTTCGACTGCGCGGTTGCCGAAAAGTCGAGCGACAACACATCAAGCCCCTGTTCGGCAAGCCAAACACCGTTTCGACCCTCGCCATCTGCAACAGCAATGGCTTTGCCTGACTCGGGCAGCAATCGTTTGCAGGACGCGAGAAAGACGTTCGGCGCTTTGCCGAAGATGTAATCGGGATCGGCATAGCGGCCCTCCCACCGTTCATGCTCGCTCAGAAAAGCCTCCCGGTGTTCATGCTCGGTCGCGCTCAACGGTGGCGACCTTGCCCCGCTCGATCGCGAGTGCAAGTTTGCCGTGTTTGAGCGCGAGCGCCTTCTCGCCGAACAATTCCCGCCGCCAGCCGGACATTGCTGCGACCTCTGCATTGTCGTCGGCGGCGATGCGCTCGAGATCGTCCACCGTTGCGATCACCTTGGCGGCGACGTGATGGCTTTCGGAGATCATGCGCAACAGGACCTTGAGGAGTTCGACGACGGCCGCGCCGTTGGCGGCCGGCTGGAACCGCACCTGGTGCGGCAAGCTCTTGGGATCGCGGGCCAGTCCGCGCTCGACGGCGGCGACGATCGCTTCGCCCCAGCGTGAGCGCTCAAAACCTTTGGGCAACGAACGCAAATGCGCGAGTTTTTCGATGGTGGTCGGTGCCTGTACGGCGATATCGGCGATGGCGTCGTCCTTGAGCACGCGCGAGCGCGGCACATCGCGGGTCTGGGCTTCGCGCTCCCGCCAAGCCGCCACCTCGATGAGGACGGCAAGCTCCCGCGGCTTTCGCACCCGTGTCTTGAGCCGCTGCCACGCATTCTGCGGTTCCATGCGGTAGGTCTCGGGGGAGGTCAAAATCTCCATTTCCTCCTGCACCCAGTCGGCGCGGCCGCGCCGGCCGAGGTCATCGAGCAGTGCCAGGTAGACGTCCCGCAGGTGAGTCACATCGGAGATGGCGTAGGTAAGCTGTGCGTCGCTGAGCGGCCGGCGCGTCCAATCGGTGAAGCGATTGGATTTGTCGAGCGCGTCTCCGGTAATGCGTTGCACCAACTGGTCGTAGGAAATCGAGTCGCCATAGCCCAGCACCATCGCGGCGACCTGGGTGTCGAAGATCGGATGCGGAATAAGCTTGGCGCCGTGCCAGACGATTTCGATGTCCTGGCGCGCGGCGTGGAAGACCTTCATCACCTTCTCGTTTGCCATCAGCTCGTAGAACGGCGAAAGGTCGATGCCGGGGGCGAGCGCATCGACCACGAGCGCCTCGTCGGCCGTTGCCATCTGCGCAACGCACAGCAGCGGATAATATGTGGTTTCGCGCAGGAATTCGGTATCGACGGTGACGAACGGATGGGAGGCCATCCGATTGCACGCGGCCGCAAGCTCCGCCGTCGTCGTGATCGGCGGCATCGACGTTTTGATTTCAGGACTATGCAACATGGTCTTGAGGGGAGTGTGAGGCAGGAGGCGCGCGTGTGGCAAGGCCGGCGTGGAGCCTGCAACCACTATGCTGCGATGCAACCATCAGCCGCGCACCTTCGGCATGTTGAGAAATTCCCAGGGGCTCGGAAAGGCACCGACCGGAACTTCGATGAGGGTGGGGCCGTCGCGATGTGCGAATGCCCGGCGCAATGCCCGCCTTAATTCTTCGGGACCGTTGGCGCACTCTGCTTCGGCGCCAAAACTCTTGCCGAAAGCGACAAAATCCGGGTTGCTCAGGTCACTGCCGATCAGGCGATTGCCGAAGCGCTCCTGCTGGATGCGCCGGACGTTGCCGAAGGCGCCGTCATTGAACACCACCGTGACCAGCGGAATACGGTGGCGCATCGCGGTCGCCATCTCGGTGGCAGTGAACATGAAGCCCCCATCGCCCGAGATCGCCACAACCGGCACGTCAGGTCGTGCATTTTGCACGCCGAGCGCCGTGGCAAAGCCCCAGCCCAGCGGGTCCTGAAAACCCGGCGAGATGTATGTGCGCGGCTTGTAAACCGGATAGGCGACACGCGCGGCGAATACCATCTGCGTGATGTCTTCGACCAAGATGCCATCTTCGGGAAGTTCGGAGCGGATCACATCGAGGAATGCGATCTGCGGCGCGATCTTTTCAGAAAAACGCTTGCGCCATGCGGCCTGCCGTTCCTGCATCTCGTCCTTGCGCGAGGCCCGACTGGCATTGTGCTTCGGCAATTCGTCGCGCAACGCCACAAGGATAGGTTTGGCGTCGCCGGTGAGCGCCACGGCGGGCTTGTGCAGGCGGGCGTGTTCTTTCGGATCGGCGTCGATGCGCACGATTTTGATGTTGCGATCCATGCCCCATTGCCGGAACTGAATCAGCATGCGGGTGCCGACGGCTAGCACCACGTCGGCTTCGCCCCACAGATCGCGGCCGAGCGGCAACGTTACACTAAATGGACTGCGGCCATCGAGCACGCCGCGGCCGCGGCGGAAGGCGAGCACCGGCGCTTGCAGCATGTCGGACAGCGCAGCCACTTCGTCGGGTAAATCCTGCGCGCCGCCGCCGCAGATGATCAGCGGCCGCTTCGCCGCGCCAAGGAGCTTTGCCGCCTTGCGGATTGCGGTGTGGTCGACCTTCGTTGCTGGAACTGGCAGCGGATTTTGCACCGTTACCGAGCCGGGCTTGCCCCAGACGTCGATCGCGCATTCCAGCACCGCCGGACCCGGTCTGCCGGTCTGCATTGCCCGCATGGCCAGCGCAGTCGCTTTCGACGCCTGCTCGGGCTTGCGGATGATCGCCGTATGATCGGCGAGCCGTTTGACGATGCCGGCTTGATCGCGGATTTCATGGAGCTGCCCGAGGTCGCGCCCGATATCGCCGTCGGGGATCTGGCCGATCAGGCCGAGCGTCTTGGCGTTCGTCGCAAAGGCCGTCAGCAGCGCCGCCCCTGCATTGAGCAGTCCCGGTCCCGGCACCACGGCGAAAGCCTGTGGCTCGCCGGTCGCTAACGCCGCGCCGAGCGCCATATAGGCTGCGCCCTGCTCGTGGCGGGTATGGATGGTGCGCAACCGGTCCGAATACGTGAACAGCGCTTCGAACAGGAAATCATTCTGCACGCCGGGCAGGGCATAGATGGTGTCGAGGCCATGGCCGATCAGCGTCGCAATGACCGCTTCGGCCGATGTCATGGTTTGGGCGGCAGCCGCCATCGCGGCGGTCTTTTTGCGTTTTTTGGGCATTCCTGCTCCTGGCTGGGAGCGAGTGTGCAGATCGGCGGCACTATGTCGAGGCGTGCCCGTCATAGGCTGCCCGGCCGGTCGCGGTCCGGCTTGACAAATCAGCGGTCGCGATGTGGTTGTGCGCCACCTTTTCCCGCAACATTGGCGGAATAGACCATGCATCGCTACCGCACCCACACCTGCGGCGCGCTTCGCGACGGCGACATCGGCATCGAGGCCCGGCTTTCCGGCTGGTGCCACCGCATCCGCGATCATGGCGGCGTGCTGTTCATCGACCTGCGCGACCATTATGGCCTCACCCAGGTCGTTGCCGACCCCGACAGCCCGGCCTTCAAGGTGGCCGAAACGCTGCGCTCGGAATGGGTGATCCGCGTCGACGGCAAGGTGCGCCGGCGGCCGAACGGCACTGAAAATGCGGAACTGCCGACCGGCGTGGTCGAACTCTATATCAGCGAGATCGAAGTGCTCGGGCCGGCCGGCGAACTGCCGATGCCGGTGTTCGGCGAGCAGGAATATCCCGAGGAAATCCGGCTTAAATATCGCTTCCTCGACCTGCGCCGCGATCATCTGCACCGCAACATCATGAAGCGCGGCCAGGTGATCGATTCGATCCGGCGGCGCATGAAGGAGCAGGGCTTCTTCGAATTCCAGACGCCGATCCTCACCGCTTCGTCGCCCGAGGGCGCGCGCGACTATCTGGTGCCGTCGCGCATCCATCCGGGAAAATTCTACGCGCTGCCGCAGGCGCCGCAGCAATTCAAGCAGCTCATCATGGTGTCGGGCTTCGACCGCTATTTTCAGATCGCGCCGTGCTTCCGCGACGAGGACGCGCGCGCCGACCGTTCGCCCGGCGAGTTCTATCAGCTCGACCTGGAAATGAGCTTCGTCACCCAACAGGACGTATTCGACGCCGTCGAGCCGGTGATCCGCGGCGTGTTCGAGGAATTTTCTGACGGCAAGCAGCGTGACGCAGAAATTTCCGCTGATCCCCTATGCCGAGGCGCTGACGCAAATACGGCACCGATAAGCCGGATCTGCGCAATCCGATCGTGATGCAGGATGTATCGGAGATTTTCCGCGGCTCGGGCTTCAAGATTTTCGCGCGCATTCTCGGAAAGCAGCCCAACAGCGGCGGTGTGGGCGATCCCGGCGCCTGGCGGCGGCTCGCGCGCGTTCTGCGACCGGATGAATTCGTGGGCGCAGGGCGAGGGCCAGCCGGGGCTTGGCTACATCATTTATCCGCTGGAGCAATGGCGTTCTGGATTCAACGAAGCCAGACCAAAAAGCAGTACGTGACCAAGTAGAAAAGCTTCGCACGGACGGGAAGATAATTGAGGCGATTAAAGTACTCGAAGAATGGCAGGCGAGGAATTCTACGGTTGTCACGAGTGCGGGGCCAATTCCAGGCGCGGGACCAGTCGCCAATAATCTCGGTCCGGAGCGAACGGAAAAGATCAGACAAAAGCTCGGTCTGAAAGCCGGTGACTCGGTGTTCTTCGTCGCCGGCGAGCCTTAGAACTTCGTCAAGTTCGCCGGCCCTGCGCGCACGCAAAGTCGGCGAGGAACTCAACCTCGTGCAGAAGGATCGCTTCGAACTGTGCTGGATCGTCGACTTTCCGATGTACGAGTGGAGCGAGGAGGAGAAGAAGATCGACTTCTCGCACAATCCGTTCTCGATGCCGAACATGCCGGTCGATGAATTCCTGGCGCTCGATGCGAACGACAAGGACAAGATCCTGGCGATGAAGGCGATCCAGTACGACATCGTCTGCAACGGCGTCGAATTGTCGTCCGGCGCGATCCGCAATCATCGCCCCGATGTGATGAAGAAGGCCTTCGCCATCGCCGGCTATGACGAAAGCGTGCTGGAGCAGAAGTTTGGCGGCATGTTGCGTGCGCTGTCGCTCGGCGCGCCGCCGCATGGCGGCATCGCGCCGGGCATCGACCGTATCGTCATGCTGTTGTGCGGCGAGGAGAATCTGCGCGAAGTCGTGCTGTTCCCGATGAACCAGCGCGCCGAAGACTTGCTGATGGGCGCGCCGTCGGAAGTCACGCCGAAGCAGTTGCGCGAATTGCATATCCGCGTCGTGCCGCCGAGCTGATAAAGCCCGGGTCGATGCAATTTCTTCGGTGGGTTCGTTCTGCCAACTCGCAACTTCTCGTTGTGGCGGGACCATTCACTACTTTTGGCAAAAATAGCAAAGGAGTAGCAGCCAAATAGCAATTATAAAGCGCGTAGGGCGATCGGTTAAGATTCCCGAAGGGCAGTTATTCTGGGCGTTAACGATTTGTTATCCGGATCGATATTCTACGAAGTGGCAAGGCCGAGAGGGTCGAAACCGGGCGAGCGACGTGTGGTCGTCAGCACGGCACGCCGAACAAGACAGACAGTAATGAAAGACGCCTTCATCGCTGCGGCCGATACCGGTCCGGTTTCGTCACCTCTCGAATTTATGTTGCGTCTCGCGAGCGCCCCGAATTTGTCGGTTGATTCTCGTATCGGCATAGCGGAAGGGTCGATGCTTACCGAGGAAATGTTAAAATCGCCACTATTTTTCAGGTGGCAATATTTCCTGGACGCAGATCTGATCGATTAAGTGCTCGCGGCGCAGGTCCGTTAGATGCGCTCTTTTTTCATCGTTCGTCAGGTGCGCACCAATCCCATTCGTCATCACTAATACCAGGGTGCGATCATTCATATCAGCCAATAGGATCTTCGCACGAGCTTGTTGTTGCCATCTCGTACGAATGGGCTGTCAACGCTCTCGCTCAGGTCTGGTTGATAAAATTGGGTCATGGTCTCTCGCTCAACGTTTCTAGCCCTGGGTACGCCACTCACCAAGGAAATATTGCTGAGCCGTCTTTGCGGTGGCCTGGACGAGCCGGGAACGAAGAGCGTTGACGTCCTCATTTGCAAGGTGCGCAAAAGCTAGCAGCCGCGTCAGCGAGTTTGGCGGTCGCTATTCGGTGATGAAGGCGCCGAAAGCCTGGTTGGCCCCGACTTCGCGGGTGCCATGACGGACGCCTCGGTACTTCTCCGCAGCAAGTCGCGACCGGCCTTGACGAGACCAGGATCGTTGCTCCGCAGCCCAATCCTAATTGCCGCCCGGGCAAAAATGGATGCAGGGGTTGGTCTGGCTGTCGACTTCGACATTATGAGACCCCGCTTGTGGGAACGCGAGCATGAGGGCGGCGTTGCCCTGTTGAGTTCCGACTGTTCGCAGATTGCCTGGTCCGGTCTCGCAGCGGGTGAGAGTTTAGCCAAAGCTCTCGAGCGATTGCGGTTGGCTCGATGCCGGCCTCGATCCACCATGCCCGTTCATCGCCGACAGCGGTGGATTTCGCGATGGTGTCCGCGGCACAATGGAACGGTGAACTCATCGCTGACCTTGCGGCCGAGCGCCCGGCTTTGGGCGAAGCGCAGATGATGGGCATCGCAGGGTTGGCGGCCGCAAATCAGGCAAGGCTGCTTGGCCACATATCTGACGTGATCACGATCACGAACCCGGCGCGGCTCCGACAGCGTCAGCGCTGCTTTGTCGATTGATGCTTTCTGCCGCCGCGCCCGGTGGATTCGGCTCGGACGTTTTGGATCCACTTTCGGATCGGTGGGATTTGGATCCGTGCGTGACTCATTTCTCCTCGATCGACGAGGCGAACATCGCCAATCTGGCTCCGAACGCATCTTCGACCGCTCTGGCATCGTCTTCAGTCAGTTTGTTCTTCTCAGCCATGGAGCGTTTTGCCCACAGCGCCGCGTCGTCGCCGGTGGCGTTCGCGTTAAGCTCCGCGATCAGCCGATCGCGCAGCTGCACAGATGCTTCAACGCCGAGCACGGCTGCGGTCGGTGTTGCGCCGTCACGACTTGAGGAGGCTGATGGGCGCCAGCCGCCGTTTGATCGACCATTGCCGCCATGACCGCTCATTCCCTTCGGCCGTTGCGGTTCGGGCATTGCTGGTTTGGGCGCTATCAGATCCGGCGCATCGAGGTCATCCTCGCCGGCGATACCGACGAGGGTGAAGAGGGCGTAGCGCCGGGCATAGGTCAGGGCCGCGCCCATCCGGTGCGGGGTCGACGTATCGGCCACCGCGCAGACCGGCCAGTCCGAGGCAATCCATTCCCCGGATGAATGCGCCAAGAGCGTCGTCAGATTGACGACGCCGGCGGCTTGATCGATCGCGGTGGTCTGGACCGTCGCGATCTCATGCTGGCCCAAGCGTTTTGCGCACAATATCGAGCCCGCTCGATAGCGGCGCATAGCGGAACGTCTGTTCGCCACGCAGGCCATCCGATTTGATGGTCGCCGTCAGCGACTTCTCCGGGTTGACCAGCTCCGCCTTGCGCCTTGGCCAGAGCGGCAGCCAGATTTGCGATCGACGCACTAGACCGCTGCATGGTTTTGCTCCGTAGCGAGGACGTCAAAGCTGACGGCGCCGGACTTCGAGCGCTTGGCCCGGATGCCATGCCCGATGGCCTCCTTGGCGTCCTCCGGCATGAGGGCCTTCAGTTCGGCCTTGGCTTGCTCATGTTCGAGATGGGCCGATCGGGTCCGTGAGAACACCCCGGCAAACTCCGCCCAGGCATTGGATGAGCTCATGTCGACGATGCGGATCGCTTCGATCCGGGGTTTTGGCGGCTCAATGCCGAACAGCCGCGGTGGCTCCCCGCTCTCGACACAGCGCCAGAACTTCCGCTCTGCCGTGATAATCAAGTGCTGATAGAGCGGGTCGGCAGTTGTCTTGATCTCCACCCACTTGCCGCCGCCGGTGATGATCGACAACACCGCCGCCTTCGTCTCCACCACCCACATATTGTGCTGCAGCTGCGGGGCATATTTCGACAGCGCTGCCTCTTCCGAGAACTGCCAGGGCAGCATGAACTTCGATTCGAACACCGCCCCGTTACTCTCAACCCGCCCATCCAAGGTGGCCCCAAGCCAGCGCACCGCGGGATGGCGCACGCGCTTCTGAATGTCGGTAATGACCGCCCCAGCATTGGTCTCGTACCAGCGCCGGTTAAGGTCCTCGGTCACCACCCCGAGCTGAACGATCAGATTGCCCGACAAGTCCTCGGGTTCGATCTCGCCGCGTTTCTCCTGCCACAGCCGCACCAGAGCGGCCGCATCATTGCCCATGATGATCCGGGCATCGGAGCCGCCAATAAAGCCCCGACGTTCCTGGGCTCTATTTATCCACATGGCATGTTTCATCGCTTCCCCTCCTTCTGGAATCGGCCTCATGATGAGGCCTCGATATGACGCTACTAATCATTCCATATGGATGGAAATATGTCTCCTCTACGGGATGTCAAGACCCCCAATCCGCTGACCAGCGCTCAAATTCGCGCCGCGCGGGCGCTGATCCGCTGGAGCGCCGAGGACCTGGCGCGGGAATCCTCCGTCAGCACCACCTCGATCCGGCGGGCCGAACTCAAGCCGAGCGAGACCAAGCTCACCCGCGTCAACGATCAGGCGATCCGACGGACGCTGGAGGCAGCCGGCGTCGAATTCATCGATGCCAATGGCGGAGGGCCAGGCGTGCGGCTGCGGCAGTCTCCGCCAAAGCAGAGCTAAGAACAGTCGAAGCCGTCCGCCGCGCGTTTGAGACCGCAGGCGTTGAATTCATCGACGCGAATAGCGCTGGGGCGATCCGGCCTATGAAGCCGGCAAGCCAGAAATGGCGACGGGGCCTTTCCCCATAGGGTCCAAACTTGCAACCACCCATGGAGTAACGATATCATGATATCATTTACATCACACGCGAGGTTGCGTATGGCCCAGTTTATAGTTCGCCACTTAGAAGACGACGTGAAGGTTCGCCTCAAACGCCGCGCCGCGCGCCACGGGCGCAGCATGGAAGACGAAGTCAGGCACATTTTGCGTGACGCGGTGAAGGACCAAAACCACCAGTGACCAAGCTGGGATCACGCATAGCGGCGCGTTTCGCGAGAGCGGGGATGAATACGGAGCTGCCGGAATTGCGCGGTCAGCGTCCGCGGCCGGCGGAATTCAGTAAATGATCATCCTCGATACCAATGTACTTTCAGCGTTGATGCGCACGGCACCCGAGGATCCCGTGGTAGCGTGGCTGGACCGCCAGCCCGCCAAATCCGTCTGGATAACCAGCGTCACGCTGTTCGAGGCTCGTCTCGGTCTGGCGCTGCTGCCGACAGGTCGGCGGCGACAGACCCTGGAAACGGCGTTCGCGCGACTTTTGAAGGAGGATCTGGAAAACCGTGTGTTGGATTTCGACAGCGCTGCAGCGAATGAAGCGGCATCATTGGCGGCCGAGCGGCAGCAAGCCGGACGTCCAGTAGACATGCGCGACACGCAGATTGCGGGTATTGCGCTCGCGCGACGCGCTACGCTTGCCACCCGAAACGTGCGGCATTTTGGGGATCTGAAGATTCCGATAGTCGATCCGTGGGCGGCTCAGGATGTGTAACGTGGAAATTTAAGCCCTGATCAACTCCAGCAGCTATCAGCTTCGTTCGCCATTTGATGAACTGCAATAATTTTTACCATGAGTATCCTAATTCCAATTGGCTTTGTAACGATGCGGGAAGCGGCGGATCAAGTCGCCGTCGCGATGTATGGAGGCGAGCCGGATCGCCCGGTCGTTAAGCAGAACAGAGATGCCGGATTTGATGTGTCGGATCGCGCGGCCATCGAGTACGCTATCGCGAAGATCTGGGCTGCAGTCGACCGAGGGAGGCTTGAAGCATTCGTGTTTGGGCCGCGATCTGAAAAGCCCCTAAGATTGTCTCCCAGTGTTTCAAAAGAAATTCCAGCGCTTCGCAGCGCAAGGGGCGGAAGTTTCAGTTTTTTGCGCTTCGGCAATTCACACTACGATCAATTCCACAATCTGTTCGGAGCCAATCTGGCCAAGGTACTGGTTATCTTCGAAGAGCCAGACATTAAGAAATTGGCAAGATCTCTATTGCTCACCCGACGCCGCAGAACCGCGCGAGTTGCGGGCAAGGGGAGTGGACGGCCGTCCCGTCAATCTGAGATCGGAAGTATTATTCAAAAGGCGATCGACGGCCGCAAATGGAATCCCACAAGTTCTATAAAGGCTTTGACCGCAATCGTTAATAGACAATTGTTCAACCACGTTAGTACCGAAACTGTGACCCGCGCTCTCGACAAACTTTATAGCCAGACCGGCGATCGCCGATTTGAACGGCTTCGCCAGGCAAAACGTCGTCCGTCGGCTGAGCCGGCCTGAACAGATTTTTGCGGCGATTAGCACCGCATTTTGCGGCTGTATCAGGCGTAGATAGCTGTTCGTATGAGGGGCAGCACGAACGCCTCCGTTCATCGGCAGGTCGATGAGCGATCAATACGAAGGAGCAAAGACATGAAATACGCCGAAGCGGATGCTTCGACGGCGATGGACGATCTTGTGTTGTCGTTTAGAAAAATCGACAGGATTTTGGAGCATATTCCGACCGCACTCGATCGCGTCCGTGCCATCATGACGATGATCATATACTGCGAAATGCTTCGACAGGTGGTCCACGACGGACTGCGCAACCGAACTGACCTGCGCGCACAATTGGAGCGCTTCGAACGCGGCTTCCGCCAACGCTCGCGTATACTCTCTGGCGAGATCATCGACCTCGAGTACACAGTGGTCGAGGAGTAAAGCCCTCAGATCGGGACGCATTCCATCGTGCCGAATGCAGGCGACGGCACGTCGTAACATTCCACCGGAAAACGGCGGTCACCTGGCGCAATTGTCGCTACGCCAATGTCGCTGAACAGCAATGTGCGACAAGTGCGAAAATTGTGTCAGCATCCGAATAAACGGCAGCACTTACGCCTCGCGATAAGCGTTAGAGCGGGCTCGCGGAGAGCGGCGCGGCTAACACTCCTAGCGCAGGCTCTGCGGCATGCGCGTTCGCAACTAAAAAGGCAGGGGCAGGTCGCTATTTCGGAGGCAATTTGGAATATCCGCGCGGCACATTGAAAGGTGCGCAGCGATGCGAATTGCACCGGCCGGATGCTGGGTTAGTGCCGATGACGGCGCGGCCGCTCAGAACAGCTTGAGGCAGCACAAGACCTTGCCGACGATCTCGAGATCACTGAGCGGCGCCTCTTCGTTGTTGTGGTTCGGATTGTCGGAAATGAGTTTCACCCGCTGTGGCTTGGTCGAGCGCATGACTTGCAGGCGCTTGACCACGATGGCGCCGAGCGCGTCGCGGATGGCGTAGAGGCCGTCTGGAGTAGGGGTCTTGTGGCCAGTATCGACGATGACGCGCTCGCCGGAAAGGATGGTAGGCGCCATGCTGTCGCCATTGGTGTCGAGCACCAGGAGTCCGACGGCGGCCGTGTGCAATTGCTCGCGCACAAAGCTCGCAGGAAACCGCCAGCTCTCTGGTTTTATAGGATCTGCGTACTTGCCGTCCTTGCGGACTTCGCGCGGCGCCCCGCCGCCGAGGCGGGCACGGGTGTCGAGTTCGGGCACCTGAACAAACGGCTCATCGTGCGCGCCTTCCGCGCCCAGGACATCGCTCGGTTCGATATGTTCACTGCCGGTGCCCGGATAGCGCCCCCACAGTAAAATCTGCTCTGGTGAAAAGTTGAGAGCTTTGGCAAACGGCTTGAGATGATCGAGCCGCAGCCGGATCAGGCCATTCTCGAGCCGCGACAGTTGTTGCTTCGAAACCCCCGACAGCCGGACAAGCTCCGACCGGCTCATGTGACGAGCCTCGCGGGCGTGGTAGAGCCCGGTCATTTGCCGTCCGCCGCGAATTTTTCGTGCCATGCGAATTATTGTCACCAATTTGGTGTATAACGCCTAGCATCCAAATTGGTGACTTTGCAATCGCCGTCAGCCTCGACGAGATTTCGCGCTCGGCGGTGCTTGGAAAGATTTTCCCGCTGCACCTCGCCCGACCTCAAACTCGCCTGGCTCGACGAAGACGACGGCGCTACGGAGAACGAAGCGGCGCTGGAAGGCTAGGTGAAACTCGGCGCCGCCACGCTGAGCGAAATATGCGGCACTGAATTCGGTTCAGGCAGCGCGTTCAGTTTTGTATGGGCGAACGAGAAGGTCGGCAGGAATTTTCCACACTTCACTGATTTTGTGAATTATATCGACCGTGAGCGCGCGTTTGCGCGAGAGAATTTCCGACGCGCGTGAACGCGAGCCCAAGAGTTCCGCAAGTTCCGCCTGGGTGTGACCAAGCTCATCGATAGCGAAATTAAGAACGTCGATGGGATCGAAGTTTTTATCGGCATCGATCGGCCAGCGTTTGGCTTCGTATAGCTCTACAAGTGCGAGGAGGACATCAAGTCGCTCACTTTTATCGCTGCCTTCCGGCGCTCCCCAGCAGGCATCAATTTCGGCGAGCGCAGCACGGTGATCCTTGTCCGTACGAATGGGGCGGATTTCCATCGGATGAGTTCCTTAGAATTGCGATACGGTCAGTGCATCAACGCGATCGTACTCCGCATGAGTACCTAAAAACTTCACGAACGCGACTTGTCGGCGGAAATCGAAGGCGATTACGAGCCTGTAATTTCCTCCCGCGACTTCGAACCTGATCCTCTCACGGTTTAGCACTTTGCATTTCGGAGCCGCTCTCTGAACCTCGTCGGTTGAAGCCCAATGCGCGGCTTTAAAGACTTTGTACCAGCGTTCGAGCGCGACTTTTGCTTCCGGATGTTTGCTCCAAAAGCTGGTGAGCGTGTTTCGAGCAATAACCCTCATATAGCTATATAGCGTGTTCCCGTTATGGGAACAAGAGCCATAAGAAGCTTGCGCCGCAACACGCAACAAGGAGTGCCCGATGGACGAAACCTCGGTCGACTTCGAGGCGCAATACGCCGGCATGGGTTTTGACGACGTCAAGGCGATCGGCGCCAAGACCGGCCTCGAAGCCTGCATGCTCGCTTCAGCCCCTTCGAATCTGCGAGTGACAACGGCACCGACATGCAAGCGGCAGCGGCCTATCGGCAGAAAACCGGTATCGTCGATGCCGTCGGCCAACGGCACAAGATTGCTGCTTATGTCGTGCTCGAGCCTGGCAACGTCGAACATCTCTATTACGCGTCATATTTGTTCGGTGCAGTCGGCATTGGATTGACATTGCCAAACTCTGCGCTCGATCAGGCGGCGCGAGGCGAGGTCTGGGATGTTGTCGATGGATCGGCCATCGATGGCGGTCACTACGTCCCGCTCATCGGCCGCGATGCCGATGGGCTTCTTGCGACGGTCAGTTGGGGCGCGCTGCAGCCGATGACGGAGCGTTTCTTCGTCAAATACTGCGATGAAGCCGCCGCCTATGTCTCAACCGAATGTCTCGTCAACCAGAAGTCACCCGAGGGCTTCGACTATGACGCCCTGGTTGAGGATCTTGCAGCATTATAGAGGGCCGCGATCATGCCCGGTAAACTGGACGAAATCAGTCGCGCGATTGGGTCGCTGGAGACGAGTGTCCGAGAGTTGCAACGCCAGATCGCCGAGAACCGCGAGCTGCAATTGCGCCGGCACGAGGACAATTCCGCCGCGTTGCGCGAACTCGCCGCAAAGCTGGATCTGCATGCCGAGTCGGTCGAGATGATCCGGCCGACGGTGGCTGCGCTTGAACTTTCACGCTCGAAGCTCGCGACGTTTGCATCGGTCGGCTTTGCAGTTGCGGTTATTGCAGGTTGGGTCGTGGAGGGGGCGCCGCTATCGGTCGTGAGCGTTTCTTACATTGGGAGGTAGTATTCCCCGGCGTTTGGACCGATTGGGACAGCGCTGATCCGAAGGGCGGCTTCGATGCGGTAATCGGCAATCCACCGTGGGACCGTATGAAATTCCAAGAAGTAGAGTGGTTCTCCGATCGCCGGCCGGATATAGCAATGGTGACACGCGCGGCCGACCGCAAACGGCTAGTAATGAACTTGCTCGATAGCGACAATCCAATCGTCGTTGACTATCGCGCTGCGGTAGCACGAGCTGACGGCTCTTCCCGTGTCGCACGTGAGAGCGGCGACTACCCTTTGCTTTCGGGCGGAGACCTAAACCTCTACTCTCTGTTTGTCGAACGGCGTTGGCTCTAGTGAAACCCGACGGCGTAATCGGCCTACTTACTCCTTCGGGCATTGCATCAGATAAGTCAGCTTCGGAGTTCTTCAAGTCGATTGCGACTACCGGCCGGCTCGGCAACCTAATCGACTTTGAGAACCGACGCGGTACGCTTGAACCATTCTTTCCCGACGTAGACAGCCGCTTCAAGTTCTGCGTGATCGTCGCAGCCGGCACCAAACGACGCTTTTCGCATACTAACTGTGCCTTCTTCCTTCAATCCGTTGTAACGTTGGACGATCCTCAGCGTGCCTTCACACTCACGCCAGCCGATTTCGCAAAGGTGAATCCAAACACTGGCACGGCACCAATCTTTCGCACTCGTCGCGATGCGAACATCACTACCGAAATTTACGATCGTCTGCCGGTGCTAGTCGATCGGCGAAAAGTTGAGCCCGTGGCGGCTTTTCCTGTGCGTTATTCGACCATGTTCCACATGACCAATGATAGCCATCTCTTCGTTACCAGGGCCGAGTTGGAAAAAACGTCGTATCCGGTCGGCGGCGGACGCTGGCGGCGCGGCGTCGAGGAGTTCGTCCCGCTATACGTGGGCCGCACAATCAAGCAATTCGATCATCGCGCTGCATCCGTTCTTGTGAATGAAGAGAACCTGCACAATGCAGCGCTTTCGGGAGATACAACTTCCGAGCAGCATGCCGATCCGAACTTTTCGCCCACACCGCAATATTGGGTATCTAGCGGCGCGATCGATTGGCCGGGCGATCTATCCGCCGTAATCGCCTTCCGTGATATTGCACGCCCGACCGATGTGCGCACGATGATCGCATCATTCGTGCCTTTCTGCGGATCGGGTAACAAATTGCCGCTCCTCATTCCGCCTCTTCCTGACAACGGAAAAAAGGGGGCTAAGGCAAAGGTCATCGCCGAATATCAGGAGAGCACGCCGCTTCTCCTCGCAAATTTGAATTCTATGATTTTTGATTTTGTCGCGCGCCAAAAAGTGCATGCTGCAAATCTAAATTGGTTCATCGTCGAACAACTCCCTGTCGTCCCAATCGCGGCCTATACTCGAGTTTTCGGTCCACTGACTGCGCATGACATCGTGCATAAAGAAGTTCTCGCGCTAACATACACTTCGCATGACATGGCGGCGTTTGCTCGTGATCGAAGCTATATCGATCCAGACACGGGAAATGTGAAGCCTCCCTTCAACTGGGACCGGATGGATCGCCTGCGTCGGCGTGCAAAGTTAGATGCAATTTATTTAATGCTGTATTTTCCAAGCACTACAGGTGCAGAGATAGAAACGCTAAAGGAAACTGCGGCTTACGTGTATTCGACCTTTCCGATCCTTGAACGCGAACAGATGGCCTCGCACGGCTGCTACCTTAGCCGAGACCTATGCCTTTTTATGATCTACGCGCTTGCAGCAGGCGATCCAGATGCATCGATTATTCTGTGAAAACATGCGACCTGATAAGTAAGCAAAAATTCCGACACCTTCCGTGGCTCTCTCCAGGTATGAACGGCTGAACTGGCCTGCACCCGGTTCCGCAGACACCGAGTTAGGTGTTTTGATGGAACCGGAGGTGTGTCATGGAGAGACGGAAGTTTACGCGCGAGTTCAAGCTTGAGGCTGTGCGGCTGATCAAAGAGCGGGGCGTGTCGTATGCGCAAGCCTCGCAAGACCTTGGTGTGCATCCGTCACAGTTGCGCGGTTGGGTGCAGGCGCTTGCGGACGATCCGCAGCATGCGTTCCCCGGCCCAGGTCAGATGAAGCCCGAGCAGCTGGAGATCGCGCAGCTCAAGCGCGAGGTGATCCGGCTGAAGGCCGAACGGGACATCCTAAAAAAAGCCGCGGCCTACTTCGCGAGGAATCGACGTGAAGTTCGGATTCATTGCGAAGCACCGGGGGATCTGGCCGGCGGGATGGTTGTGCGAGGCGCTCGGTGTCTCGCGGGGCGGCTTCTATGCGTGGCTGACACGGCCGTGCAGTCGGCACAGCAGAAGCGATGAAGAGTTGGGCGCAAAGGTTCGCTCAAGCTTCCTCGCCAGCGATCGAACCTACGGCGCCAGGCGGGTGTGGCGCGACATGCTCGCCGAAGGTGTGTCTTGGGCGTATCTTTCGCTCATTCTCCCAGCCGTATCAGCCTTCCCCGAAAACCCTGTCGGGTCGGCCTGCGCACTGTCCTTTTCGAGGCTTGCTCGGCGTTCACTCGCGTTGCGGCCTGCACACTCGCGCTGTCACCAATTCGTGACACGCATTCCGAAGGCTTCAGCTATTTCGTCACCTCCATAGCTGCTCCGGTTGCTTCCGGCTGGAGCGGTTGCCGGGTGGGACTTGCACCCACTGGAAAACGCCGCCTTGTCACGGCGCACGGGCGAAGCAGACATCGACCGGCACGAACGACTGGCTGGGCCGGTCAAGTCTGACCGATGCGGTTGAAAAAGTCGAAAACAAGCCGATGGCCAAATTTCGCGATGCAGCCGTTGACCCTATTCTCGGCAAACCACAACCCTTTAAAGAGCTTCCAGAGGTCGCCGGTCGAAGATCAGACTGATTAGGTGACCCCCCACATAATTTTACGATTGGCGTATCAGCGCCTCTGGAAAATTTTGTTCATTCGGAAACAAGAACTTTTTCAACAGTATCGACCCATAGCGGACATGCAGAACATTGTGAAACGGTGTACTAGGGGGGGCGTCCACGACTGAAGTGGGTGGAGGCGGCGGGAATCCGTCATCCGCGCGTAGCATTGCAACGGATACAGTCTGATGCGCAGACAGCGGACGAGGCGAAGCGCGCGACCGCTGTTAGTCAGCGCCCTCGGTGCGTTTGTGTGCGGGTCGATCTCGGCAGCCGGCGCACTAATCGCGGCCCTGCACCCAGCGGCGGCGCAGACCGCTTCGGCAGCGAGCTTTGATCCGGTGCCATTTCTGGGCCAGACCGCGAATTGGAGCGGGTTTAGCCTCGAGGGAGTCGTGTGGCGTCCGTTCATTTGGACAATGAAGATCAACGATCCCACCGGCCAACTCCAAAACCAAGCTAACTTAACCGGAGTCCAAATCGGAATTCGGCCAGTGTACCGGGCTCAGTATGGCTCATTCGTGCTTGGGACCTACACCAAACTTATTGGGGGGACGATTGAAGCAATGCCGGGAAATTCAACCGAAAGAGAAAACTTCGCAGGCACGTTCGGCGGCGAAGGCGGTTTCGTAATCGGACGCTTGTATCTCTACGCCTTTGGCGGCGGCGGTCTTGCGTGGGAATCTGGTTCCCGTCCCGACTTGGGAACTGAAGATACCCTGACGTCCATGGTAGAGATCGGTATCGGACTGAACATCAATCTTAACCAGAACTGGTACACGGGCGCCGATTTTACACTCGGCCGCGTAGGCGACTTTCGAGATGGCCCAGTCTACTTCACTCCGCGTGACCCAGTTGGGGTCGAGTGGCACGTAGGATACAAGTTTTAGGAGCGCCAATAACAACATCGGGGGTGGACGCAGCACACACATACATCTGTCGCATATTGATGCTGTGGACGGCTCCTCCACCCGGCACGTGAGTGCCATGGATGTGGGGGCTACTGAAGCTCCACAATTCGGAGGAGCTACCCATGCAAACGGTTACGACAATCGGTCTGGATATCGCGAAGTCGGTTTTTCAGGTCCACGGTGTCGATAAGGATGGCAATGTCATCATTCGTCGCCAACTCAAGCGGCGCTATGTATTGGCATTCTTTCAGAAGCTACCGCCGTGCTTAATCGGTATCGAAGCCTGTGCTTCGTCGCACCATTGGTCGCGTGAACTCCAGGCGCTTGGCCATACTGTGCGGCTGATGCCGCCGGCCTATGTAAAGCCCTATGTGAAGCGACATAAGAACGATGCCACTGATGCCGAAGCGATCTGTGAGGCGGTCACCAGGCTGCGCCAAGCTCTTCACATAGCCGCGCGCGATCGGATCGAAGCTGTTGGCCCACATGACGATCGGAATGATCGGGCTCGCCGCCATGGCGGCCTGTAGCGCGATTTCGCTTCCGATCGCGACCAGCAATTCCACGTTCGACCGCACCAAGTCGGCCATTGCGGCGAAAAGTTTTTGGCCGTCCTGGTCTAGCCTGACAGCTTCGATAGTCAAATTTTGACCTTCGCTGAACCCAGACTTTTTCAATTCATCGAGGAATGCCGGATAGCCTCTTCCAACGACCGGA
The DNA here is from genome assembly GCA_963813825.1 of uncultured Alphaproteobacteria bacterium. GTDB lineage: Bacteria > Pseudomonadota > Alphaproteobacteria > Rhizobiales > Xanthobacteraceae > BOG-931. The sequence continues at coordinate 168,524 of CAWFBB010000039.1, forward strand.
TCGTCAAGCGAGGGTTGCAAAATTCCGATGCGGGCGGTCCTACCGGCAATTTGCTGCGCCCGCGCCGCGAGCGGGCACCCGGCTGCCGCACCGGCGAATATGAATTCGCCGTCTTCCGATGCCGATTGCCATCGTGGCCAAGTGCCCTGAGCTTGCGACTGAGATGATGCGCGCCGACGCAGGCTTCCATTCCGATCAGGCACGGCGGCATGTTCGCCAATCGCGCTTCCATCTGGCCGCGTGACCACTTCTGCCGCAGCACGATCGCGCCGCGCTGATCAAGGCCAACAATGTGGAACGAGTTCTTGCCGATATCGATGCCGACTACTGCGATCGAAGTGTTTGGGTTCTGAGACATGCCGTGCTCCTTGTCTTTAGTGCCCCCTCCCAGCTTCCATCGCTGGCGGGGCGGGAGCACGGCCGGACCATTCCATTAGCGGGCATTGGTCCGCCGCACAGCTATCGTCATTTCGCCCTGTTCCCTTGCCCGTCGAGTTCGTGATGCAATGCCCTAACCAGCTCGGCGCAGTAGCCTAGGGGTATCTGTTTTGCGAACGTCGCTCAATTTAGCGCAATAATTTCTGCTAATGTCCACTTAATGTCTGCCAGTAGCTTGCCGCAAATTGGAGACTTCGCAAAATGACGTATTGCTCCATCGGGCCGGGCGCCGCGCCGCCGCAGGCGCCGCTTGTGACAGACCGGCCGCGATCCGTATTCGCCTAAAATACGCTTGCATCCCTTTCAGGGTGCAAAAGTGAAACGGCGTGAAATAATGGAATTTCTATTGAGCGCGATATTGGTTCGGACCTCACGGGGGTCGATGTCTCACCGAAGAGCCGCTACAAAAGCGGCGATCCGCGTCAGCGCATCCGTACTCTCCAGCAGGAGATCGCCAAAACCTTGAAAGTTGTGATTCATATTTGGCCAAGTCTCAAATGTGAGGTTGCACGCCTTGGAGTTTCGCACTCGGAAAGCGTCCAAGGTATCGCTAAAGATCTCCAAACCTCCATATTGGACCAAGGTGGGCGGCAATCCTGTAAGATCATTGTCGGTAACGGAAAAGAGAGTGTCGTCCAATTCCGAGCGCGCACATGCCCATGCGCTGAGTTGGTCCGCCATTTCCTTTGTCATCCAGTCAAACTTCCTGTTGGCCTCCATGCTTTCACCGTGGTTGGTCAGGTCCACCCATGGTGAAATTGCGAGCGCCGCCAACGGATTAGGCAAACCGTTCTTTTCCACTTCGAGCAGGGCACTGAAAACCAGATGACCCCCGGCGGAGTCACCAGCTACGACAATCTCTGATGGCTTCACACCCAGTTCCAGCAGCCACCTGTATGAGGCCAGACCATCATCACGCTGTGCCGGGAATGGGAATTCCGGCGCGAGCCGGTAATGAGGAATAAAGGTGCGTCCGCCGACCGCTAATGTCACAGCCGCAATTATGCTGTTCGACATCGCCGGATAGAATGCGTACCCTCCACCATGAAAATAAAGCAACGTTGGTCCAGGGCGGGAGGAGTCAAACCATGTGCCTGGGAGAGGCGCATTGTATTCGGTCTGCCGGTTGACAGCGCAAAGTGCAGGAAGCGGGAAAACAACGCTGTCGATCGCGCTGCGGCATTTGTCAACATCACCACGCGCCGCAAAACGAAGCAAAGTCCGCCCTTGAAGCTTAAATAAGCGAGTAACGAACTCGAGTTCGAATGGCCAGCCAGGATAAAGCGGTCCGCGCAGTAATCGCCGAGCGCTCACGACAACGATCAACCAGAGAAGCCCTGCCCCTATAGAGAGACGATCTTTAAAAGACCCTCGAATGACTACTCTTTGCCACGGCATATCTAAATTACCGCGTTCTCTGGTTATCGGGCGACTATACGGATATACCCATTCCGCTCACGATCAGCTATGACGAAGACGGTTCGGTACGGCATGGGATTGGTCGCTCTTCGACACGGCTTGGCAAACCTTCTCCTTATCGGAAGTGTTTGGGCAATGACCAAATCGGGGTGGTGGTTGGGCCTCGCAGTCGCGACCCTGTATACTGTCAGCGGCTTGCTTGACGAAGCCGTTGGAGAAGCCGACGGCGCTCAGAGGCCTTTGGTGCGCTGGTTTTGCGAAGCAAACCTCTACTGTACGCTCCCTCTCATTGCATCTCTTCTAATTTCCTACCTCAGCTTTTTGAAACATGACCTCCCCGCATCAACCGGCGAAACGCAACTACAGATTCTATTCGCGACTGCTTTAGTCGGTACATGTTATGCAATGTTTGGCGCGACCGTCGGTCACGAATTAACTCACAAACTTCACCCTTTCGCTCAATTCTCGGCTCGATCGTTGTTTGCCTTCATGGGCAACAGTTCTTTTATGATATTTCACGTCCACCACCACCACCGCTACGTTGGCACTGAACGTGATCCAGCCACAGCCCGCCGCGGCGAGAATATCTTTTCATTCTGCGTGCGGACCGTGGTTGGACAATATGATCTCGCCCAGCGATACGAATTCGCAAGACTATCCTCAGCCGGTCTTTCGCCATGGAGCCTGCGTAACCGGTTGATAACAGGCCACACGATCTCGATTTGCATAGTCATAGCATCCGCAGTTATTGCGGGCTCAAATGGAGTAATCGGCGTTCTCGCCGCGGCAGTTGTAGGCCGAACCTTGCACGAATTCATCAATTATGTTCAGCACTTCGGGCTTGTCCGCATCGAGGGAACACCGGTGGCTGCCCGACATAGTTGGGACTGCAATCGCACAATCTCGAATTTACTTTACTACAATCTCCCGCGGCACTCCGAACATCACTTATTCGCCTCAAGGCCGTTTTGGCAGCTGAAACAGGGTGATCAGCCAAGGCTACCCTATGGTTATTCGACGATGGTACTCTTGGCACTAATACCGGCAGTCTGGCGACGCGTGATGGATCCTCTTCTGGCCGAGTGGGATGCCCGTCTAGCGAGCGACCCAGAGCGTAAACTAATTTCTGGCGCTACGGCAAAGGTATGCTAGTCTTATATTTGAACATTTTTCGTCTGCTTGGGAGTACCTCGGCAACGTGAATTCGCCAGCGACACGCGGAGATGCAAAACCCTTTAGGGTCCTTTTGGTCGCGCCGGCGTTTGAAGGGCGATCATTCTGGAATTTCACGGCTGCGTGTGAAATCTATGGAGCGAAATTCCCGGCCGCACCGCTCGGACTAATCACCGTCGCTGCACTTTTGCCGACCCATTGGAATTGCAGGCTTGTCAATCGAAATACGGAACAGCTTGAAGAGGCTGATCTGGATTGGGCTGATTTAGTTATGACCGGCGGCATGTTGCCGCAACGTCTCGATACGATTGAGATCCTCAAGTTGGCGAAGATTCATGGCAAAACGTCCGTCGTCGGCGGCCCAGACGCAACATCATCCTCGGAAGCTTACGAGATCGCGGATTTTCAAGTTCTGGGTGAAGCCGAAGGCATCATCGATGAATTTATAGCCGCGTGGCAGTCTGGAGCGAGAGAGGGACGATTTCAGGCTCAAAAGTTTACGGCCGATGTAACCAAGACGCCCATTCCGCGCTTTGATCTTCTGAAGCGAGGTCAGTATGGATATTACGGCGTGCAGTTCTCACGCGGCTGTCCGTTCACATGCGAATTTTGCGACATCATCGAGCTATATGGGCGAGCGCCACGCGTCAAATCCTCGGAGCAGATGCTGGCGGAGCTCGACGTGCTTTACGCCATGGGATACCGCGGTCATCTGGATTTCGTCGATGACAATTTTGTTGGAAATAAAAAAGCGGTGAAAAAATTTCTGCCGCATTTGATTGAATGGCAGAAGCAGCATCAATATCCATTCGAGCTGTCGACTGAGGCGTCGGTCAATTTGGCGGACGACGATCAGCTCTTGGCGATGATGCACGAGGCCAATTTCTTTGCGGTATTTCTAGGAATCGAGAGCCCCGACACTTCAACTCTAATTTCGACACAAAAGAAGCAGAATACTCGCAGGGTCTTAGCTGAAAGTGTACACAAGATCTATCGTGCTGGGATATTTGTGACAGCCGGGTTCATTATCGGCTTCGACAGCGAAAAAGGGAACGTATCCGACGATATGCTTACCTGTATCAACGATACAACAATTCCAGTTTGCGCGGTGGGGCTACTTTACGCACTGGCAAACACACAATTGACTCGTCGGCTTGAGCGTGAGGGACGACTATTCTCACCGGGCTATATTGAAGGGCTCGTTGGCCAAGAAGGTGGAAGCGGAGATCAATGTACAGCAGGACTGAACTTTCGCACCATGCGACCGAGGCGTGAAATCCTAGCCGATTATCAGCGCGTCATGAGAACCGCATATCAGCCGGCGAAATATTTTGACCGTCTGTGCCGAATGGTCCGAATGCTTGGAAGTCCACCAAAGCAGAGCGAGAGAAATTATAAGAGAGATCTAGTTCACCTGACTCGGCTATTCTCCATGATGGCTTGGCGGGAACCGAGCGCATTTCCCTACTTCCTAAAGGCATTGTGGGATTGTACAAGACATGATCCGCGAGCTTTGCGCTACGTCGCCATGTTGTCCGCGCTTTATCTACATCTTGCGCCATTTTCACGCTACGTTGATACTATTATGGAGCGCCAGATCACAAGATTGAATGCCGGTAGTTGGCAGATACCGGATCAAACTAGCGCGCTTGCCGCATACTCCAAATCCGCGTGATCGGATAGCAAACTTTCCAAGAATGCTCTTCAGTGTGCGCGGCCTTGGGTATTCAGTTGCGTAATAGAGTCTGAAAGCAGCGCTGTGACTCTCGACATGACCTGGTCGCGAATTTCAGGCGCTTGGTCGATCATGATGTGTGCCTTCTGCAGCTGAAACTGCTCCAAATCACCATGATAATTAGGCGGCGCCTTTAAAACGGCACGGCCGAGCACATCAAAATCCTGATAAAAATTCAATACAACCTCGGCATTTTCAGGCACTGGCGGAGGTGCGAACCAGTTTGGGTCAATTGAGACCACCAGGGGAACAATCCCGTTCAATTGCCCAGCAATATAAAGGGCGCGGTGTGCACCTAATGAATGACCCACTAATACAACGCGCTCACCCGCAGCCATTGCGGCGGCAGCTTTTTCCATAATGTCCGATTCATCGTACCAGTCTTCCACAGTGCAGGTCACGCCGTGGAGCGTTTCCAGTGCGTCGCACAATTGATTCATGCCGCGCGAAAAAGCCACCCCCATGAAGCCTCTTATTGCGAAGACTCTGATCAGAGTGTCGGCTTTCGCAAAAGTACAAGTTAACATGACGCTGAGCACAACGAGTGCGGAACAGCAGAATCGCAAGACGTTCCCGCGTCCAATGGCAGTCATTCCATTCGCCCTCGTTGGTCGAGCGACTCCAGCACACCGGACTCTGTGTACAGCCTCATCGTAAAGCCTTCATCCCGGTCGAAATCGGCAAGAAACTAATGAAGTTTTCGCGTTAATTCTCGTCGCAATTCCTTGCGGAAGTACGGCACGTCGACCTCGATAGCGTGGCGAGGCGATGCTGAATAATGCCAATGGGGCCTAGACTTCTCGTGCAAAATACGTCCCGCCAGGTCCTTCGGAAGCGCGAGCCGGCCGCTGATATGGCGGGCGGCGATCCGGGCCTGATAGTCGGCGAGATTCCATATACAGCCTATGGGTTGAAAAAAGCCAATGAAGTATATGTTCGAAATTTCACCATGCATCATCTTGAGGTAAAGATTGGGAGTTCCATTCGGCTGCCAATTGGTCACTTGCCGTGACAAAAAGGGAAATGAAGTGCGGAAGCCGGTGGCCCAAATGATAGTATCGAATTCCTCATTCGTACCATCATCGAAATGAATCGTCTTACCATCCAATCTATCGATGCCAGGCCGGGAGGAAACGTCGCCGGAGCGCAAAGCCTCCAATAGACTGCTGTTCAAAGTTGGATGCATTTCCAGAGGCCCATGCAGCGGTCGTTGCAAACCATAGGCTTCCCAAGGACCTATGGCCATGTGCAGCGAGACGCGCAAAAACGGCTGAAGTAACGGCTTGGGAATAAACTTTCGTGCCGCCGCGACGACCGTATCGATAGGACGTCCAAACATCAGCTTTGGGACGATATACGCGCCGTGACGCATGCTAATGCTTGTGCTTGTTGCAAAACGCGAGACATCCGCGGCAATATCACATCCGGAATTACCAGCGCCCACGACCAAAACCCTTTGATCGCGAAAAGGATCGCCGCGCCGATAGGAGCTAGAATGAATGGCCATACCGTTAAAGTTGCCCGGGTGAGACGGCACAAAGGCGTCGCGATGATGCCCCGCACAGACCAACAAATAGTCGAACGTCTCGGTGGCTGGCATTTGCATCGACGGGTCCTTGCATTCCGATTGCACAACCCACTTTCCATCCGAACCCCGATCCGCCCTAATCACCCTAGTGCGAAGTCGTATGTGCCGGCTAACATTGAACGTGGTTGCATATTGCTTGAAGTATGCCAGCAACTGACGATGCGATGGGAAATCCGGATAATTCGCCGGCATTGGAAAATCGTCGAAGCTTGAAAGCGTTTTCGACGAAATAATGTGTGTGCACGCATAAACGCTCATACGGTCGGAGCGTTCCGAATAGACCCAATTACCCCCTATCTCGTCGCCTTCATCGTAGCAAACGATGTTGTTGAGTCCCTCGTCACGCAGATTCTTGATTGTGGTGATGCCGCACGGTCCGGCACCGACGACGCAAATTCGGGGCCCTTCTCCGTCCGTCGAACGAGGGTTTCCTAATACAGCCATGGGATGAGGCGCGCAGTGTGTTTCATGTAATCACTATACTGCGAACCAAATTCGTCGAGCATCATCCTCTCCTCGAGTGGAACGCGAAAGAAAAAAAGGATTAGGGACCCGACGAGCCCAGCGGGACCGGCAATCCAGTTTGGCAGTAATAAGGTTTGCGCCACGCCCCACAACAAAAAGGCAAGATACATCGGGTGCCTGACCAGGCGATAAACGCCGAAGGTTACCAAGCTGTGTTCGCGGCGAATCTCTAAACTGACCGACCAGTTTCGACCGAGATCCTCGTGGGTTCGGTAAAACAGCCAAAGCGCGGTGACAAACGCTACTGTGCCCAATATCGCGCAGATCGGATACCAAGTGTAGTTCGCAAATCGTGGCACCTTCGCAAGGACATAGGCAAACGGCAATACGGCGTTGGAGAATGTCATAAATACTATGACGCTCCAGTCCGCCAATCCGCGTCGACTGGTCCGGACAGGCGCCTTGTAGGAGCGCAACTGGTGGGGAAGTCGAAGAAAAAACCAAGTGGCGACGCCAATCCACCAGACGTTTTCTGCGACGATGGCTGACAGCGGCATAGGGTAAACTACAATAACTCCGGTGCGGGCTCAAACTTGAAAATCTAGCGCGATCTCTGAACGTTGCTGCCAGCAAACCATCTTCTTTTCGAAAATGGCAAGTTTTCTTGTCGACTGGATGCAATTTGGCTTGGCTCCGGCATCAGCAACATGAACAATAGTCCGAATATCCGTGCGCAAGGTCACCCCAAGCCTGCGCTGGCTCTCTTCGTCCTGGGCAAATGAAGTGCAGATTTTCTTGACCGTGTTGTAACGGTTTTAATCTCCGGCATGGGGAATGGCCGCCATGATTGACCGAGGCGCTGCCCGGACCGAGCGGGCCTGATTATTGAAGAAAGCACCACTTGGCCCATTTTAGGCTCAGCGCCGCCCACAGTCTGTTCATGAGAAAGTTGGTGCGCTTTGGCAAAAAGGGCCAACAGCGCTTACTCTATTTGGACGAGGATTCTCCAAATCGGGTACATCTTCGGTTCCTTGCTCGGATCAATCATCTCTTATCGCCTTGCGAGCCGACTGGTGCAGCAAAACTCTGTTTTGTTGAGGTCGAACTTGTTGATGGCTGGGCGGGCTTCTCAAATTTTACCGGCGCCTCCCCGCCATAAACTGCAGCACGGATTTGAGCGATTACTTTCGCTTCCATGGCGGGATTTTTATCGATGTTAAAGTGACCGACACTTGGATCCTTCCCCATGTCGACGTTTTTTAGCACACCGCTGAATTGCTTTGTCCTGTCTACCGGAACACCCGCGCCCGTCGAAATGTAGTAATTCACATATTTTCCGACGTGCCCCGTCACGGCCCCATGAGCTATAGGGTCGAGTCCAATCGCCAATTTCACGGGAACTCCGAGTTCGCCTAATCGATTGACCATATCCGTGACGGCATCCGCACCCAATGAATGCCCGACGATTATGATCGTTCGCACTTTGCCGCTTTTATATTCTGCAGCAGCCTCGTCAGCGAGCGCAGACCAAGCCAAATGATTTGCCACTGTGGTGCTGATGCCCTGCTTTTCCAGCGTCGCCGCCATCTCGTCCATGCCCAACGAGAAAATATTTATAAAGCCGCGAATTAGATAGACATGAGCATGAGGGGCAAGTGCCGGAGCGGCATGCACGATATTTGAGAAAACTGTCAGGGCAAACGTCAAAAGCAGGACAGCATATTGAAGCCATCGAATAAATCTGATGGTGCCGATGTGGTGGGCCATTTGGTCGCCTTCGCGAGATGTCTTGTCCCTCTATTGCATTATATTAGGCGGCCAAGACCCGCAGCAACGGCGCCAACAGCCACCGATAATTTACTTGTGCGCAGTGACATTGTTGCAACATAATTCGCCTTGCAACGCGGTACTATCCGCCATTGCTTTGGGGCGGCAGAGAAAGACTTTCCCGCTCGCGTTGTTTGGGCTGGGTGCAGGCGGGGGTAATGTGGATACGATGGTGCCGGACGCGGCAGGGGTAGCGCTTCGCGTCTGGACGATAGACACGGGATTGGGTCCTGACCCATCGGATTTCGCAGTCCTGAGTAAAGCAGATTACCAACGTGGCGCGCGATACAAGCGCACCAGCGATAGAAACGCGTTTCTGCAGACCCGGGCATCACTCCGCCGAGCCCTCAGTCCAATAATCGGAATTGATCCATCATCTATTCGCTTCGAAGAAAACCCGTGGGGCAAACCGACGGTCATCGGCTGTTCTTGTCCGGTAGACTTCAGCGTTTCACATACCGCAGAGCGCTCGGTCGTGGCTATGACGCGTGGTTCATGTGTTGGGATTGATATTGAGTGTGATCGTCTCGTGGCAGACCGCGATCGGATCGCGTTGACTACGTTCGGCGCCGCGATAGCCCACCGCCTACTTGGGTTACACGCTGCGATCCAGAACGCCACGTTCTTGCGGCTTTGGACTGCTGCTGAAGCTTTTGTCAAAGCCACAGGGCGCGGCTTTGCCGGAACCGCTGCACCAATTCCTCTGGCTTTGACCGACGACTATGGAACAGTACGCCTGAGAGACACGAACATAAGGCCCGGAGTTAGAGCGCAATTGCGCACGTTGCCTCTACCTGACGGCTTTTGTGGCAGTATTGTCTTTGAAGATATCAGTGGAATCGAACTCGGCATGAATCCGAGAGAGACGCTGGGGCGTAACTAATAATGGGCGATCGAGCTCTCACAGCCGAATTTGGAAACGGCATTGCCATAGTTGGCATGGGTTGCATCTTGCCGGGTGGCGTCGATGGTCCTGCAGCGCTGTGGCGCTTTCTTTGTGAAGGCAAGGAGGCAATAGGCGAGGTTCCTTCAGACCGTTGGAATAACGCCGCGGTTTTTGATCCAGATCCCGGAACACCCGGTAAAACGGTGACCAAGCGAGGGGGCTTTATCTCGGATATAGCCGAATTTGACGCTGCGTTCTTTGGTATCTCGCCGCGCGAAGCCGCAGTAATGGATCCACAGCAACGCATGTTGTTGGAGACCGCATGGCGGGCCCTCGAAGATGCTGGCATCCAGGTTGATAAGCTCGCCGGATCGGCGACCGGTGTCTATATAGGCATTTCGCAAAGCGACTATCACGGCATCCAGAAATTTGGACGCCCGGACATCGACCTGCATACTAGCACCGGCGGCGCGCTCAGCATTGCTGCAAACCGACTATCGCATCGGTTCGACCTTCGCGGCCCGAGCCTGGCAATCGACACAGCTTGTTCATCGTCCTTGGTAGCTCTCGATCTAGCTTGCGCAGCACTCCGCTCCGGAAAGTGCGACATGGCTTTGGTTGGCGGCGTGAACGCCATCCTCACTCCCGACGTAACGATTACGTTCAGTCGTGCATCAATGTTGTCGCCCGACGGGCGATGCAAAGCTTTTGACGCCAAGGCGAACGGGTATGTTCGTGGCGAAGGCGCGTCGGTGGTCGTTATCAAGCCTCTCGCGCGCGCTCTTGCCGACGAGGACCGGATTCATGCTGTCATTCGTTCAACCGCGGTTAACCAGGATGGGCGGACCACTACGATCACGGTTCCAAGTCTTCCCGCACAGGTCGAGATGCTGCGCGAGGCATGTCGGCTTGCTGCAATAGAACCGCATCAAGTCGGATACGTCGAAGCCCACGGCACCGGAACGCCGGTCGGCGATCCCATCGAGGCGACTGCGATCGGCCGCGTGTTCGGCAAGTCGATACGCAGCTCTACCACATGCGTCATCGGCTCAATCAAAACAAATATTGGGCACCTCGAACCGGCCGCAGGTGTGACTGGCCTCATCAAAGCAACGTTATGTGTGAAGCATGGGATGGTGCCACCACATCTCAACTTCGAAACTCCCAATCCGAACATCGATTTCAACGAACTTGGAATTGAAGTATCACACTCGCTCGCGCCTTTCCCACGACGCGCCGGCCGAAAATCGCGGCGGTCAATTCATTCGGCTTTGGCGGTACAAATGCATGCGCCATCGTCGAACAGCCTCCGATTCGCTTACCAAAGCAGAGTGTCAAAGGAAAAGAAAACTGGCCATTTTTGCTGCCCTTGTCGTCGGCAAACCGAATTACCCTTGAAGCTATCGCTGGCGATATTGCTGGAGCGTTTGATGAAGCCCCCTCCCTCTCCGACGTTGCCGGTACGTTGGCTTTGCGTCGATCGCATCTCGACCATCGAGCGGTCATTGTAGCCAATGATCGCGAGCAAGCCGCCGATTGTCTGCGCTGTTTTGCTGCAAAAAGCCCTCATGATCGGGTCATAAGTGGGCGTCGCCGCGATAATCCTCGCCTTGCTTTCGTTTTCACCGGACAAGGAGCTCACTGGTGGGCGATGGGTCGCGGTCTTCTCGAGTGTGATGCGGTTTTCCAGCGGGCAGTAGAGGAATGCAATGAAGAGTTTCGAGCTTTATCCGGCATTTCGATCACTTCCGAATTGAAGGCCAGCCAGGAAAAGTCGCGCCTTGATGAAACAATTGTGGCGCAACCTGCCACGTTTGCGCTCCAGCTCGGCCTCGCTGCACGCTGGAAAGCATGGGGCGTGACTCCAACGGCAGTCATAGGACACAGCATCGGCGAAATGGCAGCGTCCTACATCTCAGGGGCCCTCTCCCTGCCTGACGCTGTTCGTGTGGTTCACCATAGGAGCCGGCTGCAAGAACAAACACGATTGCAAGGTGGTATGGCCGCTATAGGGCTATCGGCCAAAGCCGTCGCCAACATCATTGATGAATTGCAATTCGATCTAGAGATAGCAGCTGTCAATGCGCCCGAGCTACTCACGATCGCCGGAGGAAGACCAGAATTACAACGTTTTTTAGCTGAATTGAGCCTGTCTCGGCGAGATACCTTCACGCGGCTTCTTCAAGTCGATTACGCTTTCCATTCGCGCCAAATGGATCCTTTCGAAAAGGAATTGCGGGACAATCTTGAGGGAGTTTCCTCACGACGGCCCGACATCCCGATGTATTCGACAGTTACCGGACGGCCGATCGAGCCCGACGAACTTTCCGGCAAGTATTGGTGGCGCAATATGCGCTGCCCGGTGTTATTCAAGGATGCTGCGGAAGCAATGATCGACGAAGGTTTCAACACCTTCGTCGAATTGGGCGCGCATCCGGCGCTTACTCCTCCTCTGCGAAGCTGCCTTGCACACCGCGGGCGCGAGGGAACCGTTGTTGGTTCATTGCACCGTGGGACCGCTGATGCGGCCGCAATGTCAATGGCATTCGCAGAACTCCACGTTTCCGGCGTCCCGACCGATTGGACACAACTTGTCCCATCCGACTGGAACTTTGTGGACCTTCCCGGACAGCGATTTGAGAAATCCAGATACTGGTCTGAATCCGAAGAGTCCCGTGCTGCGCGGTTTGATGGCCCAGTACATCCGCTGCTCGGTTATCGGTTGAAGACATTTAGACCAACTTGGCAATCATATCTCAGTGATGAGACGCCAAGTTACCTTGGCGATCACAGGGTGGACGGCAGCGTAATCTTTCCGGCTGCGGGATATGTTGAGCTAATCCTTGCTGCCGCTAGAGAAGTGCTGGGTGATCCACCTTGGGAGCTCGACGATATTCGTTTTCATGATGCATTGGTCTTGGTGCCTAATAACATCGTCCTGGTCCAAACTTCCGTTGATCCGCAACGCGGGGTTATTGAAGTCCTTAGTCGAATTCGCGGGCGCGATGATGAATGGATGCTGCGCGCGTCGGCGCGCGCACGAACCTGGACAGGACCTGATCCCAAGCTGAAACTCTGGCAGCCCGAGCTGGCCCCACCAGCGCACCTCGACGGTTTGCGATTTTATCGAAAGCTCCGGCACGAGGGCCATGATTTCGGTCCGGCTTTTCGGGGCGTAAACGCCCTTTGGCGCGAGCAACGCGACGTTCTTGGCCTCATCAGGCTGCCTCGCGAAGCCGGCTCGCCAGCCGGATACAATCTGCATCCGTCTTTGCTGGATTCCTGCTTCCAGATCATCCGCGGTTTTCGCGACTTGAAGGATAGCGACGACGAAGATGCCGCAATGGCTCTTCCCGTAAGTATCGCGCGGCTACGTTTCTGCCGCAGTCCGGCAAAGAATCTCTTCAGCCGCGCGGTAGCGACTAGCGACGATCCGTCCGAGATAAAATCCGATCTCACTATCATTGATGAGGCCGGCAACATCATAGCTGCCATCGAAGGCTTCACCTGCCGGCGGGTTGCTCGTCAGACAAAAAAGAATCTTAAGTGCAAACTAAAGCCGCGTTATACAGCGAACATTGGGTCCCACTCCCCGTTTCCGAGCCGATGTCCGAATCTCCAGACGTTTTGGAGCAGTGGCCCTCAGCGGACCAAGTCAGTTGGCTTTTGCTTAGCGATCGGCGAGGAACAGCCGCAAAGTTAGCGGAAGCGCTCCAGCTGCGCGGAATTGGCTGCATATCGGTTCTCGCCGGACAGAGCTTTCAAAAGCTGGACGACAATACCTTTACAAGCCCCGCAGACTTCGAATGTTTCTCGGCGATAGCTGCAACGCTGGCACGCCCGATCACTCGCATCGTGCATCTCTGGTCGCTGGATCAAACGGACGGTCCGATTTCATCGGCACTCTTGCAATCCTCACAGAACGTGGGTGCCGAGGCTTTAATCGCGATAACAGCAGCCTTTTCAAACCAAGAAATCCGGCCGGAATTAACCGTAATAACCGCCGGCGGCGCTGTGGTGGATGATTGGTGGTCCGAAGCTGGCGCACTCGTACGAGCGTCAATCGTTGGCGTCACGCGAACGATTGCCAACGAGTTTTCCGACATGAAACCGCGAACGATTGACATCGATCCAGATATTCGCTGGTCCGGGGAGGTGCTCCAATCGATCCTGCATTCCGATCAGGAGACCGAAATCGCTATCCGTGGCAGCGTGCGTCATGGTAGCCGCTTAGACCCCACAACTGAGGACGAAATTCCGCGTCGCAGCAAAGATTGGAACCCTAACACGCGCGGTCCGCGCTTCAAACTGACGATGAGCGCGCCCGGAGTTCTCGATGACCTTGTAGCCCGAGAAATTGCAATGCCGCCTGTAAAGGCGGGCGAAGTGCTGATCGAGGTGCATGCCGTCGGTTTAAATTTTCGTGATGTAATGGCGGCGACTGGGCTTTTACCACCGGAAGCCGAAGACGATCCAGCATGGCAAAATCTCGGTTTCGAATGTGCCGGCATAGTTCGAGCCGTTGGCGAAGGTGTCGATGCCCATCTGGTCGGGGCCCGCGTTGCAGCCGTCGCTCGCGGCAGTTTTGCTTCGCACGTCAACGCAAACGCTGATCTTGTTTTCAAAATACCGACTGATCTGACCTTCGCTGAGGCGGCTGCCCTGCCGACCGCCTATACTACTGCCCAATACGCTCTCGCGACCATCGGACGAATTCGTCCCGGCGAACGTGTGCTGATCCACACCGCAACCGGCGGCGTGGGACTGGCAGCAATCTCTATTGCACGCAAACACGGTGCAAAGGTGATTGCCACCGCCGGTAGCGACGAAAAACGCGCGTATCTCCGAAATCTTGGAATTGAACATGTCTTCGATTCAAGGTCCCTTGGTTTTGCGGACGATGTCCTTGCGGCGACCGACGGCCATGGCGTTGATCTCGTCTTGAATTCATTGCCGGGTCCTTTTCTTGAAAAAGGCTTGTCCTTACTGGCCTCTGGTGGCCGCTTCCTAGAGATCGGCAAGCGCGATATCTACGCAAACACACTGATTGGCCTGCGGACGCTCAAGCGTAATGCAGCATTTTTTGCCATCGACTTGGCGCGGCTGGCGCAAGACCAGCCCGCTCTTCTCCGAGAAGAGCTTGGGAAGATTATTGCGGACATTGTAGCGGGGGAACTCGACAAGCTACCTTTAGTCGAATTCCCGATGGCAAACGCTGTTGACGCTTTTCGTCATATGGCGAGAGCTCGGCACATCGGGAAAATTGTTGTTACCTGCGATGGGAGCCCCTTCCCGGTCGAGCTAAATCAAGCTTCTGAGCCAGTCATTCACGCTGACGTGACTTATCTCGTTACCGGCGGCACCGCCGGATTTGGACTTGCGACCGCTAAGTGGCTCGCAGACCACGGCGCCCGACATCTGGTACTCGTCGGATTAACCGGCAAGGTTGGAGAACAGGCCGCAGCCATTATCAATGCTATGAGAGGCTCGGGCGTCGACGTTCTCATTCGCAGAGCAGATCTCTCGCAGGCTGACGATGTCGCTTGTCTTATTGATGAATTAAAAAGCGGACCTCGCCCTTTGCGAGGCGTCTTTCATGCCGCCGGCGCCATCGTCGACGCGCTTATCCCACAGCTTGATCCAGCCCGAATTCGCCGCGTTTACGGGCCGAAGGTTCTCGGTGCATGGCATTTGCACCAAGCAACGCGAGATCTAAACCTCGAAATCTTCGTCTGTTTTTCTTCGATTGCTGCCCACCTTGGCTCGATCGGCCAAGCGCACTACGCAGGCGCAAATGCCGCGCTGGAGGCTTTTGCCTCCGTGCGTCACAGGATGGGATTGCCGTGTCTCAGTGTGGCGTGGGGTGCCATAGGCGATGTCGGCTACCTCGCACGCAATGAAGATGTTGCTCGCTATTTGGCCCGGACGGGCGTTGCAACATTATCTGCACAGGAAGCGCTTGATGGGTTGGAGCGCCTCTTGAGTTACGACTGCCACCGCATTGCGCTTGCTGCAGTCAATTGGGCTACCTTGGCACGAGCCAATCCAGTTATAGCGTTCAGTGCGCGGACCGCCGCCCTTGCCAAAGCACATCCCGAGGACGCCAGACACGGACAACATTTGCGATCCCGATTACTGGGGCTGCCTGAAGCTGCTCAGATGCCGGTCCTCGTTCAGTTTATCCGCGAACAAGTCGCGGCGGTTCTCAAAGTTCCTCCCAATACCATCGAAATGGACCGCCCTCTTGTCGAACTGGGCCTGGATTCGCTCACCTCCTTCGAGTTGAAAAATCGTATAGAGACGGAGCTTGGAACCACTCTCGCAATCGGCGCCTTCCTGCAGAAGCCGACGGGATTAGGACTTGCCGGTACTATTCTCGAAAAAATCGATGCGTCCAGTGTTGACGCGAGCGAGGAACTACCGTCCGGCGCCGCGGCGACCGAACCTACCTTGTCAATCGGCCAAGAGGCTCTTTGGTATGTTGAACAGCTCGCTCCCGATAGTCCCGCTTATGGGCTTGCAATGTGTATTGGAGTGCGTCCACGCCTAGACCAAGCCCTGATCGACAAGTCTTTCCAATACGTGGTGGCGAGACACGATAGCTTGCGGACATTTTTTCCGGCAGACACGAGTGGCCCAATTGCCGAAACGGCGACGCCGGAAGAGTTCAAGCTTACCTTCGTGGAAGCGACAGCATGGTCCGAGGCTGAATTCCGTCGAGAGCTTGATAATGAGGCCAACTCTACGTTTGATCTAGCATGCGCCCCGCTTATACGGGTGCACCTGTATCGGCGTAAAGATCGCGATGTCATACTCCTACACGTGCATCACATCATCGCTGACGCGACTTCAGTCGCGATTGTTGTCGAGCAGTTGCTGGAAGCTTATCTGGCGCTAAGGGCTAATCAGCCCGTGCGGTGGTCGCGGCCAGCAAGGCCATACTCAACCTACGCAGCGGCCCAGAGAGAGCTCGCAAAGGGACCTGCTGCCGCCGCACACTTGGAATTCTGGCGTGCCGAACTTGCAAATGCACCAATGGCGCTATCGCTGCCAACGGATTTCGATCGGCCGCTGTCCCAGCGCGGTCCCGGTCGTTCCAAAACCGTGACCATGCCCGCCGATGCTGGCCGTCTTCTTGCCGCGCTGGCCCAGAGCCATGGCGTTACACTATTTGCCGTCCTGTTCACTGCCTTCAATGCATTGTTGCATCGACTCAGCGGCGATAACGATATTGTTGTAGGCATTCCGGCCGGTGGCCGCGTCAGACCCGAACTAGAGGATTGCGTCGGATATCTGGTCAACCCACTGCCCGTCAGAACCAGGATTGAAGATAATCAATCGTTCAAAGATCTTTTAAATAGAATTGACGCCACCATCCGTGGCGCGCTTGAACATCAGGAATACCCGTTTGCAAACCTAGTTCGCGAACTCGAAATTCTGCGCGATCCGTCCCGTTCACCGATATTTCAAGTTATGTTCGCGATGGAGCGGTCTGGGGTTGTCGATACCCACGGTTTCGCGGTCACGTTGCTAAATACCGAGGGTGCTTCTATCGACATTCGTGAATTCAAGATCGATGTGCTGGCTGTGAAACGCGACCGCGCCCAATTTGATCTAACGTTTATACTCGAAGAGTTTGAGGGGCAGATCTATGGAGTTGTTGATTACAGAACAGACCTCTGGAATGACTCCACGATCGACGGAATAATTACACAGTATCAGGAGATACTTCTTGAGTTTATCCAATCGCTCGAAGGCCGCACCAGCGATCGAAGAGCCGGACGCGCCACCCAGCCGCTGCTTAAAGGGCCGTCGCTGACTTCTTACCCTGACGTCGTGGACGCATTCACCGCGACCGCGACGCGCTACCCGCAGCGGTTGGCTGTGGAGTCCCGCGGAAAATCATATACTTATGGCGAGCTGAACGCACGCGTGGCCGACTTGGTCGCAGGTCTGAGGGCTCGCGGAATTGATCAACATTCGCTCGTCGGTCTTTGCATAGCACGGAATGCGGACTTGCCGGCTACAATTCTTGCCGTGTGGAGCGTGGGCGCGGCCTATCTTCCGCTTGACCCCACCCATCCTCCTTTACGGCTGGCGCGCATTGTCGCGGACGCTAAGCCAGCTCTGGTAGTTGTTGATGGCACAACCCAAGAGACTGTCCGGTCGATATGGTCGGATAGTGTGGTGGACCTCACCGAATTGCCGACTAGGCGGGTGAGCGAGCCAATACAGCAACGTCCAGGCGAGCTTGCCTACGTCATTTACACATCGGGATCGACGGGAACTCCAATCGGCGTTGAAGTTAGACGTGACGGAGTATCGAACTTTTTTGCTGCGATGGCCCAAGAGTTGCAGATCACAGCCGAGGACGTTCTTCTCGCGGTGACGACGATCTCATTCGACATCGCGGTGTTGGAGTTGTTGTTGCCCATCACTATTGGCGGCCACGTTGTGATCGCTGACGAGGAATTGGTTCGCGACAGCAGAAACCTTGCTTCTCGTCTCGCTAAAGGCGACATCACTTTGATGCAAGCCACCCCAGCCACATGGCAAGGCCTGCTTGACGCGCGATGGCGAGGATCGCGAAGCTTCACAGCTCTCGTCGGCGGCGAACGACTACAGCTGGGGTTGAGCAATGAAATATTGAGCCGTTCAGGGAGACTCTGGAATCTCTACGGGCCAACTGAAACTACCATCTGGTCGACCTGCGCTCAAATATCTGCAGGCTCGACCCAGGTGCCGATAGGTCACCCAATAGCCAATACCGATTGCCTCATTGTCGACGATAGAATGCTTCCCGTCTCGGTCGGCGATACCGGAGAGTTGCTAATCGGCGGCAGAGGAGTAGCGAGAGGATATGTTAATAACCCACAGCGGACCGGAGAGCGGTTTCTGGACATCTCTCTCGATGGATCTGTGGCACGCCGCTATTTCCGCACGGGCGATATTGTCCGATGCAGCCGCAACGGCGAACTCACCTTTATCGGCCGACGCGACCAGCAAGTAAAAGTGCGCGGATTCCGCATTGAGCTTGGCGAAATCGAGGTGGCTACCGCGGCATCTCCGGGTGTGCGCGAAACAGCGGCGATCGTGCGCGGGACGGAGATCTCGGATGCTCGGATCGTCGCGTACGTCAGCGTCGAGCAGGACACTGAAACGGATGAGCGCAAGATACGTAAGCACCTGAGTCAAATTCTTCCAGCCTACATGATGCCAAGCGAGATCGTAGTCGTTCCTACCTTTCCACGTTTAGCAAATGGCAAGATTGACCGAGCGAAGTTGGCATCCAGGCAGATACCTGGTTCAACAAGAGCAGGCCGTCCGACAGAGCCGCACAGCCCTATCGAAGCAAAGCTTCTGTCTCTCGTCAAAGAGGTCCTCGATCGGAAAGACGTTGGCATCGATGACGACTTCTTTGCCGTTGGTGGCACGTCCTTGCTGGCTATGCGCTATCTTGCGCGCATTTCAGATGTCTTCAACGTTGATTTAGGTCCCATGCATTTGATGCGTGCTCCAACCATAGCGGGCCTGGCCACGCTTGTTGAAAATGAAAAACGGAACAAGAGCGATCTTACGAAACCTTCGGACAACCTAAGCGAACGATTGGCATCAACGCTCTGGCGCCCGCTGGCACTAGCCAGCGCTGAAGGCGAGCTTTCTGCAATAGACGCCGCCGCTATTGCTTACTTGCCAGACGATTTGGCCGATATTGCCTCCTCGCATCCCAGCCTTGGCAAGATGCTTCGCCCGGATAGTTCTGAGCCGTATTGGGCAGGCCACTGTCAGACCTCAATGGGCAATATTGCCTTGATCGTTGCTCCGGTAGGTGGTCGTAGCTTATTTGCGGATCGCGAAATGGCGTGCCGGCAGATAGATGCAGCGATAAACTATGCAGCACGGCTTGGCGCTCGCACTGTAGCATTGACTGGGCTAATTCCGGCTGCGACCGAGCTTGGATTGGCGCTAACCAAACCCAAGGGTGTCGAACTGACGACTGGACACGCCGCCACTGCCGCGTCCATGACTTTGTCTACGGAATCGGTCATGGCCATCGCCGGCCGCAACTTACGCATCGCTCAGGCGTGCTTTATCGGACTGGGAGCGATCGGCAGCGCGACGTTGCGTACTTTTCTGCAAACGATTGATCATCCAGAGCGTCTTATGCTCTGCGATGTGCCAGCCAAACAAAGTTATTTAGCATCGCTTGCTGAAGAAGCCAAAAGATCTCACGGCTTCCAAGGAGAGATAAAGCTGGTGGAAGTACTCGGCGAACTTCCGGATATCGCTTACCAAGCCAGTCTCTTTATCGCCGCAACCAACGTCCAAGGAGTCATTGACGTAAGGAAGCTGATTTCAGGCGCTATCGTCGTCGACAATTCTTTCCCGCTTTGCTTCGATGTCGACAAGGCTATTCAACGCTTCAATGAACGCAGTGATATCTTGTTCGTTAGCGGTGGATCAGTTCGTCTTGCTGAGCAGATTAAATGGACCTGCTCGTTGCCATCAGGCATTCCAATTCTGGCCCGAGACTCGCTGTCCCAAGCCATGCTACCAGCGAGCGATCGAATTACTGGCTGCATTCTTTCGTCTTTATTACCGGATGCTGGATTCGGCACCACTCTCGGCGCCGCAACAGCGAAACAATGTCAAGAGCATGTCGAAGGATTCCGGCGCCTGGACATTGCTGCGGCATCCCTACACTGCGACAGCTGGTCGCCGTCAGACAGCGACATTGAAAAGTTTCAAGCGAGCGTCCGGGCTGGGTTGCGAGGAAACTATGTTGCCTCGGCAGGTGCCTAATGAAGCGTGCCTCGCACGCGCTGGGAAATTTGAAAGGCGCTAAATTCAGTTTAGGGTTGTTATTTCTCTATTTGGGCCACTCACCGGCGCCGGCCGCCAACTCTATCGCCGGAATATGGCAGGGACAAAATCGGGACGGTTATGTCGAGATCAAACCGTGCGGACAGGCAATGTGCGGATATATTGTCGCCATAACCGATCCAACGGTGTCACCTAGCCCACATGACATTTACAATGCGGATCCGCAGCTCCGCTCCCGTCCGATATGCGGACTGCCAATCCTGACAGGTCTCAAGATTGAAGGGACCGCTTGGGAAGGCTCTGTATACGACCCGCACAGGGGTAAAACATTCTCGGTTGAGGTTACTTTGAAGGCTCCCAATAGTCTGGAGGTTCATGGCTATTTGGGCCTCAAATTAATGGGTGAGACGCAGATTTGGTCGCGCGCGCTCGGCACGGTTCCTCGATGCTCCCGTCCGGGCGCACAATAAGATAGGCTCCAAAAGTCCTCCACCAAACAAACTGTGCGCTTGGTTGATTGGAATGCCAGAATTTAACGCCGTGGCTGATCAGCAAAAAGTCGTGGCCATCACCGGAGGATCGGGTCAGCTGGGAACTTTGATCCTGCAGAGGCTTGTTGCACTCCATGACGTTGGGAGAATACTTTGCATTGATTTGGTACCTCCACGGATCGCCTCGACAAAGCTGCAGTTTATACCGCTGGACATCCGCGACTCCGACCTGCCCCGCTATTTTGCGGGATGCGACACAGTAATTCACTGTGCGTTCATCGTCACCCGCGGCGCAACTCCGGAGGATTTTCGCTCAGTCAACGTTGGCGGTAGCTCCAATGTATTCGAACTCAGCTGCTGCCGCGGGCGTCAATGCAATAGTCTATATGTCGTCTATTACCGCCTATGGCTGTCTACCAAACCACCCTGTTCCAATCACGGAATCCACGCCGCGGATTGATCAACCAGAACTTCCATATGCTTCCTGCAAGTATGCAGTCGAAGCTTTCCTGGACGGGTTTGAGAAAGCACATTCGAACATCGCGATAAGTCGCATCAGGGCGAACATTCTCGTCGGTCGACACATGCGCAATCTTCTCGGTAAAGCCCTGCATGTGCGCTGGGTTCCTGATATTGGTGGAACGCCGCTCCCGATCGTATGGGACGAAGATGTCGCCGACCTCGTACTTCTAGCCATGCGACATCGAGCTCATGGAGCCTTTAACGCCTGTGCCGACGATCTGCTTAGTGCTCAAGACTTGGAAAAGGTCACAGAGTTCAAGGCCGCACGCCATCGTGGAGCGCTGGTGCTGCTTTACAGATTGATGCATGACGCTCTGAGCTATCTCGGTATCTACCTCCCCGATCCGGCCTGGCAGCAGCACACCTATGGGGCAATGCTTGTGGGCACCAGCAATCGTGCGAAATCAGAGCTTGGATGGCGGCCGAAATATCCGACTGCAAAATGCGTCCTTGACCGATTTTGCGAGCTTGTGCCGTTAGGCCTCGATTTTCGCCTGCAGGTCTACCTCAGAGTTGCGTGTTCCCTCGTGCTAACCGGCGCGGTGACGGATCGCGACTCCTATATCATCAACCTTTGTGTCGACAGCCGAAGTGGGAGGGACCTGGCTCTTATCTGCGAGCAGGGGACCGTCATCGTTCGCGCTGGTCCAGTGGCAAGTGCCACCGGCACAATTGAACTTTCTGACATGCTTTTGAAAAAAATAGTATTGGGACTCCGCCCGTTACTTGAGCGGCCTGTCGAACAGACAATATCCTTTACGGGCCGCAACGCCGACTGGGATAGTTTTGTACGACTCGTCGGGCGGCTTTCTAAAGCTCCGAAGCAGCGGAACTGGCGAGGACTTTTTTACGCGCACTCGCGCGTGCGCTATTCCCCTCACTATCCCTCCGTGACAGTACGATCGGGCAGTGAACGGCTCGACGCCGGAGGCGTTCGCAAACCGCCGTTTAGATCTCGAAAAACAAAATTTGCGACGGCCAGGAAATAGCTCTTGGCCTCAGCGCGATGGTAGAAGGAACCGGGCGGCAGTGCGGTGGTAATGCGCCGATGCGCCTCCGGCATGTTGTGGTAGGGAATCTTCGGAAACAGATGGTGCAAGCCATGCAGCCGGAAACCGAGCGGCGCTAGCAATGACGCTGCTAAAGGATTCCCGGTAAAGTTATAGGAGTCCAATACCTGATCGATGCGATCCTTCGATTCGTTAACTTCGTAGCGATGCCCGACCGTAATCCTCATTCCGTGCAAAAAAAGCAGAAAAACAATCACAAAATAAGTCTGGAAAAGAAGGGTTGCAGGAAGCAAATCAGTCATTAAAGCTATGCTGGCCAGCACCAGATACCCGAAGCAAGCTAACTCCTGCAATCGCCACATACGAACCTCGGCGGCGTTAGGTGGCTTCCGGAATGATAGCCCCAAAATTCCAAGGCTCGACATACGCGTATCGACCCAATAGCGCATTTTCGGGCTGATCCACGCAATTGGCGGCAAGACGAGAAAACGGACTGAATAGATAAATGGCAGAAAAAAGCAGGCGCCAAGCAACAACGCGGCGCCGCGAATACCTCTTAATCTTGGAATGAAATACTCCACGTCCCTGTGCGTCGCGAAATTCTTTACGGAGTGATGATTAAGGTGATCGGTGTACAGGAAGGACGGGATCAATAGCGGTACGCCAATGCCCAAGTTCCAAGCGACGCTAAAGTTGCGAAGCTCCTTCGGATGGTGCGACAGTTCGTGATTGAAGTACGAAGCGCGATATAGCGCCAAAACCGAAAGCAGCGTACCCACAAAAGCTTCCGGCGCACCGGACAAGATCTTGTCTGGAAAAGGTCTGGAGATGTAAAGGCCGATCGCCCAGATCAGTAAGCAGCCCGCGAGATCGGCCCAATAGATCGCTAGATTCGGCTTGTAGAGATCCCGAACAAGGGCGCTTAGTTCCCTCACGGCTTCGCGGTCTGCCGCTTCAAAATCGACTTCGGTGCTCGAGCTCATGCGTCTATTAAAACACGTGACTTATCCGCGCCACAAGCTTGACTTTGCGCCTTGTACAAAAGGGTAGGCCGCGGGAAACGTCACTCTCGGCCTTAACGGCACGATGCCGATAAAAAAAGCAACAGCGCTCACGGCCGACCCCACTGTGGAATTCGCCTAGCCGCGAGCGCACAGCCTATCCAAACGTTCGCGCCGCTGTTCTTTCCTGAAGTGCCGTTCCTAACCGCCGCCGCGATCGCGTGCGATCACAGCGATCTGTGGTTGCCTTTCCAGCCAGGCCTGCGCGGTGGCTGGCTCTCTGTCGGGCAAGAGAGTGATCGGTCGTCGCCGCTCGAGGTCGCAGATAATTGTTCCGTACCGGTGATTGCGCCGCCAGGCCCAGTCGTCGATGCCGATAACGCTCGGCGCACCAAAAGGCGAACACCCGCGCCTTCGAACCACCCGAAGCAACGTATCGTTGCTCACGGGCAGCATAAGTCGACGGGCAAAACTCGCCGCTGGGCGGCCACCCAGAGCAAGGCCAAGGTGATGGACGACCAAATCGAGCCGCGCCGTTCGCCGCGCCCACGGCGTCAGAGCGCTGTCGTCGAAGCGCTCGGTGAAAATACGTCGAACGCACATAACAGTAACGCAACGGAAGCGGCGTGCCACGACCACTAGGCGAACCGTCCGCCCCGCCAGTGGTAGATCGGTGAGACGTCGCTGATATCGGCTATGGATCCGCCCAGAACTGGCTCCGCATCCCGGACAGTGACTCGTGTCGCTCGTGGGACGGACGGTAATCACTGTCGCGGCGCCGTCGCAGACAGCGCTCTCCACGTCAAACCCGCGAGGGACCAGGGCCGACGGACGCAGGGCTCGCTGCATCAAGTTGATTCCTTTGTGAAACCAACGCGAGCCCGCGCCTAAATTTCATCAAAAGTGAGTCAGAACCCCGATTGGACGCCGATTGACAGTGAGAGGCGGAAAGCGATTCCTCGCGACGATAAGACGATTTTTCCAGAGTTGGGCTTGCTCTCTTCGCGGTAAGACGACTCAGGTCAGCGGCATTTTGAATGCTAACGTCGCCCTTGGTCGCAAGGCGGAAGCAGTCTGACGGAATCAATTCACAAGGATTTCAAAACATTACGCATCACCTGGAACGTCGCGCGAATTTCTGCTGGAGTGTCAATGCAGAGAGTTCTAAACGTATCGACGAACCCCAGCCAGCCTCTAGACCGCTCCCGCGCAGCGCCGACAAATGAAAAAAGCCCCGCCGGCCGAGGCAAGCGAGGCATGATAGATTGTTGCAAAGGCGACGCTCAAAGCGCACGAGGCTGTGGGACGTGATTGATCGCGTTCAATCAGCGACAGTACCAATAATAGCGTCGCCAAAAACGTCCCGTTCTCACATAAGTCCCAAACCTGCCGGTCAGCAAATAATCCTTTTTGGCGGCTTGGTATTCAGTCTTGGAAACAGGACGGCATCTCTCGCCAGGCGGCTGCTGTGCATTTCCTGAAATGGGGAAAAATAAAGCCAGCACCAACACAAGCGCGGCCGGACGTGCTCCGCCCCAAATGACCGCGATGAATCTTTCATGTCTCACTTGTTCGCCTCGTCGTCGGCGGCGAGACTTTATCGCGAAATAAGACAGTTGACGAGGCGTCCGTCGGGATAAGGACACCTATGCTTCTTACTTTCTTTATTGCATGTGAAAGAAACCAATTGATCGCCCACTTGACCGCTGACCTGCTCCCCAACTTGCCCCCATTCATAAGTAAAGTTGTTCTGGTTATGCCCCGGATCGGGCCGTGCTGCGAACTCGGTTGGTGTGAGCCCGTCGAGGCTCGTGTGCGGTCTGTTGTGTTATAGACGATCCTCCATTTTTGATGATTTCGCGCGCGTCCTTGAGATTGCTGAACAGGTGCTCGTTGAGGGACTCGTCCCGCAGACGACCGTTGAAGCTTTCCACAAAGCCATTCTGCATCGGTTTACCGGGAGCGATGTAGTGCCATTCGACGGCATGCTCCTGTTGCCAGGCCAGGATGGCGTTTGAGGTGAGCTCGGTGCCGTTGTCGCTGACAATCATGCCTGGATAACTCCGCAGTTCAGCGATGCGATCAAGCTCACGCGCGACACGCAGGCCAGTGAGCGACGTGTCCACGACCAGGCCGAGACATTCCCGGGTGAAGTCATCGACCAGCGTGAGAATGCGGAAGCGCCGGCCGCTGACCAGCGTGTCCGCCACGAAGTCGAGCGACCAGCGCAGATTGCGACCCTGCGGCACTGCCATCGGCGCCCGGGTGCCGAGGGCCCGCTTGCGGCCACCGCGCTTGCGCACGGTCAGGCGCTCTTCCTTGTAAAGCCGATAGAGCTTCTTGCGATTGAGCTTGATGCCCTGGCGCTTCAGCATCAGACCAAGACGCCGATAGCCGAACCGACGTCGCTGCGACGCCAGCTCCCGCAGCCGCTTGCGCAGCTCTTCATCGCCAGACCTCTTTGACGCATAGCGATAGGTCTTCGGATGCAGGCCGACCAGCCCGCAGGCCCGCCGTTGCGAGTAGCTCTTCTCTCGGACAGCCCAGGTCACAGCACGTCTCCGCAAACTGGGCGTCAGAAGTTTTTTCCGAGCATCTCCTTGAGCGTCGATGCGTCGAGCATCGTCTCCGCCAGCAGCTTCTTCAGCCTGCGGTTCTCTTCCTCCAGCGCCTTCAGCTTGCGGGCGTCGGAGATCTCCATCCCGCCATAGCGCGATCGCCATTTGTAGAACGTGGCATCGCTGATGCCGTATTTCCGGCACGCATCGCCAGCCGATAATCCAGCCGCGTGCTCCTTCAGCACCCTGATGATCTGCTCTTCGGTAAATCTGCTCTTGCGCATGTCCGTCTCCTGAAGGAACGGACTTTACCCAAAATCGAGGGCGTTTAAGGGGAGCAGGTCAGCGCGGACCTCTTCAATAATATCTGGTATGGCGGAGCGTTCTTTCGCATCGGCGATCGCCTTCTTCTCGATGAGGCTGTGTTTGGTCTCTGCGCCTTCCAGCAGCTTTTGCTGGGCGTCAGAAATCCTCGGCGGTGCTATCTCACCTGCTAAGAGCCCGACCGGATCGCCGAAATCACCTCGTTGGAGGCGAATAATGGCACGGGTGCGAACCTTGTCGCCACCGCCGGACCAGCGAACGCCGTGAACAAGGTCCATGAATGCCCGCAGGTCTTTCGTAATCCTTTGGACGTCATCGAAGAGGCGTTTGGAACTTTTAGCTTCCGTTATGTCGGCATCGGTTAGATCCTCAACCATGGCCATGCCCCGGGCGGACCCGCGCGCCCTTTGCACCATCTCATTGACAAGCAAGTTGCCGCCAAATGCCCAGTCCATAACTGGTTTGACCCGTTCGCCGAATAGTGCGTTGCCGCAGACTAGATGGTGATCAAGGAATGAGAGCGGTGCGCCGATGGTGAAAGAATGGAGCCACAGGGCGACTTTGGCGAGTTCGACGGCCATCGGATTGAGGTCCACGCCGTATATTCGTCTTCAACAAATCCGGCGTATGTGCGTCCGGGGAAAAGCTGCTTAAGTACCAGTCCGTAATAGAGCGCATCCGAGGAGGTGACTCCGTTTCCGGCGCCATAGACAGTTTCAATCCGGCCACCGCGTGCGAGAAACTTCTCTAACTGGTTGGATATCAAACCGATGCCGTCCCATCGCGCGAACGCGACGGCAACTCTGACACGCTCAAGATCTGAATGATCCAGCAGCTCAATGAGACGTTTTCTGAATGTCTCCCGCTGATTTGAAAATTGGTCCAAAAGAACTGTAGCCGACGTTGACGACATTCATCTGCCTTTCCCATTCAGATGTCGTGCTAAGGCGCAGGAGATTGGGGCAAATGGGCGGCTGATAAAATAGGAATTATCCACACCCGTAGCACACGACAGACTGTTACGAACTGCTACGGTGTTCAAGGGCCAGTCGTGTTGTAAGTCATTGAAATATATAAAGATGCGCGAGCATGGCTGGGGAACTAGGATTTGAACCTAGATTGACGGAGTCAGAGTTCGCAGTTCTACCGTTGAACTATTCCCCAAGAGCCTTGAAATTCCGAGGTATTTTGCGTTCTGGAAAAGTTTTTAGCCTCTGAATAGTCTCTCGCGTCGAACGTCGTGCGATGCGAGCAGCTTCTACGGCATTTATCGTGATTTTCCAAGCACTGGCGGGTGTTCGCGCGGAAGCTGTGCCCTCGCTCTGAAAACGGACCTCGGATTAGGACTACCGGCGTGCGAGGGCTTGTCAGGGTGCGCGGGCTTGCCGTGAACTCGGCGGGAATGCAGCGTTAACCTGGGTGCCCCGCAATAGAGCCAGCGCGGTTTGCAACGCCGCGTCATCCTTGGGATCGCTGGGAATATAAGATTGCGAGCCCTTTTGTTCCTGCCCTCGCGCGTGCAAGTGGTCAGGCAATGTCGCTTCGCTGATATTGGGCTGCTCTGACTGAACGTCCTTGGGCACCTGCTGCAGAACCTCGATGTCGGGCGTAATGCCTTGCGCCTGAATCGACCGGCCCGATGGCGTGAAATAGCGTGCCGTGGTCAGGCGGAGCGCCCCATCGTCCTGTCCCATGGGAATGATGGTCTGGACTGAACCTTTGCCGAACGATCGTGTGCCAACGATGGTCGCGCGCTTCTGATCCTGCAAAGCGCCGGCGACGATTTCGGAGGCAGATGCTGATCCCCCATTGACCAGGACGATGAGCGGCTTGCCGTCGATAAGATCCCCCTGCTTCGCAACGAACCGTTGGGACTCGGCTGGGTCGCGCCCTCGGGTTGATACGATCTCACCGCGTGTCAAAAACGCGTCCGACACAGCAATGGCCTGATCGAGCAAGCCACCTGGATCATTTCGCAGATCGAGAATATAGCCCTTCATTTTGTCGGCAGGAATTTTAGTAGACAGGTCCTTGATCGCGCTCGTCAGCTCATCGCTTGCCAAGTTATTGAATTCCTTGATCCGAATGTAGCCGACGTCACCGCCCTCATCACGGAAACTGTCTGGTCGATTTTTTATGATTTCGCGCGTGAGCGTCACGACAATCGGCTTCGTCTCGTCTTTTCGCTCCAGGGCAAGCGTAACATTTGTGCCGGCCGGCCCGCGCATTTTGGCGACGACGCTGTCGAGTGGAAGATCTTTGGTCGGTACGCCATCAACCTGAGTGATGATGTCTCCTGCGAGGATGCCTGCCTTGGCTGCGGGGGTGTCGTCTATCGGTGAAACCACTTTGATCTCGCTGTTCTCCAGGGTGACCTGCATTCCCAGACCGCCGAATTCACCGCTGGTCTCAGCCTGCATGTCTTGAAAGCTCTTCGCGTCCATATAATTCGAATGGGGATCGAGCTTGCTCACCATGCCGTTGATGGCCGAGGTGATGAGCTTGGTATCGTCAGGCTTATCAACATAGTCCTGGCGTACCGCCTCGAAGACTTTTCCGAACAACTCGAGTGCCCGGTAGGTTTCTGCGGCATCGGTCGACGGCGAGGCCATCGCGCGGGAGATGAGCGGCACGACGTTCGTCGTGATCGTAAGCGACGCGAGAACCGCGCCCGCGATTGCACCAACAATTAGGTAGCCAACTTCTTGCGCAACTCTTTGCATCAGGTCTGTTTCCGTTCCTAAGGGCTAAGGCTGTCCGCGATGAGGCGTCGTAATAAGCTGGCCGACCTCAAACTCCCGACCTCGGCCGTTTCTGGATTTTTGCGCCGCAAGCGCGCAGCGGGTGTTGCGACATCTACAATTTCTGGCTCCGAACGCCTGGATAGACCAATGAAAGTCTGCACCGAAGGCCGGTCCGCGCGAAACGGCAAGGCGAGCATGTGAAGAACTCCGGAGTACTCTAAAGAGTGTTCGTCGATTATGACTTTTGTCAGCACTGGTCGTGCATTAATTCTTTGCAATGATTGTCCAAAGGGACTGAGCCCACCGGTTGCTGTGAGTTCCAATCGGCAGCAGACGGATTTGCCGACGTTTCTATCCAGGGTAACGCATAATCGACTTCCGCGATGGGTCGTTGCGTTGGTGGGTTTGCCGTTGTGATTTCGGTCCCAGCGTCGTCTCGCGTGTGAAAATTGGCAGTGCTCAGGTCAATCTACTCACCAGCCTGAGAGTTTGTCCGGAGAGATCATACGGGATTGCATAGCTTTCTCAACATCAGCCTGATGGAAGCGAGACGCAGGAACGCGAGCGCCTTTCGATTGAGATTTTCCCAATCCTTGGCGAGCCGTCGACAGCGCCCGAGCCATGCGAATGTGCGTTCTACCACCCATCGCTTTGGCAGCACGACAAAGCCTTTGGCGTGGTCCGAGCGCTTGACGATCTCGACATTCACTTGCGCCATGATTTTGCTCGCAGCGCGACGGAACACCGGGCCTTGATAGCCGCCATCGGCATAGAGTTTCAGCAGGAACGGATACAGGCCGAACATCGTCGCCATCACCAACGCGCCACCATCGCGATCCTGAATGTCGGCGGCGTGCACGATGGCGTGGATAAGCAGGCCGTGGGTGTCGACGAGAATGTGCCGCTTCTTGCCCTTGATCTTCTTTCCCGCGTCGTAACCCGGAGGATCGATCGACGCCCCCCTTTTTCGGCGCTTTTCACGCTCTGGCTGTCGATCACTGCGGCGGTGGGGCTCGCTTCTCTGGCGACCGCCTCGCGGCACTTCACATAGAGTTCGTGATGGATGCGATCGAGCGTGCCATCCCAACTCCACAGATCGAAGTAATCGTACAAGGTCGAGCGCGGCGGCAAATCCTTTGGGATTGCCCGCCACTGACAGCCAGTCGACAGAATGTACATCAGGCCATTCACCACCTCGCGCATGATCACCGTGCGCTTGTCGCCGCCGCGCTTGCCCGGCGGGATCAACGGTTCGACCAGACCCCATTCGTCGTCGGTGAGATCGCTTGGATAGCGTAATCGGCTGCGGTCATAGCGGCCGCGATTTTCGGTCGTCCACATCGGCGGCCCCTCCGAATCAGGCCCGCCACCCTTGAATCACAAACGATTCAGAGGATTCAATAACTCACCGGACAGACACTGAGAATCAATCGTAACCCTGATTCTCCCAAAAGCTGCCGGACAGGTATCGGTCACCTCGATCATTTAAAGGCTCTTGGCGCTCTAGAAGCCGAGCTTGGTCGTGCTTTTGCCCGCGATCAATTTTCCAAGTAAGAAAAATCACTTATACAGAAATATATGCTGATAACGTAAGTATTATTTCATACTCATAAGTACAATATAATATAGATTCACCATTGGAGAGACAAATGGTTCACTTACGGAAGTATTTCTTGTAAGCATTCGGTGCTGGGAAGACTCGATGACTGTAGATCCGTTTACGGACCGTCTTGAGCGCGTTCGAAACCGTTTCGTGTCGACGCTCACAGGCAAGATCGAAGACGCCTATGCGGCGACTCTGACCGGCTCGCACACGGCGTAAAGTTCGGCGACGTCCAAGGCGGATTTGAACCGCATCCGAACGCCGAAGCCGTCGGCGTAACCGCGATTGGCTTCGATGGCTTGCTTGACCAGTATGCAGGTCTCGATCCGCCTGAAATTAAAGACACCCTGGCCGGATTCGATCTTCTCGATGTCCAGGATGTCGTTGATAAGCCGTACAAGACGCTGACTGTTGGTCTGGGCTATCCTGATCAAGCGCATGGCTTGGTCAGGCAGTTTGCCGCCGGCGCCGCCGATCAAAAGACCCAGCGAGCCGGAGATCGACGTCAATGGCGTGCGCAGTTCGTGGCTGACGGTCGACACAAATTCGTCCTTCAGCCGGTCGGTACGCACGCGCTCGCTGATATCAACAACGGCGTTGAGTACCAGAAGACCACTGGGGGTCTGGATCGGATTGTGCCGGACTTCGATCGGGAATTCGGTTCCGTCTCGGCGTCGCCCGAAAAGTTCGCTGTTCGCGTCGAAGCGGTGCGTGGTCTGATGGCGCGCGACGCTGGCACGGTTTTCGAGGTATTTGGCGTGCAGGTGCTCTGGCACCAGAACTTCCATCGACTTGCCGATCATTTCACTCTTGCCATAGCAAAACATCTGCTCCGCTTCGGCATTGGCTAAAATGATCCTGTTGGAGCTGTCCGTCATTAGCAGGGCGTTCGGACATGCTTCCACCGCAAAGCGAAGCTTTTCATCGACGAGAGTTGCGACCGTTAACTCTCGATTGGCTTTACGAGAACCGAAGATCAGTGGCCACGCCGATTTGATTGCGAAAATACCGTAGCGGACTTGGCGCTTCACTGCATCTCATCCAGTCGATCATCGAGACCGAAAGATCTTGTTGGCAAGGCGAGCGACCATTCGAAGCGCTCGCTCCGAATGACGATAATGCCGCCGCAACCGCAATGATCAGTTAAAATTGAAAACACGCAGGTCCAGAATTGGATACGTACAATCAGCTACGTAGAATATCTTAGCGTCTGAATTTCACGCTTTCGGCGTTCGCCGCGTTTTGCCTTTCGCGCGGCTTTTCTTTTCAACCTGTCGCGCGCGTGCGTGCGCAAGAGCAGGTGCCCGTGTAGCGGGCACAGCGTGATGAAAGGTTTCTTTGGTCGCGGGCGCCGCGTGATCGCCCTGCGGCGCACTACGTGTCGCCGGACCCCACCAATTCGACGGCGTATCGTCGCCCCACACTTTCGGCCGTTGCGGACGGTCCTGATGCCAGGGCCGCGGCTCGAAGAAGCCGAGCTCCTCATCGTGCATTTGATCGAGGTCGGTGAAGAACTCGATCACCACGCCGTCCGGGTTCTTGTGATAGATCGCAATATTGTGGCCGATGACATGGCGGATGGGGCCCCAGGTGAGCCTGATCTTGTTGCGGGCAGGAAAGTCGCAGGCCCGTTTGATGTCCGACCAGTCGCGCACCTCGAAAGCGATGTGATGGATGCCGGTTTCGCCGCGCAGGAAGTTCACGGTGTGGTGGTCGCGGCTGCAGCGCAGGAAAGCAAAGAAATCCGAGCGCCAGTCCGACACGCGGAAACCGAGCACATCGCAATAAAACTTCACGATGCCTTGGACATCCGGGCACTGATAGGCGATATGCCCAAATTTTATCGGCATGATGCCGCTCAGCGCATTGTCTTCCGGAGCGAACCTGAAATCGGAAAACACTTCGATCGTGGTGCCTTTCGGATCTTTGAACGCGACGGCCTCGCCGATGCCCGGCGTGATGTCGGTCTGCCGTTCGCTCTTCATGCCGGCCTTTTTCAGGCGCGAGGCGACTTCGCCAAGATCGCTGCCCGGAGCCACCTGGAACGAGAGCCGCGGCGCATCGACGGAATTGCCGCGCTCTAGCACGATCGCTTCCAGACCTGATTTGGTAGCGAGGATCACGCGGTTTTTCTCTCGCGCCGCGAGGCCCAGCCCGACAATGCGCGTGAAGTAGTCGACCATCCGCTCGATATCGGGAGTGGTCAGCGTTGAATGGCCGGCTCGCTTGATCTCCAACATGAGGCTCTCCCGTCAAAAGTCTTAGCCGGTGATAGCGACGCGCTGGCGCGCCGGTCTCAGGCTACCTTGCCGCTCTGGTGGGCGCGCACATTGATCTTGAGTTCGCCAAGCACCGGCGCCGAACGGCAAACGATAACATCGCCGGGTTTTACCGGACTGACGCCATCGGGGGTTCCGGTGTAGACGAGGTCGCCCGGATAAAGCGTATAGAACTCCGACGCGAATTCGATGAGACGGCGGCAGTTGTAGATCAGTTGGCTGGTATTGCTGTTCTGCCGGACTTCGCCGTTGACTTCGATGCGGATCGGCACCGCGTCCGGATCAGGTATCTCGTCGGCGGTCACCATCCACGGTCCGAGCACAGCATATCCGTCAACGGATTTACGGAAGCTTCGGTCCTCGCGACCACGGACCGTCATATCGAGGCCGAGGCAATAGCCGGCGACATGGTCGAGAGCCTTTGCCTGCGAGATGTCGCTTCCGGTCTTGCCGATCACCATCACCAACTCCACCTCGTGATCGTTGCGCCGGTCCGGAAACCGGATCGGAATTCCTTCTGAAGGGCCGACCAGTGCCGAATTGGCTTTCAGGAACATCCCTGCCTCGAGGATCTTGGCCGAATGCGAGCGTACGATCTGCGAACCCGGCTGCTGCGAAGCCAGCTCCATTTCCGCAATATGAGCCTGATAATTGGTTGGCGCGCAGGTCAATTTTGTCGGGCGCGCCACCGGGGGCAGCAACTTGACCTGGCTGATCGGCTTGCCCGCAACCTTGTCCGCCATGCGCTCAATGCGTTCGCGCCAAGCCGGCAGTGCTGCCACGACCGCATCGCCCTTCATCGCGTAGGGCGCGGCTTTGCGGATTTCGGTCTGGGCTTCGGTCACATCGTGCACGAGATCGCCGCGCACCACGCCCATCCGGTCGTCGTCGTATCGGCAAAGCTTCATGGTCGGCTCCTTGCTCGTTTCCTAATAGCTTGTTGTGGTAGCGCGAAGCTTAGCAAGCAAGCCCAGGCAGGCAAAGACGGGGATCCGGTTGACCATGCAGAAATGTGCAACTCCGCTGACGTTGCACGCGTCAAGCCGAGTTGCCGGGTATCGCCGCCAGAAATTTTGCGCGCACCGCGCCGAACGGTTGGCGCGCGTTCAGTGGGCGCGGTAACCCGAAATACTGCCGCCGGCGTAGCCGGAGGTTTGCGTTTGCGCGTATCCGCTGCCGTTCGAGCTGGTTCCGGCACTGGACGTAGTGATGGCCTGGGTCAGGTTGCTGGTGGCGCCCGCAATCGGAAGGCCGGCATTAGCCATCGAGCCGGACGAGCTGTTGCTGAACCCGCTGGCGCTGCCGTACGAGTTCGACGTGCCCTGGGCGCTGGACCATATGTTGGTATTGAAATTGAATTGCTACGCCATGGCTGGAGCCGAGATCAGCAGTGTGGTGGTAGCAACGATGCAGTAAAGCGCTTTCATGATCATTTCCTCTTGGCCTTTGGTTGACGGTGCAGAATTGGCTCGTCCCGAAGCGCGCGCCAAAAAATCCTGGCGCGGACTTGAGGTCGGGTCAGTTCACGTTCGATTCTCGTTCAAACCAGGCGCTTTCTTCCTGCGAAAATGGAGTTACAGGCGTGAAGGCGAGGTGGAACGGTTCTCGGGTTGATGCAGGGTCAGACGGCGCGGAGCGCTCCTGGATCGAAGGCCGGAGCAGCCCTTGCGCCGACTCCTGGGCAGTTTGTTGAGTAGCTTTCGGGTCAGCATCGCTGACTTCGATGGGACGGTCGGGACATGGTGAACCGACTTCCGTCATTGCCAGTGCAACGTGTTGGTCCTCGCACATCAACGCCATTGCCGCCTTTTGAAATCCGAAGGCATAAAGCTGCCGAGCCAGCAGACGGATCGTGCAGCCGTCGTCGACTCTGGTGCTGCCGAACGTGAAGCCGCCGCCCATCAGGGACAAGCCGCCAGCGGTTGAGCCGAGACAGGTTTCGACACCGGCTGCGGCAAGCCCCGGCGCGGCGACGGTGGGCGTCGTGATCAGCCGGGTTGTCGTGCTTGCGGGACTGCTAATATCGACCGCTGACGAGGCGCCGGATGAACTTCCCATAGTCTGAGCGTAGACCGGTGTAGTCATGGTCAGTACGATGAGAGCGATACGCAGCCGCATGACAGTATTCCCAAAATGACACGCGCAAGGATACTTGCGAAATCGGTGTTGTTTACGTTTGATTAACTTATCAAAAAACTAATAATTGTCTATTCGTAGAGCTACTTACGCAATGCGGAAAGCAGTTGTTCGGCTCATTTAGAGTTTGTCCGGAGAGATCATACGGGATTGCATAGCTTTCTCAACATCAGCCTGATGGAAGCGAGACGCAGGAACGCGAGCGCCTTTCGATTGAGATTTTCCCAATCCTTGGCGAGCCGTCGACAGCGCCCGAGCCATGCGAATGTGCGTTCTACCACCCATCGCTTTGGCAGCACGACAAAGCCTTTGGCGTGGTCCGAGCGCTTGACGATCTCGACATTCACTTGCGCCATGATTTTGCTCGCAGCGCGACGGAACACCGGGCCTTGATAGCCGCCATCGGCATAGAGTTTCAGCAGGAACGGATACAGGCCGAACATCGTCGCCATCACCAACGCGCCACCATCGCGATCCTGAATGTCGGCGGCGTGCACGATGGCGTGGATCAGCAGGCCGTGGGTGTCGACGAGAATGTGCCGCTTCTTGCCCTTGATCTTCTTTCCCGCGTCGTAACCCGGAGGATCGATCGACGCCCCCCTTTTTCGGCGCTTTTCACGCTCTGGCTGTCGATCACTGCGGCGGTGGGGCTCGCTTCTCTGGCGACCGCCTCGCGGCACTTCACATAGAGTTCGTGATGGATGCGATCGAGCGTGCCATCCCAACTCCACAGATCGAAGTAATCGTACAAGGTCGAGCGCGGCGGCAAATCCTTTGGGATTGCCCGCCACTGACAGCCAGTCGACAGAATGTACATCAGGCCATTCACCACCTCGCGCATGATCACCGTGCGCTTGTCGCCGCCGCGCTTGCCCGGCGGGATCAACGGTTCGACCAGACCCCATTCGTCGTCGGTGAGATCGCTTGGATAGCGTAATCGGCTGCGGTCATAGCGGCCGCGATTTTCGGTCGTCCACATCGGCGGCCCCTCCGAATCAGGCCCGCCACCCTTGAATCACAAACAATTCATAGGATTTAATAACTCACCGGACAGACACTTAGCTATGTTTGGCGTGCCAGTTATCGCGGCGACAGCGCTTTGGGGCGTCATGTCGTGACCAGCGCGCTAGCGAACCTCGCGACGCGAGAACCCAAATGTCACCGTCGAGACGCAAATGATGCTGACGGCGGCCGACAATAGAAAAACCTCGCGCGGCTCGCCGCGATCCATCAGCATGCCGTAGACGATCGGTGCGATGCTCGCGCCGATATTGAAGCCGGTGCTGACAAAGCCGAACACCTTTCCGTAGGCGTTGGGCGGCGTGACCGCGCGCACAAGCATGTCACGCGAAGGGTAGGTGGCGCCGACGCACAATCCGCTGAATCCCATCAATGCGATCAGCAGCACCGACGGTAAATCGACTAGTCCAACAATGGCGGTCACGGCCCCGCCCACGGTCAGGCCAACGGCCGCAACCACGGCGTGATGGCTGGTGCGTCCGGCCAGCATGCCACCGGCGAGCACGCCGACAGCATTCATGGCGAGGAGCCCGGTGAGCGCCATATTGCCAATTGCGGGCGGAGTGGAATGAAGCGCGCCGAGCGCCACGACGAGGTAGGTATTGAGGCCACCGTTCATGATCGACGTGAGCATGAAAAACGCGAGATTGAGCAAGATCGGCGGTGATAGCAGAAGGCGCCAGCCGGTATCTACCAACTCCGTCCGCGATTTTGGCGCGCTTTTGGCGGCGTGGGGCATTTCTGTTGACGGTTCCGGCTGTGCGATCAGGACCAGCAACACGAGAAGGCCGAAACTTGCCGCGCCGATATAGGCGCCGCGCCAGCCGAATATGCTCTGCATGTAGAGCAGCGTGACCGGTGCAATCGCGGAGCCGACCATGCCGGCGAAGGTATGAAACGAAAACACCTGGCTGAGCCGTTCCGGCGGCGTGTGATGGGACAGCAGCGTATAGTCGGAGGGATGAAAAACCGTATTGCCGAGTCCGGCGACGCCGTACATCGCAATGAAAACCCAAAATGAATCGACGATGCCGGCGACCGCATAGGCGGTGCTGCTCAACGCCAGCCCGGCGATCAGCACGACGCGGGCCCCGATCCGATCGACCAGGAATCCGACCGGCGTTTGCAGCAGGCCGGAAACCACGTTGAACACCGTGAGCGCCAGAGCCAGCTCGGTATAGCTCACGTTGAAATCGGCGCGGATGAAGGCGAACAGCGGCGCCAACATCAGCATATAATAATGGCTCATCATATGCGCCGTGCAGACGGCGGCGATCAATCGCGACCGGGCAGGGCGGTCGGACGGTACGGAGATGACCTGCGTCATTGCGCGTTTTTGGCTTTCGCGTCTTGCAGCGCTTGCCAGATTTGCGACGGCGTCAGCGGCATGTCGAGATGGCGTATGCCGTGCACTGACAGCGCGTCGATCACCGCATTCATCACCGAAGTGAGCGCGCCGGCGCATCCCGCTTCGCCGCAGCCTTTGACGCCAAGAGGATTGGTCGTCGCCGGTGAGGGGTGGTCGGCGAGCACGAAGGACGGTACGTCCTCTGCGCGCGGCATGGCGTAATCCATGAATGAGCCGGTCAGCAGCTGACCGTCGCCGTCGTACACGGTCTTTTCCATCAGCGCCTGACCGATGCCTTGTACGACGCCGCCATGGAGCTGGCCTTCGACGATGAACGGATTGATGACGACGCCGAAGTCGTTGACGCAGGAATACTTGGTGATTTCGACGATTCCGGTTTCCGGATCGACCTCGATCTCGGCGACATGGCAGCCGTTCGGGTAGGTCGATGCGCCGGGCCCGTCGCTGACATGGGTGACGTCGAGCGATTGGGGCGCTTCAGCCGGCGGCTTCGAGCCGCCATTGAGCTTCTCGGCCAGTTCCATGATCGAGATCTTGCGGTCCGTGCCGACGATGGTGAAGTTGCCGTTGTCGAAGGCGATGTCGGATGGTGCGGCCTCGAGCGCGTGTGCGGCGAGGTCTTTGCCCTTCTCGATAACCTTGGCGGCCGCTTCGACGACCGCGGTGCCGGTATGCATGATGGATTTCGAGCCGCCGGACCCGCCGCCCATGGCGAGCTTGTCGCTGTCGCCTTGCAACAGCGAGATTTTATCGAACGGAATACCGAGTTGGTCACTCAAGACCTGCGCGAACGGCGTTGCATGGCCCATGCCGAAATCCATTGTGCCGGTCGCCAACGTCACCGTGCCGTCGGGATTGAACTTGATGTCGGCCAGTTCCTTCGACGGCGGGGCCGTGACTTCGAGGAAGTTGCCGACGCCAAGCCCGCGTAGTTTGCCGCGCCTCGCGCTTTCGCGTTTGCGTTTGGCAAAACCCTTAACGTCCGCGAGTTCCAGCGCTTGCTTGGTCAAAGCCGCAAAGTCGCCGCTGTCGTATATGCCGCCTGAGGCGGTCTTGTACGGCAGATCGCGGGGGCTAATGACATTGCGTTTGCGCAGTGCAACGCGATCGATCCCCATCTCGGCGGCGGCGGCATCGATCAGGCGCTCCATATAGTAGTTGCCTTCGGGCCGGCCGGCGCCGCGATACGCCGAAACATGCGAGGTGTTGGTGAACATCACCTTGGACGAGACTTCGATCAACGGCGTGCGATACATGCCCTGTACGTTCTTCACGGCGTTGAGTGTGCCGGGCATAGGCGCTACCGGCGACAGGAACGCGCCGACATTGGCGAAAATGTTCAGACGCACGGCAAGGAATTTGCCGTCGGCGTCGAGCGCGAGTTCACCGACGACATCGTGATTGCGGCCATGGCTGTCGGAAACGAAGCTGCCTGAACGCTCGTCGGTCCATTTCACCGGCCGGCCCAGTGTCCGCGCAGCGTGGAGCAGGCAAATATATTCTGGAAACACGGCAGCCTTCATGCCGAATGACCCGCCGACCTGGCCGGTGAGCACTCGCACGACTTTTGCCGGCACGCCGAGCGCCTCGGAGATATTGGCGCGCATGCCGAACACGCCCTGTGAGCCGACATACAGCGTGAAGCGCTGACCGTCATAGGCGGCAAGAGCCGCGCGTGGCTCCATGGACGCAACGACAAGACGGCTGTTCACAAGTGCGAGCTTGGTAATGTGGGCAGCTTTCGCGAAGGCGGCTTTCACCGCTTCCGCATCGCCAAAATGATAGTCGAGCGACACATTACCCGGTACGTCGTCGTAAAGAATAGGAGCGCCGTGCTGCGCGGCGGCTTCGGCGTCTGTAACCGAAGGTAGCGAATCGACATCGACAACGACCGCTTCAGCGGCATCCTTGGCCGCGAGCAGCGAGTCCGCGACGACGAATGCGACCGGATCGCCGACATAACGGACTTTGCCGACCGCCAGCGCCTCGCGCAGCGGTTTTTTCATCGGCGTACCGTCGCGATTGTTGAACGGCACCACGCATTTGAGCGGGCCGTAGCCCTTCAGATCGGCGGCGGTATAGACGCCGAGCACGCCGGGCATTTTCCGCGCTGCCTCGGTCTCGATGGAACGAATGACACCGTGCGCATTCTGGCTGCGAACGATGACCGCATAGGCCTGGCCGGGCAGGCTGATGTCATCGGTGTAATGGCCCTGACCGCGCAGCAGCATCGGATCTTCTTTGCGGGGAACGGACTGGCCGACGGCAAATTTCTCAACCGCCAGCCTGTCCGCCACCAATTGATCCGCCCGGTCGCTGGCGGTTTGCTGCAAATTCATGGCCGTTCAATCCCGTAAATCATGGAGTCGGTGACATAATTGAGTTGGCAGACCCCGACAAGAAGGCCCTTCGGTATGGCTCATAGGCCTGGCAAGCACACTGTATTGCCCTTGTGGCCTGCCTTGATACAGTTCGCTCGATTGAGAATGAACAACAGCCGTGCCGTCGAGCTGCACAGTTCCGGCACGGTGGGAAGGGTTTGCATGAACGACGAGGCACCGCCGCCGCGCGGCCTCGGCGCCATGGGGGGCCCGCGCGGGCCCCGCTGGGGACGTCGAACGCCGTATGGCATGCGTCGCGATCCCCGTCGCGACGACTGGCATGCGCCGTCTCACGAGGTTCCCGAAGCGACATACGCCGCGCTTGACCTCGGCACCAACAATTGCCAACTCCTGATCGCCCGCCCGACCGCGGATGGATTTCGCGTTGTCGACGCATTCTCCCGCATTATTCGTCTTGGCGAAGGGATCGCGGCGTCGCGACGCATCAGCGAGGCGGCAATTGCGCGAGCGGTCGAGGCGCTTACGGTCTGCCGCGACAAAATGCGCGCCCGCGGCGTCAGGCGCGCCCGGCTCATCGCCACAGAGGCCTGTCGTGCCGCAGAGAATGGTGAAGCTTTTCGCAATCGCGTCGCCGAACTGGCCGGCCTGGAGCTTGAGATCATCGATTCCGCAACCGAGGCACGGCTCGCGGCAACAGGCTGCACTGAATTGTTCGATCCGGCGGCATCGGGTGTGATCCTATTCGACATCGGCGGCGGATCGTCGGAACTCGTGCGTCTCGGCCGGCCCGGAGCCGGCCGCGGCGGTCCGCCGAAGCCGGACATTGTCGGCTGGGCATCGCTGCCGGTCGGCGTCGTCACGCTCGCCGAGCGCTACGGCGGGATCATCGTGACGCCGCAGACATACAGCGCCATGGTGGAGGAGGTTGCGGCCTTCGTCGAAAAATTTGCCTTGGCCCATCCATGCGACCTCGACGGCTTTCATATGCTCGGCACCTCCGGCACGGTCACCACGATCGCCGGTGTGTTCTTGCGGCTCAAACGTT
Organism: uncultured Alphaproteobacteria bacterium; assembly: GCA_963813825.1. Classification (GTDB taxonomy): domain Bacteria; phylum Pseudomonadota; class Alphaproteobacteria; order Rhizobiales; family Xanthobacteraceae; genus BOG-931. The sequence goes on from CAWFBB010000039.1 coordinate 209,323, forward strand.
ACGACCGCCGGCGGGTCGATGGTTGCTGGCTGTCGGATGATGAAATTTCCGGCGTGGTTGCCGAGCTGATGGCAATGAACTTCGACGAGCGCGCGGCGAATCCTTGCATCGGCGCCGAGCGCGCCGACCTCGTGCTCGCCGGCTGCGCGATTCTCGATGCCATCCGCCGTGTTTTCCCGTGCCCGCGACTGCGCGTTGCCGATCGCGGCCTGCGCGAGGGCATGCTGGTCGAACTGATGCGCGAGGATCGCGTTTGGGGCGAGGCCTGATTTGCCAAGTCTCAGTAGCGATAGGGCTGAGTAGCAATGGCGCGGCTCAAGGACGAGAAGCGTCGCACGTTGTCGTCGCGAACCTGGCTCGAACGCCAGCTCAAGGATCCTTATGTCGCGCGGGCCAAGCGCGAAGGCCTTCGCTCACGTGCCGCTTATAAACTTACCGAAATTGACGAAAAATATCACTTGCTCAAGCCCGGCGCGCGTGTGGTCGATCTTGGCGCCGCACCCGGCGGCTGGAGCGAAGTCGCGACAAAGCGGGTCGGCGCCAAGGGACGGGTGATTGCGCTCGATATTCTCGACATGAAGTCTATTCCCGGGGTCGAGTTCTTACATCTCGATTTTCTTGATGACGCCGCGCCCGAGCGCCTAAAGGCCATGCTTGGCAGCAAAGCCCAAGAAAAAGTTGATGTAGTGCTCTCCGACATGGCGGCAAATGCCACTGGGCATCGCAAGACCGATCACTTGCGCATCATGGCCCTCGCCGAAGCCGCAACAGCATTCGCGCGCGAGGTGCTCGACCGGGACGGCGTGTTCCTTTGCAAGGTGCTGCAAGGTGGCACCGAGGCCACTTTGCTTGCCGAGCTCAAGCGCGATTTCGAGAGTGTCAAACACGTCAAGCCGCCCGCGAGCCGCAGCGACTCAGCGGAGTTATATCTTCTCGCCCGCGGGTTTCGGGGCTCCTAGGTCCGCCACTTTCGACTGTGCTGCTTGGCGCCCCGAAAGCTCCTCACCGGCATCGGGCTTGAGCCGGACAAACATGAGGGCCGCGGTGGCCGCGAGCAAACCTATAGTGAGAAACGCTGGCGGAAAATCCGCCGCTCCCATCGTCGGCGAGTGCTTCAATCGCAGGGTTATTTCGACAACAAGAGCACCGGCTGCGACTCCCGTCGACAGAGACAATTGTTGTGCGGCGGCAACGAGCGTGGTCGCGCGGCTCATTTTTGCCGGTTCGACCTCGGCGTAGGCGATGGTATTGATGCTGGTAAATTGCAGTGACCGGAAGAAACCACCGGAGAGCAGGATTGCGATCATCGCCCAAAACGGCATGCCGGGGACGAAGGTCGCGCAGGCGGCGAGAAAAGCGCTGCTGATGAGGCTGTTATAGAGCAGCACGTCGCGGTAGCCGAAGCGCTTGACCACGCGCGTTATAGCAGCCTTCATGAACATCGAGCCGAGTGCACCGGTAAAGGTGATCAACCCCGACTGGAACGGCGTCAGGCCAAAACCAATTTGCAATAGCAACGGCAGTAAAAAGGGCAGGGCGCCAACGCCGAGCCTGAACAAAAAACCACCGACAATGCTGGCGCGAAAGGTCGGCAGCTTGAGCAGATTAAGATCGAGGATCGGCGCTGGCGTGCGATTGGCGTGGATCACATAGGCGACTGTCGAGACAGCGCCGCCGATCAGTAGCGCAGCGACAATGCTGACCGGCAGAAAATCCAAGCCCATGACCGAAAGCCCGAACGAGAGCCCGCCGATTCCGAGGCCTGACAATATAAATCCCACGGCGTCAAACGACTCGTGATGTTCGACCCGCACGTTCGGGATAAAGCGCGACACTAAGCCGATGCCGAGCAGCCCTATCGGAACGTTGATCAAAAAAATCCAGTGCCATGATGCATAGGTCGTGATGAAGCCGCCCAGCGGCGGCCCACAGATAGGGCCGATGAGCGCCGGCATGGTGACGAGCGACATGGCGTTGAGCAGGCGATGCTTGTCGATGCTGCGAACCAGAATAAGGCGGCCGACCGGCGTCATCATCGCCCCGCCCATGCCTTGCGCGATGCGGGCGAAGACGAATTGCTCGAGCGAGTGCGAAGCGGCGCAGCCGATCGAGCCGAGGACAAAAACGCCGATGGCGATGCGAAACACGTTGCGCCCGCCGAAGCGGTCGGCGGTCCAGCCGCTCGCCGGGATGCAGATCGCAAGCGACAGCAGATAGGACGTGACAGCGAGCTTCAGTGCCAAGGGATCGGTGCCCAGCGCCCGCGCGATGGCCGGAAGCGACGTCGAGATCACCGTCGAGTCCATTTGTTCCATAAACAGCGCGACAGCGACGATCATCGGCACAACGCGGTCGTCGAGATTCGACTGCATTTGCGGGACTATTGGCTCTTCGGTGGGCCGGCGCTGAGCCGCTTCAAGGCTTCGGCCGGTTGCGCAAAGCTTGGGTCGAGCTTGAGGGCTTGTCGGAAGTCATCAGACGCCCCGGCGGTATCGCCAAGCCTTTCGCGGATCAGTCCGCGCGTTGAATAGGCGCTCGCGGAATGATCATCAAGCGCGACGGTGCGATTGATGTCGGTGAGCGCATCGGGGCTCTCGCCGGCGAGGTAATGCGCCCAGGCGCGGTTGTAATAACCGAGCGGCGAATTCGGCGCCAGCGAGATCGCTAGCGTGTAGTCCGCGACCGCACCGGCGAGATCGAGCCGCTGGCGCTTGGCGTTGCCGCGGTTGATGTAGGCATCGGGCAGGCCGGGATCGAGCTTGATCGCCTGATCGAGGTCGGCCATGGCGCGGTCGATTTCGCCTTTTGCATCCCAGGCACTGCCGCGGTTGTTGTAGGCCGTCGCAGTAGGATTGAGCTTTATCGCCTGATCGTAGTCGGCGATTGCGCGGTCGAGGTCGCCTTTGCGCCGCCAGGCGATACCGCGATTGTAATAGGCGGCGGCATAGTCGGCGTCGATCTTCAGCGCAGCATTGTAGTCGGCAATCGCGTGATCGATGTCGCCCTTCTCGTCATAGGCATTACCACGATTGTTATAAGCGATGGAAAATTGCGGATTGACCTTGATTGCCGTATCGTAGTCGGCGATGGCACGGTCGAAATCGTGCTTTTGATAATAGGCGAAACCGCGCTCGTTCAGCGCGCCGGCATGTTGCGGGTCGAGCCGCACGGCCTCGCTCAATTCGGCGACTGCGCCGTCGATGTCGCCGTTGCGGCGCAGCGTTATGCCGCGATCATAGCGGATGCCGGCATTATTCGGATCGAGTTTAACGGCCTGATCGTAATCGGCCATCGCGGACTTGCTGTCGCCTTTGTCGGCATAGGCGTTGCCGCGGTTGTTATAGGCTTGCGCGTTATTCGAATCGAGTTGGATAGCAGTGTTGAAATCGGCGATGGCACGGTCGTAGTCCTGCTGCTGGTAGGAAACGAGGCCGCGATTGCCGTAAGCGAGCGCGAACTGCGGCGACAGCTTGATGGCGCGATCGAAGTCAGCGATGGCGCGGACAAAATCACCTTTGGCGCGCCAGGCGTCGCCGCGATTGCTGTAAGCGGCGGCGAGACTGGGGTTGAGCTTTATGGCCTGGCTATAATCGGCGATGGCACGATCGTAGTCGCCCTTAGTGAACCATGCGATGCCGCGGTTATTGATAGCGGATGTGTTCTTCGGGTCGAGCCGGAACGCCTGATCGTAATCGGCGATGGCATGGTCGAGGTCGCCCTTGCGGCGAAAGGCGAGGCCGCGATTGAAGTAAGCGGCCCCGTAGTTGGGGGCTAGGCGGACCGCCTCATTGTAATCGGCGATGGCGTGGTCGAAATCGTTCTTCTCATCGAAAGCGTTGCCCCGCGTCATGAACGCGCCGGCGTCCGTCGCATCAAGGGTGATTGCCTGGTTGAGGTCGGCGATGGCGCCTTCGAGATCGTGCTGGGCGAGAAGAAGGTTCGCGCGATTGGTATAGGCCCGCGCGTAGCCGGAACTGAGTGAGATGGCCGCGTCGAAATCCTTGCGCGCGTTGGTGGTATCGCCTTTGGCGCGGAACGCCACGCCGCGATTATCATGCAGGATGGCGAGATTGGCCGGCTGGTAATGATCGGAATCGATCAGTGTCGTGCAGGACGCTACGCGCTCATCGATGTTGACTCGAATCTGCCCGGTGCAGCGGCGCTCGTCCGGCGAGCCCGGGTTTTGGTCCTGGGCGCGGGCCGGCAACACACCGAAGAAAAGGGCGACCAATACAGGCAGCCACCGGGCGCATCGGTTGTTCGGCGGAATGGTCAAGTCTCGCATCAGCTCAATCTTCACGGCGACGTTCGCAAGGCGTTCGCACAAGGAACCGAACGAGCGGCGACAGTCGGTGTCACATTAAGTCGAATTCATGTCACCCGCTTTGCCGCTTCGACGACCATGCTGATGTCGGAGTATTTTTTCACGTCGATATCATCATTGAGGAATCCGACCTGTTTTTGCAGCGCGAGGTTGGTCTGCAACGCGGCGAGATTCGGCATCCCGTTCGGATCGCGGTACTGGTCATGCTCGCCGAACGCCCACTCCATGCGTGCTGGCGGCGCCTTGTTGAGGCTCGCAACGATGGCGACGGCCTCCTCGTGGTTTTTCGGGTCGGTGTACCAGCGGATGCCACGGACCACGTCTTCGAGGAAATCGACGAGCGCCGCCCGGTTCTGCTCGATGAACCCGGTTCGCGCGGTCCACATCGTGAGCTGGGTGATTCCGAACGCGTCCTTTTGCGTAAACAGCGTGTTCGCCATTGCGCGCAACTCGGGGTCGAGCGCAAACGGCGGCACGGCGCTGATGAGGTCGGCCTTCTTTTCCGACAGCATTGCGCGCATGGCGGGGAAGGGCGCTTCGACGATGGTATAGTCCTTGTTGGCTTCGAGGCCGCTTTTGCGCAGCATCGCGCGCATCGCGATATCAACGGCGCTGCCCATGGCGTTGGTGGCGAGCACCTTGCCTTTAAGATCGGCCACGGTTTTGACCGGGCCATCTTTGAGGACCATGAATTCATTGCTGCCGTGGCCCGCTACACCGTCCTGGATTTCGTCGCAAATAACGCGCAGGTCATCCATGTGGGCATTCTGGATGGCGAGGCCGAACGACGAGAAGGCGAGCGGTCCAATGTCGAGCTGGCCAGCGGCCAGCGCGGTGATGACTGGCGGCGTGCCTTCAAAGCGTGTCGCTTCGGCGATGTAGGAGTGGCCGAAGTGTTTGAGGATGTCTTTCTTCGCCAGGATTAAGGGCGCCAGCGACGCTGGCACAACGACCCAGCCGACTCAAATCTGCACCGGCGCGGTTTGGGCGCGCGCAGGGCCGCCAGCGGCTAGCGCCGCGCCCATAGTCATCGCCCCGACATTGAATTTACGACGATTAATCCATGTTTTCATGGCATTTCCACCTGTTCTCAGCCGCTAAGGCCTATTAATTGCCGTGAAGGCATGCTAACCACCGCCGCCAACCCAAATGCGGGCCATCGAGGCGGCGGAGGGACTTGAAAGTCCACTCGTCCGCAAGCCGTCAACCCGATGTGCCGGCCCGCCGCTCGGGCGATGCGGAGTTGGCAATGGCTGTGACTTCCAGAGACGTTCCGCGCGAAGCATATACCTTCGACGATGTGCTGTTGAAGCCCGGCCTGTCCGATACCCTGCCGTCTGACGTGGACATACGGTCGCGGATCACCCGCAGCGTTCTCCTCAATATCCCAATTATTGCCTCGGCAATGGACACCGTGACCGAAGTCAATATGGCGATTGCCATGGCGCAGGCCGGCGGCATCGGCGTCATTCATCGCAATCTTGAACCCGCCATACAGGCGGCCCAAGTCCGGCAGGTAAAAAAGTTCGAGTCCGGCATGGTGGTCAACCCGGTCACTGTCCAGCCCGATGCGACGCTTGCCGATGCGCTTGCGCTGATGCAGGAACACCGCATCTCGGGCATTCCGGTCGTTCAGGGAGGCGGCAACGGACGAGCCGGCAAGCTTGTCGGCATCCTCACCAATCGCGACGTGCAATTCGCCACCGACAAAAGCCAAAAAGTTTCCGACCTAATGACCAAGGAGAACCTGGTCACGGTGCGCGAAAGCGTCGACCAGGACGAAGCCAAGCGGCTCCTGCACCAGCACCGTATCGAGAAGCTCCTGGTCGTCGATGGCGATTACCACTGCGTCGGCCTGATCACGGTGAAGGATATCGAGAAGGCCGTCGCCAATCCCAACGCTTGCAAGGACGAGCAGGGTAGGTTGCGGGTCGCCGCTGCGACGTCCGTGGGCGAGGCCGGCTACGCGCGCAGCGAGAAACTTATCGATGCCGGAGTAGATCTCGTCGTCGTCGACACCGCGCACGGTCATTCGACGCGCGTGCTCGAGGCGGTCACGCGCATCAAGCGGCTTTCGAATGCCGTGCAGGTCGTTGCCGGAAATATTGCCACCGCCGAAGGAGCCAAAGCGCTGATCGACGCTGGCGCTGATGCCATCAAGGTCGGTATCGGGCCCGGCTCGATCTGTACGACGCGGATTGTGGCCGGCGTCGGCGTGCCGCAACTCACGGCGATCATGGATTCAGTCGAAGTCGCGAAGAAGTCCAACACACCGGTGATTGCGGACGGCGGCATCAAGTACTCCGGCGATCTCGCCAAAGCGATGGCGGCAGGCGCCGACTGCGCCATGGTCGGCTCGCTGCTTGCCGGTACCGATGAAACGCCGGGCGAGGCCTTTCTTTATCAAGGCCGCTCCTACAAAACCTATCGCGGCATGGGATCCGTCAGCGCCATGGCGCGCGGCTCGGCCGATCGTTATTTCCAGCAAGAAATCAAAGACACGCTCAAACTTGTGCCTGAAGGAATCGAAGGTCAGGTGGCTTACAAGGGGCCGGTTGCCAATGTCCTGCACCAGCTTGTCGGCGGGTTGCGTGCCGCCATGGGCTATGTCGGCGCAAAGGATTTGTCCGAGTTCCACGACAAGGCCGAGTTTGTGCGCATATCGAGTGCCGGACTGCGTGAAAGCCATGTGCACGACGTCACCATCACGCGCGAAAGTCCGAACTATCCCAGTAGAAGCTAGGTGCTATTGATGCCGGGTGCTGTAATCGATCCGTTTGCAAAGGTACGAGCTGCAACCGATACACACCGGGCGCGCCACGGCTGCGGCGCCTATCCTTATGACAATGGTCCGTTGCTGGCGGCGCTGGCCGCGGTGGCCAATGCGCGCCGTATCCTGGAACTGGGGACTGCACTTGGCTACACCGCTCTGTCGTTCGCATCGGGGGCGCCGGATGCAACGGTCGACACCGTCGAACGTGATCCCGAACACGCGCAAATGGCGCGCGACAGTATCGCGTCGGCCGGGATGGACCATCGCATTACCGTACACGAGGGGGACTTTGCGACTGTCTTGCCAACGCTTGATCCCGGTTACGACGTCGCTTTCTTCGATGGCAATACGCCTACGCCGGCGCTGCACAAGACGCTGCGTGGGTTGCTGCGCATTGGTGGCACTCTGATCACCGCTAATTTAAACCATGGCGGAACTGCCGATGCGGTGCGCAAAGCTCTGTTCGACGGCAAGATCTGGCGCAGCGCGCTGCTCGACGAAGATGGCGAGACGGCGATCAGCGTGAAACTCAAATGATTCCGACCCGGGGGGCCCGATGACCGTTCAAGAAATCCTGCTACCGCTTTTCGTCGAGGTCGTCCTGACGTTCCTGCTGTTGTTCTGGCTGGCGCCGTTGCGTGCCTGCGACTTCGACGCAGGCATTGCACGGCCGGACAATGTGGCGCTGCGCGAACCGAACTGGTCGCCGCGTGCGCTACAGGTGAGTTACGCGTTCTCCAATCAATTCGAATTGCCGGTATTGTTCTACGTTCTGACGATCCTCGCCTATATCACGCATCTTGCCGGTCTCCTGTTCGTCGTGTTGGCCTGGATCTTCGTTGTCTTCCGCATCCTCCAGGCCTGCGTGCACGTCACGAGCAATAAAATCCGCATCCGCGGTGCCTTTTATGGGGTCGCGGCGCTGGCCCTTGCGGTCAATTGGGCGACCTACATTTTCGAAGTGCTGACGCTGCCGCGGCCAATTCCGTAAAGGATCAAGGTCATGCCGCTCGACCTTTGCCATCCCACCGCGCCGCACAAGAAGCTCAGGCTTCCCGAGTGGTATGTCTCGTCGCTGATGATGGATCGCGCGCTCGATGCGGTTTGCCGGCGCGTCAAGAAATTCGACCGCAAGCACGACATTCCCTATCTCGCCGGATACAGCCTCGATGGAAAAACGATCTACATCGACCGGCATATGCCGAAATTCTTCAAATTTCGCGGCCGCTCCATCGACACCGATCGCTTCCTCGTCCTTCATGAGGAAGTCGAAAAGACGCTGATCGACCAACTCGGGCTGCACTACCTACACGCCCACCAGATCGCGACCCGCGCCGAGGAAGCTGCCGTGCGCGCCGCCGGCATCGAGTGGCGTGCCTACGATCGCTTCATGCAGAAATACGTCAAGACGATCGGCGACGAGCGGCTCAAGAAAGTTCCGAAGGATCTCGATCTCAAACCCTATCGCGACGAGCAGGACGATGATCTATTGAAGCGCATGCTCAACAGCGTCCACGCCGGCAAGGCGCCGAAAGGCATTCACGTCGAGGACCTTGCCGACGCGATAAAAGAGTTGCGCAAAAAAGTGCGGCGTCACGACACGCCGGGTTCTCACCGTGCTGCCGCCATCAAACGTAAGGCGAAATAGTCCTCAGTGTTAAATTCTCTATCATGACGCCGTCGGCTCGCCTGTCCGCCGCCATCGAGGTTTTTGCCGACGTCGAAGCGCGGCATCGTCCGGCGCCGGATGTGCTGAAAGATTGGGGACTGTCGCACCGTTTCGCCGGCTCTTCCGACCGCGCCGCAATCGCCGGGCTTGTCTATGATGCGTTGCGCCGCAAGGCCTCGTCCGCCTGGGTCATGGGCGAGACAACACCACGTGCGGCGCTCCTCGGGATGCTGCATCGCGAGCGCGGCCTCGACACCACGGCGATCGCGGCTCTGTGCAGTGGCGAGCGCTATGCGCCACCGCCGTTGACGGCTCCGGAAAGTGCCGCCCTTGGTTCGAGCACGTTCGAAAATGCGCCAGCGCACATCCAGGGCGAATATCCGCAATGGCTCGATGCGCACTTTGCGCGCGTCTTCGGCGACGAGCGGGGCGAGGAGGGTGCGGCGCTGGCAAGCCGCGCGCCGCTCGACATGCGCGTCAACACGCTCAAGGGCGAACGCGAGGAAGTGCTGCCCAAGCTTTCGCACCTTAACGTGGAGGCGACACGCTGGTCGCCCAATGGCCTGCGCATCCGCCTTGGCGCCGCTGCCAAAAGCCCGGCCATCCATGCCGAGCCGCTGTTTCTCAAAGGCTTCGTCGAAATCCAGGACGAGGGCTCGCAGCTTGCCGCGCTGCTGGCCGGTGCAAAGCCAGGCGAACAGGTGGTTGATCTCGCTGCCGGTGCCGGCGGCAAAACGCTGGCGCTGGCGGCGGCGATGGAAAATCGCGGCCAAATCTTCGCTACCGATATCGACAAGCGCCAACTTGCACCCATTCACGAGCGCATCACACGTGCCGGAGCGCGCAATATCCAGGTGCGCACACCGCGCGGCGAGTCCGACGTTGTTGCTGATCTGGCGGGCCGCGCCGATCTCGTGCTGATCGACGCACCCTGCACCGGTACCGGGACGTGGCGGCGCAACCCCGACGCCAAGTGGCGTATTCGTCCCGGTGCGGTCGCGGAGCGGGTGAAGCGGCAGATTGCGCTTCTTGATCGCGCTGTTGGGTTGACCAGGCCAGGCGGCCGCATCGCCTACATCACCTGCTCGGTGTTGGCCGAGGAAAATAGCGACCAGGTCAGGGACTTCATCGGCCGCCACGGCGATTTTTCCGTGGAAAAGCGTGCTCAGATCGCCCAGGCGCTGGGCGAGCGAGCCTATCTTTTTAGCCACGCGGCGCTTATTTCGGACGAAGGTTTGCTGATGACGCCGCGCCGGACTGATACCGACGGGTTTTTCGTCAGCCTGCTACGGCGATCTTCATGAGTTCTGTTGTGCAAGCTCGACAGTCCGAAGCGGTTCCCTTAGAACCCGCTATGGCGCACGATTCGTCGTCCCACGATAAAATTCTCATCGTCGATTTCGGCTCCCAGGTCACCCAGCTCATCGCCCGGCGGGTGCGGGAGGAGAAGGTCTATTGCGAGATCGTGCCGTTCCAGAAGGCGGAAGCGGCACTGCGCGAAATGAAGCCGAAAGGCGTGATCCTCTCTGGCGGCCCGGCGTCCGTTCTCGATGATGGCGCGCCGCTGGCGCCGATGGCGATTTACCAGTCCGGCCTTCCGGTGCTTGGCATCTGCTACGGCGAACAGGCCATGGCGCATCAGCTTGGCGGCAAGGTCGAGGCCGGCCATCACCGTGAGTTCGGCCGTGCCGAGGTCGAGGTGACGACGCCATCGCCGCTGACCGAGGGCGTCTGGCAGGTCGGTCAGCGCTATCCGGTATGGATGAGCCACGGCGACCGCGTTACCAGCCCGCCGCAGGGCTTTATTGCCATCGGCACGTCGGCCAATGCGCCGATCGCCATGATTGCCGACGAAAAACGAAAGTTCTATGCAACGCAATTCCATCTTGAGGTCGTGCACACGCCGCACGGCGCCGCGATTTTGCGCAATTTCGTGCGCAAGATCGCCGGCTGCCGTGGCGACTGGACGATGCGCGCGTTCAAGGAAGAAGCAATCGAGAAAATTCGCCGCCAGGTCGGCAAAGGCCGGGTCATCTGCGGACTTTCCGGCGGTGTCAACTCGGCGGTGGCTGCGGTGCTGATCCACGAAGCCATCGGCGATCAACTCACTTGCGTGTTCGTCGATCACGGCCTGCTGCGTCTCGCCGAAGCCGAGAAGGTGGTGGCGCTGTTCCGCGGCGCATACAATATCCCGCTTGTTCACGTCGATGCCGCCGAGACTTTCCTCGGCGCGCTGGCGGGGATCGACGATCCGGAGCAAAAGCGCAAGACCATCGGTAAATTGTTCATCGAAGTGTTCGAGGCCGAAGCGAAGAAGATCGGTGGCGCGGAATTTCTGGCGCAGGGCACGCTCTATCCAGACGTGATCGAAAGCGTGTCGTTCACCGGCGGCCCGTCGGTGACCATCAAGTCGCATCACAATGTCGGCGGCTTGCCCGAACGCATGAACATGAAGCTGGTCGAGCCGCTGCGCGAACTGTTCAAGGACGAGGTGCGCGCGCTCGGCCGCGAGCTTGGCCTGCCTGACGTCTTTGTTGGACGGCATCCCTTTCCAGGTCCGGGCCTTGCCATCCGATGTCCTGGACCCATCACCCGCGAAAAGCTCGAGATTTTGCGGCTCGCTGACGATGTCTTTATCGAAGAAATCCGCCGCGCCGGGCTCTACGACGATATCTGGCAGGCGTTTGCAGTGCTGCTGCCGGTGCGCACCGTCGGCGTCATGGGCGACTTCCGCACTTACGATTTCGTCGTCGGCCTGCGCGCCGTGACCTCGACCGACGGCATGACGGCGGATTTTTATCCCTTCGATATGAAATTCATCGGCGCCGTAGCGACCCGCATCATCAACGAGGTCAAAGGCGTCAACCGTGTGGTGTACGACGTGACGTCGAAGCCGCCGGGTACGATCGAGTGGGAGTGAGGACGGACTCTCGCTGACCGTTAGATCGCATTTAGTGGCCGCTCCGCGCTCACCTTTTCCACCGTAAAGTTAGCTGATTGGCGTCTTGACAAATTCGAAATGTTCACGTTACGTTCTAACGGTGAGTATCCGGAGTTTTTACAGTGATGATTGAACTGGAAGGGCCAACGCGGCTGTTTTTCTCAGTCTTTCCTGATCCGCCCGCAGCGGTTCGTATCGGGCAAACCGCTCAAAATCTGCGTCGCAAATACGGGTTCAAGGGTCGACCGCTTCTCCGATCAAGGTTTCATTGCTCGTTATGTCCATGCGAAGACAATAATCGTGCACCAGCGGCTTTCGTAGCCGAAGTGCGGGAGGCCGCTGCGACAGTGAGAACTCCAGCCTTTGAAGTCTCATTCAACTGCGCAAAGAGCTTTTTTGGCAGAGAAGCGCATTACCCCTTGGTTCTAACTGGCGAAGACGGTGTCATTGGATTGATGATGCTCTATTCATCTCTTTGCACGGCGATGCGCGGGATAGGATTTTGGCCAAAAGCACCTTCGGCTTTTACGCCGCACGTTACATTGCTGTACGACCGTCTCCGTATCACCGAGAGATTTATCGAGCCCATATGCTGGACAGTTAGCGAGTTCGTTCTCGTACTCAGTTTGGTCGGCAGGACAAAATATGATTTGCTTGGACGCTGGCAGCTTCGCGGCTGATTTCGTATTTCCAAGGCAGGCGGCATGACAAAATGCGTAACGATCTACGGCATCAAGAACTGCGAGACGATGAACAAGGCACGGGTATGGCTCGACAAGCACGGTGTCGCGTACACGTTCCATGACTATAAAGTCGCGGGCATCGATCGCGAGCGGCTGGAGAAGTGGAGCAAGAAAGTTGGCTGGGAGGTCTTGCTCAATAGGGCTGGGATGACGTTTCGTAAGCTGCCGGAGCAAGACAAGAAGGTCGCGGACGCCACCAAGGCCATCGCGCTGATGCTGGCGCAGCCTTCGATGATCAAGCGGCCGGTGCTCGACCTCGGCGGCGGCAAGCTCGTGGTCGGGTTCAAGCCGGAGATTTACGAAAAGACTGTTTCGGCGCGGAGCTGATGGCTGGCAATAACGGCCAAGTCTAATTGATCTTGATATTCGCCGCTTCGATCACCGGCTGCCAGCGTGCGATATCGGCATCGATCCGGGCTTTGAATTCGGCCGGCGTGTCGGGTATCGGCTCCATCAATTGCGCCGTGAGCTTTTCGCGGACCGCGCGCGAGGTGAGGACATCGCCGACCAGCTGGCCGATGCGCTTGACCATCGCCTCGGGCAGGCCCGCCGGTCCGACCAGTCCGGTCCAGGCGTCTGCTTCGACATCGATGCCGGATTCCTTGAGCGTCGGAACGCCCGGCAATAGCGCGGAGCGATCGGCTGTGGAGAGGGCGAGCAGCTTTATGGCGCCGCCGCCGAGCTGCGGCATGATCGAGATGGCCGGCAGGCAGACCATCTGGACGTCGTTGCGGATCAGCGCCTGTATCGCTTGCGGCGAGGATGGGTACGGGACGTGCACGAGCTTGGTGCCGGCCTTGAGCGCGATCGCTTCCATGGCGAGCTGTGACAGCGAGCCGGTGCCGATCGATCCGTAAGTGTACTTGCCGGGATTGCGCTTGATGAGGTCGAGGAGCTCGCCAGCGTTGTACACGCCCAGGCTGGTATTGACCGCGAGCGCGCTCGGCTGCGTCACCAGCATCGTGATCAGCGAAAGATCCTTTTTCGGATCATAGGGAAGGTTGCTGAACAGAAGTGAGTTGATGGCGAGCGGACCGCCGATGCTCACCCCGATGGTCGTGCCATCGGGCTCGGCCTTGGCCATCGCATCGGTGCCGGTATTGCCGCTCGCTCCGGGCTTGTTTTCGACGATGAACGATTGTCCTAGCTTGTCTTGAAGGTTTTCGGCGATCAGGCGCGCGACCAGGTCGGGAGTCGCGCCGGCCGCAAATGGCACGATGATGCGAACGGTCTTGGTCGGCCAATCCTGCGCGGCTGCCGAAAGTATGCCGATCAGGACGGCAACCGCCGCTAACACGCCTCGCTTCATCGCATTGCTCTCCGCTTCCCCCACAGGCTGCGCAAGACGTATCATGATGACAGTGGCGAGCGAAGGGGAGAGCAACCGTGCGTGCTGCGACAAAATTGAGGACGCTATTCAATTCGAGACGCATCGCGGTCGCGCCGGGCGCCTATGACGGGCTCTCGGCCCGGCTCGTCGAACTGGCGGGCTTCCCTGTGGTCTATGCAAGCGGCGGCGCGATCGCGCGTTCGGCGGGCGTGCCGGATCTAGGTCTCATCTCGGTGAGCGCGATCGTCGATCGGCTGGCCTCAATGGTGGACGTGGTTGAGGTTCCAATCGTTGCCGACGCCGACACCGGCTATGGCAACGCCCTGAATGCCCAGGCCGCCGCGCGCGCTTTCGAGCGCGCCGGCGTTGCAGCATTTCACCTTGAGGACCAGACGTTTCCAAAAAAGTGCGGTCACTACGACGACAAGAGGCTCGTGCCCGTTGCGGAGATGGTGCAAAAGCTCAAAGCTGTTCGCGACGCGTTGCAAGACCCCGATTTCGTCGTCATCGCGCGCACGGATGCCATCGCGGTCGAAGGCTTTGCAGCCGCGATCGACCGTGCCTCGGCCTACCGAGAGGCAGGCGCGGACATGATCTTTGTCGAGGCGCCGACTTCGGAGGCGGAGATCGCCGCAATCGCCAAATCGATCTCGGGGTGGAAGCTGATCAACATGTTCGAGGGCGGAAAGACGCCATTGTTGCCGGCATCGCGCCTCGAAGCGCTCGGCTACCACCTCGTCATCATTCCGAGCGACATCCAGCGCGCCGCTATCAAGGCGACGCAGCGCGTGCTTGCCGCGATTGTCCGCGACGGCAGTTCCGCCTCGATGCGAAACGATATGGTTTCGTTTAAGGAGCGCGAGACGCTGATTGATACCGCGGCTTATCTGAAGCGTAGCAATCAATACGCTTCCTGAGCATCGGGGACGGCATTGCCGAACAGCGGCTTTACTGATACGAGGCCGCGGTCTGGCGTAAGCTGGCCGAAAGCCGCGCACCCGCAACTGGTTCTTGAGTAGATTGATGGGTCTTGCCGTCGAAATCCTCGGCCTCGTTGTTTTCCTCGGCGCGCATGTGTTCGTGACGATGCGTGATCGTCGCGCCGCACTTGTCGCCAAGATCGGTGAATGGCCCTACCGCGGCCTGTTTTCGCTGGTCTCCATCGCCGGCATCGTTCTCGTCGCTTATGGCTTCGCAAGCTATCGCGCCGCAGGCTTCATCACCGTATGGAGCCCGCCGGCATGGACGCACCATATCGTGGAAGCTCTGATGTGGCCGGCCAGTATCATGGTCGTCGCCGCTTACATCCCCGGCAATATCAAGCGTGTGCTCAAGCATCCGCTGCTGACCGGAGTGAAAACCTGGGCTTTCGCGCATCTGTGCGCAAACGGCGACCTCGGCGGCATGATCTTGTTCGGCTCTGTGCTGGCCTGGGCGGTCTATGACCGCATCACCTTGAAACATCGCAGCGATGCCGGCGCGCCACCAATTCCGATGGGTGGAACCGTCAACGATCTGATCGCAATTATCGTAGGCACAATCGTCTATTTCGCCCTCGGCTTCGTATTCCATCCGGTGGTGATCGGCGTGCCGGCATTCCAGCCTTAGCCATGTCGTAACAATGTCAGTGCAAAACGAAATCCGGCGGCTGACCGCACCCGACATTCGCGCCCGCAAGGGCGGCGAGCCGCTTGTGTGCCTGACGTCCTATCACGCGCACACAGCGCGCATCCTCGATGCCCATTGCGACGTGATCCTGGTTGGCGACTCGCTCGGCATGGTGATGCACGGTCTCGAGACCACGGTGCCGGTCACGCTCGACATGATGATCCTGCAAGGCCTTGCCGTGATGCGTGGCTCGCGTCGTTCGCTTGTCGTCGTCGACATGCCGTTCGGTTCATACGAGGCGTCGCGCGAACAGGCATTTATATCCGCTGCGCGAGTCATGAAAGAGACCGGCTGCGGTGCGATCAAGGTCGAAGGCGGCCGGCGCATGGTGGAAACGATCGCGTTCCTGGTGGAGCGCGGCGTGCCGGTGATGGGTCATGTCGGCCTCACCCCGCAGGCGATCAACACGATCGGGTCGTTCCGGGCCCAGGGCCGCGACGAGAGCGACTGGGCGCCGATCGAGGCCGATGCGCGCGCGGTCGCCGATGCGGGGGCTTTTGCGGTCGTGCTCGAAGCGATTGCCGAGCCGTTGGGGCGCCGGATCACCGCCGAAGTTGCGATACCGACGATCGGCATCGGGGCCAGCGCGGCATGCGACGGCCAGATTCTCGTGCTCGAGGACATGCTCGGTCTGTCTCCAAGGGTGCCCAAATTCGTAAAGCGGTTCGGAGAGCTCGGACCTTCGATCGAGCGGGCAGTCAAAGGCTACGCCGAGGAGGTGCGCGCCCGCAGCTTTCCCGGACCCGACAACGTCTATCCGATGCGTAAGAAGTAGTTCCTGAACTGCGGGCAAAGCCGGCTTTTGCCCGTAAATCATTGCGACATTTGGTCTTTGCCTTGCTCGCGCCACATCATTAAGTTAGGTGCGGCGCGGTTTTCCGGGAAGAAATTGCCTGGATTTACTCGACTTATCGACGTTCCTGCCGAAACGCCGGCGTCCGCCAAGCGCACGATCGAGGGCCGTCATCGGGACTTAGGTAAGGGTGTTGGGCAGTATCTTAGGCGAACGTTGGGGACTGGGCTTTCGTGGCCGATATATTCCAGGAAGTTGACGAAGAGGTACGACGCGAACGGCTACAAAAGCTGTGGCAGCGGTACGGCAACTTCGTCATTGCCGCTTGCATTCTGATCGTCGCCGCTGTCGGCGCCTGGCGTGGCTATGAGTGGTGGCAAACCAAGAAGGCCGGTGAGTCCGCTGCCGCTTTTGAAAACGCGGTCACGCTTGCCGAAGCCGGTAAACACCAGGAGGCCGAAGCCGCCTTCGCCAAGCTCGCGGCGGATGGCACCGCGGGCTATCGCGCGCTGGCGCGGTTGCGCGAGGCCGCCGAGCTTGCACATACCGACAAAACTGCCGCGGTAAAGGCCTACGACGAGATCGCTGCCGACAAGAGCGCCGGAGAGATCATGCAGGAACTGGCGGCGGTGCGTGCCGGCTTCCTACTCATCGACACCACACCTTATTCCGAAATGCGCCAACGGCTCGAACCGCTGACAGCATCGGACAAAACCTTTCGGCATAGCGCGCGCGAACTCCTGGCACTGTCCGCCTGGAAGTCGGGCGATGTTAATGCTGCGCGGCAGTGGACCGGCATGATCATCACCGACCCGCAATCGCCGCAAGGAATCCGAAGCCGCGCCGAGGTCTTGAGCGAACTTATCGCGGCGAGCGGCAAGGGCTGAGATGATGCCGACGCGACGCATTCCTTCGTTGTCTCGATGTATCTGCGCAGGCGCGCTTGTGCTCATGCTCGCGGGTTGCACGCCGGGCGGTCAATTCGACCCGACGTCGATATTTGACAGCGACATGTTCGTTTCAAAAAAGAAGATCGCAGGCGATCGTGAGCCGGTCTTTCCGGGCGGTGTACCGGGCACGAGCACCGGCGTGCCGCCGGATCTGGTGAAGGGCTACCAACCGCCGCCCGACCAGACTGCCACCGACGCTGCGGTGCCGGATGCAGCCGCGCCGCCGGCAGAAAAGCCGAAACCGAAACCAAAGGTGGCGCGCGTGGCACCGCCGGCGCTAAATCCGGCCGCTAAACAAGCGCCCGCTCAAGCGGCGGCCTCAGCGCCGACCCGGATCAGCATTGGAAAGCCCGCGGCACCTGCTCAGCAGGGTGCGGCATCCTCGCAATCGCCCTGGCCCGCGTCATCGCCGCAAGCCGCCTCGGCGCAGCAAACCGCAGGGCCCGCAGCATCCTCGCAATCGGTTTGGCCGGCGCCGCCGCAGACGGCTCCGCAACAGCAATCGTCTCAGTCGGTCTGGCCGAATCCACCCGCAACCGGGACAACTTCCCAGTAGAGTAGGCTGCGGCGCATTTTCGATTCCCGCCGCCGTTTTTGACGCAGCCCGTTACCATGACCTTCACCGTTGCTGTTGTCGGCCGCCCGAATGTCGGCAAATCGACCCTGTTCAACCGTCTGGTCGGACGCCGGCTTGCTCTGGTCGACGATCAGCCGGGGGTGACGCGCGACCGCCGGGAGGGCGATGCTAGGCTTGGCGACCTTGCCTTTAAGATCATCGACACGGCCGGCCTTGACGACGCCGAACGCAAAACGCTTTCGGCGCGAATGCAGGCACAAACTGCCGCGGCGATGGAGCAAGCGGATCTCGTGCTGTTTGTCGTCGATGCGCGCGATGCCGCGACGGCCACCGATCGCGCTTTCGCCAATCTGGTGCGCCGGGCCGGCAAGCCCACGATCCTGGTCGCGAACAAAAGCGAGGGTCGAGCCGGTCGCGCTGGCGCACTCAAATCCTACGCACTCGGCTTGGGCGAACCGGTCCCCATCAGCGCTGAACACGGCGAGGGCTTGGGGGACTTATACGACGCGTTCCGCGCTGCGTTGCCCGATGCGACGGCCGAATCTGATGCTGAGGAAGTCACTGAACCGGCATCCGAGGACAAGCCGATACGGATTGCGGTTGTCGGCCGGCCCAACACCGGCAAATCAACGCTGATCAACCGGCTGGTCGGAGAGGAACGGCTGTTGACGGGCCCAGAAGCAGGCATCACTCGTGATGCGATTGCCGTCGATCTCGATTGGCGCGGGCAACATTTCCGCGTTCACGATACCGCGGGAATGCGCCGCCGCGCCCGGATCGAAGAAAAGCTGGAGAAGCTCTCGGTCGCCGATGCGCTCAACGCCATCCGTTTTGCCGAGGTTGTGATCGTACTGGTCGATGCGCTGACGCCGTTCGAGGAACAGGACATCCGGATCGCGGACCTCGTCGAGCGGGAAGGGCGCGCAATCGTCTTCGGCCTGAATAAGTGGGACCTGATCGAGCGCGAGCAAGGTGCGCTGTCGCGCTTGCGAACGGAAGTCGATCGCCTCATGCCGCAGATCAAAGGTGTCCCGGTTGTGGCGTTCTCGGCGCGCAGCGGTGACGGCGTCGACCGGCTTATGGCGGCGGTGCTGGAAGCCCATGCGGTCTGGAACCGTCGTGTGCCCACTGGGGTGCTCAACCGCTTTCTTGCCCGGGTGACATCGGCCAATCCTCCGCCTGCCGTTGGCGGCCGGCGGCTACGGCTCAATTACATCACGCAGCCGAAGTCGCGACCGCCGACCTTCGTGCTGTTTGCTTCTCGCGCCAGCGCTCTGCCCGAAACCTATCGGCGTTATCTCGTCAACGAGATGCGCGAAGATTTTTCACTTCCGGGCACGCCGATCAGGCTCATGCTACGTGCCAAGGAGAATCCGTATGCCGGCCGAAAGCGCCGGCAACGATAGTCACGAGCCATTATGCCGGGTCCTTGAACTCCAACAGCTTGCCGGCGCGATAGTCGTAGAGCTTGCCGGTTTCCAAAAAGCTCGGCAGGCACAAATCGACGATCTTCTCCGCGACCTGCTCCGGCGTCGGCAACGTCATCGGGTCTTCGCCCGGCATGACTTGCGCCCGCATGCGGGTTCTGGTGGGGCCGGGATTGAAGAGATTGACGCGGACGGCGGTGCCTTCGGTCTCCGCCGCGTAGGTTCGCGCCAGTGCGTTGAGGGCGGCTTTCGACGTTGAATAGGGGCCCGCATAGGCCCGCGTATTCGTTGCTGCGCCGGACGTCATGAACACGGCGCGCCCGGCGTCGGAGCGGCGCAGCAGGCCGTCCACGGCGCGGATGAGCTGATAATTTGCCGTGACGTTGACCGCCATCGCTTCATCCCACGCCGGCGGCATGACGTGACCGAGTGGAGAGCGCTGTCCGCCAATGGCGGCATTGCCAACCAACACATCGAGCCGCTGGTAACGCTCATTGAGCGTCGCGGCGAGGCGATAAAAGCCGTCGTAGTCCCGCATATCGAGCGGCACCAGCGTCGTTGCGCTTCCGGCCGCTTTCACCGCGTCGTCGAGCTCCTCCAAGCCTCCAACCGTGCGCGCCACCGCAACGATGTGCGCGCCGGCGCGGGCGAGCGTGAGCGAAAGCGCATAACCGATGCCGCGCGAGGCGCCGGTAATGAGCGCAATCCGGCCGGCAAGCGGTTGTGGCATTAATTAACTCGCTTCGGCGAGCAGCGAGAGTTGGTGTGGCGGGGCGTCTTGCGCTGCACGGTCGGTGAGGGCAGTCGGATATTCACCGGTGAAGCAATGATCGGTGAATTGCGGACGATTGGGATCGCGAGCCTTCTCTCCCATTGCGCGGTAGATGCCCGGCACGGACAAGAAGGCGAGCGAGTCTGCACCGATAAATGTTCGCATGCCCTCGAGGTCGTGCGTCGCCGCCAGCAGCTTGTCCTTTTCCGGTGTATCAATTCCGTAATAGTCCGGATGGGTGATTGGCGGTGAGGCGATGCGGAAATGCACTTCGCGTGCGCCGGCATCGCGCATCATCTGCACGATCTTTAACGACGTGGTGCCGCGGACGATCGAATCGTCGATCAGCACGATGCGCTTGCCACTGACGACGGCACGATTGGCGCTGTGCTTGAGACGAACGCCGAGCTGGCGGATGTGCTGTGTCGGCTCGATAAAGGTCCGCCCGACATAATGGTTGCGGATGATGCCAAGCTCGTACGGGATGCCGGATTCCTGGGCGTATCCGATCGCCGCCGGCACGCCGGAATCGGGGACTGGAACGACCACATCGGCGGTGGCCGGAGCCTCGCGCGCGAGCTCGGCACCCGAGGCCTTGCGAACATTGTAGACGCTACGTCCGCCGATGATCGAATCCGGCCGGGCGAAATAGATGTATTCGAAGATGCACGGCCGCGGCGCCATCGCCGGGAATGGTTTGTGGGAATGGGCGCCGTCATCGTCGAAGACCAAAACTTCGCCGTTTTCGACATCGCGCACATATTGCGCGCCGATGATATCGAGCGCGCAGGTCTCGGACGTGAGGATAGGACAGCCGTCGAGCTTGCCCAACACCAGCGGACGAATGCCGAGGGGATCGCGCGCGCCGACCAGTTTCTTGTTGGTCAGGCCGACGAAGGCGTAGGAACCTTCGAGCATGCGCAGGCCCTCGACGAAACGATCGACGAAGCGGTTGCGATGCGAACGGGCCACGAGATGCAGGATCACCTCGGTATCCGTGGTCGATTGCATCATAGCGCCTTCACGCACGAGCTGTCGGCGCAAGGTAATGCCGTTGGTGAGATTGCCGTTGTGTCCGACCGCAAAGCCGCCGGCATTGAGTTCGGCGAACAGCGGCTGAACATTTCGCAGGATGGTCTCGCCCGTCGTCGAATAGCGCACATGGCCGACCGCGGCATTGCCGGGCAGGCGATCGATGACCTCACGCCGCGAGAAGGCGTCGCCGACCAGCCCTAGCCGCCGTTCGGAGTGGAACCGCTTGCCGTCGAAGGAGACGATACCGGCGGCCTCCTGGCCGCGGTGCTGCAGGGCATGGAGGCCGAGGGCCGTGATCGCTGCGGCGTCCGGATGGCCGAAAATGCCGAATACGCCGCACTCTTCGCGCAGCCGGTCGGCATCGGGATTGAAGACATCGGGCTCAGTCACCGTCATCGGCTCTCCAGTGCTCGCCGCACTACCTTTTGGCCTCGACTAACTGCCCATCCCAATTCGGGCAGTGCGATCATAACCTGCGTCCGCGCCACTGTGGGCTGGATCGCCGTTTTCCCCATGCTGACCTGGTGGGGCACTATCCGGCGTGTCGGTATCGCCCGGTTTCTTGGGTTTCAACTTGTTTAAGATGGTGCTTTCGGCGTTCTCCGGCAACTGCGCCTTGAGCCAATCGCCGGTGCTGCTTAACACGACCTTCGATTTGGCGTGCAGGACCCAATCCGGCTTGCTGCGGTCGGGTACGAGCCAGTCGAAGAACGTGTAGGCGACCACAACGATAATCAAGCCGCGGGCGAGGCCGAATAGGAAGCCCAGCGTGCGGTCGAGCGCGCCGACGCGGCTGTCGAGCACCATGTCGGAAAGACGTATAGTCAGGACCGAGACGACGAGAAGCGTGATTAGGAACACGCCGCCAATGACTGCGACTGCCGCCACGATGTCGTTGTTGAAATACTGCTTCGCCAACGGCAGCAGCTTGGAATACGAATAAAGCGTCGCCCCGGCCGCCAGTACCCATGCGGTGATCGAGAGCACCTCGCGCATGAAGCCGCGCACCATCGCAAGCAGCCCCGAGATCAGCATCACGGCGATAAGCACGATATCGAGCAATGTGATTGGCATGGTTCCTGCGAACCCGAAGCGGAGTGGCGCTGTGACGGCGAGAAGCCCGCGGGGTGTATAGCCGGGTGCGACGGCGGAGTCATCCGTCTTCTCAGGGGCTTAGCGACAGATGCGATTATCGGGCACTGGCGCGAGATAAGCGCACTTATTTGACCTCCTGGCGGCCGATACGGCGCAGCGGCGGCGTGCCGTCGCGGGCGATATCGGCGACCAGGTTCGCCAGCGTAGCGATGGTCGAAAGCGAGAAGTCGGCCAAAGCATCCGCGCGCGAAGCTTCGGGGACGATGGCCCGG
>CAWFBB010000040.1:0-28489 GCA_963813825.1 uncultured Alphaproteobacteria bacterium
CACTATCGCCCCGATTACTGGATGCCCGCCTTCGCGGGCATGACAAGTCATGCGAGCCGGTCGCCATCCGCCGTATAGCCGAACAGCCGCTGCACCCGGTAATAGCGCGCCGAGCGAGGCGCAGTGAGGCCCCAAAGCTCGGACCGGCCGACAGTGTATTTCCAGTAGTTTGAATTGTGCGGGCCGGTAGCTGTCGTCGACCTGAAGGACCTCGGCGGCGTATTCCAGCGGCACCTCGTCGGGCCCGCAGAAGTAGGCGAACACATTATTCCCCGGTCCATGACGGCCCGGGCCCCATTCGATCGGATAGCCATTGTCCTTCATCCGCCCCATGCCGCGCATCACCGAATCGATGTCCGGCACGTCGAAGGCGATGTGGTTGAGCGTCGGCAGACCCATCTTGCACATCACGATCGAGCAATGGTCGCTGTTCGCGCAATGCAGGAAGGTGAGCGGCGCATTCTCGTCGTTGATGGTGAAGCCGAGCACTCCGGTGAAGAAAGCCAACGTCGCGTCGTGGTCGCTCATATTGAGATTGGCGTGGACGATCTTGCGCGGCTTGTCGGGGCGATCCTGGTTGTCGGCGTGATCGGCGCAGCCGAAGACGAAGGCAAGGTTGCGGCCGTCCGGATCCTTGCAGCCGAAACCGTAACCGCCACCGGGAAGCGTCAGCGCTGCCGGCGCAGTCGCTTTGCATCCCGCCGCCGTCACCGCCTTGTATAAAGCATCGACCGCCTGGCTCCCCTCGACATCGAATACGATGCGGACCACCGCCGGCTGCGCGCCGTGATGCAACCCGATGATGTGATGGTAGCCGCCGGTGCCGCGGAAATACGCCGCATCGTTGCGCCGCTCGACGGGCGTGATATTCCACACGGTCTCATAGAAGCGCGCGGCTTCCTCGAGATTGGTGACGACCATCTCGATACTGCGCAGGCCGAGAATGGGACATTCCGGCATCGTGTTTCTTCCCCGTTATGCCTCGGCGATGCTCTGCCGTTCTCCAGATACACCGGCGATCACAGCCGATCCACCGGCTTCGCCGCCGCGGCGAAATCGTACCGTCATGGCATCGCGAGTCGATCCGGACCGCTCTTTTGCACGACGCCCGCGACCAATTCGTCGGCGCGCGACACAAAGCGCTTGAGCAGCGCCGAGGTATTGGACCGGCTGTAACCCATCACCAGATCGATCGTCGGCGGCTCGCCCTGCAGCGGCCGGACCACGACCGACGACGGCAGCATCAGCCTGACGTAAAGCGGCAGCAGAGTGACGCCGCCGGTCGACGTCACCAGCGACAGCACCGAGGATAAATTCTCGGCGTCGTATTCAGTCTTCAGCGCGATGCCCACTTTGGCCGCGTAGCTTTCGATGACGGACTTGAGCACCGGCGCCACGCGGGTCGGCGAGACGTAAGTCTCACCGGCGAGGTCGTGCGGGCGGATGTCCTTGCGCGCGGTCAGGCGATGGCCGGCCGGCAGCACCGCGACGAGCGGCTCCTTGACCAGAAACTTGAATGCAAGCCCTGGCGCCTGCGCTTCGCGGCGAAGAAACGCGACGTCGACCTTGCCGCGCATCAGCGCACCGGCAAGCTCCGGTGAAGACTGACTGGCGAGCGTGATTTCGATGCCGGGCTGTTCCTCGCGCAGGATGCGCAGCGCCTCCGGCAGCCATACCAATTCCTGGCCGGCGAGAAAGCCGATGACGAACGCCGCCTTGTCCGGCTGTGCGGCCCGGCGCGCCGCTTCTCCGGCGGCTTCGACCTGAAGCAATGCCAGCCGGGCATGATCGAGAAAGGTACGGCCCGAGGCAGTCAGCTCGATGCCGCGCGCACCGCGCTCCAGCAATTTAACACCGACCTCCAGCTCCAGATCGCGGATTTGCCGGCTCAGCGATGGCTGCGCCGTGTGCAGCCGCCGCTCGGCCGCATTGGTGAGGCTGCCCTCCTCGGCCACCGCGATGAAATAGCGCAAATGCCGCAATTCCACGATTCTATCCATACTTCTGAAGCATGGCTTCAGCATACAAAGTCTTTGTCCAAAGGCAAGTCCAAGGCCATTTTCATGCCCAGCGACGATGCCTGACGGCTTCGCCAACCGAGCTTCAAGGAGACCATCATGACCGACCTCGCCAACAAGATTGCACTCGTGACCGGCGCTTCTCGCGGCATGGGCCGCGCCACCGCGATAGCGCTCGCCGCGGCCGGCGCCCGTGTCATCGTCCATTACGGCCGCAATGCCGGCGAAGCCAAAGCCGTGGTCGACCAGATCCGCGCGGCCGGCGGACGCGCCGACGCGATTGCCGCGGATCTCGCCGCGCCCGACGGCGCCCACGTACTCGCTGCGCAAGTGCGCAACCTGGTCGGCGACCGGCTCGACATCCTCGTGTCCAATGCCGGGATTTCGAATGCGACGACATTCGAGACCATGACGGTCAAGGATTTTGACAGCCTGTTCGCCGTCAACGTCCGCGCCCCGTACTTTCTGGTGCAACAGTTGCTGCCGATCATGGGAGACGGCAGCGCCATCGTGTTCCTGTCTTCGCTCGGCGCCCGCGCGGCGGTTGGAACGCTGGCGGCCTATGCCAGCACCAAAGGCGCCATCAATACGCTGGTGAAATATCTCGCCTCAGCGTTCGGCCCGCGCGGCATCCGCGTCAACGCCGTCGCCCCGGGTGTGATCGACACCGACATGTCCAACTTCACCAAGACCGAAGAGGGCCGCACCGTGGTGAAGGGCATGCAGGCGCTCAAGCGCATCGGCCACGCTGACGACGTCGCCCGCGACCAATTCGTCGGCGCGCGACACAAAGCGCTTGACCAGCGCCGAGGTGTTCGAGCGGCTGTAACCCATGACCAGATCAATCGTCGGCGGCTCGCCCTGCAACGGCCGGACCACGACCGAAGGCGGCATCATCAACCGCACGTAGAGCGGCATCAAAGTAACGCCGCCGGTCGACGTCACCAGCGACAGCACCGAGGATATATTCTCGGCGTCGTATTGCGTCTTCAGCGCGATGCCCACCTTGGCCGCGTAGCTTTCGATGACGGACTTGAGCACCGGCGCCACGCGGGTCGGCGAGACGTAGGTCTCGCCGGCGAGATCCTGCGGGCGGATTTTCGCATGCGCGGCCAGGCGGTGACCGGTTGGCAGCACGGCAACGAGCGGTTCCTTGACCAAAAACTTGAAAGCCAGCCCCGGCGCCTGCGCTTCGCGGCGCAGAAACGCCACGTCGACCTTGCCGCGCATCAGCGCGCCGGCGAGTTCCGGCGAAGACTGGCTGGCGAGTGTGATTTCGATGCCCGGCTGTTCCTCGCGCAGGATGCGCAGCGCCTCCGGCAGCCACACCAATTCCTGGCCGGCGAGGAAGCCGATGACGAACGCCGCCTTTTCGGGCTGCGCGGCCCGGCGCGCCGCTTCGCCGGCGGCTTCGACCTGAAGCAATGCCAGCCGGGCATGATCGAGAAAGGTGCGGCCCGCTGTGGTCAGTTCGACGCCGCGCGCGCCGCGCTCCAGCAATTTGACGCCGACCTCCAGCTCCAGATCGCGGATTTGCCGGCTGAGCGACGGCTGCGCGGTGTGCAACCGCCGCGCGGCGGCATTGGTCAGGCTGCCCTCCTCGGCGACCGCGATGAAATAGCGCAAATGCCGCAATTCCATGGCCTATCCATACTTCAAAAGCATGGCTTGAACATACAAAGTCTTTGTCCAAAGGCAAGCGCAAGGCCATTTTCATGCCCAGCGACGATGCCTGATGGCTTCGTCCAACCGAGCCTCAAGGAGACCGCCATGACCAATCTCGCCAACAAGATTGCCCTCGTGACCGGCGCGTCACGCGGTATGGGCCGCGCCACCGCGGTAGCGCTCGCCGCCGCCGGCGCCCGCGTCATCGTCCACTACGGCCGCAATGCTGGCGAAGCCAAAACCGTGGTCGATCAAATCCGCGCCGCGGGCGGCCGTGCCGACGCCATTGCCGCCGATCTCACCGCGCCCGACGGCGCCCATGTGCTTGCCGCCCAGGTCCGCAACCTCGTTGGCGATCGGCTCGATATCCTCGTGTCCAATGCCGGGATTTCGAATGCGACGACATTTGAGACCATGACGGTCAAGGATTTTGACAGCCTGTTCGCCGTCAATGTCCGCGCTCCATACTTTCTGCTGCAGCAGTTGCTGCCGATCATGGGCGACGGCAGCGCCATCGTGTTCCTGTCCTCGCTCGGCGCGCGCGCGGCGGTCGGAACATTGTCGGCCTATGCCAGCACCAAAGGCGCCATCAATACGCTGGTGAAATATTTCGCATCCGCGTTCGGCCCGCGCGGCATCCGCGTCAACGCCGTCGCCCCGGGCGTGATCGACACCGACATGTCGAACTTCACCAAGACCGAAGAAGGCCGCACGGTGGTGAAGGGCATGCAAGCACTCAAGCGGATTGGCCAGGCCGACGACGTTGCTTCGGTCATCGCATTCCTGGTTTCGGACGAGGCGCGCTGGATCACCGGCGATATCATCGCCGTCGACGGCGGTTCGAAGCTCTGAGACGGCGCACCCCGCAACACCTTCTCAAAATGGAGCAAGCCATGAGCACCTGTACCGTATGTGTGCGCCAACAGCCGCGCGCATCGCTTTCGAACACGGTCACAACCGTCGCCGCGGTGATCGCCGCCATGACCTTTGCCGCCAGCGGCGCGGCGCCGACGCCGCTCTATCACCTGTATCAGCAAAGTTTTGGCCTGACGCCCTTCGTGGTGACAATCATCTTCGCCGCCTACGTGCTGAGCCTGTTGACGGCTTTGCTGACCGTCGGCTCGCTGTCTGACTACATCGGACGGCGGCCAGCAATTCTCGCTGCGCTGCTGTTGAACATCGCCGCGATGGCCATGTTCATGACGGCCGACTCCGCGATGACTCTGGTCGCCGCACGCGCCGTGCAGGGTTTTGCCACCGGGCTTGCGACCGCAACGCTGGGCGCGGCGATCCTCGACACCGATCGAAGCCGCGGACCGGTTTTGAACAGCGTCACCGCGTTCAGCGGCATGACCGTCGGCAGTCTCGGCGCCGCCGCCCTTGTCAGCTACGCGCCCTATCCAGGCCAGCTTGTCTATTTCGTTCCTGCTGCTGCTCTCGGCCACCGAGGCGCTGGTGCTCTGGCACATGCCCGAAACGGCGCAACCCAAGACCGGAGCGATTGCGTCCTTGCGTCCGCATGTCAGCGTTCCGCCGCAGGCGCGCGGCGCTCTGGTCCAGGTGACGCCGGTGACAATCGCCACTTGGGCGCTGGGCGGCTTCTATTTTTCACTGATGCCGGCGCTGGTCCGCGCCGCCACGGGCGTTACCTCGCCGCTGGTCGGCGGCCTCGTGGTGAGCGCTTTGACGTTTAGCGGCGCGCTCGCCGTGTTGTCGCTGCGTTCTGTTCCCGCCAGCCGGATACTCGGCGGCGGCATTGCTGCGCTGGCGACGGGCGTCGCGATCACGCTCGCCGGCGTTCATGCCCAACTCGTCTGGCTGATGCTCGCCGGCACGATCGTGTCGGGGACGGGATTCGGCGCGACGTTTTCCGGCACCATGCGCACGGTGCTGCCGCTCGCGAAAACGCATGAACGCGCCGGCCTGCTGTCGGCCTTTTATGTCGAAGGCTATCTCTCGTTCAGTCTGCCCGCGGTGCTGACTGGATTTCTGGCGCCGATCGTGGGGCTGACCATTGCCGCCAACGTTTACGGTGCTGCCGTCATCGTCATGGCGCTTGCATCGTTGATCGCGGTCGGATTCTCGCGCGGCGAACATTAGCGGCCGCCGCGACGAGCCGCGTTCAGAATTGATCGCGCGCTAGAATTTGATGCCGGCGCCGACGCGCCCAGTATTGATACTCACGATCGTGGCCGCTACCGGCGCGAACTGGATGTATTCATATTCGGCGCGCAAAAATATGTTCGGGGTGAGCGCAACATCCAAACCCGCACCGATCGTGCCGCCGTAGAGCCACTCCGAGTTCGTTCCGGCGGTGCCGGTAGCCGAGAAGGCGATACAGGGCGGCGTGTTGCTGGAGCTGCAAGGGCCGGAGGCGGGCGGGTTCTGCTGTCCCGAGGTGGTTTCCGTAATGTTGACATTGGCCCGTCCGATCGCGACGCCGACAAAAGCATAGGGCAGGAAATTGCCGAGGGCCCAGCCGGCCCTCGCTCGTAGCGTGCCAAAGTTGAGATCCGTTATCGTGCCGCTGCCAGTAATGGTGACGAGGTAATTGTTACCTCCACTGTCCGCCGGCGTAATGCGCCCGATTGGCGAATTTGGTGCGAAGAAGGAGAGAGAAGCCTGGTCGTAGTTGGCCTCGACCCCGAGGACAAATTGCTCGAATTGGGTGTTGTAGCCGACGAAGCCGCCAAAGCCGGCCGCCCCGTGGTTGGCCGTGCCCAGAACAGGCCAATTGGACGGAGCAAACTCATTCTCCAGCGTTAGTTCACGCAGACTGTAGGCGATCGGCGCCTGGGTTGATTTGCTGAAATCGGCGCTGCCATCGCTGTAGCCAAACTGACCGCCGACATAGAAGCCGCGCCAGTTCATGAAATTTGCCGGACCGACGGATTGGTAACCGGGCAGCAGACCGAACCTGTCCGCGAACGTGGGCGCCGGGGCAGGCGGCGGCGCCGAGCCGGTTACTTCATAATCATCCAACCCCCGCAGACTGGGCGGCAATGGTGCGGCGCTTTCGGTGATTGGCAACAGTGATGGCAGCGCGGATTCATCGGCCGCAAACGCCGGCGTTCCGACCGTCCACGCGATTGCGATCGCACTCGGTAAATATTTTAATACTCGCACCGCACACCCCGCGCCCGTTTCAATTCTTGTTCTCGCGCGGAAAGTTTGATTCAAATTGTTTGCGTGTTCCTTTATTGCGAGCACCCGATGCGGATCAGCATGAGCGCCTCGTAAAACTTCACGGTGTATGAAAACAAAACACTAGGCTTGTCCTGCCAAAGCAGGCCACGCGGACTGACGCAAATGTCTATGGCGCCCGGGATAGTGGTTTCTTCACCATCGCGCTGGCCTTGTGGAGGCTATTTGAAAAACACCCGAGCGGGATTGGTTGGGCCAAACTCCGGCAACCGCCACCGATGAACGTGCATCGAAGTTTCGAACCGCGCGTGACGCTCTCCAAATTTTGCGCGGATACGCCAGCGGGTTATGGCGACCCAGCGAGCAGCTTCTTTACTACCGCGCTCGCCTTGGAAAAATCCATGCGGCCGGCGAATCGCTCCTTCAGCGCCGCCATGGCGCGGCCCATGTCCTTGATCGTCTCGGCTTCGATGTCCTTGAGCAGCGCGGAGATGGCGTGGCCGGCTTCACGATCCGACATCTGCTTGGGCAGATAGGCGGAGATGATGTCGATCTCTTCGCGCTCCTGGGCGGCAAGCTCGGCGCGGCCGGCTTTGTCGTAGATTTCCATCGATTCCTGGCGCTGCTTGATCATCTTGCCCATGACGTCGAGGATTTCAGGGTCGGATAATTTCAGCCTCTCGGGTCCGGAGGTCTCGCGCTGGAGAATGGCGGCATTGATGAGGCGCAGCGTCGAAACGCGCCGTGCCTGTCCGGCTTTCATCGCTGCTTTCATCGCGTTGTTGATATCGTCGCGCAACACGGCTATGGCCTCATCCCAACAGCGCCCGCGCGGGTCGGCGGGCGGTGGAACATGTAGGCCCTCGCCCATGCCGACACAACCGCAGTCTCGACCGGCGCCGTCCTCGCCTTGGGACGAACCCAAGCCCACGGCGCTTCTGGTCATGGCCGACGGCACCGTGCTCGAAGGCATCGGCTTCGGCGCCACGGGCCACGCCGTCGGCGAAGTCTGTTTCAACACCGCGATGACCGGCTACGAGGAGATCCTCACCGATCCATCCTATGCCGGCCAGATCATCACTTTCACATTTCCGCACATCGGCAATGTCGGCACCAACGAGGCCGACATCGAGACCGTCAATCTCGCGGCGACGCCGGGCGCGCGCGGCATCGTGCTGCATTCGGCGATCACACGGCCGTCGAACTATCGCGCCACACGTCATCTCGATGCCTGGCTGAACAGCCGCGGTGTCATCGGGCTCGCCGGCATCGATACCCGGGCACTGACCGCGCTCATTCGCGAGAAGGGCATGCCGAATGCGGTGATCGCCCACGAGCCATCCGGCCGCTTCGATCTCGACGCACTCAAGCGCGAGGCCAAGGCGTGGCCGGGCCTTCTCGGCATGGACCTGGTGCCGATGGTGACGAGCGGTCAACGCTTCACCTGGAGCGAGACGCCGTGGACTTGGGGCGAAGGTTACGGCGAGCGCACCGACGCGAAGTATCACGTCGTCGCCATCGACTACGGCATCAAGCGCAACATCCTGCGCCAGCTTGCGGGCCATGCCTGCAATGTGACGGTGGTACCGGCCAAGACTTCGGCCGAAGACATCCTGGCGCTCAAGCCGGACGGCGTTTTCCTGTCCAACGGTCCTGGCGATCCGGCGGCGACCGGCGAATATGCCGTGCCGGTGATCCGCGCGCTCATCGCCAAGCTGCCGGTGTTCGGCATCTGCCTCGGCCACCAGATGCTCGGCCTCGCCGTCGGCGCCAAGACCATGAAAATGCATCAGGGCCATCACGGCGCCAATCATCCGGTGAAGGACCTGCAGACCGGCAAGGTCGAGATCACATCGATGAACCACGGCTTTGCCGTCGACCGCGCGACGCTGCCGGGGAACGCCGTGGAAACCCACGTGTCACTGTTCGACGGCTCGAATTGCGGACTGGCGCTCAACGACCGGCCGGTGTTCTCGGTGCAATATCATCCCGAAGCCTCGCCCGGCCCGCGCGACAGTCATTATCTGTTCGGCCGCTTCGTCGAAATCATGCGGGATTTCAAGCGCACCTAACAAGCGTATATTGGTAGTGCATCCAGTTTAAAAAATTGGCTAGTGGCTGACCGTTGTTCGCGATGTATTACAATTTCGTTCGCATCCATAAGACGCTCCGGACAACTCCTGCGATGGGCCACTGGCGTCACGTCGCGGCTTTGGGAGATTGGCGATATCTTGGATTTATTGGAGGCTTGGGAAGCGGCACAAAAGCATGAGCAACGAAGAGATTGACGAGCCTGAGCTTATAAAGACGCTTTTTGACGATCTAATAGAGACAGCCCCTCCGATCATTTCGCCGCGGATGCCCCGGTGTGCCGGATGACGATGGTGTTTACATCATCTACGGCCACTGGGAGGGGCATGTGTTTTACGTCGGGCGAACCTATCGCGGATCGCTGCGCCGATACCCCTTTCGGAGAGGGCTGCGGCGGCGCCTTCAAAGCCATCGCAGAAAATACGGCCGCTTCACCGGCTTCCGATACCTAGTAGCTCGCGAGCCGCGCCAGCGTGCTCTATTGGAAGCCTAAGCAACCGGCGCGTTATGTCCACCTAATCTTGGAACCGGCGGATATAGGCGTAGCAATAACGAGCCATCGCCTTAATCAAAGTAGCCCACTCCTGAAATTTGACACCCAAAGGGTTACATCCTAGTATTCCGGATGATCCGCAGCTTCCGACACCGCGGACTAAAACGCTTATACGAGCGTGATGATGCATCGCAGATTTACGCCGCCTATCGCAAAAAGCTTGCGCGTATTCTCGCCGATCTCGATAACGCGAGGAACGCGCAAGACATGAATTTTCCCGGTTTGCGCCTGCATCCGCTAACCGGTGACCTGAAGGGTTTCTGGAGCGTGAGCGTTTCGGGAAACTGGCGGGTTGTCTTTCGTTTTGATGATACCGATGTCGTGGATGTCGATCTGGTCGACTACCATTGAGGACGTGACATGCCTATGCTCAACCCGCCGCATCCTGGAGAAAACCTGCGCGAGGATGTACTGGCGCCGCTCGGACTTTCGGTTACCGAGACCGCGAAGGCCATCGGCATCAGCCGCAAGACGCTTTCCGAGATCGTGAATGGCAAGTCGCCAATCACCCCTGACATCGCCGTGCGGCTGGAAAGGGCGTTTTCAGCGCCGCCCGCCGAGATGTGGCTGAGGCTGCAGGCAGCCTATGATCTACGCCGGGCCGTCCGGCGGCTCAAGAATACGCCTGTGCGCCGCCTTCGGTCGCTCACCGGCAAAAAACGCGCGGCTTAGCCCTTTCAGACGGTCTTCACGTCTGCGGCCGGGTTAGATAATTCAAACTGATATTCGTTAGAACTTTCGAGCCGCTGCGCGGCGAAAGAGCCGGTTATGCTGACTACGATCACGCACCTCGCCCCAGTCATCCTCACGTTCGCCGACGATGGCCGGATTCCGAACAATCCTGACCTGCCGCTCATCCTGTATCGCGACGCGATCGAGCTTGCCGGCTCACCGGATCCGGAGCAGCGTATTGAAAAGACATTCGGCGAAAACGGCTGGGGCGATATGTGGCGCAACGGCATTTTTCCCTATGCGCATTACCATTCGATGATCCATGAGGTGTTGGGCGTGGCGCGCGGGTGCGCCACGGTGAGGTTCGGCGGCGAGAACGGCGAAAAGATCAAGATCGCGCCTGGCGACGTTGTCATCCTGCCGGCGGGCACCGGCCATCAATGCCTCACACAGACGCGCAACCTTGTCGTCATCGGCGCCTACCCGCCAAGCGGCAAGTACAATCTGTGCCGCGCCACCAAGGCGGAACACGCCAAGGCGCTGGCGTCCATCCGTAAGGTGCCGCTGCCCGCCACCGATCCGGCATTTGGACCGAAAGGACCGCTGGTCACGTTATGGCGCCCATAAACTGGCTGGCGTTCTGGGACACACCGCACTCGATCTACGTCAATGCGCGGCACCGGGACATCCACTATCGCTTGATCGCGGAGCAGATCGCTGCGCTGGTGCCGTCGCCACAAGCGCGCGTGCTCGATTACGGTTGCGGGCGAAGCGTTGCACGCCGATATTGTTGCCGCCGGCAGCAGCCGAAGTTCTGCTTGTGCGAAGGCGCACCGGGCGTGCGCGCCGGCGTCGCCGCTCGCTTTGCCGATAATCCGAAAATCCGCGCGTTCGCACCGGATGAGGTGAAGCGTCTGCCGGATCGTTCGCTCGATCTCATCGTGCTGCACTCGGTTGCGCAATATCTGACGCCGGAAGAGACGGCGGAACTGTTCGCGTTGTTTTACCGCTTGCTTGATGCCGGTGGAACGCTCGTCGTCAGCGACGTGATCCCGACGCATGTGCCGGCCGCGACTGATGCCGCAGCGCTGTTGCGGTTTGGCGCCGCCAACGGATTCTTCAGCGCCGCCATCGCCGGACTCGTCCGCACTTTGTTTTCCGATTATTGGCGCTTGCGCACGAATTACGGGCTGACCCGATATAGCGAAGCCGCCATGATGCAGAAACTTGCGGCGGCGGGCTTCTCCGCACAGCGCGCGCCAAAGAACATCGGACACAATCAGGCACGGATGGATATTCATCGCGCGGCCGCGATGAAACAAGACAGTTACCGCAATTCTGTGTAAGCCTAGCCGTCTGCCAGTCGGCTCACGCCGATCCAACAAGAGTTCAACCAATGCGAAAGTCCACCACCGCCGCCCCTGCGCGGGTCATGCCGTTTCCGCGGCAGTTCAAGGTCAGGACCATCGCCGCCAACGGCGCAAAAATTCATATCCGCATTGGTGGCAAGGGCCCGCCGGTGGTTTTGCTGCACGGCTTTGGCGAAACGGGAGACATGTGGGCGCCGCTCGCCCCCCAGTTGGTTCCAGATCATACGGTCATCGTGCCGGATTTGCGTGGCATGGGCCTGTCTTCGCGGCCGGCAGCCGGCTACGACAAGAAAACCCAAGGCGAGGACATCGCCGCCGTGCTCGACGTTTTGAAGATCGGAAAAATCGATCTCGTGACGCACGACATCGGCAACATGGTCGGCTACGCCTTTGCGGCACAGCATCCGGATCGGGTCGCAAAATTCATCCTCATGGACGCGCCGCTGCCCGGTGTCGGCCCTTGGGACGATCTGATCCGCAGCCACAAGGTTTGGCATTTTTCGTTTTACGGGCCTGACGCCGAGCGCCTGGTGAAGGGACGCGAGCGCATCTATCTCGATCGCTTTTGGAACGAGTTTTCATTCGACCCAAAGAATTTCGGTGAGGCATTGCGCAAGCATTACGCGAAGCTTTATGCACGGCCAGGCGCGATGCATGCGGCCTTCGAACAATTCAAGGCCTTCGATCAGGACGCGATCGACAACAAAATGTTCGTCGCCAAGGGCAAGCTGACGATGCCGGTTTTGGCGGTGGGCGCCGAGAAATCGTACGGCCCGATAATGGCGACCATTATGCGCGCGGCTGCCACCAACGTGACCGAGGGCATCGTTCCAACGTCGGGCCACTGGATCATGGAGGAGAATCCGTCCGCGGCCATCAAACTGATCACTGATTTCCTGCGGTAGCGGCACGCTATGAAAGATGCTTGAAAAGCTCGAGCTGCTGATTGCACTGGCGCGCGAGAAACATTTCGGACGCGCGGCAGAAACTTGCAATGTCAGCCAGCCGACGCTGTCCGCCGGAATCAAATATCTCGAGGACATGTTCGGCGTTCTGCTCGTTCAGCGCGGCTCGCGGTTTCACGACTTTACGCCTGAAGGCGAACGCGTGCTGGAATGGGCGCGCCGGATCGTCGGCGACACGCGCGCCATGCGGCAGGATATCGACGCGCTAAAGCGCGGATTGGCTGGGCATATCCGGATTGCGGCGATCCCGACCGCGCTCGCCATGACCGCGATGCTGACAACGCCTTACCGCGCCAAGCATCCGGAGGTGCGCTTCAGCATCGTTTCCAAAACCTCCATCGACGTACTTCGTCTTCTCGACGACCTGGAGGTCGATGCCGGCCTCACCTATCTCGACAACGAACCGCTCGGCCGGGTGAACACCGTGCCGCTCTATCTGGAGGAATACCGGCTTCTGACGTCGCGCTCCAGCGAACTCGGCAATCGCGACAGCGTCACCTGGGCTGAGGTTGGCAAGGTGCCGCTCTGCCTGCTCACACCCGACATGCAGAACCGGCGGATCATCGACAGCCTGCTGCGCTCGGCCGGACAAGAGCCGTCGCCTACGCTTGAATCGAATTCGATGATCG
Source organism: uncultured Alphaproteobacteria bacterium (assembly GCA_963813825.1). Lineage (GTDB taxonomy): Bacteria > Pseudomonadota > Alphaproteobacteria > Rhizobiales > Xanthobacteraceae > BOG-931. Next base: position 13,108 of record CAWFBB010000040.1, read on the forward strand.
TCCTGTTCGCGCATGTCCGCACCGGCAAGTGGGCGAGCATCATGCCGGCGAAGCTCGCCGAAACGCTGGGCCTGACCGACAACGTCCGTGCCATCCCGATCGTCGAGCCGGCAGCGACGCATGCGGTCGGTCTCGTCGTCCCGTATCGGGAGCCGATGACGCCGCTGATCGCGGCGCTGGTGACCGAAGCGCGCGCGCTCGCGAAGATCATGGACCAGACTTCGTCTCCGGCCAAAAACTCGGACAAGACCTTGTCTTCGCAAAGCAAAAACGGCATGCCCGCCGGAAAACCGAGCCGGGCCGGCCGGCGGCGCTGAGTACTTTCGATCAGGATTCCTGATCGAGTCACCGGACTGCTTTATTGATTCCGCGCAGCTTTTCCATATTTTCGCAATAGTTCCAATGTCTTGCGAGTGCCGCCGAGCGGCGGCCGGTGGCACGGAGCGTGGTGAAAACGTGCCAAATTACGAACCATGGAGCGCGAATCGAACCGCGCAAATCATCGGCGAGCACCAGGGCCTCGAAGGGCCGCTGTTGCCGATTCTGCATGCCCTGCAGAAGGCGTTCGGCTACATCGACAAAGCCGCTGAGCCGATGATCGCAGAAGCGCTCAATATCTCGCGCGCCGAAGTGCACGGCGTCTTTACCTTCTATCACGATTTCCGTAGCGAACCGGCGGGCCGCCACGTGCTCAAACTTTGCCGTGCCGAGGCCTGCCAGGCTGCTGGCGGTGATGCGCTCGCGGCCCGCGCACAAGCGCGGCTCGGCGTTGCGTTTGGCGGCACGACGGCCGACGGCCGCGTCACGCTTGAGCCTGTTTATTGCCTCGGCCTGTGCTCGGTATCGCCGTCCGCCATGATCGACGGCAGGATTGTCGCTCGTCTCGACGACAAGAAGCTCGATGCCCTGGTTGCGGAGACCGACCGATGAGCGCGCTCCGCATTTACGTTCCGGGCGACGCTACAGCGGTTGCCTGCGGCGCAGATGAGATTGCGGCCGCAATCGTGACGGCGGCGGCAAAGCGCGAGGTCGAGATCGAAATCGTACGCAACGGTTCGCGCGGCATGCATTGGCTCGAGCCGATGCTCGAGGTCGTGGCGGAAAAGGGCCGGATTGCCTATGGGCCGGTCGAGCTCGCCGACGTCAACGGCGTGCTTGATGCGATGATCGCCGGCGGCGGTGAGCACACATTGCGCGTCGGCGTGCCGGAAGACCATCCGTTCCTGAAGAAGCAAACACGCCTCACCTTCGCACGCTGCGGCATTGTCGATCCGCGTTCGCTGGAAGATTACAAAGCCCACGACGGCTATAAGGGTCTCGTCAAAGCGCTGGCCAATCCCGCGGGCATCATCGAGGAGATCACTCAGTCCGGCCTGCGCGGTCGCGGCGGCGCAGGCTTCCCGACCGGCATCAAGTGGAAAACGGTCGCGGATGCCAAGGCCGACCGGAAATACATCGTCTGCAACGCCGACGAAGGCGACAGCGGCACTTTCGCCGACCGCATGATCATGGAAGGCGATCCGTTCGTGCTGATCGAGGGCATGACGATCGCCGGCATCGCTGTCGGCGCTTCAAAGGGCTACATCTACATACGCTCGGAATATCCGCATGCGATCGCGGTGATGAATGACGCGATCCGCGCGGCACGGCGCGGTGGTATGCTCGGCAAGACCTTTGCCGGCTCAGACTTCGCTTTCGATCTTGAAGTCCGGGAAGGCGCCGGCGCGTATGTCTGCGGCGAGGAAACCTCGCTCCTTGAAAGCATCGAAGGCAGGCGCGGCGTCGTGCGCGCCAAGCCGCCGCTGCCCGCGCATAAGGGCCTGTTCGGCAGGCCGACCGTCATCAACAATGTGCTGTCGCTCGCGACCGTTCCGGTCATCATGGATAAAGGCGCGGCATTCTATAAAAACTTCGGCATGGGCCGCTCACGCGGCACGATGCCGATTCAGTTGGCCGGCAACCTGCAATATGGCGGCCTGTTCGAAGTCGCCTTTGGCATCACGCTCGGCGAACTGGTCGACGACGTCGGCGGTGGCTGCTTTACCGGCCGTCCGGTAAAGGCCGTGCAGGTCGGCGGCCCGCTCGGCGCCTATTTCCCGCGCGCGCTGTTCGATACGCCGTTCGACTATGAAGCTTTCGCCAAAAGAGACGGACTGATCGGCCACGGCGGCATTGTCGTGTTCGACGATACCGTCGACATGGCCAAGCAAGCGCGCTTTGCCATGGAATTTTGCGCCGTCGAATCCTGCGGCAAGTGCACGCCCTGCCGCATCGGCTCGACCCGCGGTGTTGAGACTGTCGACCGCATCATACGGGGCGAAGAACGCGAGAAGAATCTCGCGGTGCTCACCGACCTCTGCAACACCATGAAATTCGGATCGCTCTGCGCGCTGGGCGGCTTCACGCCCTACCCGGTGATGAGCGCGCTGAGCCATTTTCCCGACGATTTCAACGCCGCGCCGCGTTTGCAGGCGGCGGAATAAGGAGAGGACGCCATGTCACTCGTGCACGAGATCGACTACGGCACGCCGAAGTCAAAAGCAGAGAAGACCGTCACGCTGACCATCGACGGCCAGCAGGTCACGGTGCCGGAGGGCACCTCGATCATGCGCGCGGCGATGGAACTCGGGACGCAGATCCCGAAACTCTGCGCAACCGACATGGTGGATGCTTTCGGTTCCTGCCGCCTTTGCCTCGTCGAAATCGAGGGCCGCGCCGGCACGCCGGCGTCGTGCACCACGCCGGTCGCCCCCGGCATCGTGGTGAAAACGCAAACCGAAAAACTCAAGACGATCCGCAAGGGCGTGATGGAGCTTTACATCTCCGATCATCCGCTCGATTGCCTGACGTGCGCGGCGAACGGCGATTGCGAATTGCAGGATATGGCAGGCGCGGTCGGCCTGCGCGATGTGCGCTACGGCTATGCGGGCGAGAACCACGTCTTCGCCAAGACCGATGGCGCCAGCAATCCGAACTGGCTGCCCAAGGACGAAACGAATCCGTATTTCACCTACGATCCGTCGAAGTGCATCGTCTGCTCGCGTTGCGTGCGAGCCTGCGAGGAGGTCCAGGGCACCTTCGCGCTGACCATCGCCGGCCGCGGCTTCGACAGTCGCGTATCGCCGGGCATGGAGGAGAATTTCCTCGGGTCAGAATGCGTGTCCTGTGGTGCGTGCGTGCAAGCCTGCCCAACCGCGACGTTGAACGAGAAGGCGGTCATCGAGATTGGCAAACCGGAACATTCGGTGGTGACGACATGCGCCTATTGCGGCGTCGGCTGTTCGTTCAAGGCCGAGATGCGCGGCGAAGAACTCGTCCGCATGGTTCCTTATAAGAATGGCGAAGCGAACCGCGGCCATTCCTGCGTCAAAGGCCGCTTCGCCTGGGGTTATGCGACCCACAGGGAGCGCATCCTGAAACCTATGATCCGCGCCAAGGTCACTGACGAGTGGAAGGAAGTGAGCTGGGACGAAGCGATCGGTTACGCCGCGTCTGAGTTCAAGCGCATCCAGGCGAAGTACGGCCGGAACTCTGTCGGCGGCATTACGTCGTCGCGCTGCACCAACGAAGAGACCTTCCTGGTGCAGAAGCTGATCCGCGCCGGCTTCGGTAACAACAACGTCGACACCTGTGCGCGCGTATGCCACTCGCCTACAGGTTATGGCCTGGGTCAGGCTTTCGGCACCTCGGCCGGCACGCAGAACTTCGATTCGGTCGAACACACCGACGTTATCATCATCATCGGCGCCAATCCGGCAACGGCGCATCCGGTGTTCGCATCCCGCATGAAGAAACGCCTGCGCCAGGGCGCGAAATTGATCGTCATCGATCCGCGCCGTACCGAGATGGTGAAATCGCCCCACGTCGATGCGGACTATCATCTGCCGCTATTGCCCGGCACCAACGTCGCGGTGGTGACCTCGCTTGCGCATGTCATCGTCACTGAAGGACTGTTCGACGAGAAGTTCATTCGCGAGCGCTGCGACTGGGAGGAATTCCAGCACTGGGCGGAGTTCGTGTCGCTGCCGCAGAACAGCCCGGAGACCGTTGCGAAAATCTCCGGCGTTCCGGCCGAGACCATTCGCGGCGCGGCGCGGCTGTTCGCGACCGGCGGCAACGGCTCGATCTATTACGGTCTCGGCGTCACCGAGCACAGCCAGGGTTCGACCACGGTAATGGCGATCGCCAACCTGGCGATGGTGACCGGCAACATCGGCCGCGAAGGCGTCGGCGTAAATCCGCTGCGCGGCCAGAACAATGTGCAGGGCGCCTGCGACATGGGCTCGTTCCCGCACGAACTGTCCGGCTACCGCCATATCTCGGGAGATGCGGTACGCGAATTATTCGAGGGTGATTGGGGCGTGAACTCGACAGCGAACCGGGCCTGCGTATCCCGAACATGCTCGACGCCGCCGTCGATGGCACGTTCAAAGGCATCTACATCCAGGGCGAGGACATCCTTCAGTCCGATCCCGATACCAAGCATGTGTCGGCCGGCCTCGAAGCGATGGAATGCGTCGTCGTGCAGGACCTGTTCCTCAACGAGACGGCGCGGTTCGCGCACGTCTTCCTGCCGGGCTCCACGTTCCTGGAGAAGGATGGCACCTTCACCAACGCAGAACGCCGCATCCAGCGCGTGCGCAAGGTGATGTCGCCGAAGAACGGCTACGGCGATTGGGAGATCACGCTGCTGCTCTCCAAGGCACTTGGCTATGAGATGCACTACGATCATCCGTCGCAGATCATGGATGAAATCGCCCGGCTCACGCCCGGCTTCGCCAACGTCTCGTACCAGATGCTCGACGAGCGAGGCTCGGTTCAGTGGCCCTGCAACGACAAGGCGCCGGACGGCTCCCCGATTATGCACGTCAACGGCTTCGTACGCGGCAAGGGCAAGTTCATCGTCACCGAATATATCGCGACCGACGAAAAGACCGGGCCTCGATTTCCGCTGCTGCTCACCACCGGGCGCATCCTGTCGCAATACAATGTCGGCGCGCAGACGCGGCGCACCGCCAACTCGATGTGGCATTCCGAGGACCGGCTCGAAATCCACCCGCACGACGCCGAGCAGCGTGGCGTGCGCGACGGCGACTGGGTGAAACTCGCGAGCCGCGCTGGCGAGACGACGCTGCGCGCGGAGATCACCGATCGTGTCGCGCCGGGCGTAGTCTACACCACGTTCCATCATCCCGACACGCAGGCCAACGTCATCACTACAGACTTCTCCGACTGGGCAACCAATTGCCCGGAATACAAAGTCACCGCGGTGCAGATCACGCCGTCGAACGGCCCGTCGCGCTGGCAGCAGGGATACGAGGAGTTCTCGCGCGAAAGCCGCCGCATCGCGCCCAACCTTCGCGATACGCCTATGGAAGCCGCGGAGTAGCCGGTGCCAGATGCGGTCCGCAGCGTCGAACGAACTGCGTGGCGCGGCAGCCGGCTTGTGCCGGGGCACCGCACTATCCCGGAAGAGACGGCGGTAGCCTTCACCTATAACGGCGCGTCCTATGCCGTCATGATGGCGACACCCCATGACCTCGAGGATTTCGCCGTCGGCTTCAGTGTGACCGAGGGCATCATAAAGTCACCCACCGAAATCGAGCGTCTGGAGATCGTCGAACAGCCGATCGGCATTGAACTGCGCATGTGGCTCGCCGAACCGCATGCAACGGCCTTTATGGAGCGCCGACGCTATCTGGCGGGACCTACCGGCTGCGGCTTGTGCGGGATCGAATCGCTCAGCGAGGCGATGCGTTCGCCGGCGACGATATCGGATGCCGCACACTTCACGCCCGGCGAAATCATGCAGGCGCTGGACGCCTTGACTGGCCTTCAAGAGATTAACGGCCTGACGCACGCGGTGCACGGTGCGGCGTTCTATCAGCCAAGGAACGGCGTGGTCGCGTTGCGCGAGGACGTCGGGCGGCACAATGCGCTGGACAAGTTGGCAGGCGCGTTGGCGCGCGCCAACTGTGCGGCGCGCGGCGGGCTTGGAATATTGACCAGCCGGCTTTCGGTCGAGATGGTGCAAAAGGCTGCCGCCATCGGCCTGCCGGTTCTGGTGGCGGTTTCCGCGCCGACGGCGCTGGCGGTCCGCACGGCGGAGGCCGCCGGCATCACCCTTGTCGCGGTTGCCCGCAGCGATGGCTTCGAAGTTTTCACGCATGCCGGGCGCATCAAGGAAGACCGGAGCGCCCATGTCCTCGCCTGACCACAAGTCTTCCTCCGATAAGCTGGTCTACATGGCCAATCAAATCGGAAAGTTTTTTGTCGCGCAGGGGCAAGACAAGGCGCCGGCTGCAATCGCCGAGCATCTGAACAAGTTTTGGGACCCGCGCATGCGGTCGACAATCATCGCGCATTTGCAGGCCGGAGGCGCCGGGCTCGATCCGCTCGTTCGCAACGCGATTGAAAAGGTACGACCCGGCCAATCGCGGCCGACGTGATAGGACGACAGCTGCGCTGAGCGTCAGTCCGGCGTGATTCCGGCGTCGCGGATCACCTTGCCGTAGCGGGCATGATCCTTGGCGATCTTGTCGGCGAACTGGCGGCTGTCGAGGTAGCTCAGATCGTAACCGAGCGGCGCCGTCTTCTGCGCGAGGTCCGGCAGCTTGTCGATCTCGGCCAATGCGCGGCTCGTTCGCTCGATGATGTCATGCGGCGTTTTCGCCGGAGCGGCGATGCCGAACCAGACGCTGACGTCGAACCCCGGCAAGCCACTCTCGTTGGCGGTCGGCACATTCGGCAAAATCGACACGCGCTGAAGCGAGCCAACGACGAGCGGCTTGATCTTGCCGGCCTCGACATATTGCAAGACGACATTCGGCGTTGCCCACATCAGCGGAATCTGACCACCGAGCAGATCGTTGAGCGCCGGAGCAGTGCCCTTGTACGGCACGTGGGTGATGTCGACACCGGCGGCGGCGTTGAGCATAGCGGCGGCCAGATGATGCGGCGTGCCGATCCCGGGCGTGCCGACCGAAAGCTTGCCGGGATTGGCTTTGGCGTAGGCTATCAGGTCCTGAAGGTTCGACACCGGCAACGAAGCGTTGGCGAACAGGAACAGAGGCGTCGTCGCTGTCTGTGCTATTGGGGCAAAGTCAGTGACAACGTCGAACGGCACCGCTTTGTGCAGCCACTTCTGCAAAACGGAGGACGTCTCCATCATCACCATTGTGTGCCCGTCGGGCGTCGCCTTGGCGACAGAGTCTAGGCCGACGAGGCCGCCGGCGCCGGGACGATTCTCGACCACCCAAGCCTGCTTGAACCGATCCGTAAGCTGCGCCGCGAATATTCTGCCGATGGTGTCGACGCCACCGCCCGCCGCGATCGATACGACCAGCGTGACCGGACGGGTATCGCCACCCGGGACTTGCGCGGAGACGCCGATTGCGCCCGCCGTTGCGGCGATTCCAAGGCCCAGAATCAACAGCTTATGGGCTGTCCGCATTGTTCCCTCCCGGCGCGATCATATTTGTTGCAGCAAGCGTAACGGACGGCAACGCACAGGACAAACGCGAAGCGTTGCCGCCGCTTCGAATCTGGTCTAAGACCCCTGCGCGCGGGGCCGAGCCCCGGCGCCGGCGCGCAAACAGCGCGCTCTTTTTTTGTGCCCCACATGCGGAAGCGATGCCCAAGCGGACCGACATCTCCTCGATCCTGATCATCGGCGCGGGCCCGATCGTCATCGGCCAGGCGTGCGAGTTCGATTATTCCGGAACCCAGGCCTGCAAGGCGCTCAAGGAAGAGGGCTATCGCGTCGTCCTGATCAATTCCAATCCAGCGACGATCATGACCGATCCAGACCTGGCGGACGCCACCTATATCGAGCCGATCACGCCGGAGATCGTCGCCAAGATCATCGAGAAGGAACGGCACGTTCTTCCGGGTGGTTTCGCGCTGCTGCCGACGATGGGCGGACAGACCGCGCTGAACACCGCGTTGTCGCTGCGCAAGATGGGCGTGCTCGACAAGTTCGGCGTCACGATGATCGGCGCTACCGCCGACGCCATCGACAAAGCCGAAGACCGCAAGCTGTTTCGCGACGCGATGACCAGGATCGGGCTCGCGACGCCGCGCTCACATCAGATCAAGACGCTAATCCAGGCGCTTGAGGCACTCGAAGACATCGGGCTGCCGGCGATCATCCGGCCGTCATTCACGCTCGGCGGCACCGGCGGCGGCATCGCTTATAACAAGGCCGAGTTCATTGAGATCGTCGAGGGCGGCATTGACGCGTCGCCGACCAGTGAAGTGCTGATCGAAGAATCGGTACTGGGCTGGAAAGAATATGAAATGGAAGTCGTTCGCGACAAGAACGACAATTGCATCATCGTCTGCTCGATCGAGAATCTCGATCCGATGGGCGTGCATACCGGCAACTCGATCACGGTGGCGCCGGCGCTGACGCTCACCGACAAGGAATACCAGATCATGCGCGACGCCTCGATCGCGGTGCTGCGCGAGATCGGCGTCGAGACCGGCGGCTCCAACGTGCAGTTTGCGGTCAATCCGGCGGATGGACGTCTTGTCGTTATTGAGATGAACCCGCGGGTGTCGCGTTCGTCGGCGCTGGCGTCGAAGGCGACCGGATTTCCCATCGCCAAGGTCGCGGCCAAGCTCGCGGTCGGCTACACGCTCGACGAGATCGCCAACGACATCACCGGCGGCGCGACGCCCGCTTCGTTCGAGCCGACCATCGATTATATCGTCACCAAGATCCCGCGCTTTGCCTTCGAGAAATTTCCCGGAGCCGAGCCGGTGCTGACCACTTCAATGAAATCGGTCGGCGAGGCCATGGCGATCGGGCGCACCTTTGCCGAGAGTTTGCAGAAAGCGTTGCGCTCGCTCGAAACCGGGCTCAGCGGCCTCGACGAGATCGCCATTCCCGGCCTCGGCCAGGGCGACGACAAGAATGCCATCCGCGCCGCGCTCGGTACGCCATCGCCCGATGGCGTGCTCAAGATCGCGCAGGCGATGCGGCTCGGCATGAGCGATACGGACATCCACACCGCCTGTCACGTCGATCCGTGGTTCCTGGCGCAGATCCGCGGCATCGTCGACATGGAAGCCGAGATCCGTGCCAAGGGCCTGCCGGCAACGGCGCCGGCGCTGCGCCGGCTCAAGGCCATGGGCTTTTCCGACCCACGCCTCGCGAAACTGACCGGAGGTTCCGCCGATCAAGTCGCCGAGCACCGCCACAAACTCGGCGTGCGGCCGGCATTCAAGCGCATCGACACCTGCGCTGCCGAGTTCGCTTCGCCCACGGCTTACATGTACTCGACCTACGATGTGCCGTTCGCCGGCCGCGTCGCCGACGAAGCGGCGCCGACCGACAGAAAGAAAGTCGTCATCCTCGGCGGCGGGCCGAACCGCATCGGCCAGGGCATCGAGTTCGATTACTGCTGTTGTCACGCCGCCTTCGCGCTGAAGGACGCCGGCTACGAAACCATCATGATCAATTGCAATCCGGAGACAGTGTCGACCGATTACGACACTTCCGACCGGCTGTATTTCGAGCCGCTGACCGCCGAAGATGTGCTCGAAATCATCGATACCGAACGGTCGAACGGCACCCTGCATGGCGTTATCGTGCAGTTCGGCGGCCAGACGCCGCTCAAGCTAGCGGAGCCGCTGGAGAATGCGAATGTGCCTATCCTCGGCACCTCTCCCGATGCCATCGATCTCGCCGAGGATCGCGACCGCTTCAAGAAACTGCTCGATACGCTCAAGCTGCGGCAGCCGAAAAGCGGCATCGCCACCAGCACCGAAAAGGCGCGCGCCATAGCCGAGGCGATCGGTTTTCCGATCGTGATCCGGCCGTCCTATGTGCTGGGCGGCCGCGCCATGGAGATCGTGTACGAACTCGGCGCAGATCGACCGTTACCTCGTGCGGCTGAACGCCGATCTCGACCGGCCCTCGGAGATTGCGGTTTCCGACCGGCGTCCGCTGTTGATCGATCGCTACCTCACCGACGCCATCGAGGTCGATGTCGATTGCCTCGCTGACGGCACCGACACTTATATCGCCGGCATCATGGAGCATATCGAGGAGGCCGGCATCCATTCCGGCAACTCGGCCTGCTCACTGCCACCGCACAATCTTTCGGCCGAGATCATCGCCGAACTCGACCGCCAGACCCGCGCGCTGGCGCTCGCGCTCAAGGTCGGCGGCCTGATGAACGCGCAATACGCCATCAAAGACGGCGACATCTACGTGCTCGAGGTCAATCCGCGCGCCTCGCGCACGGTGCCGTTCGTCGCCAAGGTGATCGGGCTGCCGGTCGCCAAGATTGCGGCGCGCATCATGGCCGGCGAAGCGCTCAAGAGTTTCAATCTCGAGCCGCAGCATTTCGAGCCCGGCGCTGCCAAGCACGTCGGCGTCAAGGAAGCGGTGTTTCCATTCGCGCGTTTCGGCGACAAGGTCGATACCGTGCTCGGCCCGGAAATGAAGTCGACCGGCGAAGTCATGGGCATCGACCGCGACTACAACATCGCCTTCGCCAAGAGCCAGCTTGGCGGCGGCACGCGGGTGCCGAAATCGGGAACCGTATTCGTCTCGGTGCGGGATACCGATAAGCCGCGTATCCTCGAGGCGACCCGGCTGCTCGCGCAACTGGGCTTTAAGATTCTGGCGACTTCGGGAACCCAGCGTTATTTCGCCGAACAGGGCGTCCCATCGGTCAAGATCAACAAGGTGGCCGAAGGCCGCCCGCACATCGTTGACGCCATCAAAAACGGCGAAGTCCAGCTGGTTTTCAACACCACCGAAGGGGCTACGGCCCTGGCCGACAGCCGGTCGCTCCGGCGCGCAGCCCTCTTGCATAAAGTGCCATACTACACCACTCTTTCAGGGGCCGTCGCCGCAGCGCAGGGCATTAAGGCCTATCTCGGGGGCGACCTTGAGGTGTGTGCGCTGCAAAGCTACTTCGGGGCCGAGTTTGATCGAGAATCGGGGCGGTCAAAGCGGCGGTACGTGTAGAGCCAAGTTTGGATCGTGCGGCCAGGCAACACCTCGGCCCGCTATCTGACTTTGACTCTGGAGGTGAGATCGATGGACAAAATTCCGATGACTGCGGCGGGCTATTCCGCGCTTGAGGCAGAACTGAAACATTGCCAGCAGGTGGAGCGTCCGCGCATCATCCAGCAGATTACCGACGCGCGCACGCACGGCGACCTGTCGGAGAATGCCGAGTATCACGCCGCCAAGGAATCGCAATCGCTTAACGAGGGCCGTATCGCCGAGCTCGAGGACAAGCTCGCGCGCGCCGAAGTCATTGACGTATCGAAACTGTCTGGCGACACCATCACGTTCGGCGCCACCGTCACCGTGGTCGACGAGGACACCGAAAAGAAAGCGGTGTGGCAGATCGTCGGCGAGCCCGAGGCCGACGCCAAAAAGGGCAAGATTTCCATCACTTCCCCCTGGCTCGCGCGCTGGTCGGTAAGAAGAAAGGTGCGCAGGTCGAGGTCGTCACGCCCGGCGGCGCCAAGGCCTACGAGGTCATGAAGGTGGAGTGGAAATAGCCCTTCGGCGGCGGTGGGGTGAAATCCTTTTTGACCAATTGACGATATGTCGATAAACCGCATCACCGGATAGCACTGGACATTCCAGGCGGCGGCGTCATGCTTTAGGTTCAATACTGGAGAGCGAGAATGGCTAAAGGCACTGTTAAGTGGTTCAACGCGCAAAAGGGTTACGGGTTTATCCAACCGCAGGGCGGCGGCGGCAAGGACGTATTCGTTCATATCTCGGCAGTCGAGCGGGCCGGCCTCAGCGGTCTCGATGAGGGCCAGGTCGTCGAGTACGAGGAAGTTGCAAACAAGGGCAAAACCTCGGCAGAGAACCTGAAGGTTCAGCGCTGATCGCTGGGGCGGTACCCTCAGCAGGAGATATCCCGGCCGGTTGGCTCGATTGGGCCCCAGCCGGGATAATCATTGCGCGGCTGTGCGCGGCCGGGTTGCGTGACTCCGCGTCCAGACACGGGGTCCGCTAGCCGGCCGCTACCGCAAGATCGCCCGTTATCGTGATCACCAGCGGGACTGCCGCAAACCCGATTAGGGTTGGCTCCGATCCATCAAGCGCCGGACAGGCGCAGTTTCGCCAAGCCTTGCGCCATCTCCCGCAGCCAATCAATCCGGCTAGTGTGCCTGTTGCGCATTTTGGGAGGAGACGGGCGGTGAAATTCGGCATTTTCGATCACATGGACGATGCCGGCGTGCCGTACGGCGAACTTTATGCCGGCCGGCTCAAGCTCGCCGAGGCTTTCGACCGCGCGGGATTCCACGCCTATCATCTTGCCGAACATCACGGCACGGCTATCGGCTGCGCCGCATCACCGGGCCTGTTTCTCGCAGCGTTGACTCAGCGTACCGAAAAATTGCGCTTCGGCCCGATGGTGTATCTGTTGCCGTTTTACCATCCGCTGCGCCTGATCGAGGAAGTCTGCATGCTCGATCAGATGAGCGGCGGACGTTTCGAGCTCGGCATCGGCCGCGGCGTGTCACCGTTCGAGACGGCAAATTACGCGCTCGATTTCGCGCAGACGGGGGCGATGTACCACGAGGCGTTCCAGGTCCTGCTCAAGGGCCTGGCTTCAGACGAACTGACATTCGACGGCAAGTTCTATCGCTTCGACAAGGTGCCAATATTGGTACGGCCGGTACAACGCCCGCATCCGCCGTTGTGGTACGGAGTGAGCCTGCCCGAGAACGCCGATTGGCCGGCACAGAACGACGTCAACGTCATCTCGTTAGCGCCGCCACAAGCTGTGCGTCCGATCTTCGATCGCTACCTCGCGTCGCGGCGCAAGCTCGGCAAGCCTAACTCGACGCTCTATGGCGTCGGCCGCCACGTCGTGGTGGCCGAAACCGACGAAGCAGCGCTCACCATCGCACGGCGCGCCTATCGGCGCTGGCGTACCAATTTTTTCTGGCTGTTCGCCCGCCACGGCGCCGTGCCCCGGGTTGCCGGCCTTTATCCCGAAACCTTCGACGAACTCGCAAGCCTCAAGACCGCCGTTGCCGGCTCGCCCGAGACGGTGCGGACGTTCATTGCAGCCGACATCGAAGCGACCGGGACGAACTACTTCGCCCCATGGCTTGCCTTCGGCGACATGACCTCCGAGGAAGCCCTGCATTCGGTCGATTTGTTCGCCCGCGAGGTGATGCCGGCATTCGGGTAATCGGGGTCGGGCTGCAGCTTCGGACGCCATCCCGCGACCTCATCCCTGTCCCCTGATTCCTGGCCTGCGTCTCTTGCATAGCTCGGCAAAATCCCTACATTGCCAAGGCACTGGCGGCGTAGCTGCCGGATACGGCTGATATCGAATTCGGCTGATCCCAAGACACCGCATCCGATGAAAAAGGGGCTTCCGGCAGGCGGCTTTAAGCCGAATTTCCTGCCGCAATGAATGGGCTCAAGCCGGTGAGCAAAACCACTCACGCCAAGGTCGTCATCGTCGGCTCCGGACCGGCCGGCTATACGGCTGCCATCTATGCGGCGCGCGCGATGCTCGATCCGATCATGATCCAGGGCGTACAGCCCGGCGGCCAGCTTACCGTCACCACCGATGTGGAGAACTACCCGGGCTATGCGGACGTGATCCAGGGTCCCTGGCTCATGGAACAGATGGAGAAGCAGGCAGCCCATGTCGGCGCCAAGATGATCTCCGATCACGTCAACAGGATCGATGCCTCGCGGCGGCCGTTCCGGATCGAATGCGATTGGGGGAGATCTATCTGGCCGAGACGCTGATTCTGGCGACCGGAGCGCAGGCGCGCTGGCTCGATCTGCCGTCGGAGCAGAAATTCCGCGGCTACGGCGTTTCGGCCTGCGCCACCTGCGACGGGTTTTTCTACCGCGGCAAGGAGGTGCTGGTCATCGGCGGCGGCAACACCGCGGTCGAGGAAGCACTGTTTCTTACCAATTTCGCGTCGAGGGTCACGCTGGTGCATCGCCGCGACAGTTTGCGCGCCGAAAAGATCTTGCAGGATCGGCTGTTCAAGCACCCGAAAATCGAGGTGATTTGGGACTCCGCACTTGAAGACATTCGGGGCGGCGACAATCCACTGAAGGTGACGCACGCATACCTGAAAAATCTCAAGACTGGCGCGGTCAGCGCGCGCACGGTCGATGGCATTTTCATCGCCATCGGCCACGCACCGGCGACCGAGCTTGTCGCCGGACAAGTCGAGATGAAGTCGTCAGGCTACATCAAGACCGCACCGCATTCGACCGCCACCTCCGTGCCGGGCCTGTTTGCCGCCGGCGACGTTGCCGACGAAATTTATCGGCAAGCCGTTACTGCCGCCGGACTCGGCTGCATGGCGGCGCTGGAAGCCGAGCGCTTCCTCGCCGCCCATGCCGAGCGCCGCGCCGCGGCGGAGTGAAATTTATCCTCTGCCCGGGTCGGGACGGGGGAAGAAAGATGACTATGGATTGGGACAAGCTGAAAGTATTTCATGCCGCCGCCGAGGCCGGCAGTTTCACCCATGCCGGCGAACAACTCGGGCTGTCGCAATCGGCCGTGTCGCGTCAGGTCAGCGCGCTGGAACAGGAGCTGTCGGTCTCGCTGTTTCATCGTCATGCCCGCGGCTTGATCCTGACCGAGCAAGGTGAATTGCTCTATCGCACCGCCCACGATGTGTTCATGAAGCTCGAGGCGGCGCGCGCCAAGCTGACCGACAGCCGCGAGCGGCCGAACGGCGACCTGCGCGTGACCACGACGCCGGGCATCGGCATTCATTGGCTCACGCCGCAACTCGGAGAATTCGTCGACCTCTATCCCGACATCCACATCACGCTGCTCACCACCGACGAAGAGCTCGACCTCGCGATGCGCGAAGCCGACGTGGCCATCCGCCTGCGGCAGCCGACGCAGCCCGACCTGATCCAGCGCAAGCTGTTCTCGGTGCATTTCCACGTCTATGCCTCGCCGGAATATCTCAAGAAGTTCGGCACGCCGCGGGCGTTCGACGATCTCGACAATCACCGCGTTCTGGTCCTCGGAGGCAACGTGCCGCCCTATCTGCAACGCTCGCGCTGGCTGATCGAAGTGGCGCGCGACGGCAAGGGACCGCGCACGCCGCATCTCGTCATCAACAACATCCTCGGTATTTTGCGCGCCTGCCAGCGCGGTCTCGGCATAGCGATGCTGCCGGACTATCTGGTCGAGGAGAATGGCGGCCTGGTGCAACTCTTTGGCGAGGCCGATGCCATCGCGCTCGACGCCTACTTCGTCTATCCGGAGGAGCTCAAGACCGTGGCGCGCGTGCAAGCATTCCGCGATTTTCTTGTCGCCAACGCGCAGCGTTGGAACTTCTAGTACCGACCGTCGTCGCGAGGGCGCGCACAGCGACATCGTGACGCTCAATTCAC
>CAWFBB010000041.1:0-185981 GCA_963813825.1 uncultured Alphaproteobacteria bacterium
GTCGCTTGTCGACTGTGCCATCGCAGGCGTCACCAGGAAGACGTTCGCTGCGCCGAGGAGAGACAGAAGAGAGCAAGGCGATTGTCGATATAACGCCCTTGCATTGGTACATGCGGATTTCCTATACGGACGCAGCAACACCGGTTAAGATTTTGGTCAAAAGGTTTGAAAAAGACCACTGCTGTTTTACGCGTACACTTCAGACCATGCAAGCCGAAGCCAGTCAGCCAAAAGTTGGCGAAACTGTAGCGTAGCGGTGCTTCTCCGCAAGCCTCGTAAGAAAGTTTGCGCTATGTGCGGTAGCAACGAAGGAGAGGAATTCATCCGATGGCAAAGAGAATAACTTCAATTTTTGTATCCGCCCTGCTGGGTTTGATTTTTTCGTTCGAAGTCCAAGCCATGCCGATGTCGCCCATCCCGCAGCACGAGGCGACGCCGCTTATCACGCCGGTGCGCGGCTTTTGTGGCCTCGGCTTTCATCGTGGCCCCTATGGCTACTGCGTTCGCAACGGTGTGCCTTATTATGGATACGTGCCGCCGCCGCTATATCCGCCGCCGCCCGTGGTGGTGGGTGTGCCGCGTGTTTGCCCGTGGGGCTTCTACATCGGTCCATACGGCCGCTGCTACCAATACTGAATTCAGCGCGCCACTGCGGATGTATTTCTGCATATCCTCGCCGCGTAGCATCTACGTTGGGTGAAGTGCCGAGTATATCGCGAGTGCGTTCAGAAACGGAGACGATGGAATGTTCAACTTCAAGCGCTACTATCTGATTGCGACATTCTTCTTTGCGGCACTTGTTGGGCCCGCAAGCGCACAAGCAGCTGGCGCGTGGACACAAGTCGGCGTTCTGACCTGCAGGCTCAATCCAAGCATCGGCTTCATCTTCGCCGGTCACCAGTCGATGGAATGCAATTATGCGCCGAGCAACGGCAACCCGCCGCAACCTTACCAAGGAGCGATCAACAGCGTCGGTCTCGACATCGGCGTCACCGCAGGTGGCGTGCTCGCTTGGACTGTGTTAGCGCCCACCCAGGGCTTTGCCCCTGGCGCGTTGTCAGGCGAATATGTCGGGGCGAGCGGTGACATCGGCCTTGGCGTCGGCGTTGGTGCCAACGTTCTGATTGGCGGCTCGGGCCGGACCTTCGCCCTGCAGCCGCTTTCGCTTGAGGGCTCCGTTGCCGTCAACATCGCGCTCGGCGTGTCGATGCTGAAGCTGCGCGCGGTTTAGAGCACCCACTTGAGGAAAGACCCCGGATCATTCAGCTGGCGATTCCTGTACGTCGTTGGGATACCGGCCTCCAGACTGCGTCCGCTATAAATCGACCCATGTAGGGGGAGCAGGAGCCGTCGTCGAGAAGAGATTCGACGAGATCGAACTGCTAGCAAGACGAGAGGCTTTTGCATGACTAAGCATCACGCAATCGAGATTGTCAGCGCTTCGATCTTAGCCGGTATTCTCAGCATATCGGCAGTTCGCCTGGAGGCAGTGCCTGGAAAGCGCCACGCCGTTTTCGCGCTTTGTGCAGGCCGGCTACTACGATCCACCCGCCTGTCCGCAAGACTACCACTATGCTTGTAGGCCGGGCGGTCCAAATAACGGCTACAAAAAATACTGTGCCTGTTGGCCGACCTGGCCTGACTGGGTGTACTCGCCTTATGGGCCCTATCGATGATGAAGCTCCAGCCCCTTCGAATGGCTTGCCGCTCCATGGCGGCTTGTGTGGCGTTTGTCATAATAACGAATTCGTCCTATGCGCAAACACCGGCCGATGACGTGGCCGCTCAAGTTCGGAGCCAGGGCTACGGCTGTGACCAACCGATCGTTGCAACTCGGAATGCGCGACTTTCGAAACGAGATTCAGCAGTATGGATTTGAAGATGCAGAGACAGCGCCTACAGGGTGAGGCTCGATCCTGACGTGGCAGCCCGAATTACAAAATTGAGAAAGAAATCGCACCGGCCTTGATCCTGCGGTGGATGACGAGAGAATTCTGTTAGCCGGCGTTATCGCCGCTTTTGGCAGTCGTGGCGGACGATCCAATGTTCAGGGAAGTACCGTAGATGATAATGCATTGGACTGTAATTCTAGGTCACTTGTTGATGACATCGCCACTGCACGCGCAGGGCCAGTATGCATATTGCGCTCAATTCGAGGATGGCAGTTCACCTGATTGCGGATTTTCGAGCCTCCAAATGTGTGAGCGGTCCGTGACGGGTGTGGGCGGCGTTTGCAACCTTAACCCTTCCGGGCCTCCTGTTCAGCCAGCGACGACCACGCAAAATCAAATGCCTTTCAATTCATCAGCGGTACCGCCGCCACCGTTTGCGCAACAGTCTTCGGGTCCAGTGCAATTGCCCGACGCGTCGCAGCCACAGCCACAGTCCTGCAACCCGCTGGTCGATGGCACCTATTGCGCATCGACCGGGGCCAATGCCCCAATTCAGAGCCTTTCAAATGATCTCGCGATTGGGGGTGGGGATCCGCCGGCAACGCTCGGGGCGATCACTTTCAGCGAAGGTCACAACGCCTGCATCGGTTTGTTTGGCAGCAGCAGCTGCGGAGGATCGTGACATGAAAACCATTCGTAAGATTGCCATGACCGCTGTGATCCTTCTCGCCGGGCTCGGTTTGGGCCGGACTTCGGCGCAGGGCGTCAGCAGCCGTTCCATCGAACAATACAGTTGCAAAGATGTGATGCGCGAGCACGGAGCCAACCGCGACGTCACGATCGCATTTTTGCACGGGTTTCTGTTAGGCAAGTCAGGAGGCTCGACGTTCGACCTTGACATCCTGCACAAGCAGACGAGCGATTTTATCGAACACTGTCTGGATAATCCGGCTGAGAGAGCGGTGGACGCAATGTCCAAGGTGAAAGGATAGACCATTCTGCCTGATGTAGCGCCGCTGGATCATTCGGGAGGCCTTGTATATCTGCCCCGTTGTTGAGGACCGCTCTTTTTCGACTTGAGGATCAATCGGTGGCCTTATAGGTGCAGGCGAATGGGGCTTTCGCAGTGCGCCAATTTAGGGTGGCGAAGCGACTTTAAGGGTCAATCGCCACCTTGCCGGCCCCTGGCTGGCGCGGCAGCTATGCCCCCAATCGCGACCAAGACGGTGCGGCCACCAGCCGCCGCTATGGGCCGATTGTGTTCTCTAATTCCGGGTCTGGGTGTCAAGCTCTCCACGATCATCCTTGCCGGGCCCACTGTTCTCTCCGCGGTAGGGGCATGCCCTCCGCATGATGGCGTAAGACGACGCTGGCGGATCAATGTTGAAAGCGCGGTCGCCCTTTCGGGCGCACGCAAAAAATCGGACGATCTCACCACCGCCACCGTCCCGGCAGGGACGACTTTTCCCGCCGTGTCGCGGGAACCCTGTGATCTCCTTCTGCGCGCTACGCGGCAGCCTTCTTCGTCGACCAATTGAACTCGGTCCCGTCGATCCACATGCGGTGCAGAATGACCGCGAGCTTGCGCGCGACGGCAACCTTGGCCTTGCGGAGCCCATTGCGCTTGGCGAGCTTCGTTCCCCAAGCCTTTCAGCGCCGACCATTTCGGCACGCGGGTCAGCAGTACGCCGGCTGCCTCGAACAGATACATGCGCAGCATGCCGTCACCGCACTTTGAGATTCGGCCGGACCAGTCGATCTCCCCGGAGGCATGGCGTCGGGTCGTCAATCCGACATAGGCGCCGACACTTCTCGATCGCTTGAAGCGTGTCGGATCATCGATCGTCGCCTTGAAGCAGAGCGCAGTGATCGGACCGACACCAGGCGCAGTCATGAACCTGCGGACCTGCACATCATGACGCGCCAGCTTGTGAACCTTACGATCGAGATCGCCGACTTGCTGCTCGATGGCCTTGCGCGCCTCAAGCAACGGCCTGACCGCAGCCACCAGCTCGGGACGGTTCTCGATCAACTCCTCGGCTCGCACAGCAAAGACATTGAACTTGGCACGGCCGATGACGAGACCGAGGTTCTTGAGAAGGCCACGGATCTGGTTCTCGAGATCGCGCTTTATCTTGACCAGTAACGCCCGGCTCGCCAGCAGCGCCTTGATCGCGTGGCTTTCGAGATCCTTGACGCGCACCTCCTTGAACCAGCCGGTCTGCATGATACGGGCGATGCCGGCCGCATCATTGCGGTCGCTCTTGTTGATCTGCATCTTGAGCACCGCCTTGGCATGGCGCGCGTCGATGCAGATCACTGGCAGGCCAAGCCGCTTGAGCTCAGTCCATAGCCACGTAGTCGTTGGTCCGGTCTCAAGGCCGATCCGTACCGTTCCCGGCGCCTTCGATCTCACGAACGCCGCGATCGCCTCAGGATCAGAATCGACCACGCCCTCTTGTACGATCGATCCCGCCCCATTCACGACGCAGATCGACGTCAGCTTCAACGACACGTCCAGTCCAACATAATGTTCCATCGCCGCTCTCCATCGTTGCGAGGCCACATGAGGCTGGCCTCATACGTTCCTGGAGAGCTGATTCCCTGTGCCTTTGTCTGGCTCGATCCCGGAATTACCCCATGTTGAAAAAGTCTGCAGTTGCGACGCATGAGGTTCGCTGATTCAGTCTGTGCGAGAAGCAGGACTGAAAATCATGATGGGACATCGGCAAGTCGAACAGGCTGCTTTGTTCTATGCGTTCTCGCTCGAAAGGCACGTTCCAGTTGACCATCTGTTGCGGTCAATCGACAGGTTCGTCGAGCTTGGGGAGTTGAGGCGGGAGCTGGCCGGCGTTCTACAGCACGATGGGCCGGCCATCGATTGATCCCGAACTGATGATCAGAATGCTGATCGTGGGCTATTGCTTCGGCATCCGCTCCGAGCGGCGGCTGTGCGAGGAGGTCCACCTCAATCTGGCGTATCGCTGGTTTTGTCGGCTTGGGCTCGACGGCGGCGTGCCGGACCATTCCACATTCTCGAAGAACCGGCACGGCCGCTTTCGCCAGAGTGACCTGTTACGACGCCTGTTTGAGACAGTCCTGCGGCGCTGCATCAAAGAGGGCTTGGTCGGCGGCGAAGGATTTGCGGTCGATGCCAGCCTGATCAAGGCGGAGGCAAACCGGCAAAAGGGCATCGAGGGCGAGAAAGGACTTCCGCCGGAGACCACGGGACGCGCCGTTCAGGAGTATTTGGCGGTTCTCGACGACGCTGCGTTCGGTGCGGCGACCGAGGTCACACCAAAGTTTGTCTCGCCGGCCGATCCGGCTGCCCGCTGGACCGGGGCCCATGGCGGACAGGCCTTCTTCGCTTACTCCACCAACTATCTGATCGATGTCGACAACGCGATCATCGTCGATGTCGAAGCGACGACTGCGATCCGGCAGGCCGAGGTTTTGGCCGCCAAGCGCATGATCGAACGCTCGATGGAACGCTTCGATCTGCATCCCGCCAAGCTCATGGGCGACAGCGCCTATGGCTCGGCCGAGATGCTCGGTTGGCTGGTCGATGAGCACGGCATCGAACCGCATGTGACCGTGTTCGACAAATCGGCCCGCAGCGACGGCACATTCTCACGCGGCGACTTCAACTATGACCACGACCGTGACATCTACTTCTGCCCTGGCGGCAAAACGCTGACCACGACCGGCACCCGCGTGAATGACGATGCGACGATGCTCTACCGCGCCAGCAAGCGCGACTGCCGGATGCCTGTCCCTCAAGCCCCGCTGCTGTCCGAAGGACGCCGGCCCGAAAGGTGCCTCGCTCGATCCACGAGGGTGCGCGCGACATGGCCCGCCAGATCGCAAAATCTTGGCAAGGTCGAACGTCTCGACGACTGCGTAAGAAGGTCGAGATGCTATTTGCGCACCTCAAACGCATCCTCAAGTTGGATCGCTTCGACTACGAGGGCCAAATGGTGCCCGCGATGAGTTCCTCCTCGCAGCAACGGCGCAGAACCTCAGAAAGCTGGCGAAGCTGATACCGATGCCAAACATGCAGCCGGCCTGACACCAAACGCCCGGGACGCTCAGCCACCGTTCAGCACGATCGCGCTCCGGTCCAGCTCGATTGCCGAAGACTTTTTCAACGGAATCGACCCATAGGAGACATTGCGCCTTAGTTGATCGAAGAAAAAAAGATGCGCCTCCACCATGCGGGGGCGAGGACAACCGCTTAGCAAGCGCCTCATTCGATGTCGTCGATAATATCGATGGTTTGGCGGAACGGTCGGGAGCCAACTAAATCAAATACTTAGCGAAAACAAATTAGACGGATGTTTCGCTTGGGGTGCGCCATGGGTACGCAACAACAGACCATGGCGATATCGGACAAAAACTGCGCGAGATTTGAGGGAATTGGGTTTGATCTGATCCGTCGCGAACTCTCGGTCGGCGACGTCACATTCCTTGGTCTCGATAAACAGATGTCGCCAAGAAGCCCAGGAATGGACCGATGAAAAACTCGCGGCGGGCGTGATCCCTATCAAACAGCGGCCGCACGCGCCAATAACGTTCGCGCGCCGAAAATACCCTTACCGCGACTGCATAACGAAACTATCCTGAGTTGTGTGGGGCATGCGCCTCCGTCGCAAACAGGAGACCAACATGAGGAAGATCGCAGTTTTAATTGCTGTCTTGGGGACAACTCTCTTACCCGTGCTTTGCACGGTTCCTGCTTACGCCCAGGCGACGCGAACGTGGGTATCGGGTGTCGGCAGCGACGCCAATGCGTGCAGCCGAACGGCTCCGTGCCTGACATTCGCCGGCGCCATTACGAAGACGGCGGCCGGAGGCGAGATCGACGCGTTGGACCCCGGCGGTTTCGGCACGTTCACCATTACCAAGTCGATCACCATCGACGGCGGCGGCGGAGTTGCTTCGGTGATGGCTTCGTCGGGCACAAATGGAATAACTGTTTCGGCCGGAGCGACCGACATCGTGACAATTCGGAACGTGCAGGTGCAGGGCGATCTTAGCAACAGCGTCGGCATTAACTTCACCTCCGGCGCGATGCTTTCCATCGACAATTGCAAGTTTGACGGACTTTACGGTGGCATCGCCGCGGTTACGTCGGCCAACGCGATACTGAACGTCACCAACACCATCATAACAAACGTGTTGTTATACGGCATCGGCTTTGAGCCTTCCGGCGGCGCCTTGAACGGCTCGATTGATCACACGACGATCCGAAAGGCGTCGAACTACGGAATCTACGCTGTTAGCGGCTCCGACTATTTTACCGTGACCAATTCAATGATCGTCAACGCCGCGGGCTCCGGCGTATATGCCGCCCCCGGCACTGTGCTGGAAATCAACTCCTCGTCGGTCACAAACAACAATACGGCGTTCTCAACCAACGGAGGCGGGATCATCCGCATTTCCCGTAACACGATCTACGACAACAATACGAACTTCTCGATCTCGGGCGGAACGATCGCCACCGGCGGCAATAATTTTGTGGCCGTCAACGGTTCCCAAGCGCCCAACGGATCAATCACGCAGCAATAGGACTTGATCCGCCAGGGACCGGCCGCAACTTCGTCGGCTCATTACTCTTTGATGCGGCACGCGCCTTTATATTAGTGCTGGGAATTGGTGTGCTGAGCCGTCCCTTGATTTTGAATAGCACCTTGGCCGGTATTTCCAGTATTCTTGACGGCAGGGGCAGGACCACCGGGTCCTCCAGCCGCCGCATTGCCGCAAATTCCTCCACCTTTGCATTCCTGCTCCCCATTGTTCTGCAATTCCTTTTGTACCTGTTTCCCGGCTTTTATGTGCCCGGCGTCTAGTTTAGCGCAATTCGGGCTGCCTTCAGCACAAGCAACGCTCACTACGTTGCCGTCCGCGAATGGATACGTTATCGGCGAAATCGGAGACGCGAATGCTGGATAGCTGAATAAAACCAAAGCTGACGCAAGAGCGGAGAGTTTCAAATGAGACAAGTTAACCTCCATTTTTATCAATGTTGCCTTTCATCGATCATTCGACAAGCAACTTACGGGACTAGAGCGCGTTTCGGACCTTTCAGCAAGGCAGAGGCACGCACGCTTCTTTTTCGCGAATGAGCATAGGCAACAAACAATGAGAGAGTTCGATCCTCCGCTCCGCTGGCAGTGCGGCCCGAAATTGATGCGATGCGCTGCAGGGCGAGGGCGGCCCCTATGAGTGAGGGAGAGCCGGAGTGTCAACGTCAGGCTTCCTCGTATAACCTGCCGCATGGCGTGGTCCGTTTCAGCAGGAAGGAATCTAAAATGCGTCTATTATCTGCACTGACAATCGTCGCTCTATTTGCGCTGCCAATAATTGCGCAGGCTGAAGATAAAGGTAACGGCGCCGGATCAAGTTCGTCTGGTGGCCACAGCAATCAGGGTGCAAGCGCTGGCAAGGTTGATGCTGCTAGCGGGGCCCGGAGCCAAGGCAGTAGTGGTGACACGGGCAAGGTTACTCCCGGCCCGAAGCCCGCGGCTCAGGAGGACTATTTTCTGACGTTGGATGGCATCAAGGGCGAATCGCAGGACGACAAGCATAAGGATGAGATCCACTGAGAAGTGCGTGGACATCTCACGTGCAAGCTGGCCGTGACGTCGGAAGTACCCCGTCGCTGAAGGGCCGGAGAGCGTGATCAACGTGGCCGTCCGCTGCCTTTCAGTTCGCGCAATTTTGTCGACTGATAACGGCATCGCGCAAACGGCGATGCGCCAACAGCATTAGCACGCCGAAAACACCCTTACCGAGGCAGCCTAACGAAACTATCCTGAGGTTGCGGTGGGGCATACGCCTCCGTCACTTACAGGAGATCAACATGAGGAAGATCGCAGTTTTAATTGCTGTCTTGGGGACGACTCTCTTACCCGTGCTTTGCACGGTTCCTGCTTACGCCCAGGCGACGCGAACGTGGGTATCGGGTGTCGGCAGCGACGCCAATGCGTGCAGCCGAACGGCTCCGTGCCTGACATTCGCCGGCGCCATTACGAAGACGGCGGCCGGAGGCGAGATCGACGCGCTGGACCCCGGCGGCTTTGGCCAGCTGACCATCACCAAGTCGATCACCATTGACGGCGGCGGCGGCCTTGCCTCGGTGATGCCGCCGTCGGAAGGATTTCGGAATAAGTGTTACGGCCGGAGCGACCGACATCGTGACGATTCGGAACGTGCAGGTGCAGGGCGATTTTGGCAATGGCAGCAGCCCCAACAGCGCCGGCCTCAACGGCATTCAGTTCTTGTCGGGGGCAATGCTTAACATCGACAATTGCAAGATTGACGGATTCAGCGGCGTTGGCATCTACGCAACTACGTCGGCCAACGCGATACTGAATGTCACCAACACCATCATAACAAACGCGCAAGACGGCTTCGACTTGGGGTCGAGCGGCGGTGCCTTGAACGGTTCGATCGATCATACGACGATCCGAAAGACGTCGCGCAACGGAATCTACGCTTTCAGCGGCTCCGTCTATTTTACCGTGACCAATTCAGCGATCGTCAACGTCGCGGGGAACGGCGTAGCTGCCGCCACCGGCAGTGTGCTGGAAATCGACTCCTCGTCGGTCACAAACAACAATACGGCGTTCACGGCCGTCGGCGGGACCATCCGCATTTCCCGCAACACGATCTACGACAACAACACGAACTTCGCGATCTCGGGCGGAACGATCGCCACCGGAGGCAACAATTTTGTGGCTGTCAACGGTTCCCAAACGCCCAACGGATCCATCACGCAGCAATAGGACCTGATCGGCCGGGGACCGGCCGCAAACTCGTCGGTTACGCGCGCGGCCGGCTCCTGTGAATGGTCCGGCCGTGCTTCTGCGCCAGCGATGGAAGCTGGCCACGCCTTGTGGTGCTGCGCGACAGCGTCCTCACCACAAGCTACCCGGCCAGCGTCATGCGCCGGAGCGACGGCAAGCCCCGCGACTTGGTGATTTAGCCGCTTGATCTCCTTCCAACAGCGAGATGCGCCAACAGCATTCGCGCGCCGAAAATACCCTTACCGAGGCAGCATCGCGGAACTATCCTGAGTTGCGGTGGGGCATACGCCTCCGTCACTTACAGGAGATCAACATGAGGAAGATCGCAGTATCAATTGCCGTCTTGGGGACGATTCTCTTACCCGTGCTTTGCACGGTTCCTGCTTACGCTCAGGCGACGCGAACGTGGGTATCGGGTGTCGGTGACGACGCCAATCCGTGCAGCCGAACGGCTCCGTGCCTGACCTTCGCCGGCGCCATTGCGAAGACGGTGGCCGGAGGTGAGATCGACGCGTTGGACCCCGCCGGCTTTGGCCAGCTGACCATTACCAAGTCGATTACCATCGACGGTGGCGGCGGAGTTGCCTCGGTGATGTCGTCGTCGAACACAAATGGAATACTTGTCTCGGCCGGAGCGACCGACATCGTGACGATTCGGAACGTGCAGTTCCAGGGCAATCTTGGGAACAGCAGCAGCCCAGGCACCGCCGGCCTCTCCGGCATTGAGTTCAACTCGGGCGCGATGCTTAACATCGACAATTGCAAGATAGACGGGTTCAACGGCTATGGCATCCTCGCAGTTACGTCGGCCAACGCGATACTGAACGTCACCAACACCATCATAACAAACGCGACCTATGGCATCGGGCTGTCATCGAGCGGCGGTGCCTTGAACGGTTCGATCGATCATACGACGATCCGAAAGGCGTCCGATGGAATCAACGCTTATGGCGCCTCCGTCTATTTTACCGTGACCAATTCAGCGATCGTCAACGCTGCGGTCTCTGGCGTAGTTGCCAACACCGGCGCTGTGCTGGAAATCGACTCTTCGTCAGTCACAAACAACAATAATGCGTTCTTGGCTGCCGGCGGGATCATCCGCATTTCCCGCAACACTATCTACGACAACAACACGAACTTCGCGATCAACAGCGGAACGATCGCCACCGGAGGCAACAATTTTGTGGCTGTCAACGGTTCCCAAACGCCCAACGGATCCATCACGCAGCAATAGGTTGGCAGGCCCGTGACGAGAACAACGATCAAGCGCCGGATCATCCCTACTAGATAAGGACTTCGGCGCGCCAACGCCGGCGCGCGTGCCCATGACAAAGGCGGCATCACACCGGGCCGGTTTATTTTGCGACAAAGTCGCGAAGGAATTTTTCGGCCGTTGCTGGGAAGTCGAGATCGACTGACAGCAGCATTTCGTCATAGCAATCGAGAGTCCAAGCTCCTTCAGGACGCCAGCAACTCTTGAGCACGCGGAGTTGGTCCGGTCCGATGCATCATTGCGTGTCAACCGAAGATCTTCTGTACGGGCGGACCGGTCCAAGTTTCACATTCCATCACTCAGTCCGAATAGGTTGCGTTTGTGCGCCGCGGCGATGGCGGCAAGAAACTTGGCCGCGCCACGATTCCAATATTGCGCCTCAGCTCACTGATGAGAAAAAATTGCATTTGTAATTGCGGAAAACTCATGAATTGAAATGCTGCGTGCTCATGTGGCGTCCACGGAATACTCGCACCGATCGCAAAGTGACAGCGACGTCACCCCCAGCGGCCTCGGGCACCGACGCTCAGAACGCTGCCGGTGCATCTGTCAGCTTTCGTCGCTTATCGAAATTGTTGGCTTTCTACGATGTTCTCGATCAATCACGAATGGCGCAAATATGAACTGGGCGGAGGCCCGGGGAGCCAATCACCAGCGGCAAACCACCCAATTTACCGCGTAGTAACCATACCGATGCACTATCGTGGCTTCCTGCTACGAGGCTCGAAATCATGGCCTACATATTGCCCCGCGCCATCATCGTGCTCATCGCTTGGGGCACGACCTGTCTGATCATGAACACCTTCACGACTGTCGACCCGCTGATTTTTTATATCGCCGGTGGCGTCTGGTCATTGGTCGGACTTGTGTGTTTTGGCTACCTGCACAAGCTTCGCAGCGAAGATGACGCGCACTTTGCCCGTTCGATCGCGCGTGCACGAGCTGCTACTCCGGCTGAATAAACGCACGCGTTAGCTTCAGGCTCGTCCGGCTCGGTTCCAGCCGCGGATACGGTCGCCGTAGATATCGAAGCCAGTCGGCGTGACCACAACCGTGTCTTCAAGCTTGATGAAGCCGCGCTGCGGATGTTGCAGCGTAGTTTCCACCGAAACCACCATGCCGGTTTCCAGCGGCCGCTCTGCATCGTAGGCGTCGTAGGGCACCGGACCGGAATTGGTCAGCCGCGGCGCCTCGTGGCTGACAAGTCCCATGCCGTGCGCGAGGAAATGGGTGTGATTGTGCACTTTTGATTTGTGCAGCACGGCGTTTGCCGCAGCGTAAATCTCCTTGCCCAATACGCCCGCCCTGATCGGCTTCATCGATGCCTGCTCGATGGCCTCCACCTCAGCCAACAGATCGACGAGTTCGGCATCCGGCTCGCCGGCAACGCCCATGCGCGCCACATCGCCGATATAACCGTGGTAGTTGCCGCCAGAATCAAGCGACAGTACGTCGCCCTTCTCCAAGCGCTGGTCCGAGGGCGCGCGGTTGTGGCTCGATCCCGCCGCGATCAGGCAATAGTCGAAGGTCAAGCCGCGTAAGGTTTCCTCGCGGCGCAGTGCTTCCGTCATCTCATTCTTTGTGGCTCCCGGGCCGAAGCTGCGGAACACGATTTCCATCGAGTCGATCACGGCGTCCGATGCGATGCGCAGCTTGTCCAGTTCCTCAGGGCTTTTGATGGCGCGTAGCCGTTCGAGCACGAACAGCGCATCCTTGAGCTCGGCATTGGGAAGCGCTTTGCGCAGCACCGCCGCGGAATCGATCGGCAGGAACGCTGTTTCCACTCCGATACGTTTCGCGTGAGGCGCGAGCTTGCGAATATAGTCGACGGCCTTTTCCATGACATCGACCGCGCCGGAACTCTTGGTGTTGATCTCCGCGACCCAGAACGGTGTGTTCTCGTTCTGGAAATTCTCCATGCGGTGGCCGAAAAAGCCGGCCTTTTGGGCTTCATCTTTGGCGTAGACGAAAACCGGCAAATAGCGGCTCAACCCCATGGCATCCATAGATTCGAAAAAGAACGCACGGTGACCGCCCATTAAATATTGAACATTGTGCTTGGACGTTGCAGCCAGCACGTCGATTCCGGCTTCGTCCATCAGCCGGTCGAGCCGGCCGGTATCGAATGGCGCTATGCGGGATCGCTTGGTGATGTCGAGCATGACCGGTCTCCTGGTGACAGGCACTTCATTTTGAGAGAACACACCTTACCAAATGCCGTCGGGCGGATGAACCCATTCTCGAGGAGCCCGCGCCAGCGCGCTAGGACCGCCATTACGCCGAAAACAGCCATGCCTACCCGCGATTGCAGGTTGATTTTACGCAGAATTTATGCGGCTAATATGTCGATTTACATACCCGCAATGGAGATGAATTTCTTTTCATCTTCCAGAAAGATACTCGCGACGCTATAGAGTAAAGAGTAAGCGGCGCAGCCGAAAAAGCGCCGTAACGACCTGCGGTAGCGCGCTCTAGAGGGGAATCGTGGCATTAAGCTGGAGGAGTACCGGCCGTCTGAGCCGTCGCACGCTGATCGCGGCTGGTGGCGGGGCTATTCTGGTCGCAGTTCTGTTCTATTGGTACTGGTCGCAAGGGCCCGATCCGGCTCACGCGGCGCGTTCCCGCAGCGCCGTGCCGGTCAGCGTTGCGGCCGCCTCGCGCGCCGACGTTCCGATCTATCTCACCGGCCTCGGCACGGTGCAGGCGCTCTACACCGTCGCAATCCACGCTCAGGTTGACGGCAAGTTGCAGGAAGTATTTTTCAAGGAGGGCCAGCGCGTCAAGAAGGGTGACGTGCTCGCCAAAATCGACCCCCGCCTATACCAAGCCGCACTCGATCAAGCCAAGGCCCGAAAGGCTCAGGACGACGCGTCGCTCATCGCGGCTCAGAAAGACTTCGCTCGCTTCCAAACCCTCGTCCTGAAGAACGCAGAAACGCAACAGAACCTCGATCTGCAGCAGGCCAAGGTCGACCAAACCAAAGCCGCTATCGACGCCGACGTGGCCACCATCGAGACCGCCCAAACGAACCTCGACTACACCGACATCAAGGCAACGACCGACGGCCGGATGGGCGTGCGTATGGTCGATCCGGGCAATGTTGTCCATGCCAGCGACCAGGGCGCGATCGCCATTCTGATGCAGACTGAACCCACTGCCGTCCTGTTCACGCTGCCGGCACAGACGCTGGACGACGTCCGCGCTGCGATGGCAAACGGCAATGTCGAGGTCGCTGCCTACGACCGCAACAACGTACGCCTGCTCAGCAGTGGCACATTGGCGACCATCGACAATCTGATCGACCCGGCCACAGCAACTTATCGTCTGAAGGCAATGTTCGCCAACGACGACGAAAAATTGTGGCCCGGCGAGTTCGTGAATGCGCGGCTCTTGCTCAATACGAGCAAGAACGCGATCGTCATCCCTCCCCTCGCCGTGCAGCGCGGGCCGCATGGGCTGTTCACTTGGGTGGTCAAGCCTGACAACACTGTGGAGCCACGGCCGATCCAGACCGGCACCACGACCGGCAACGACACCATCGTAACTTCCGGCCTCAATGATGGTGAGCGTGTGGTCACGGACGGCCAATACAAGCTGCAAACCAACGCGCCGGTGACGATCACCACGACTCCGACCGCCTGCGGCGCCAGGCGGCTCTACGTGAGCATTTCGGAACCATTTATCCGGCGTCCGGTCGCGACCACACTGCTCATGGCGGCGCTGGCCTTCGTCGGCATTGTCTCATTTCCGTTCTTGCCGGTTGCGCCACTGCCGCAGGTGGATTTTCCCACCATTCAGATCACCACAACCTGGACCGGGGCAAGCGCCGAGACCATGGCGACTTCGGTCGCTTCGCCACTGGAGCAGCAATTCGGTCAAATCGCCGGCATCTCCCAGATGACGTCGCAAAGCTCGCTGGGCGCAGCCACCATCGTGATTCAGTTCGATCTGGATCGCAACATCGACTCTGCTGCCCAGGACGTCCAGGCAGCAATCACCGTCGCTGCAAAACAGTTGCCGCAGGCGCTGACGACGCCGCCTGCCTACAAAAAGGTCAATCCGGCTGACACGCCCGTTCTCTTACTGTCGGTACATTCCGACACCGTGCCGCTTATTAATGTCGATGAGTACGCCAACGTATTCCTTGCTCAACAAATTTCACAGGTTTCAGGCGTTGCCCAAGTCTCGGTCTTCGGCGATCGTACCCCTTCGATCCGCATCCAGGTCGATCCCGCCAAACTTGCCGCAAGCGGGCTTACCCTCGAAGACATACGCGGCACGCTTGTCAGCGCGACGACCAACGCCGCGAAGGGCGTGATCAATTCCGACAAGATCACCTTCACCATCTCCGCCAACGATCAAATCACCGACGCAAGCAAATACAACGACGTGGTGATCGCTTACCGCAACGGTGCGCCGATCAGGGTACGCGATGTAGGGCAGGCGGTCGCCGACCAAGTCGACCGGACCGTCGCGGGTTATCAAAACAACAAGGATGGCGTCATCCTCGCGATTTTCAAGCAACCCGGCGCAAACGTCATCGACACCGTCGACCAGATCCAGGCAGAGCTACCGCAGCTCACGGCGCGCATCCCGCCCGCGGTCAAGGTAGAAACGATTCTCGACCGCACGGTCACCATCCGCGCCTCCGTCACCGACGTCGAGTTCACGTTGGTGCTCACGATCTGCCTCGTCGTGATGGTGATCCTGCTGTTCCTGCGCAATTTCTGGGCGACGCTTATTCCCAGCGTGACCGTTCCACTGGCGCTCTCCGGTTCGTTCGCGGCGATGTACTTGATGCATTTCAGCCTCGACAACCTGTCGCTGATGGCACTCACCATCGCCGTTGGCTTCGTGGTCGACGACGCGATCGTGGTGGTCGAGAACATTTACCGTCATGTGGAGCATGGCGAGCCACCATTCACGGCGGCGCTAAAAGGCGCTCGTGAGATCGGTTTTACGGTGATTTCGATTTCTTGTTCTCTTATCGCGGTATTCATTCCGCTTCTGCTTATGAGCGGCATTATCGGCCGTCTATTTCGCGAATTCGCGCTAACGGTTACAGCTGCGATTGTGGTTTCGGCGCTCGTGTCGCTGACGCTGGCACCGATGATGTGCTCGCGCTTCATGAAACGCGAGCCGGAAACGCACGGCCGTATTTACAGCGTGATCGAAAGTGGGTTCACGGCGATGGTGAACTTCTATCGCCGCACGCTCGATATTGTGTTGCGCAATCAGCCTATTGTGCTTGGCGTGTTCTTCGCGACCATGGCGCTGACTGTTATCTTGGCGATCGAAACTCCAAAAGGGTTTTTCCCGATTCAGGATACAGGCATGATTTCCGGATTCGGCGAGGCTGCGCAGTCGACCTCGCCGGAGGAGATGATGCGGCTGATGCATCAACTCGGCGACGTGATCCTGAAAGATCCTGATGTCGAGGGCTTCGGCTCACAGACCGGCAGTACCGGCAGCGCGCAGTCGGCAAATACCGGCCGCTATTTCATCACGCTCAAGCCCCGTGATGAGCGCAAGCTCAATTCCTCGCAGATCATAGATCGCCTGCGACCGCAACTTGCGAAAATACAGGGCGCAAACCTTTTTCTGCAACCGACGCAAGACATCAACGTCGGCGCGCGTATCGCGCGCGGCAGCTTTCAATACACGTTGCAAGATACGAACATCGATGAGCTGAACGAATGGTCGCAAAAGCTGTTGGACAAGCTGAAGACTGTTCCGGTGCTCACGGACGTCACCAGTGACCTCCTGGCGAATGCGCCGAGGCTCCAGATTACTATCAATCGCGATCAAGCGTCGCGCTTCGGCATTTCCGCACAATTGATCGACGACACATTGAACGACGCGTTTGGCCAGCGGCAAATTACACAATATTTCACACAGCTCAAAACATACTTCGTGATTCTGGAAATCCTTCCAGAGTTGCAAAAAGACATTTCCACGCTTGACCGTCTTTACATCAAGTCGCCACTCACCGGCGGCGCCGTACCGCTTTCCGCGCTCGTCGAGGTCAACAGCAACGGAGTGGGCCCGCTTCTGATATCGCACCAAGGACAATTTCCTGCCGTGACTATCACGTTCAACCTGGCGCGCGGTGTTGCCCTTGGCCAGGCGGTTGACGCCGTCAATCAGGCGTCACGCGAGGTTGGCATGCCGGACACCATCATCCCGACGTTCCAGGGCAACGCACAGGCATTCCAGACCTCGCTGCGCAGCGAGCCGGCGCTGATTGGAGCGGCGCTCATCGTCGTCTACATTATTCTGGGCATTCTCTATGAAAGTTTCATCCACCCATTGACGATCCTTTCGACGCTACCGTCGGCAGGAATCGGCGCGCTGCTTGCTTTGAACCTCGGTCATATGGATCTGTCGGTGATTGGGATCATCGGCATCATTCTCCTGATCGGCATCGTCAAGAAGAACGGCATCATGCTGGTCGATTTCGCGATAGCCGCCGAACGCGACCGCCACATGGCGCCGCTCGATGCGATCCGCGAAGCCTGCCTGCTGCGCTTCCGCCCAATCCTGATGACTACGGCGGCGGCGATGCTCGCCGGCATTCCGCTTGCCCTCGGCAACGGCTCGGGGTCGGAAATGCGTCAACCGCTCGGTTACGCCATGGTCGGCGGCCTGGCGTTGAGCCAGATGCTGACGCTTTACACGACACCGGTCGTTTATCTTTATCTCGACCGACTGCAGACGTGGCTTTTCGGCGCAAGACGCGACCCGACCGAAAGCGACGAGCAGCCGGTGCATGCCGTTGCCGCCGAGTAGCGGCGGCCGGTGCTAGTTCGGGCTGATCCGCATCAGCAGCCGGTCGAGTGCCCGCTCGACGTCAACGTAGTGCGCAGCGCCGGTCAGTTTTAGCTCCGCCGCCGCTGCCAAGGCCGCCGACTCGCACGTTATTCCAGCAAAGCCGTAAATTCCGCCGGCACCGGCCAGCGCATGGGCGATCGAGTTGACGCGGCGCATCACCGGTTCGGCATAGGACTCTGCCAGAGTTGCCCGACACGCTGAAAGCGCGCCTGCGTCGGCGGCTAGGCGTTTGAGGAAACTCTCGCGCAGAGCCGAGAGGCTGCCCTCAACCGGCACGTAACGCCGCAGCGCGGCGGCAAGACCTGACGGGTCGAGCGGCTTCGCGATCATGCCAGCGGCGCCGAGCGCCTTGCATCGCTCCCACTCCCGCATTCGCTCGGTCAGAAGCACGACCGAGATCGGGTCTGTACGCTTATCGGAGCGTACTTGCGTCAGCACGGCTAGGGCGTCCATCCCCGGCACCGCGTCATTGAGCAACATCAGGTCGGGTCGCCATTCGATGGCGGTCGCAAGCGCTTGGTTCCCCGATGCGCAGCCGTGCAGAATAAAGAACGGATCACGTTCCAGGGACGCTTCAATACTCTGTCGGCTGTGCGATTCTTCATCGACGACTAGAACGCGAAGATTGAGCATGCAAACGCTCCGCTTATTGACCCGTCCGCGGGTAGCAAACAGCGGCCGGGTCAACGATGCCTTAATGGCGCAGCGAATCTCGCGTACGTAAAATGCCGGATCGCTTAAGTAGTAATACGTGCGGACATCATCGCCATAGCGCGGCGCTGGCGAGCTGTGCGCCTTTGACCAGCGCGTCGAGTTTCGCCCACATGATGCTCGGATGCACGCGGCGATAAAACGGGCCTTGCGCGAAACCGCAGTCGGTCCCGGCCATCACGTTCTCGCGGCCGACCAGTTTGGCGAGCCGCACGATGCGCTCCGCCACGAGTTCCGGATGTTCGACAACATTGGTGGCGTGACTGATTACACCTGGAATGAGCACCTTTCCCTGGGGAAGCTTTGCGCTTTCCCAAACCCGCCATTCATGCTCGTGCCGCGGATTAGCTCCTTCCAGCACGAAGGCACCGACATTCATGCTCAAGATCAGATCGACGATGTCCTTGAGCGCTACGTCGGTGGTGTGCGGTCCAGGCCAGCTTCCCCAGCACACATGGTACCGGATTCGGTCTTGCGGCAACCCGGCGATCGCTTCGTTAAGCACCTCAACTTGCAGGCCGAGCCATTTGCGGTAATCGGCGAAACTCGCCGGCGGCACCATGCGGTCATAGGTAACAGCAAAACGCGCATCGTCGAGCTGCAATACAAAACCCGCATCGATGATCATGCGGTATTCGGTATGCATCGCCGTGCCGATCGCCCGGATCAGTTCCTCATCGGTCTTATAGTACTCATTCTTGCGGTCCGGGATGACGCTCGCCGGCGCGGCGACCGGAAGAAACGCCTCTGCGACCTTGACCTCTTTGAGAGCCGCTTTGAAATTGTCGATGTCGCGTTTGAGCTCCGCCTGTCCGGTGTACGCAATGGGGCCGACGCAAACCGCTTCGACGGTGGTCGCGACGTTTTCGCGGGCGTCGAGTTCAGCGTAGAATTCAGCAAATTTTTCGCGATCGACGCCACGTGTGAATGGATTGGCACCGGGTTGGATTGGGCGCCGCTCGAACCCGCTCAGGCGTTCGAGCACATATTGCGACCAGGAGATCGACTTGCCGAATTCGCCGTCGCTGACGACATCAATTCCGACTTCGGCTTGCTTGTGTACGACGTCGGCAACCGACTCCGTCAGGCACTTGTCGTAGCCCACTTTGTCGTATGGCTTGCCGGCCTGCTTGTCGCGCAGAAATTCTTGTAGCTCCATCGGACGGATCAGGCTGCCGACATGAGTGGTGAGGATACGGTCGGTACTGCGCTTCATCATGCTCCCCGAACATCGCGGCTAGACCGCGGGCCTCACTGATACATCACGCTACGAACCGCGCAATGGAGATCCGCGATGCCGAGCGTTTTGGGCGGTGGCCCATCTCGCGTGCGCCCGCACAGGACGCTAGGGTGGGTGCTCACACGCCCGTAGCGGCGTAAAACACGCGGGAGGATTTTATGATGACGTTTACTCGCCGTTCGCTGGCACTGATCCCGGCAATAGTGCCGCTTCTTTCGAGTTGGCTTGCGAGCGCCATGGAACTCAATCCGGCCGCGGTCACGTTCAAGTTGCCCGATCAGATCAAGTGGTCGGAGCCCAGCCCGGCCGGCGCGCAAAACGCGGTATTGGCCGGCGACCCGGGCAAGGAAGGCCTCTATGTCCAGATGGTCAAGTGGCTCGCCGGCAATCATTTCAGCCACCCGCATTTCCATCCGCACGATCGCTTCATCACTGTGCTGAAAGGAACCTGGTGGGTCGGCACCGGCACAAAATTCGATCCGGCCGGTACCGTGCCGATGGCCGCCGGCACCTTCGTCACTCATTACGGCCAGCAGGTGCACTTCGATGGCGCCAAGGATGAGGACGCGGTCCTGCTGATTGTAGGCGAGGGTCCGGGAACCTCGACACCCGCCGAGGTCAAATGAGGCGCTAGCCAACCAGGCGGCTACGCCGCCGACTTCGCAGTGGACTTGGCGCTTGCCGTAGCGGCGCGTTCGGCGGCGGCGGCGCGCTTGACGCGGTCGAGTATCAACTCGATCGATGCAATCTCGATGCGGTTGCGACCATTGTCCTTGGCCCTGTAGAGCGCGTGATCGGCTTGCGCCAGAAGCGCCGAAAGGTCCAGCACCGCATCGTAGCTGATGACAACACCTATACTGACTGTAGCGACCACCGGCTTACCGTCGATCTCACGGGTTGCGTCCGCGAACGTTGCGCGGATCTCTTCGGCCACCGCGAGCGCGCGTTCGCGCGTCGTATTCACAAGCAACGCCGCAAATTCCTCGCCGCCGAGCCGGCCGAACACGTCGAAACGATGCATGCAGCCGGAGCCGATTTCGGCAAACATCTGCAACACGCGATCGCCCATGGCGTGACCGTAACGGTCGTTGATGGACTTGAAATTATCAAGATCGAGCAACATCACTGCGGTTGGCAGTGGATCGTTCACCTGACGCTTGAGCTGGGCTTCACCGTCTTGCAGGAAGGCGCGGCGATTGGCGATGCCGGTCAACGGGTCGATCAAAGAGGCGGTCTTGTGACGGTGCTCGGTGCGCTCCTTGGCCATCGCCAGCAGAATGAAAGCAATGGAGATTGTGAACAGCAGCGCTTCGAAGCTGAGGACGGTGAGCCAGACGCTCGCATAGACATTGCTGTTCACCGCACCCCAAGGCAGCATTGCGCCGAACGGCGTGCGCAGAAGGTAGAGCGAGCCATGGGCGAACAACATGAAGATGACCGGCCAGCGCGATACCAGCGGTTCGCTGCGGCCGCGCCAGAATTCGTACGCCGCTGCCCAGGTATAAGCAGTGATGATTCCCGAGCTGAGAAAGACTCGCAGGTTCCATGTATTAGCGACGCTCGGGACGCGGCAAAGTACGAGCCAGAGGACCGCCCCGCCCAACAGGAGAACCCACTGCGGCCTGCGATGATCAAATACCCGCGCCCCCGTCCAGGTAAAGGCAAACGCCGTAAACAAAACTGCGTTGGCGAGATCGATAGAGATTAGATCGGAGACCGAACCATACATGCCGAACAGCACCACCGACGCGGCACGTAGCAAATCGGCAAAGCCCCACCACGCCACGGCGTAGATTGCGGTGTTCTGGACCCAGGCGAACAGCAGAAGCAATCCGAGGATCGCCTCCACATAGATGGTCACCAGGAAGAGTGTATTGACGTCGAGATTCATCACGTTCAACCGGTTCAACCGGGTATCGACAGGCCACTGCTGATAATCGCGTTGTGAAATGCATAAAGCCGCGGCCGGAAACATTCGGTGAATTCCCGCGGCGGTCCAGCCGCCATGCGCGGCTATGGTTTCGACTTGCTTTCAAGGACTTTCGGCATTTGAACCAGCCTTGTTTCCAAGGACTTGGTCATCTAGGGTCCGCCCGCAAGGACGCACGATCATGCAAACGCGCGACGGGATCATCGAGGCGATCGGTAACACCCCGTTAATCAAACTCGAACGCGTCTCCGCGGCAACCGGCTGTACGATTTTGGGCAAGGCCGAATTCATGAATCCCGGCCAATCGGTCAAGGATCGCGCGGCGCTGTTCATCATCGAGGACGCAGTGAAGAAGGGGGAACTGCGACCAGGCGGCGTCATCGTCGAAGGCACTGCCGGCAACACTGGCATCGGGCTAGCGCTAGTCGGCAATGCCCTGGGCTTTCGTTCCGTCATCGTCATTCCCGAGACACAGAGCCAGGAAAAAAAGGATACGTTGCGGCTATGCGGCGCCGAGCTGATCGAGGTGCCCGCTGTCCCCTATTCCAGTCCGAACAATTACGTGAAGGTCTCCGGCCGGCTTGCCGCGCAACTGGCGAAGACCGAAAAGAACGGGGCCATCTGGGCCAATCAATTCGACAACGTCGCAAACCGGCAGGGACATATCGAAACCACCGGGCCGGAAATCTGGCAACAGACCGACGGTAAAGTCGATGGTTTCGTTTGCGCCGTCGGCACCGGTGGCACGCTCGCCGGCGTCGCCATGGCGCTCAAAGCGCGCAGCAACACCGTACGCATCGCACTTGCCGATCCGATGGGCGCTGCACTCTACAGCTACTACACGACCGGTAAGCTGAAGTCCGAAGGCTCCTCGATCACTGAAGGCATCGGGCAGGGCCGCATCACCAAGAATTTGGAGGATGCCCCGATCGACACCGCCTATCAGATTCCCGACGCCGAAGCCGTGCCTATCATCTTCGATCTGCTCGAGCACGAAGGTTTGTGCCTTGGCGGCTCCTCGGGCATCAACATCGCCGGCGCAGTTCGACTTGCCAAGGAACTCGGCCCCGGCCACATTATTGTGACGATCCTTGCCGATTATGGCACGCGCTATCAGTCGAAGCTCTTCAATCCGCAGTTCCTGCGCGAGAAAAACCTCCCGGTGCCGGAATGGCTCGAGCGCAAATCGAGCATCAAAGTGCCGTACGAGTGAACTTCACCGCCCTGCGCGAGTTGTTCGTTGATTGAGAGAGAAAATGCTCAGAACCGATAACGCTTCCACGCCGTCTCCCAAGAGCCGGTGGCTTGTTTCCACCGATTGGCTTGCCGAGCATTTGCGGGACCGCAACGTCGCCGTGGTTGACGGCTCATATCTCGTACTGCAGAAGCGCGACGCGCACGCCGAATATCGCGACGGCCACATCCCGGGCGCCGTGTTCTTCGACATCGACGCCGTCAGCGATCATTCGACCGAATTGCCGCATATGCTGCCGGGACCGACGCATTTCGGTGAAGCCATCGGCGCGCTCGGCATCGGCAATGACACGACCGTCGTGATCTACGATAGTCTCGGCCTCTACTCCGCACCGCGCGTGTGGTGGACGTTCCGCGTCTTTGGCGCCAAGAATGTTTACATCCTCGACGGCGGTCTGCCGAAATGGAAATCCGAAGGCCGGCCGCTGGAATCCGGCGACGGCAAACGTACGCCGCAGAAATTCAATGCCCAAATGAACGTCGACGCCGTCGCCATGCTGGCCGATGTGCGCATGGCGATCACCGACGAGGGCACACAAATTATCGACGCCCGATCGGCCGAGCGATTCAGCGGCAAAGCGCCAGAGCCTCGCCCCGGCCTTCGATCGGGTCACATGCCGGGTGCGTTCAATGTACCGTTCGACCGCGTCCTCGATAAGGGCACGCTCGCGTCGCGAGAGCGGATCGAGGCCGCATTCAAAGACGCCGGCGTTGATCTCGACAAACCGATCATCACATCTTGCGGTTCCGGCCTAACTGCGGCGATTTTGACCTTCGCCCTCGATTCCATCGGCACCACTGCGAAGCGCTTGTACGACGGCTCGTGGACCGAGTGGGGTTCGCGGCCCGATCTTCCGGTCGACCACGACTAAATGACTGAAATCCCATCATGGCGATTGCAAAACCCGTCGCCCTGATCACCGGTGGAGCGAACGGCATCGGTCGCGCCATTGCACGGCATCTGCTCGCCGCCGGTTGGCGCCTCTGCATCATCGATAAGCCGGGCAGCGGCTTATCCCGCGCATTACCGCGACGCAGCCGCCATGTTCTGCTTGTGGAGGGCGACGTAAGCGACGAAGCAAGCGTTTCGCGCGCGGTCGAGGATGCCGTCGAGCAATTCGGCCGCCTCGATGCCGTCGTCTCCAATGCCGGCATCATGATTCGCAAACCGCTGCGCCGGCTCACGCTCGTCGAATGGCATTCGGTCATCGACACCAATCTGACTGCGGCATTTCTGTTGGCGCGCGCGGCCGAGAAAGTACTACGCCGCGCGCACGGCGCCATGGTCTTGATTGCTTCGACGCGCGCGCTGATGTCAGAGCCAAACACGGAATCCTATTCGGCATCGAAGGGCGGACTTGTCGCACTCACGCAAGCGCTCTCGATCAGCTTGGGCCCGGATGTGCGCGTCAACTGCGTGAGTCCCGGCTGGATCCAGACCCGGAACTACGGCGCCTTACGCCGTAAGGATCACACCCAACATCCTGCTGGCCGTGTCGGCAAGCCGCAGGATATCGCCGAAATCGTCGCTTGGCTGCTCGATTCCGAACGGTCGGGTTTCGTCACTGGCGCAAATTTCGTGGTCGACGGTGGCATGACCCGAAAGATGATCTACGAAGAATAGCCGGCCTGCCGGTCGTCTCGCTCTCTCCACCGTTGCGACCGATCATGTATGATGCACGCGAGGAGTCGCTCATGATCTTTCGCCAGCTCTTCGACTCAACCTCCGGCACCTACAGTTATTTGCTGGCCAGCCGCCGCGGCGGCGAGGCTCTCATCATCGATCCGGTCCTGGAGCGGGTCGACCGCTATCTCCAGCTTGTGCGCGAACTCAATCTCAAGCTCGTGAAGGCGGTGGATACGCATCTGCATGCCGACCACGTCACCGGGCTCGGCGCTTTGCGCGACCGCACCCATTGCATCACGGTGATGGGCGAGAATACCCACGCCGACGTCGTATCCATGCGTGTGGCGGAGGGCGATCGCATCGAGATCGAAGGTGTGAGCCTTGATGTGTTATACACACCCGGCCACACCGACGATTCCTATTCCTACCTGCTGGCCGACCGCGTTTTTACGGGCGATACGTTGCTCATCCGCGGCACCGGCCGCACCGATTTCCAGAACGGCGATCCGCGCGCGCAATACGACTCTCTTTTCAACAAGCTATTGAAGCTGTCGGACGAGACGATGGTCTATCCCGCCCACGATTATAAGGGCGACACCGTCTCGACAATCGGCGAGGAGAAACAGTTCAATCCGCGGCTGCGGGTAAAGTCGATCGACGAATATGTCGATCTGATGAACAATCTGAATTTGCCCAATCCAAAGATGATGGACGTCGCTGTGCCGGCGAATATGCACGTCGGCCTTCACCAGGAAGAGATCGCGCGCAATGGCTGGGCACTGTCAGCCGACGAGGCCATCGCGCTGCGAGGCCGGCACGATGTGGCGATCGTAGATCTGCGCGAAAAGAGCGAGCGCGAAAAGCACGGCGTCATTCCCGGCTCGTTGCACGCGCCCTATCCCGATCTGCCGGAAAACATCCGCGCCGGCGGCATGCTCCACGAACTGGCGGCGGCAACCGGCAAGCGCATCGTTTTCTACTGTGCGTTCGGCGAGCGCTCGGCGATGGCCGTGCAGGCGGCGCAGGACGCCGGCCTCAAGGCCGCCTGTCATATCCAGGGTGGCATCGACGCCTGGAAGAAGGCCAACGGTCTATTGGCGCGCTGAGGGCTTTCGCGTCATTGCGAGGAACGAAGGACAAAACAATCCAGAACGGAACTATTTCGCGGAGCTTGGCATTGGCCGGCCACTTCGGGCCGGACCCGTTAGCTCGCGATGACAGCGCAAATGCGAAAGCCGCAGGCGCATGTCCTGCGGCTTCCGTTTTGGCACTCGCTGCGGGGGAGGCAAAAATTCAGCTAGCGCCCGGTAATTTGCGATCGAACTAAAGCTGCGAGTCCTGATCGCTGTCGCCGCTGGTGCCGCTCATGTTGTGCATGCCGCCGCGGCCGTTTTGCCCGAATTGGCGATGCCCCCAGCCTTGGCCGTCCGGACCGCCTTGGCCGTCCTGCCCGAAGTGGCGCCGAGCCCAGCCCTGGCCATCTTGACCGCCGGGGCTGCCTTGACCGCCTTGTCCGAAGCGCCGATGTCCCCAACCTTGGCCATCGTGTCCACGGCCATAACCGTGACCTTCGCGCCAACCGCCGCCGTTCATGGCATGCTGGTGCTCATGCGGCCGTAGAATGCGTGCAAGCATCTTGAAGCGGGCCTTCTGGGCATCGTTGAGGCTTTGATAGAGCGGCGCGCCGGCATCGGAAATCTGCTTGAGCGCGGCACCGCGTTTGGTCATAGCATCGGCCAAATGTGACATCCGGTCGAACGGACCTGTCGTCGGATTGGCGTTCGGGGTCTGCGAGCCCGCTTGCGATCCTTGGGCTGCAGCTTGACGGGCCTGGATACGCTGGATTCGCAACTGAACCATATTGCGCATGGCCTGTTCGAACGCCGGCCAGTTTTTCGCCTGGTCGGGCGTGAGTTCCAGTCCTGCCTTGAGCGCCGCAATTCGCGCATCGGCGAATGCGGCGGCATCTTCGGCACTCAGATGATGGTGCTGATGTTCGGCGCGGGGACCGCCATCGCCGAAACCACCGCGGCCGTCAGAACGCTGCTGCGCATAGACAAGGGTAGAGCCGGCGAGAGCAAGGACTGCTGTCGCGGCGATTAGGGGCTTGAGCATGTCATCCTCCTCAGATGTCAACGAGCGTAAATAATGGACCGCCGCGGCCCCAATACAAGTTAAACTTTGTACAGCCGAGCTAGATATCAAGATTACATCTTTGTAATCTTCATTAATACGTGTTCATCTCAAGTATATTTCAAGTATCGATGTTATTAATCGCGACCCTGGTCCACAATAACTTAAGACTTGTCAGGCTCAGCGCAAAATTTGTTGTAGAAAAAGCTTCGTTCTATCGTGTTGAGGTGCGTCGAAAAAGCCGTTCGGCTCGTTGATTTCCACGATCTGGCCCTCGGCCATGAATATGATGCGGTCTGCGACCTGTCG
Organism: uncultured Alphaproteobacteria bacterium; assembly: GCA_963813825.1. Taxonomy (GTDB): domain Bacteria; phylum Pseudomonadota; class Alphaproteobacteria; order Rhizobiales; family Xanthobacteraceae; genus BOG-931. The sequence continues at coordinate 27,009 of CAWFBB010000041.1, forward strand.
CGCAAAACCCATTTCGTGGGAGACCACGAGCATGGTGATGCCATCCGACGCCAGCTCGACCATTGTGTCGAGCACCTCTTTGACCATTTCCGGATCGAGCGACGACGTCGGCTCGTCGAACAGCATAATGTTCGGATTCATGCACAGCGCGCGCGCAATCGCGACGCGCTGCTGCTGTCCGCCGGATAGCGTCGCTGGATATTTTTTGGCCTGTTCGGGAATCTTGACGCGCTCCAGATAGCGCATGGCGAGCGCTTCGGCGTCGTGCTTCGCCATACGGCGCACCCAGATCGGTGCCAGTGTGCAATTCTCGAGCACGGTGAGATGCGGAAACAGATTGAATTGCTGAAACACCATGCCGACATCGCGGCGCACCGCGACAATCTGCTTGGGATCATCGGTCAGCTCGATACCGTCGACGATGACGCGACCGCGCTGCCAGTCTTCCAGCCGGTTGATGCAGCGGAGCAGTGTCGACTTGCCGCCGCCCGACGGGCCACAGATGACGATGCGCTCGGCACGAGCGACTTTCAAATTGATGTCGCGCAAGACGTGGAATTCGCCATACCACTTATTCAGCCCGATGATCTCGACCGCCACTCCGGCGCGCGGCGGAGTCACTGGCTCGGTACCCGTCGCCATCACGGCCCCTTCCGCCCGGAACGGCGCGCCAGGCGCAGCTCCACACGCTGCGCGTAGCGCGACATGCCATAGCAACAGACAAAGTAGAACAGCGCGGCTAATACGTAGCCGGTGACGCTCGTGATCGGACTTGCCCAGTTCGGATCGCCGCGCGCGGCCTCGATCGTACGCAGAAAATCAAAGATGCCGACAACAAACACCAGCGTCGTGTCCTTGAACAACGCGACAAATGTATTGACGATGTTCGGTAGCGTTACGCGAAGTGCCTGCGGCAGCACGACAAGCGCCATCATCCGCCAGTAGCTCAGTCCGAGCGCGTTGGCCGCCTCGTATTGACCGCGCGGGATTGCGACAAGGCCAGCGCGTACCACCTCCGCCATGTTCGCCGACGCGAAGATGGCAACGCCGATGAGCGCACGCACCAGCTTATCGGGCGCAAAACGCTCGGGGACAAATAGCGGCAGCATCACGCTCGCCATGAATAGAACAGTGATCAGCGGCACGCCCCGGATAAATTCGATGAACGCAACCGAGAGGGCTTTGACCACAGGAAACCGAGACCGGCGTCCCAACGCCAGCAGAATGCCGAGTGGCAGCGAAAACACCATTCCAATCGTTGAGACGACGATCGTCACCAAGATGCCGCCCCACAGTGTCGTCGACACGCTGACAAGACCGATCAGGGGGAAGCCGCTGAGCAGGATCAACGACAAAATGGGCAACACGATGAAGAAATAGAGAGCGCCGAGATCGCGGCGTGGGGCCGACAGCCACAACAGCCAGACCACGCCGAATGCGAGCGCGGCAAAGAATATATCCACCCGCCAGCGTTGATCCTGTGGATAAAAGCCGTAAACGAAATACGAAGACCACACCCGAACGAATGCCCAGCAAGCACCTGGTTGCGGATTGACCGGCGATGCAAGGCAGGCCTGCCGATCGCTTCCGGTCCAGACCGCGTCGATGAGGAGAAAGCGAACAAGCGGCGGCACGATCCAGGCGAGGAAAATCAGGCAGAGCAACGTTGCCACAATATTCGCCGGCGACGACAACAGATTAGCGCGCAACCAGCCCCAGATGCCAGCCCGCAACGACGGCGGCGGTACGCCTGGTACCGGCGCTTGACGTAGGAAAAGAGGGTGCATATTCGACACGCCTGCCATCCCCCGTCAGCGCTCCACGATAGCGACCGAACGCCCGTAGAGATTCATCAGCAGCGATGTGACCAGGCTTATGGTCAGATAGACCGCCATCGTAATTGCGACCACTTCGACCGCTTGGCCGGTGATGTTCAGCACACTGCCGGTGAAGACCTGGACCAGATCCGGATAGCCGATAGCGACGGCGAGCGACGAGTTCTTCGTGAGGTTGAGATACTGGCTGGTCAGCGGCGGAACGATGACCCGCATGGCTTGTGGCACGACGACAAGACGAAGTGTCGTCCGTGAGCGTAAGCCGAGAGCCTGTGCGGCCTCGGTCTGACCGGCCGAAACCGCAAGCACGCCGGCGCGTACCACTTCGGCGATGAATGCGGCGGTATAAATTGAAAGCGCTATCAAGAGCGCGGCGAATTCCGGCAGGATCTCAAGGCCGCCGCGGACGTTGAAGCGACCCAGATCGGGATTGTGAAACGATAGGGGAAAACGCACCAGCACGAAGGCGATAAGCGGCAGTCCGACAATCGAGCCGACCGCCGGCCAGATAACGCGGACCAGAACGCCCGTGCGCTTCTGGCGCCGACGTGCCCATTCGCGCATTGCAGCGGCAGCGATAATGCCGACCGCAAACGCGATGAGAACGACGTCGAAGCCCGCTCCGAATTCGGGCCGCGGCAGGAACAGGCCGCGATTGTTGAGATACCCGCCAAACGGCAATTCGACGCTGCCACGCAATTCCGGCAACGCCTTCAAGACTGCGTTGTACCAGAACAGGATTTGCAGCAAGAGCGGCACATTGCGGATCAGTTGGACATAACCGCCGGCGAGCCGCGCCACGAGCCAGTTTCGCGACAGCCGCGCCAGTCCAATGAAGAAACCGAGAATGGTTGCGAAAAGGATGCCGAGGCCGGACACCAGCAACGTATTGAGCAAGCCCACCCAAAAAGCGCGGCCGAAAGTCGACGTACTCGAAGAATAGTCAATCAGCGTCTGACTGATATCGAAACCGGCGGTGTTGTTCCAGAAGCCGAAGCCGTGCGCAATATTGGCGTGTGCGAGATTTTCCGCGGCATTGTAGACAGCACTAGCGGCAAGACCGCTGACGAGCAGTATTAGCGCTGCCTGCAATGCGAAATTGCGGATCGATCCCGTGGAACGCTGAGACGGCCCGACCATATCAGCCATGTGCCGCCCCGCAGCGGCGTCGGGCACTCAACGTCCGTGACCTAGCGAACAGGCAGGCCGTATTGCAAGCCGCCCTTGGTCCAAAGCGCGTTCAGTCCTCGCGCAACCTTCAACGGCGAGCCCTGTCCGACGGTACTTTCGAAACTCTCGCCGTAATTGCCGACCGCTTTGATGATCCGAACGCCCCAGTCGTTGGTGAGCCCGAGCGCTTCGCCAAACTGCCCTTCGACTCCGAGCAGCCGGCGGATTTCCGGGTTGGCCGATTTCAATTGGTCGTCCACATTAGTCTTAGACACACCAAGCTCCTCAGCATCAACCATGGCATAATGCGTCCACCGCACGATATCCTCCCAGGTGTCGTCGCCCTGGCGGACCGCTGGGCTTAACGGCTCCTTGGATATGATCTCCGGCAATATGATGCTGTCGTTTGGATTGCTGAGCAGCACGCGCTCGCCGTAAAGGCCTGACGAGTCCGTCGTATAAGAATCGCAGCGGCCGGAATCGTAAGCCTTGATCGCCTCATCCGCCGTGGCGAACGTCACGGTCTTCAGCGACATGTGATTGGAGCGAAAGTAATCGGCTAGATTAAGTTCGGTTGTGGTGCCTTGCTGCACACAGACTGCGGCATCGTTGAGTTCAAGGGCCGAGCTCACCTTGAGCGCCTTGTGCACCATGAAACCCTGACCGTCATAGTAATTGACGGCGGCAAAATCGACGCCGAGCGTAGTATCGCGCGACATCGTCCAAGTCGTATTGCGCGAAAGCACATCGATCTCGCCCGATTGCAGAGCGGTGAAACGGTTTGCCGCTGTCAGCGGCACGAATTTGACCTTGGTTGCGTCGTTGAAAATAACTGCCGCGATAGCGCGGCAGAAATCGACGTCAAATCCGCTCCAATTACCCTGAGGATCCGGCATGCCAAAGCCGGCCAGCGTGCCATTCGCCCCGCACAGCAACTCGCCGCGATCCTTAACGGCCTTAAGCGTCTGAGCGCTCGCCGCCTGCACCCCGCACGCAAGCAGAATTGCAATGGCAAATGCCGTAGTAAAACGTTTCATAATCAGGCCTTTCAGCATGAATGGCGCGCCAAAACCCCGAAGCCCGCGGCACGCGTGAGAGAGCCGGGCCCATCTGAGAACGATCGCGCTGCTGGGTCAAGGGGTTGACCTAGGCGCCGGGAGCCGGGTTACGGCGTAATGGGCCTCGAATATAACAGGCAAGATACAAGGGCATGAACAGCAGTTCGGACGACCGTCGTTCACCGCCGGCGCCGGCAGGGCACACTGATACGGGACTGGTGATTGCCGGGCGCGATCCTGCTTCCCACCATGCTTCGTCAATCCGCCAGTCTATCACGCCTCCGCAGAAGGCGGTGCATGCCTTCCTCAATTCGCTGCAATTATTCGGCATGGGCGCGTCGCGGGGCGGCTACGAGAGTCTTGCTACACCGCTCGATTGCGCGGCGGGACGCACCGCGACACGCCGGCAGCCCGGCGGGCCGACGATGCGTCTCCACATCGGGCTCGAAGCAGTCGAGGATTTGACTGCCGATCTTGAGGGTGGCCTTGCCGCGATGGCCGCGGCGACTGGCTGAAACTCACGCAACCGATGCGGTCTGTCGGCGCTCGCGCATGACGAGATGGAGATTGCGCAGATAAATGAATACGCCGAATGCCTGGCCAAGAATGAAAACGGCATCTTTGCGGTAGAGCGCGTAGGCCAGCAGCAGCGTGCCGCCAACGATTGAAAACCACCAGAACGCCAGCGGGATGACGCTGCGGCCAGCACGTTCAGAAGCAATCCACTGGACAAGAAACCGCATTGTGAACAAACCCTGCGCGGCGAATCCCAAAATCACCCACCAATCCAGGCTGTTGATAAAAACGTCGTGCAGATAGCCGCCGGCCGCGTGCGCCATATCAATGAGCAAGGGTCACCTCCTGAGCGTCGGCAACGCGCTTCTTGCGCCGAATGAGCCACCACACCCCGCCAAGATCGAGAATGCCGATCCACAACCGGTCCCAAAAACCATAATTTGACATACCGTGCCGGCGATCCCGGTCGACGACATCGACATAACCGATGTCGAAACCATCGCGCCGTATCAGTGCCGGCATGAAGCGGTGCAGCCCGTCGAAATAGGGCAGCGCCAGGAATACATCACGGCGGAATGCTTTGAGTCCGCACCCGGTGTCACGCGTACCGTCTTTGAGCACCGCGCTTCGCACGGCATTGGCAACACGCGACTGCAATTTCTTAAAGCCTGTCGCTTTGCGGCCTGTGCGTTGACCCGCGACCAGCCCGTATCGCGGCCCGCCCGCTTCAAGCCGCTCAACCAGCGCCGGGATGAATGCCGGATCGTTCTGACCGTCGCCATCAAGCGTCACCACGACAGACGCGCGCGCCATCGCAACACCGGTGCGCACAGCGGCTGATTGTCCGCACGATTGCGCATGCCGGATTTGCCGAAGCCACGGGCGCTCCGTCATCAGTCCGCGCAATTCCTGCCCGGTATCATCTTGCGAACCGTCGTCGACATAGACGATCTCGAAGTTGCGGCCTTGCAATGCAGCGGCAATCTCGGCGACCAGCGGCGCGATATTGCCGACCTCGTTGCGCACCGGCACGACCACGGAGATTGCGGGATCGAGCCCGTTGTTCGACGACATGCCGGAAGCTTCTAAAGCTCATCCGGACCGGGTTCAACCGGGCGGAATTTCAGGCCTTTCGCCGTCCGCCAGTCCCCGTGAAGACCTCACGGGCGGCCTCACCAAGCCGCTTGAAGGGCGGCCAGGGAAAGGCCTGCAAATCGGTTGCGGAAAATAGCAAGCGCCTTGCCGCGAACCATCGGCGCAGCAGCGCGGCGCCGACCACGCCGACCAGCCCTCCGGCAATCACGTCGCTCGGGTGATGGGCGAGCACGACGACACGACTGAACATGATAATGACTGCATAGATCCACATCACGCCGCGCGCACGCGGCCAAAGCGCCCCAATTGCAATCGCTGCGGATGCCGCTGTGGTGGCGTGGCCCGACGGCATGCTGGCGTATTCCGGCCGCCAGATGAAAGGCATGTAGGCAAATGGATCGTCGTGGCTGCCGACATAAGGGCGCGCGCGGCCGATCAGGCGCTTGACGATGGTAACGCACAGTCCCGGCAGGCCGATTGCCAGGAACAGAAAGCCAAACCGCACGCTCAGCATTGCCAGCAGGTTTTGTGTTCGCAACGATAGAGGTCGCGACGTCGCGGCGGCAAGGCACAGCAGCACGAACCCAAACGGAAACAGGAACCAGCCGGACAGGCCTAAATCGGTGATCTGCTCGAACGTGTCGGTGAACCACACCGGAAGCGCGCCAGCCCAGTCGCTAGCGGCGACGTCGAGGTAGAACATGGATACCACAGTGACGACTAGCGCCAGCACGATTGCGGCGAGCGTATTTGCAGCCGGCCGCGGCACGCGTGCGCGTGGCGGTCGCAGGAGGACACCGCACCAGCGGATAATATTATTCAGCGCGAATGGCTCCGGCGCGCTCAGCGCATTCACGGCGCAGTCGCCGATGTGAAGACCGCGATGCTGATCCGCTGGCCGGTGCTCATATTAAAGCCGTCGACGTGCTGTCCTCGATCGTAACGCAGCCCGATCGCCTCGGCCCTCAGCGCAAAGGCACGCTCCTGGCGCGCCTCGATGAAAGCGAAGCGGCAGTCGCCGCCTTCGAGAAAATCGGCGGCGCTGGACGCATCGGTCAAATGGGTCGCAGTGCCGGCGAGAAAGACCAGGCTTGGCTCCTCATAGCCGGCGCTTGCCGCAACCGGATGAGCGCAACTGGCGTTGTGCAGAATACCGGCGAGCGTCACGCTCGGAAACACCGTCCGCAGCCACGGTATGGTTATCGAGAATACGCCGATCGCCATCAGGATCGAGCCCGCAGTTGCACGAACAATTGACAGCTCCGCACCATCAGGCTCGTAGAGCAGCCACGCGAAAAGACCACAGACGACGGCTACGGCGAAAAACGGCCACGCCGGAAATGCGGGATCACGGGCGACAAAGATCGCGAGCGACACGGTAGCGACACTGATGAGCATCGGTGCGATGAACCACCATACGGCGCCACGCACCAGCCAAGGGCGGCGAGAAAGCACTTTGCTCTCGACGGCGCCGGCAATGAGGATTGCGATGGCGGGATAGAGCGGCAACACGTAGTGCGGCAGCTTGGTCACGACCAGTTCGAACACAATCCATGACGGTACGAGCCATGCCAGCAGAAATTTTGCGGCGGGTTCTCGACGCACCGCCCACACCGCCGGCGCCGCGAGGCCGGCAAGAATCGAGCCTGGGTAGAACGTCACGAAGAACAGCAAAAAATAAAGTCCCGGTGGCGCGCCGTGAGTTTCCTGCGCGCTGGCGATCTTGCCCAACATATCGTGACCCAACGCGCCAACCAGGAACGCGCTGCCGACACGGGCATAGATCGCGATAAACCAGGGTAAAACGATGACGAACAGCCAGCCAATTCCCGCAAACGGCCGTAATGCCACAAGCCAGCGCGGGGAACGCTCCAAAATCGAAAGCGTAAGCGCCGCAAGGCCGACGATCATCAGGTTGACCGGCCCCTTGATGAGAATGCCGATCGCGAGTGCAGTCCAGAAAATCGCCGGCAACTTCCATCCGAGTCGTTCGCTTCCTGCCTCGCGTGGCGTGAGGTAGGCCCGCGCCAGCGCGCCCATCGCAAGGACGATCGTGAACAGCAGCACGGCATCGGTCTTGGCGAGCCGCGCTTCGACGCCAAGTAAGGTCGAAGCCGCAAGCATCATCGCAGCCAGCACCGACCCACGCCTGCTTACGAAGGCAAGCGCACACCAATACGTCGCGATCACCGCGCCGACCGCCCCGATTAACGACGGCACCCGATATAGCCAGATCGTGGTGCGGGCGCTGGTATCGCCGAGCACCTCGGCCGTTTTCACGACTGCTGCTTGCAGCCAATAGATGCCAACCGGTTTGCGGTAGCGGACGTCGTCCTGATAGCGGATGTCGATGTAGTCGCCGGACTCGATCATCTGCTTCGTGGCTTGCGCAAAATAGGCTTCGTCGCGGTCCACCGGCGGAATCTGAAAGAAGCCCGGAAGGAACAGCATCAGCGAGACAACGATCAGCAGTCCCAGCGCCCGCTTGTGGGACGCCACGGCAGAATCGAAAAGCGATCCAAGGCCATTGGCCGGCCAGAGGGAGGCCGCGCTAGTCGTGCTCATGGTTTGTAGTCAGATCCTGAGTGCGGGCAGACCATAGAGAAATCCCCCGCACCGGGGAAGCACCGGGAGAGCGCCAGGATCGCGCGGAGTTACCTCGAAGTAGCTTCTATGCTATTGTTATCACATGGATATTTAGCGCAAAGCGGCGCGGTCGCCTGGACTTTGTTGCGCGTCGCAGATCCATCGTCAACGCGGACGACGACGCTGTCCGTGCTACCCGCGGAATCGATGACGGTCACCCGCGAGAACCCAGCCCCATCTGGCTTGAAGAACAGTGCTCCGCGCTCCTGCGTCACAACGGGGAGGCCGTTGACCAAAACGGTAAGCGGCGCGGCCGCGCCGGTGACTTTGAGCGGAACGACGTCTGGCGTACCGTTCGCCGCCATATCGAGCCGCGCACCGTCGGGCGGATACAAGATGCGCAGCCGCATCTGCGCCGCCTCGCCGGGTAGCCTGCCAGACTGAAAGTGTCGGAGCGGCACCGGCAGTTTTGCGCTCGACGCCACAAGCACTCCCTTGGGCGCCCGCGGCAACGTCGCTGGTGGCGTACCCATCCGCGCAAACGCATCGAACAGGATTGGAGCCGCAGCTTGCCGTCCGACGAGGCCGGGCACCGGCGCGCCGTCGGGGCGGCCGACCCAAACGCCGATCGTGTATTTGCCGTCGAAGCCGATCGACCAAGCGTCGCGGTAACCGTAACTCGTTCCGGTCTTGTATGCGATACGGCCCGGCACGCCGTTTTCCGGCGGCGGCGATCCGAGCAGAATATTGCCGACGTACCACGCGGCAATGGGCTCCATCAGACGCCGCGCTTGCACCACCGACGCGGCTGCCCGCTCGTTCAGCGGCACCGTGGTACCAAGCCGTGCCAAACCAGCATAGAGCATGACCAGATCGGCGAGGTTTACGCCGACGCCGCCGAGGCCGATAGCTAGACCCGGCGCTTCGCCAACCGGTAGCACCAGAGATCCACCGGCCTGCGCGATCCGCGCCGTGAGCCGGCTCGCGCCGACGGCGTCGAGCACACCCACCGCCGGGGCGTTGAGAGATTGCTGCAGCGCCCGGCGCACCGTCACCGTGCCTTGGAAGGTGGAATCGAAATCCTTCGGTGCGTAGCCGTTGTAGCTCACCGGCCGATCGTCAATCAACGTCTCCGGATGAATGAAACCGTCTTCAAAGCCGAGGCCGTAGATGAAAGGCTTGAGCGTTGAGCCTGGCGAACGCAGCGCCTGCGTCATGTCGATCTGGCCGGCACGGCGTATGTCGAAATAATCGGGCGAGCCGACACGGGCCAAGACTTCGCCGGTCGCATTATCGACGGCAAGAATTGCCAACGAGACGTCGGATCCCAGCGTAGCCGCGAGGGCACGTTCGCGTTCGCGGGCGAGTTGCTCCAGATTTCTTTGTACGGCTGCATCGATGGAAAGCCGATACTCTCCCAGCTCCGGCGATTTGGCGACCGCGCGATCGGCGGCATGCGGTGCCAACATCGGCATCGCGTAACGACCGCTTGGCACCGGTTCGGTCCTGGCTAAGGCGATCTCATCGGCCGGTACGATTCCGGTAGCGGCAAAGCGATCGAGCACGCGGTCACGCGCGGCGCGCGCAACATCCGGTGAACGATCCGGCCGGCGCAATTCCGGCGATTGCGGCAACGCCACCAGCAGCGCCGTATCGCCGAGTGAAAGCTTGCTCGGCTCCTTGCCGAAATAAGCAAGCGAGGCGGCGCGGATGCCTTCGATATTGCCGCCATAAGGCGCAAGCTCCAGATAGAGCGACAGCACCTGATCCTTGCTCAATACTCGTTCGATCTCGATCGCGCGTACGATCTGGCGCAGCTTGGCCGTGAATGTCCTGTTGGTGCGCGGCTCCAATAGACGCGCCACCTGCATGGTCAGTGTCGAGCCGCCGGATTCGATATGACCAGTGCTGACAAGCTGGAATGCTGCACGCATCAGCGCCAGCGGATCGACGCCGTGGTGGCTGCGGAAGCGCTTGTCCTCGTAGGCGAACAGCACATCGAAAAATCGTGGATCGACATCGGCGGCCGTCGCCGGCAATCGCCAGCGGCCTTCGCTCGTGGCGTAGGCGCGCAACAGACGGCCTTCACGGTCGAGAACCGTTGCCGAAAACTCCAGGTTCTTGCCGAGCGGCGCGGGACCGAGAGACGCAGTCCACCAGGCGAGGCCGCCGCCAAGCACCATCGCGCCAATGAGTAGCGCGGCCACAACAGCAAACCACAGTCGCCGCCGAACATCCCACCCATCTGCCCAATTCAGGGCCGGTGTTGGCGCGGCGGAAGTTACTGTTGGCAAACCAGTCATGGCAACAGCTTTACTTGCCTGCCACAACTTCAACAGTGGCGGTTTCGCTGCGGCCATAACGCTCCGGGCGGTACATGTCCTCGACACTCGCTTGCGGGCGCACGTATTTTCCGAGGGACACCGCGCGAACCACGTAGGCCACGGTGAAGACGGCAGCATCGCCGCGCTTGCGATCGAACGCCGCGGTGAAACGATCGTCGCGGAATTCAGTGCTGACCGGGTCCACCGCGTCGGTGATCCACGGCAGCGTGCCGGTGTCGCCCGACGAGACAAGGCGAGGATTATCGATCTCGAATCCCGCCGGCAGATAATCGGCCACGATCACGCGGCCGAACTGCGGCTGCGCTTCGGTAACTTTCAGAAGCACCACGAGCCGTGTGTTCTGTTTGACCTGGGCCGGATCGACCGAATCGCCATCGAGCGTGTAGGTCAGCCGCTCGATCTTGAAGCCGTTTGACGCCGCGGACTCAGGCGTAACCGGCGCGCCGCTGACTGTTACGACGGCCCGCACGTTGCTGTCGCCATTATTGGTGACGTGCAGCGGGTCCTTCAGATCGCCCGCGCGAACAGTCCGGTAGACCGGCTTTTGCGTCGCATCGCCGTTGACGTCGAGCGAGAGATTGCCGGCATCCTTGGCCATAGCGCTTGCCGCGAGCAGCAGCCACGCGTCTTCCTGGGTCGACGTCGGGCGCAAATCGGCCCGCGCTTTCTCGACGCGCTGCACCGCGGCCTGCACGGTGGCAGGTTCGGCGCCGCCTTCTGTGGCAAGCGTCACGATCGCGGCTGCGTCTCGCAGCGTCGAGCCGTAGTCCACTTCGCTCGAAAAGTCGTCTTGCTGCGGTCCAAGCGCGGCCAGCGCCGAGGCATAGACGCGTTCGGCTCGCGCCCGGTCGCCCATCAGCGCGAGCGCGGCGGCGACTTGAGCCTTAGCGATAGGCGTCGTCAGGGTGTCGAGCCTGGCGTCGGAGAGATAGCGCAGATCGCCGATCGGCGCCGCCCCATTGCGCGCCAGCACATAGAGCGCATAGGCGAGAGCGGTGCCGCCGTCCTTGGTCGGCTCGTTCGTCGAAGCGACGACGTTACGCAACCGGTCAAGGGCCAGTTTGAAGCCGGCATCGGGCACCACGAATTTGCGTTCGCGCGCTCGCGTCAGGAAGTCCGTGATGTAGGAGTCGAGCCACACGTCGTTGCCGCCCACGCCCCACAACCCGAACGAGCCGGTCGAGTCCTGCCGGGTCAGCAATGCCGCGATTGCCTCGCGCACCTGCTGATCCGCGTTGCTGTTGAGCGCGAGGTTCGCTTCGCTGGCGAGCGCGCTGACATAGAGCAGCGGCAGTGCGCGGCTCGTGATCTGCTCCGAGCAGCGGTAGGGATAGCGATCGAGCGCGGCCAGCAGGCTCGCGGCATCGAGGGCCGCCGAAGAGCCGACCGAAATCGAGACTGAACCTGTGCCGGGTACGAGATCGGCAAACAAATCGCTCGACACTGTCAGGCTGTCACCCTTGGCAAGCGTCTTATCGGTGCGCCTGGCAAGGATTTGTGCGGGCGGCCTGACTGCGAGCGTATAATTCCTCTCGAGCGCAAATCCCGAAGGTCCGCTGACATCAACCTTGACGGCGCCGCCTCCGGCAGAACTGGCGGTCAGCGGAATAATCACCGCACCGCGCTGCTTTACGCGCAATGCCAGCGTTTGCGTAGCGCCCGCTCCGGCCACGACTGCATCCGCGGTCGTCACCGTGATCGCGTAGTTGCCCGCCTGCCCTTCCACATTATCGAGATCGAGATGGACCGAAGAACGGTCGCCGGGCAACAGAAAGCGCGGCAGCGTCGCCGTCAGCACGACGGGATCGCGCACCGTAACGTCCGCAGTCGCCTGGCCGACTTTGTCCTTGCTCCATGCCACCGCCATGACGCGCACGGTTCCAGCAAAATCCGGAATATCGAATGACACTTCAGCAGCGCCGTTGGAACCGACACTGACGATGCCCGAGAACAGCGCCATCGGTGGACCAGCGGGAGGGCTGCCCTGCAACTGAGCGCCCGCGTCGCCACCTGTGCGGATTTGACCGCGCGTGCCCTGCATTCCGTCGATCAGATTGCCGTAGAGATCGCGGATTTCCGTCGAGAGCGCGCGCTGGCCGAGATAGTAATCACTTGCCGAAGGCGGCTTGTAATTTGTCAGATTGAGAATCCCAACGTCGACCGCGGCGACCGTGATTCTGGCTTCGTCGCCTGCCTTCAGCCCGTCGATCTTGATCGGGATCTGCAAGGTCGAGTTCGGCCGCACTAATGCTGGCGGCTTGAGATCGACAGTCAGCGTCTTCGCCGCGCGATCGAGGGAGAACCACTGCACGCCGATGGCGCGGCCGGGCATCCGCTGCGCCGGCTCATCGAGCGGCCGTCGCAGCGTCGTGACGATGTATGCGCCGGCGCCCCAGTCGGAGCCGACAGGAACCTTAACCTGGGCGACGCCAGGCTTGATATCGGTCGATTGGCTGGCGAGCAGCCGATTGCCGATCACATTGACCGTCAGACGGCCGGCGGTGCGCGCGGTGACTGCGACCGTCATCGTATCGCCGGGCTTGTACTCGCTCTTGTCCAGTGCTGTTTCCAGCATGTCGGGCGTGGCGGCGCTGGCATCGACGTACCAGCCGGAGTCGAACGTTACCGAGCTCATCGTGCCGTTCGGATCTGGTACAGAGACGTTGAGCTGATAGCGGCCGAAATTCACCGGCAGCGTTATGCGGCCGGCCTTGTCCGGGCTTGAGTCGACATTGCCATCGGCGACGCGCGTCGTGGTTTTGACCGGCTCGAAATGCCATTCATTGTCGCGCTTGTAGTACTGGTAATGCGTATCGACGCGCAGCAGCTCGTAGTGCAGGCCGCTCTGCGCGACCGGGGTGCCGTTCGGCGCGACAACTACGATATCGAACGTCGCATTTGCGCCGTCGCCAAGCGAGTGGCCGGTAAACAGCGGTTTGATGCCGATCATGTTGCCGCTCGCCGTGACCGGCAACGTGACCGTGTGCTCAACGGCGCGCCCGCCGGGCTCGGCCATGCGCACCGCGATTTTGGCTTCGAGCGGGCGCGTGCTAGCCGGGAGCTTGTCGATGGTGACGCTGAAATTCGCTTTGCCGGCTTCATCGGTGGAGGGCAGATCGTCGAGCGGCTGCTGCACCGCTTCGACATCCTCGTCGGCTAAACCGAACTCGTAACCTGCAAATCCGCTTCGCTCCTTCGCCACATCGATCGTCATATCGCCTTCGAGATCGAGGCCGGCGGCAGGCGCTCCGTAGAGGAACCTGCCGGCCACGTTGATGGCGGCGGGAGATTTCTGCGAGACGGTGCCGGTTGTCGTATTGAGATCGAATTCAATTCGGTCGGGCACATAATCTTCGACCAGGAAGGTCGTCTCGCCGACCGGCGGGCGTTTCGGATCGGTGAACGCACGCACGTGCCATGTTCCGGTCGGCGCGGATGCGGCAATCGGCAGTGTCAGACCGTGAGCGCCCAGCCCTTGGTCCTGAACAAGCGTGCGCTGATATTCGACCCCATCCGGGCGCTCGACGACCAACGTGAGCGGCACGCCGACCGTCGCAACACCCTGCGCATCGCGCAACAGGCCGGTGACATAGGCGGTTTCGCCAGAGCGGTAGATGCCGCGCTCGGCATAGACAAAAGCATCGAGCCCATTCGGCGCCGGCCGGCCGGAGACCCCGCGATCGGTGAGATCGAAGGCGGATGCCGTCAAGCTGAGAAAGGCGTAATCGCCTTTAGGATCGGTAGCCGCGAGCAACGCTGGCGCGGCGGCTCCCTCGCCGCTGGCAAGCCCCGACTCGAACTGCACCTGGCCGTTGGCGTCGGTTTTGCGGGTCGCCAGTACTTCATTGGCGCGCGAGATAAGTTGCACGTCGATGCCGCTCTTCGGCGTCGTTGACGCCAGCGAATTGACGAATGCATAGATGCCATCGTTGCCGGAGAACGCCGAGAGGCCGAGATCGGAGACGATGAACCATTGTGTCGCCAATGAATCGTAGTCGGCGCCGACGTTCTTCAGCTCCTTGGGTTGCGCCACCATGACGTAGACGCCGGGCTTGAGATCGCCGACTGCCTGATCGACCGGGAACGCCGTCGTTACATCCTGATTGAGTGGCGAGTTGTCGACCGCCAACTCGCCCTGCCAGACCGACACGCCGCCCGACCCTTTGAGGCTATCAATGTCGTAGCGTTCGAGACTGCGCTGGAAGTCCGTCTGGCCGTACCGGGTGCCCTCGATTGTGTCGATGAGATTGCGGTCGCTGACACGATAAATCTCGACAGCGACTGTTTTCGAATTGACGCTGACGATCGGGATGCCGTGCTGGCCGGCGCGCGGCAACACATAATTCGACGTGGAGAAGCGGACAGCCGGGCGCCGATCGCGCACATAAATGGCAAAGTCCGTCGATTTCGACAGCGTCTCGTGCACCACCGACGGCAAGCCAGCGCGCAGCGTGACGGTATAAGTGGCGCCGTGCTGCAGCCCCTCGACGCAAAGCTGCTTTTCGGCAGTGGACAGGGCCGGCTTATCGGTGCCGGCCAGCACAACGAAGGGCGAGAAATCGGTTCGCGCCGGCAAATCCTCGGAGAATTGGAAACAGGCGCGCGGCGACGCGGTGTCGGCATCAATCGTGTAGTCGAGCACGCGGAAGCCGTATTGCTCACGCAGCCGCTCGTATTGGGCGCGTATGTCGGCCGTCTCGCGCAATTCGAGCGACAGCCGCAGCGCATCGAGCGCGGGCCGCCATAGCTGGCGCTGGCTCATGACTGTGCCGAGAAGCGCCAGGCTGTCAGCCTCCTCGTTGCGATTGGTCGTGCGTTGATAGGCGATATAGGCGGCGGTAGAGGCCTTCTCCAGCAGCGTCGTTTTTTCCTCGTCGTTCGCAGGCCGGATTTGCATGACGGTTCGTGCCAGGCGCAGCCACGTCGTGGCATCGTTCGGTTCGGCGGCGACGACCTGGCCGAGCAGCGCCATGCCGTTGCGGAAATCGTTCTTGGCGAAAGCCGCATCCGCATCCTTGCGGATTTGCGCGACCGGCTTGGCCGCAGGTCCTGAGTCCGACTTAATCTGGGCTTCGAGCTGGATCGCACTGTCGGCGAGGTCGCTGTTCTGGAATGCCTTGTCGGCGGCGCGAGCCGAGAGCGAGAAGACTGTCAGAAACGCAGCCGCGAATGCTGCCGCAAATCCGGCGCGAAAAACCGCACGCATCGGTGAATTCCTCCCAAGGATCATAATTTTGACCCGGTGCGACGAGTTGAGGCAACGATCATGTCGAGGTCGTGACCAAACAAGCCGGTTCAAACTAAACAATTTGCAACCTTGCACAGCAACCCTAGGAAAGCGGAGCGCATCTGCGGCTACCGCAGCGCGCTCGCCTCTCCTGCCGGCGTTAGTTGCGGTTGACGCGCCACGCGTTCACAGGCACGCCCAAAAACAACGATTAACCGGGCATTGCGAAGCGAGATTCGATATATGCTGCCGGTCAGCGTGGCCCCGTAGCTCAGGGGATAGAGCAACAGCCTTCTAAGCTGAAGGTCGCTGGTTCGAATCCAGCCGGGGTCGCCAATAATATCAATGGCTTGGAGACTGACGAGGGCAGATACTCGCGCAAACGGTGCGTTGGCACCTTCGGCATATATCACTCCGCGTAAAGACGCGGATCGAAATCCCGAAGCGCCAAGCAGATATTGAGATGCTGTCCGATCGTCTTGTGAAGTAGAGCTAAACCCCGGAGTATAAATCCTGCCGGGCTCGGCGATGATGTCAGGGAAGCAAACGTGCATTCTCAAGCGAGGCTCAAACGATGAAAGCTGCATTTATCGACCAGTTCGGTGGCCCGGAAGTACTGCACTACGGTGACCTGCCGGACCCAGTGGCAGCGGACGGCGAAGTCATCGTCGATGTACATGCCGCAAGCATCAACGCCGCCGACTGGAAGTTTCGCGGCGGCGAATATGGACGGCATGCAAACGTAAAATTTCCTCAAATCCCGGGGCGTGATTTTTCCGGCGTGGTCAGCACCGCCGGTGGTGGCGCAGATCTTAAGGTCGGCGACGCGGTTTTTGGAGTGATCGCAGCCGGCAAGGAAGGTACGTACTGCGAAAAGATCGCGATCAATGCCGCCATCGTCGCCAAGAAACCCGACGGGCTTTCGCATATCAATGCCGCCGCCTTGGCGCTGACCGGCCTCACGGCGATCGATTCCGTCGAAAATACGCTGAAACTTCAGCGCGGCGAGACCATCCTGATTCAAGGCGGCGCCGGCGGCGTAGCCGGTTTTGCCATTCAATTTGCCAAATATCTCGGCGCGCGGGTGATCACGACAACCAGTGCCGCGAACATCGACTATGTGCGCGGCCTCGGCGCCGACCAGGTCATCGACTACAACGCCGAGGACTTCACCAAGGTGGTCAGCGGCTGCGACGCCGTGTTCGACACTGTGGGCGGCGATGTAGCGAAAAAATCGTACTTGGTGCTCAAGCCCGGCGGGCGGGCCGCCTTCATTGCGTCCGGCGCCGAAGCGCCGAAGCTGGATCGCACCGACGTCACGGGACTTCGGCCGCCGGTGCCGCGCTCGCGCAAGGCTATGGAGCGCGTCGCCGAATTATTCGTGGCTGGCGCGATCCGGCCACCGGAAGTGAAGCTCTATAAGTTGTCACAGGCCGCCGAAGCCCATCGCTTGAGCCAGTCGCGACATTTCAGGGGCAAGTTGGTCTTTCAGGTGCGCTAGATCACTGCAGGACCGTCATCGCTGTCATACTCGCCGCTACAATACGGCCCGCCCTGATACCAGTCACCGATCGGATCGGGCGCGAGCTCTCTCTGCGCAGCCAGTGCCGTGGCGGCAAAATCTTCGCCGCGCCCGCTGGGACGATAGCCATAGCGATAGGCAGCCTCGTTATCCCACCAGCTTCGCTCGTTATGCGAGGCGCCGAAGAATATCTCATAGCGCAGGTCTGGATGATCCAGACCGATGCGGATGAGCTGCACCAGGTCCTCCGGACTGATCCAGATCGCCAGCCGGCGAAGATCGGCTGGCGCATCGGCAAAATTGCCGATCCGGATACAGGTCACCCGCAAACCATGCTTATAGGCGTAGAGCGCGCTCAGCGCTTCGCCGAACGCTTTGCTCACACCGTAGCGGGAATCGGGGCGTACCGGCTCGTCTGTGCCGATCTTGCGTTGCCGCGGATAGAAGCCGACCGCATGGTTCGATGAGGCAAACACCACGCGCTGCACCCTCTTGCGGCGCGCGGCTTCGAACAGATTGTAGCAGCCGATGATATTGGCACGCAGGATGCGCTCCCACGATTGCTCAACCAACTCGCCGCCGAGATGCACGATGCCGTCGGCGCCGTCGACGAGTTTCTCGACCGCAGCCAAATCCGCGATATCCGCTTGCACGAAGATCTGGTGGGCGGCCAAATCGTCCGGTTTGCGAATATCGCTCCAGACAATGCGCGGATAGACGCCATCCAGCAGCTTGCGCAACCGCGTGCCAATACCGCCGGCCGCGCCGGTCACCAGAATTGTCTTCATGTCTCTCCTCCGGCGCGAAGTCTTGCTGGCGTTTCTTCGGGCAATATGATCGTCTTGACCAACAATAAGCAGCCTGCCGTTGGAGGATAGCCCATGAATCGGCGCGCAATCATCCGTTTCGGCGCATTGGCCGCGCTTGGTGCAGTCACCGGGAAGCTCGAATCGCCGGCATTTGCGCAGCAAAAACTGGCGTTCAAGGCATCGGACGTTCACCCGGAAGGTTACCCGACCGTCGCGGCGGTCGAGAACCTAGGCAAAAAGCTCGAGGCGGTAACCAATGGCAGGCTCAGCGTGCAGATGTACGCGGCGATGCAGCTCGGCGGCGAGAAAGAGGCCATCGAGCAAGCCCAGGTCGGCGCCATTCAGATCGCGCGCGTGTCGGTCGGTGCCATAGGTCCGGTGATCGACGACCTCAATGTCTTCAATCTGCCGTTCCTGTTCCGCAACACCGAGCACATGCAGAAAGTCGTCGACGGCGACATCGGCACGGAGCTGCTCGACAAGGTCACCAACAATGACAAGGCCGGTCTCGTCGCACTCTGCTGGATGGATGCCGGCGCGCGCAATCTCTACGACACCAAGAAGCCGATCCACACCATTGCCGATCTGAAGGGCCTGAAGATCCGCGTCATCGGCAATCCAATGTTTGTCGACATGATGAACGCGCTCGGCGGCAATGGCGTCGCGATGGGCTACGATCAGGTATTCAGTGCATTGCAAACCGGCGTCATCGACGGCGCCGAGAATAACCTGCCGAGCTATGTATTCGACAATCACTACACCGTCGCCAAATACTACACGCTGACCCAGCACCTCATCGTGCCTGAAATCCTCGTCTTCTCGCGAAAGACCTGGGACTCGCTCAGCAAGGACGATCAGGCGCTGCTCAAGAAATTAGGTCGCGAGGCGCAAGCCGAGGAACGCGAATTCTGGAATAAGTACGAGATGGCGGCGCTGGAAAAGGCCAAATCCGCCGGCAACGAAATCATCGACGTGCCGGACAAAAAGCCGTTCCAGGATGCTGTTAAGCCGGTGTGGGACAAGTATGGTCCCCGCTTTGCCGACATGATCAAGCGCGTGCAGGCGGTCCAGTAGGACGATCACCTGATGGCGCTTCTCTATCGCAAGCTGATGGATGTGCTCTATTTCGCCTGCGTGCTCATTGCCGGCAGCGCGCTGGTCCTGATTTCCGCCGTCATTCCCTGGGCGGTGTTTACCCGCTACGTGCTCAACAGCGCGGCATCGTGGCCCGAGCCAACCGCGGTTCTTTTGATGATCGTGCTGACGTTCATTGGCGCGGCGGCATGCTATCGCCGCCGGCTGCACATGAACGTATCGTTTTTTGTTCTCATGCTGCCCGCGACGTTACGCATCGTGGCCGAATCTCTGGCCGAACTTCTCGTCGCCGCGATGGCTATCTTCATGGTGATCTACGGCGGCAAATTGGTCGAAGTTACTTGGTACAACACTATCCCGGACTTCCCATCGCTGTCCGTCGGAGTCACTTACCTGCCGATCCCCCTCGGCGGCGCGCTTCTCCTGCTGTTCGTCATCGAGCGAGCGATTTTAGGTATGCCTGCCGAATCGCAAATGCCGCTTCCCGAAACTGCCGATTAGGCGGCGCGAGACAGTCCGATGGATGTCGCCGTCCTCCTGACAACGATGTTCTTCTGTTTCGCCATCGGCGTGCCGATCGCCTATTCGCTGGCGCTCGCTGCGATTGCCGGAGCGCTGTGGATCGGCATTCCGCTTGAAGCGGTGATGCTTAAAATCTCCGACGGCGTCAGCAAGGTCGCCATGCTGACCATTCCGTTTTTCGTATTGGCAGGCGCAATCATGGCCGAAGGGGGCATGGCGCGCCGCCTCGTTGCCTTCGCCGATGTCTTGGTCGGCTTCACCCGCGTGCGCGGCGGCTTATCGGTAGTCAATGTGCTGGCCACGACTTTCCTCAGCGGTATTTCCGGCTCGGCAGTGGCGGACACGTCCGCCATCGGCTCGGTGATGATCCCGCAAATGGAGAAGAGCGGCTTCCCTCGCGTATTCGCCACCAATGTGACGATCACCGCCTCGGTGCAGGCTCTCCTCGTGCCGCCGAGCCACAATGCAGTGATCTATTCGCTCGCCACCGGTGGCACCATTTCGATCATCAGCCTGTTCATGGCGGGCGTCGTACCTGGCCTGCTGCTCGGCTTCTCGCTGATCGTGCTCTGCCTCGTCATCGCCTATCGCGATGGACATCCTCGCGGACAGACCGTTCCGCTGCACGAAGCGGCCAAGATCTCGATCGACGCATTGTGGGGTCTCATCACGCTGCTGATCATCCTCGGCGGCATTCTCGGCGGCGTGTTCACAGCGACCGAAGCCGGTGCGGTCGCCTGCGTGTGGGCGTTCCTGGTGACGATGTTCATCTACCGCGACTACCGCTGGCGCGATCTGCCGCAGCTCGTACACCGCACCTTGCGCACCGTCGCAATGGTGCTGACGCTCATCGCCTGCGCTTCCAGCGTCGGCTATGTGATGGCGCTCACGCAAATGCCGGCAAAGATAACGGCGTTCTTTCTCACCATCTCGAGCAACAAGTACGTCATCCTCCTTCTCGTTAACGTCATGCTGCTCGTGCTCGGCTGCCTGCTCGACATGGCGCCGGCGATCCTGATCAGCACTCCGATCCTTTTGCCGGTGATGATGAACTTTGGCGTCAATCCGGTGCACTTCGGCATCATCATGATGCTCAATCTTGGCATCGGGCTGTGCCATCCGCCCGTCGGCGCAATCCTGTTTGTAGGATGTGCGGTGGGAAAGACCACGATCGAAGACGTAATGCGCGAGATCTGGCCGTTCTACGGCGTCATGCTTGTCGTATTGATGCTGGTCACTTATTTCCCTGCGATTTCTCTTTGGCTGCCCCGCGCGCTCGGCCTGTAGGCTGGGTTATCCCAGTCATTCCATATATTTAGGGGAGAAAGGCGGGCGGTATTATGGCGCCGCAATTAGCCGTATCGGCAGTCATCGGGAAAGCCGGAAAGTTCGCCCACGCCCATGACAAGCTTGGGCGCCACAGCGTAACCGCGTTCCGCGTTGTACCAAAGGCGCTCTAGCCGCCTTGCCGCGATGAGGATATGTTCGTTTATCCGCCGATCATAAGAACAACAATTCCGGCGCATCCCTTGGGAGGACACGATGATCGATAGCATGCAGACACAAGCTCGCCCGACCCGCCGCAGCCTTCTCAAAAGCGCGGCGCTCGGTTCCGCCGCCGCCATTGCCGCGCCTTACGTCAAGGACAGTTACGCCGCGGGCTCATTGTCGCTCGGCGTATGGGACCATTGGGTTCCGGGCGCCAACAATACGCTGACGAAACTCTGCAACGAGTGGGGCGCCAAGAACAATTGCGAAGTCAAAATCGACTACATCACCTCGCAGGGTGAGAAGGACAAGTTGACGGCCGCTGCCGAGGCGCAAGCCGGCACCGGTCACGACATCATGTCGCACCGCGACTGGAACATCCGCATTCATCAGAACGTGCTCGAGCCGCTCGATGATGTGGTCGGCAACCTGATCAAGCAATACGGCCCGATCAGCCCGGTCGCCGAATATCTCGCCAAGATCAAAGGAAGCTGGCGCGGCGTTCCGACCGCGGTCGGCAGCCAGGTAAAGCCGTGCTGCTCACGGTTCGATCTCTACCAGCAGCACGCGGGCATCGACGTGCGCGACCTATTCCCTGCCGATGAGTCGAAATGGGACAAGGCCAAGACCGATACCTGGACCTGGGACACGTATCTCACGTCCGCTCAAAAGCTCCACGCCGCCGGTTTCCCCGTCGGCTTGCCGATGGGACAGTCGAGTGACGCCGTCGATTGGGTCGGCGCGCTCTACAACTCGTTCGGCGTGGTGATGGTCGACGCCAAGGACAACATCAAGGTCAACTCCGACGAAACACGGATGGCGTCTGGAATACATGAAGAAGCTGATGGCGGTGAACCCGCCGGAAGTTTACGCTTGGGACGATGCCGGCAATAACCGCTGGCTGATCTCCGGCAAAGGCTCAAGCATCATGAACCCGCCGAGCGCCTGGGCGGTCGCCAAGCGCGACAATCCCACGGTGGCAGCGAATTGCTGGACCCACCCGATGCCGAAGGGCCCGAAGGGCCGCTTCGTCGGCCAATTGCCCCAGTTCTACGGCGTTTGGTCTTTCTCGAAAAACAAGCCGGCGGCGAAAGAACTTCTGACCTACATCTCGCAGAAGGAGTCAGTGGCGCAGTTGGTGCAGGCGTCCTTTGGCTACGATCTCCCGTCGTTCAAGACCATGTATGATCTTCCCACGTGGCAGACGGTCGAGCCTCCGGTCGGCACCGTCTACGGCTATCCGCCGCGCGGCGACGAGCAGACTTCGATCGCCGGCTCGCCGGCGCGCTCCGAGGTCGGCGCCCAGATCTACAATCAAGCGATCAACACCGTCATGGTCGCCAAAGTGACCCAGGGCAACGAAAAGATCGACGACGTGATCAAGTGGGCCGAAAACGAGCTCGAAGGGACACTTCGCGCTTGAGCCCTACCGCATGCCGGCCCGATGTGCCGGCATGCGCCATAACAACGCGCCGTGAGGCTGATCCGGAGGCAACGCAGGAATGGCTGATACCGTCCAGACATGGTCTCGCGGGAGGCAGGGCGTTGCCCTACCCTCGTCCGCTAGCCAAAATCTGCGACAGTTTCTGCGGCGCCGCTCGACAATCGCCTTCCTGATGTGCCTGCCACTGATTCTGATCGTCAGCTGCCTCATAATCTATCCAGCGTTCTATTCGATCTACCTGTCGATGCTGAACAAGGCGCAGACCCGTTTCATCGGGCTCGGCAATTTCAGGTTTCTGCTGTCCCGCGACACTTTCTGGATGGTGGTGGAGCAGACGGCGATCTTCGCGCTCAGCGCCGTTTTTTTTAAAGCACTGATCGGGCTCATCACCGCGCATCTCATCAACAATCTGCCGACCAAGGGTCAGCGCAAATGGCGGGGCATGCTGCTCGTGCCATGGGTCATTCCGTTGGCTTTGTCGTCGCTCGGCTGGTGGTGGCTGTTCGATCCCACCCACTCCGCCTTCAATTACATCCTCGAAAGCCTGGGATTCGATCAAATTCCGTGGCTCAGCAGTCCGTATTGGGCGCGTTTCTCCGTCATCCTGGTCAACGTCTGGTACGGAGCGCCGTTCTTTCTGATCATGTACCTGGCAGCGCTCAAATCGGTACCCGAGCAACTCTACGAAGCTGCGTCCATCGACGGCGCGAGCGCCTGGCAGAAATTCATCCACATCACACTGCCGATGATGCACAATATCATCGCCATAACCGTGCTGTTCTCGCTGATCGTCACGTTCGCCAATTTCGACATCGTGCAGATCATGACCGCTGGCGGCCCGCGCAACATGACGCATGTGCTCGCGACTTACGCCTTCATGCTCGGCATTCGTTCCGGCGACTTGCCGCTCGGCGCCGCCACCTCGTTATTCATGTTGCCGATCCTCGGCATTGCGGCGATCCTGATCCTGCGCGGCGTGCGCAAGCGCGGCAGGGAGATTGGATGAGCACGGCCGCCGTCATCGCCCCCGCCGGACGCAGTCTCGGCATCGGCGCCAGCCTCAGCCGCAATCGGCGTTGGGCGCTGATCACGTCGTATGTGTTCCTGGTCATTTTCGCGATCTTCTTCTTGATCCCGCCCTATTACATGGTCGTTACGGCGCTCAAGAGCGACGCCGAGGTGGCGCGCATGGCGACCAATCCGTGGATCGTCGCGGATGGCGTTACGCTCGATCAATTCAGGATCCTGCTGACGCAGACCGACTTCCTGACCTTCTTCAAGAACACGATCATCGTGACCGTCGCCGTCGTCGCAATCACCATGGTGGTCAGTGTGCTGGCCGCCTTCTCACTCGGCCGCATGAAGTTCTGGGGCTCGAGCATCCTGGCGACCGGAATTTTCCTCACATATCTCGTACCCGACACGCTTCTGTTCATCCCGCTGTTCCAGATCGTCAAGGCGGTCGGCCTGCTCAACTCCTATTGGGGCATGATCCTGGTCTATCCGACGCTCACCGTGCCATTCTGCACCTGGATCATGATCGGCTACTTCCAGTCGATTCCCAAAGAGCTCGACGAGGCGGCGCTGATCGACGGCGCCGGTCACATGCAGATGCTCACCAAGATCTTCATTCCGGTGGCGCTGCCCGGCATCATCGCGGCGATGATTTTCGCCTTCACCGTATCCTGGGCGGCGTTCGTCTATCCGATGGCTTTTCTCTATTCGGCAGATCAGCAGGTTCTCACCGTCGGCACAGTAACAAGCCTGATACGCGGTGACGTCTACAAGTGGGGAATGTTGATGGCAGGCGCGCTAGTCGCCGCCGCGCCGCCGCTCGTGATCTACGCGTTCCTGATGGATTACTATATCGCGGGCCTGACCGCGGGCGCCACCAAGGGTTGATACCGATGGCTGAAGTCGCGTTGCGTAATGTGGTCAAGCGCTACGACGACGTGGAAGCCGTCCGCAGCATCAGCCTCGACATTCCGGACAACGAATTCGTCGTGCTGGTTGGCCCATCGGGCTGCGGCAAATCGACGACGTTGCGCATGATCGCGGGCCTCGAGGAAGTCACTTCGGGCGACATCTATATCGGCGGCGAAGTTGTCAACGATCGGCCGCCGAAGGACCGCGACATCGCCATGGTGTTCCAGAATTACGCGCTCTACCCGCACATGTCGGTATTCGAGAACATGTCGTTCGGGCTGAAGCTGCGCAAATTCCCCAAGGCCGAGATCAAGAAGCGCGTCGACCATGCCGCGCGCATTCTCGACATCACCGAACTTCTGGACCGCAAGCCGAAGGCGCTGTCCGGCGGCCAGCGCCAACGCGTCGCCATGGGCCGCGCCATTGTGCGCAATCCGAAAGTGTTCCTGTTCGACGAGCCACTCTCGAACCTCGACGCCAAGCTGCGCGTGCAGATGCGAACCGAGATCAAACGCGTGCATCAGTTGGTCAAGACCACAACGGTGTACGTCACCCACGATCAGGTCGAGGCGATGACGCTCGCTGACCGCGTCGTGGTCATGAACGGCGGAGTGATCGAGCAGATCGCGACGCCGCAGGACCTCTATCACCACCCCAAAACGCGATTTGTCGCGGGGTTCATCGGCTCACCGGCGATGAATTTCATGCGCTGTCGCCTTGAGCAGAACGGCGTGGCCTTGCGCGTGCGCGTTTCCGACAAAATCAGCCTGCCGGTGCCGGTGACCCAATCGGCGCGGTTCCAGTCCATGACCGGCAAGGAGCTGATATTTGGACTACGTCCCGAGCACATCACCGAGCCGCGGCGCAATGACCGCGATCTCAATTGCGAGTTTGCCGCCACTCTCGACGTCGTCGAACCGATGGGCATGGAAACGATGGTCTATTTTTCCGTCGATGGCCAGGAAATCTGTGGGCGTGTCGATCCGGACAGCACCACCGGTCCGGGCGAGTCGATGCGGCTTTATGCCGACATGGACCGCATGCACTTGATTGATCCGCAGACCGGGTTAGTGCTCTAAACTTTTCGGGGTCTCGAATGAAAAGCACCGGGACGTTGCCGCCCCGGCGCTACTGTCTATTTCCGATGATGAGGTTTATTCAGCCGGAACTACATGAGCGTCGTATTCGGCCGAAATATCCTTTCCGGTGTAGTCGGGCATCATCGCCGCCGAGATCAAACTGATGACGGCACATACTGCAATATAGATCGCGATCGCGTAGCCGGAGTGGTAGGCGGCGAATAACGCAGTGGCGATGAGCGGCGCCGGACCGCCGGCGATGATCGACGCCAACTGATAGCCGAGCGAGGCACCACTATAGCGCAGACGCGGCGTGAACGATTCCGCAATCAACGCCGCCTGCGGTCCGTACTGCATATCGTGAGGAATGAGCGAGATCACGATGGCGAGAAATACCAGTGCAGGCGTCGCGGGATCCATCATGGCGAAATACAGGAATCCGAACACGCCCATAGTGACGACGCCGATCAGGTACATTTTCCTGCGGCCGATCAGGTCAGAGATGTGGCCGGAGATCGGAATGGTGAAAGAACGAGACACAGGCCGCAACCATCACCGCGCTGAGGATGAAGTTACGGTCCATCTTCAGCGTGCCGACGGCGTAGCGAAAAGACGAAAGCGGTAAAGATATAGAACGGCGCCTGCTCGGACATCCGCAAGCAGTGCCGAGAGAATAATTTCCTTCGGCTGTTTCTTGATGACTTCGATGATCGGCGCTTTCTCGATCTTCTCGGTATCCAGCAGCTTCTGGAACACCGGCGTCTCGAGAATGCCCAGGCGAATCCACAGACCGATTCCGACCAGGACGATCGAGAGCGCGAATGGAATGCGCCAACCCCAAACCAGGAAGTCACTTCCCGACCATGAGCTGAAGATGATGACGGCGATCGTCGAGAGCAGCAGTCCGCAAGGGACGCCGAATTGTGGCCAGGACGGCAACCAATCCGCGTTGACCATGCGTGCGCGACCACTCCATCGACAGCAGGACGGAGCCGCCCCACTCGCCGCCCACGCCGATACCCTGAAGCGCCCTCAGGACGGTCAAGATCACCGCGCCCCAGATACCAATGGAATCGTAGGTCGGTACAAAAGCGATGGCGAAGGTTGCAAGCCCCATAAACAGCAACGTGGCGATCAGGGTTGCCTTGCGGCCGATGCGGTCACCGTAGTGGCCGAAGATCGCGGCCCCGACCGGTCGAGCGGCGAAGCCAATGAAATAGGTCCCGAAGGCGAGAAGTGTCCCCGACAACGCGTCTTGATTGGGGAAAAACAGCTTGCCAAAGACGAGCCCGGCCGCCGTACCGTATAGGAAAAAGTCGTACCACTCGATTGCCGTACCGACCGTAGACGCAATGACAGCTTTACGAAGTTGCGCACTATGTTCGGCGTCGGGTAGTCGCTCCGACTGTCGTTGCCATAGCCATCTGGCTTCCTCCCCCTCTGCGTTTCCTCACGTATTCCAGAGCGGGCTTCTATTGGCCCGTTCCCGGGAGGAGGGTACTGCACGTTTTCGCCGAAGACCAGAGCAATAGGCGGCGAATGCGCGCCTAGAGAACCGAAGCGCGAAGCAGGTGCAGATGTTGCAGTGCGGAACTGGAAAAGTTTTCCGGCCGCCGTTACTGGCTCGGCTTGTTGGACGCCATCACGGTGACCGGCGTGTCACGATATTCGTCCGCGAACAGGCGCTTCAGATTCTCAACCTTCGGGAGATCGTTGAACACGATGTACGGATAACTCGGGTGCAGAACCAGAAAATCCTGGTGATAATCTTCGGCCGGATAGAAGCCGGTGAGCGGCTCAAGCTTTGTGACGATCGCCGACTTGAACACGTGAGCCTGATTAAGTTGGGCGATATAGGCCTCGGCTATCCGCTTCTGGTCGTCATTGGCGAAAAAAATGGCCGAACGGTACGAGGTGCCGCTGTCGGGGCCTTGATAGTTCAGCTCGGTCGGATTGTGAGCGACTGAAAAATAAATCTGCAGAATCTTGCCGTAAGAAATCTGTTTTGGGTTGAATGTGACCTGAACCGACTCGGCGTGGCCGGTCTGTTCGGTGCCGACCATCTGGTAGTGGGCCGTCTCCTTTTTGCCGCCGGAATAGCCCGACACTGCCTGGGTTACCCCTTTGGTGTGCTCGAAGACACCTTGAACGCCCCAGAAGCAGCCGCCCGCCAGCACCACCGTCTGCGTGCCGCCGCCGTCGGGCGCGGCCATGTCCTGCGCCGGAGCCGGAATGACCACAGCCGGCTCTTCGGCCCGGGCGAGACTGGCCGCAAGGCCGAGAAACGGAATCAAAATCAGTGCGCCGACACTCGTCCACTTTAAGGCTGTCATCGGCTTCCTCCGCGCTGGCATCGTCGAGTCTTTAGGGCAATTCGTGTTGCAAACGCCAATCACAATTGCCACGGACCCGCCTCGCCCCGCGCTCACGGGATCGTGTTTCACTCGATGGTCTGGTAGCCACGAATGATGCGCTCGGACCCATACCCCCAATAATTGCGCAACGTTTCCGGACCCCACACTTTCGGGTATTGCGGCCGGTCCTGATGCCACGGACGCGGATCGAAATAGCCGAGCGCCTCGTCGCGCATCTGATCCATCTCGCAGAAGAACTCGACGCGGACCTTGTCGGCATTACGATGATAGATCGCAATGTTGTGACCGATGATGTGCCGGCCCGGGCCCCACACCAGGTGGATATCGTGCTTGGCCAGCGTTTCGGCGGCGCGCTGGATTTCCGCCCAGTCCTTGACCTCGAACGCGATGTGATGGAGTTGCGGCTCGACGTCGTAGACGAAATTGACCGTGTGGTGATCGGAATTGCAGCGCAGAAATGCAAAATCGTCGGCGCGCCAGTCCGAAACACGAAAGCCGAGCACATCGCAATAAAACTTCACGATCTTCTGCACGTCATCGACCCGGTATGCGACATGACCGAGCTTCAGCGGCATGATGCCTGCGGTCCGGTCGTCGTCCTTGGCGAAGGCATAGTCGGAGAAGATCTCGATCCTGGTGCCTTTCGGGTCGGTGAACACCACCGCCTCCGCGACGCCGGGCGATATTCCGCTGACGCGCTCATTCTTCACGCCATCCTTGGCAAGCCCGCGCTCGATCTCGCCGAGATCGGTCCCCGGCGCGACCTGAAAGGACAACGCCGACAGCACATTGCCCTTGCCCGGCTCCAGCGCCACCGCCTCAAGCCCGAGCTTACTGGCGAGGTAGACCCGGTCCTTGCCGCGCTCGACCACAATGAGACCGACGACGTCAGTGTAGTAGGCGATCTGCCGCTCTATATCGGGCGACGTGAGCGTGGCATGGCCGAGCCGTTTGACGCTGATCACTTTAGCCTCCCGAGGCGGCGCGCGGCTCGCCCCGCGTTTGCACGGCATAGCGGCTTTGGGGCCGTTTGAGGCCGAGATTCTCGCGTAAGGTCGCGCCCTCATATTCGGTGCGGAACAGCCCGCGCCGCTGCAATTCAGGTATCACCAGCGCGACGAAGTCGTCGAGCCCGCCGGGCAGGAACGGCGGCATGATGTTGAAACCATCGCAGCCGTCCTTGCCGAACCACTCTTCCATGTAATCGACAATCGTCTGCGGCGAGCCGCGAATGACCGCCTTGGCGCGCGCGCCGGCGACCCGCAACGCAACCTGCCGGATCGAAAGGTTCTCGCGACGCGCCATGCCAGTTACCTGCTCAAAAATCTGCAAGCTGGCATTCGAGGGCGGCAAATTCTCTGGCAACGGGCCATCGAACGGATATTGCGTCAGATCGACGTTGCCGAGCACCATCGATAAGATCTCGCGGGCCACAATCGGGTGCACCAGCGAATTGAGATATTCGTAGTTCTCTTCCGCCTCGGCATCAGTACGTCCGATAATGGCGCTCAGCCCGGGCATGATCTTCATCTCATCGGGTGAACGGCCGTAAGCGGCCAACTTACCTTTCAGCGTCGCATAGAACTTTTGCGCGGCTTCCAGCGTCAGCGGCGCACAGAAGATGACCTCGGCGAATTCGGCGGCGACCGCGATCATGTCGTCGGAACCGCCAGCCTGCACGATCACCGGATGGCCCTGCGGGCTGCGCGGAATATTCAGTGCGCCCAGCACGGAAAAATATTTCCCGCGGTGATTGAGATTATGCAGCCTGTCGCCGTGGAAGAATTGCCCGGTTTCCTTGTTGCGGACGAAAGCATCGTCATCCCAGGTGTCCCATAAACCGAGCACCACACGGGCAAACTCACGGGCGCGTTCGTATCGCTCACCGTGCTCATAATGATTCTCACGGCTGAAATTGCGCGCTTCGTTTTCCTGACCCGAGGTCACCAGGTTCCAGCCGGCACGCCCGCCGCTCAAATGATCGAGCGAGGCGAATTTGCGCGCGACGTGGAACGGCTCGTTGTAACTCGTTGAGGCGGTCGCCACGAGGCCGATATGGCTGGTATGGGTGGCGAGAGCCGAGAGTAGCGTCAGCGGTTCGAAGTTGGCGATATATTGCGCCGAGCGGCTGAGCGCCTCCATGTGCGCCTGCCGCACGCCGAGATTATCAGCGAGAAACACCATATCGAATTTGCCGCGCTCTGCCGTACGCGTGATTTCGAGATAGTGCTGAAAATTGATGCCGGCATCCGCTTGCGCACGCGGATGCCGCCATGACGCGACATGATGGCCGGTCGGATTAAAGAAGGCGCCGAGCCGCATCTGGCGTTGGACGCTCATTCCGTCTCTCGCGACTTCGCCGCCACGGCAACCGAGAACCTCGCCGTCTACTGCGTGCGCACGTCGTTGCTCAACAAAGGTATATCACTCGGCTTTTTCGGCTCCGGCAGCGATTGCAGATAGGCATAGATATCGGTGAGATCGGCATCGGAAATCACCGGCGCCCGGAAAGGCGGCATCTGCCCGTTTGTCGTGCGCACAAAGGAGATGAACGCATCAATAGGCAGTTGCGTCCGCGCGATGACTCTGCCGCCGCTGGTCGCGATCGAGCCTTGGCCATTATAGTCGTGGCATTGCCAGCAGCCCATACTTGACGAAGGTGACCTTGCCCTTCTGCGCGTCGCCGTCGGCTAGCGCCGCGCTCTGTCCGGCGACGCCAATCGTTAGCGTCACGAGCAAGGACGCAGCGGATACACGAACATAACCCATGGTCATCCCCTCAGCGTGGCTGCGTCAAAACGTTGATCAGCGCCGGCTGGCCTTCCTTGACCACATTGACTGCTTCCTTGATCGCCGGCCCGAGATCGGCCGGATCGGTGATTGGCCCTTTTGCCCACCACCCCATCGATTTCGCCAGATCGTGATACTGGATGTCCGGATTCATGATGCTGGTGCCGATCGGCGCCAGATCGTTGCCGGTGTTGACGACGCGGTTGCGGAAGTTAGCGAACCGCAGCACATGCATCGCTTCCTGGTGATAGCCGCGGTTGTTGTGCATGACGGCGAGCAGCGGAATCTTGTGCCGCACTGCAGTCCACAACACGCCCGGCGCATACATCAAGTCACCGTCGGACTGGATGGACACGGAGAAGCGCCCTTGATCGCGGTTGCCGAGCGCCGCGCCGATAGATGCCGGCGCCCCGTAGCCGACGCCGTAGCCACCGGAAGAGCCGAGCCACTGATAGTGCTTCTCCATCGGCCACAGCCGGTTGGCCCAGTTGCTGGTGTTACCGGCGGTCGAAACAAGCGACCAATCGAGGTCCTTGATCTGCGCATAAAGTTCGGTAACCAGCCGCGCGGTGTTGACCGGATTCGCGTCCCAGGCGATTGCGGCCGCCTGTTTGGTCGCCTCCAGGCCCTTGGCATGCGCCTGGCGGATGGCGTCACCGCGCTTCGACATCGCATCTTTGCGATCGTTTGAAATCGCCGATTTCAGCGCCTCGATCAGCGAGGGCAGCGTTGCCTCGGCATCCCCCGGCATTGAAATGTCGATGCTTTGGAATCGTTGGAAGTCCTGGTAATTTGATTTGGTGATCAAATCGACGGAGCTGATGCTGATCAGCTTCGTGCCGGGCTTGAGTTTGTGAAGATTCTTGCCGAAGCCATCGTCGCCGTTGTCGACAAAACCATTCACCGTGTTCCAAAAGTCGGAAAGCTCCATGCCGATCACGACGTCGGCATCACCGATGACATTCGCCGGACGCGACAGATAATGCGTATTCGGGAAATTCATCCGGCCGCCTTGATCGACCACCGGAGCCTGCAAAAGTTCGGCGAGCTCAATCAGCATCTGCACGCCATCCTGTGTGCGTGCCGCGCGATCGACCACGATCACCGGGCGCTCCGCGTTGGCGAGGAGGCGCGCGGCTTCCTTCACCGCGGCGTCATCGCCCTGCGGCGGCGCGGCGGCGAAGAATTTCGGAATATAGAGCGGTTCGCCGAAGTCGCGGATCGCCTCGTTCTGCAACACGGCGTCAAGCGACATCATCACAGGGCCGTAGGGCGGCGTCGTCGCCTTGTTGTACATGCGCACGAACGACTGCGCGAAATGTTGGGCCGATACCGGATTGTCGTCCCATTTGGTGTAATCGCGCACGATCGCGTTGATGTCCTGCGCCGAATGGAATGTCGGAACACCCGGCGGCCGATGCGCGGCGTCGAGATCGTTGCCTCCGATGACCAGGACCGGCACACGGTCGCACCAGGCGTTGTAGATCGCCATGGTGGCGTGTTGCAGGCCGACCACGCCGTGAACCAGCGTCATGAGCGGCTTGCCGGTCGCCTTGAAGTAGCCGTGGCACATTCCGACCGCGGATTCCTCGTGCATGCAGGTGAGGAATTCCGGCATCGTATTCTTGCCGTAGTCGATCAGGGACTCGTGAAGCCCGCGATAGCTCGCCGCCGGATTGGCCGGCATGTATTTGATGTCGAGTGTCTTGATGACGTCGACCATGAAGTCCGACGTCGGACGGCCGCCTTCCGCTTGCGGCATCTGCGGAGTGCCAGATTCATTTGCGGCGACGTAGGCATTCGGCGGCAGCGCCGAAGGCACCCGCTGCGGCGCATCGAGTCCCGTCGAAGTTCCGGCCTTCGCGGGGCTCACCGCCCCCGTTGCGCCCGCGACAGCCGCGGCGGCGAGGAATTTTCGGCGGTCGAGTTTTGGGCTGGCATCTTTCTTGGGCATCGTCATCTCCCCATGGATCACTGGTCCGCCGCACCGGCGAGGCGGCGCAGCAGTTGCAGGCAACGTAGCATAACCCGCGGATTGTCACAGCGGGCAGGCAATGCACCGGGAATGGGGTGGCATGCACGGATGTGACGGCGCGGCATCCATGAACGCGCGCCATTGCATCGCTTTCCGGCTGCCGAAACCGCCGATTAACAAATTTACACCAATGTCAGGGATATCCCGTCACGTAACGCCTAAAAATCGGTCATGAGCGCACTCCCGGCGCAGTCATTCAACGAAGCGGCGCCGGCACCGCGTCAACCCGACGCGCCCGCCGCCGGGGCCCCTGTCCCGCTCTGCTTCGTGATCGACCGCGACCCGAGCATCCGGCAATTCCTCTCGCTCGTTCTCCACGGCGCTGGCCTCGATACCCAGGGATTTGCCGACTGCCATGATATGCGAGCGGCGCTGAGCGAGCGGATGCCGAATCTTGTCTTCCTCAACATCGCGCTGGATTCGATCGAAGCCATCGAATGCATCGCCACGCTCGGCCGCGGCGGCTATCGGGGCCAAGTCCAGCTGATGAGCGGGCGCGGCTTGGCCGTGCTTACGCATGTCAAAAGCATCGGCGAGCAGCACCTGCTACAAATGCTGCCGGTGCTCAAGAAACCTTTCGAAACCAGCGCCATATTGAAGATCCTGCAAGAGCTCAAGCTCGGCGACCCGCCGGCACTAGCCGGCCGCATCGATCTCGACGAGGCCTTGAAGAAGAACTGGATCGAATTCTGGTATCAGCCAAAAATCGATTTGCGGAAGAAGCAGCTCGTCGGCGTCGAGGCCTTTGCACGCGCGCGCCATCCGACCAACGGCCTCCTGCTGCCCGGCGCGTTCATGCCAGGGGCCAGAGAGTTCGAGCATAATCGCGCTCTCCGAACTCGCTTTGACGCAGTCGCTCGGCGCCAACATCAAGTTCGCTCAGCTCGGCGTCAATTTGCGACTTGCGGTCAACATACCCGTCGCTGCGCTGGTCAAGGTCGCGGTGCCCGACATCGTGCGGACCTATCAGCCGAAGTTCGAAAAATGGCCCGGCGTGATCATCGACATTCCGGAGGATCAGATCGTTTCAGACGTGGCGCTCGCTACCGACATCAGCCAAAAGCTGCAACATCTCGACGTCAAACTCGCCGTGGACGATTTCGGTCGTGGCTATTCGGCGTTTGCTCGGCTGAAGACAATGCCATTTGCCGAATTCAAGCTCGACCGCTCCTTCATCACCGATGCGGGCACTGACAAGGTCAATACGCCGCTGTGCAAGACCGCCATCGACCTGGCGCACAATTTTGGCAGCATCGCCGTCGCTATCGGAATCGAGAAGGCATCCGCCGCTTTGGCACTGGTCAGCATGGGGTGCGACTACGGCCAGGGTTTTCTGCTCGGTCAGCCGATGCCGGAGGAGCGGTTCATATCCTTGCTTCGCCAGCGCGCCACGCCGCAACGAATACCCAACCGCGCGCAAACCGTGCAGGTCAAGCAAGCCTAGCGTCGCTACCGCTCAGTGCGTCCAAGGACCGCGCCGCGTGAAGGAAAAATTGTCGGAGTAGGAAATCCGCAGACGCTTGGGCGGCTTACTCTCGAAAACCTGACAAGCAATGCCGCGACGCTCGCAGTAGGCAACAGCCTCTTCCTTGGTGTCGAACGACAGCCGCAATTGCTGCTTCATGTCGCCCGAGCTTGTCCAGCCCATTAGCGGCTCGACGACGCGCGGCTGCTCGAGTTCAAAGTCGAGCACCCACTCTTTGGTGTTTGCCGTGCCCGATTGCATCGCGGTACGCGCCGGCTTGTAAATGCGGGCCGTCATGACTCCGTTCCTCACGGTCGCACACGCCATAGCGATGGCCGATGGTCGGGGCAGCAGGATTCGAACCTGCGACCTGTAGTACCCAAAACTACCGCGCTACCAGGCTGCGCCATACCCCGCTGTTCGCGGCTCTGGATACATGGTTCGCCCGTCACCATCAAGCCGAGCAAAACCGCATCCAAACCGGCATTTAGCGGGCGTTACCGAATATTGGGTTGATCACTTTATCACCCGCCTTGATGCCAAGATCCCGCGCCGTGCCGGCAATGACCTCAAGCACCGCCCGCACCGGGGCGCCGGAGGGAATGAGGTTGTCCGACATCGGTTCCGCACTTTCCGCGATTCGCACAATGCGACCGTCGCTTCGGATGAAAATCAGATCGAGCGAGATGTAGGTGTTGTGCATCCAGAACGAGACCGGCTGATCGGTGAAGAAGTCGAAAAGCATGCCTTGGCCTTGCGGTAGTTCCTTGCGGAACATTAGACCGCGCTCGCGCTCCGGTTCGGTCGTGGCAAGCTCGACGTTGAAGGCATGCACCCCCGTGGCGCTGACGATCTCGAGGGTGCTCTGTCCAGACGCCTGCGCAAGCGCAAGCGAAGCGAGCACGGCACATGCGCCGACAAGCATTGCCGCAGCGAGGCGCACGACAGCCGCGCGTGCCGATACAAGGCGAGCAAGAACAGGAATCAATGGGAGGTCAGGCCTGACGGTCCGCTTTCCGGACGAACCTCGGCCGCCATCATGCCTTTGGGGCCAGGTCCGAAACGCACCAGCACGAACTGGCCGGGACGCAGTTCGGTCAGTCCGTATCGCCGCAGCGTCTCCATGTGAACGAAGATGTCGGGCGTGCCCTCGCCGCGCGTCAGGAAACCGAAACCGCGAAGCCGATTGAACCATTTCACCTGTGCCCGTTCGAGACCGCTTGTCGGGGCCACTGTAACATGGGTCCGCGGCGGGGGCATCTGGGCCGGATGGATCGCCGTCGATTCGTCCATGGAGACGACGCGGAAGGCTTGCAGGCCCTTCGGTCGCGCCAGCACCTCGCAGACCACCCGGGCGCCTTCATAAGCCGTCTGGTATCCGTCGCGCCGCAGGCATGTTACGTGCAACAACACGTCAGCCATGCCGTTGTCTGGAATTATAAAGCCATAGCCCTTGGCGACGTCGAACCACTTGATGATGCCGGACACCTCGATGACAGTCGCACCTGACTCGTCATTGAAATCGACATCGGGTCCGAATCCCGGGTCGGATGATTTTTGTTCAATTCCGTCCGACGTCATGACGCCGTGACCGCCGCTGCTGGCGCCCCGCGCGGGCGCATCACGAATCTGTTGAATTGAAGATAACACTCGCCATCGAGGGGAAAAGGACAAAATTGCAACAGTCGAAGAAAAGCGGCACAGCCTGTGTACAAAGTGGATTAGTGCACGATGAATGGTTCGAGCACGGTGCCGATGTCCTGGCGCACGACGAGATCGGCAATGTCGTCGAACTCCGTCGGTTCGCGATTGATGATGACGAGTCGCGCGCCGTTGCGCTTCGCCATCAACGGGAAGCCGGCCGCTGGCCAGACCAAAAGCGAAGAGCCGATCGCCAGAAATAAATCGCAAGCGAGTGCAAGGTCCTGGGCGTGCTGCATCGCCGCATCGGGCATCGCTTGCCCGAATGAAACCGTCGCGGTTTTGATGTACCCCCCGCACCGGCAGTCCGGCGCGCAACCATTTGCGGCATCCATGCGCTGGCGCACCCACACAAGGTCGTAGCGCTCGCCACAGTCAAGACACGCGGCATAGGTCGTGTTGCCGTGAAGCTCGACGACATGCTTGGGGGAAAAACCTGACAGTTGATGCAGGTTGTCGATGTTCTGGGTGATCACGGCGGGAATCTTACTGGCCCGATACAGGCTGGCCAGCGCACGGTGGCCCCTTCCTGGCCGGGCATCGCCGAACTCGTCGGCCATGGCGAAGCGACGCCGCCAGGATTCGTTGCGCGCTTCCTGGCTCGCCACGAACTCATCGAACGGAATCGGCCGGTTCTTGGTCCACAGCCCGCCGGGCGAACGGAAGTCGGGTATGCCGCATTCGGTCGAGATGCCGGCCCCGGTGAACGGCACGGCAACCTTGGCATCGCCGACGAGGCAATTGAGGCTGGTTATCGCGGTGCTGAGATCGGGCGCTATCATCCTTCCTAACCCTGCGGCCATTGTCCTAAAATGCTTATATAGAATAGCCGAACAGGGAGGTCCGACAATGCGGTATCTGCACACTATGCTGCGCGTGCGCAATCTCGACGCCGCGCTCGATTTTTACTGCAAAGGACTCGGCCTGACCGAGGTTCGACGTCGCGTCGACGAAAAGAATAAGTACACGCTGGTCTTTCTCGCCGCGCCCACCGACAGCGATCTGGTCGCCAACGGTCCGCCGACGCGGCAAGCACCGCTCGTCGAACTGACATATAATTGGGATACTGAAGATTACGGCGAGGCGCGCTACTTCGGCCACCTCGCCTACGAGGTCGACGACATTTACGCTCTGTGCGAACGGCTGATGAAGGCCGGAATTACCATCAACCGACCGCCGCGCGACGGCAATATGGCCTTCGTGCGCTCTCCCGACAAACACTCCATCGAGTTGCTGCAAAAGGGCTCGCCGCTGCCGCCGAAGGAACCATGGACCTCGATGCCTAATATTGGGAAATGGTGATTGGCACACGCTTGCTTGCCGCTGGCTCCGAACCTCTTTATACGTCCGGCGCGTTGATTGGCTCGCTTTTTCACGCACCTTCATTGCGCCCTTCGTCTAGCGGTCTAGGACACCGCCCTTTCACGGCGGTAACACGGGTTCGAGTCCCGTAGGGCGCGCCATTGTTTTCAATGACTTAGCGTAAATCATCCCGTCGGTGTCCAACAAATGTCCAATAGGACCCGATTATAGGTATGACCAATCTTCCGCCCAGCGGTCAGCGTTTTTTCCCATGTCAACGTGAAACGCGGCGAGCCGAAGCAAGAGAGCGCTCGGATGCGGAGGCGTATCGCTTCAGTGATTGGAACCATGCCCGATCTACATGACGACACGCATTTCGACCGCGGCGTCGAAGCATAGCTCGGGATTCCGTCCACTTGGTCGAGCTCTAATTCTTGGACCATCTTACTTCCGAAGTGGCGACTTGCCGATTTGCGAACGGCGCGTTCGGCCGACACACCCAATATTAGGATTTTCGCCTTTACTCTCGAATAAACTGACATCCAGGCCAGAGTGTCGGGGTTATGCGAGTGCTCTTACTCATATCGGTCTTGATGCTCTGCGCTTGTACCCGACAGCCAGGGACGACACTGCCGACGGCGTGGGCTCGCACAGACGGCCAGCCACTCAGCTCCGCATTATTGGATATCGACAGCCTCGATTGCCGAGACGAAATGCAGAAGCCCGATGGGGCGTCCGGCGGCAAGGCGAACAAGGATGGCGATAGCCGGGCGATGGTCGAGGATTTCGTTAGCTGCATGAGAGGGCGCGGCTACGTGCAGATCAAAAATTAAACTGGCGTCGCTCGCCGCTTCCCGCCGCAATGGTGGGTAATTGCCTATCAAGCTGACCAGAAATTAATATTGCCGCCATGTTCCGGCGATTTGACGGATGTCAGAGTGACGAATGTATTGTGGGAGACAACCATGAGAAGGCTTCCCTACAGCGTCACTATTTTAAAACTTTCGACATTGCTGGCTGCGGCGTCTGTAGGCGGCGTGGGACTGTTGCCAACCCAGGCGTCCGCGCAGTTCGGCTTGCCGATTCCAATTCCTCGTTTCGACTTTAGGCCGCCTGGTTATCATTCCGCGCCCAGCCACCGTTCCAGTTCTCAAACAAAGCATGAGGAGAAGAACGGGATCTCTACGGAAAAGGACGCCACCCAAGCGGATCCGAATGCGAGCACGTCTACTGAACACCAGCAGCAGCAGGTATCAGAGCCAACACGTGATGCCGGTCCGCCATCTCCGAAGTCCAATCCACCGCAGAGCAACGCGGATACTCAGCCCGCGTTCGCGCCTTCGCGGTGATGCGACAGTCTTACCGAACGGCGCGTTCGCCGGCAGAACGGTACCTAGTGGCCAACTTCCCTTGTGCGCCCAATCCCTAGCGGTTGGCGTTCGGCGTCGAAACAACGGGACGAGCTTCGCAATGAGAGGCTGTTCATCGATCTCGACCAAGCTCGCCAGCTCATCGGCGCCTGGGTCACCGAGTACAATACCGCCAAGCCGACGAATTCCCATTCGCCGCCCTCGTTCCAGGGACCACGTGCGTCCACTTCTCAGTGGCCGCCTTCGCCGGTCGAGTCATTGAAAAACTGATCGACGAGCTTGGGCGCCGGATGCCATCATGGCGGACGATCCGTTCGGTCCCGCTTGCGGGATGGGATAGCTATCGGGTCTTTGCTGAACGGTAAAGACGGATTTCGTAACGTTAGAAAAAGAGAAAGATTAACCCGCTTAAGCAGTAGCGAACAGGACCGGTATGCCCGACGCTCTTAAACTCCTCACCACCCGCCGCTCTTTCAAGGCGGTCGAACTCTCCGGTCCGGCCCCGACCGCCACGGAGATCGATACACTTCTGACCGTCGCGGCACGGGTGCCGGATCACGGCAAGCTCACCCCTTGGCGCTTCATCGTATTCGATGGTGACGCACGGCTTGCCGCCGGCGCCGCCATCGCAGCAGCATTCCGCGTCAAATATCCTGACGCAAAACCCGATCAGGTCGAGTTCGAGCGCGGCCGCCTTGCGCGCGCCCCGCTCGTCGTGGCGGTCGTTAGCCGCGCCGGCCCGCACGTAAAAATTCCGGAGTGGGAGCAAGTGCTCTCGGCCGGCGCCGCAGCCATGAATTTGGTTCATGCCGCGCACGCGCTGGGCTACGGCGCAAGCTGGATCACCGAGTGGTACGCCTACGATCGCAGTGTGCTGGACGCCCTTGGCCTTGCGCCTCACGAGCGCATCGTGGGATTCGTTCACATCGGCCGGCCGCCCGGCGTGCCGGATGATCGGCCGCGTCCGGCGCTCAGCGAAATCGCTAGCCGCTATTCCGATTTACCTCGGCGTTAATTGGGTTCAAGACCGCCGTGGGCAACCATTGCGGCAACGATGTATTATGGTGCGAGCATGAATATTGCCGGCATTCCCCTCCAACATATCGCTCGCGTTGCGATGATGATCGGCTTTGCCGTCATGGCGGCTTCGGGGGCGCTCGCGCAAACCTTGACCGAGCCGGGCCGACCGGCGAACGCGTCACCGCCGGCATCCACATCCAGCGCAAAGACGCCCATGAAGTCGTGCCCGCAATATGGCGCCGGCTTCGTCCAACTTCCCGGCAGCGATACCTGCGTCAAGATTGGCGGCTTTGTCGACGGTCAGGTCAGCGGCAGCCGTCACTGAGATTCGGCCTTCCGAAAAACAACGCGCTGCGGCGGTTGAGACCGATGCTACTGCTGCCCCAATCTGCGCGCCCGCTGCCGCATTAACGACACCGCCGCGCGCCGTTTCAGGAGGGCGCGCGACGGACTCATCGCTTTGCCGGCAAAAACAGCGTTGAAGTTTAGATAAAGTTCCGAACAGAATTTTACGGCGGGCTTACCTTGTGTCCGGTGTCCGTCTTGGGTTCGCCACACAGGGACGCTACGGTTGGCTTGGGCAAAGGGGTCAGTTCGGGAGATCGATCATGACACTTCGCACTGAGCCTGTGACACGCACGCGGCTTGCGACGTATAGCAAGAACACTTGTCCGCAGTGTAGCTCGTGGCTGCTTGCTCCCGATTGGTCGGAACATCTCAACGAACGTTGCGTGCGGCACACTTGGTCGTGTGAAGCGTGCGGCTACGAGTTCGAGACCGCGGTGTTGTTCCCCGCACTTGAGAAAGTCGCCGCATAGGTGTGTTGCCGTCCGTTGAAGTCCTCGATCCCCGTGGCGTCTGCGTTGAGGTAGCTCGGCCCGATCGGGGATTTGCCATAGCCGCCCGGGATGTCGAGGACATACGCCGGCTGGCACAGACCTGAATAGCGGCCGTGCAGCTTTCGCATCACCGCCTGACCTTCGCTGATGCTCGTGCGCAGATGCGCCGTGCCGGGTGCCAAGTCGGCGTGGTGCAGGTAATAGGGCTTGATCCGGCATTCGATGAGCCTACGCATCAGCGCGCCAAGCGTCTCGGCGTCGTCGTTGACGCCGCGCAGCAACACCGATTGCGACAGCATCGGAATGCCGGCATCGACAAAACGTGCGCAGGCGGCGCGGACCTTTGCCGTCAGTTCGCGTGGATGATTGGCATGGAGCACGACAAAGGTCGCCTTTTTCGGCGCGCGTAACGCGCGCACCAGCGGTGGCGTGATCCGCTCCGGCGCCGCGACCGGTACACGGGTGTGCACGCGTATCACTTTGACATGACCGATCGCCGCAAGCCGCGTCACCACATCCTTCAAGCGGCGCGCTGAGAGCACCAGCGGATCGCCGCCGGTGAGAATGACTTCCCAGATTTGCGGATGGCTGCGGATATACTCGAGCGCCTTATCTAGCGCCGCAGGCGAAAGTGCGCCCTGCCCCGGACCGACCATCTCGCGCCGGAAGCAGAATCGGCAATATACCGCGCAGGCGCTGACGAGCTTGAGGAGAACGCGGTCCGGATAGCGATGCACAACGCCCTCGACCGGAGAGTGCGCATCGTCGCCGATCGGATCGCCATTTTCTTGGGGCGCGGTGACCAGTTCCCGCGGGTCGGGCACGAATTGCCGTGCGATCGGATCATCCGGGTCGGACGGGTCGATCAATCCGGCGAGGGCGGGCGTGATGGCGACGGCGTAGTGTGCGGCCACCCGTTCCAACCCTCGTATTCGATCGCGAGCGACAAGCTTGGCCTCGGCAAGAGCTGACGGCGTGCGCAGAGTTTTTCGGGCGGCGGCGGTCATGGAAGGCCTCAACGGAACGGCTCGCTGCATAGCTCGATGCATTGCATGGCTCGATTCTTGAGCTCAATCCCCTTATGCTTGAGCAAGTGCCCGGCGAGCAAGGCTAAGAGGGTGCGTACAGTTGCAATGGTGAGGACGGTGAAATGAAAAACTATATGGACGGGGGCGAAGCGATCCTGGAGGCGTTCCGGAAGCTCAAGATTGATTACATCTTGTCGTCACCCGGTTCCGAATGGTCGCCGGTGTGGGAAGCGCTGGTGCGGCAAAAGACCGGCAACCGCCAAGGCCCGGGATTCATCGACTGCTGGCACGAGACCCTCGCCGTCAACATGGCGACCGGTTACACGCTGATGACCGGCCGGCCGCAGGCCGTGCTGGTACATGCCGGCGTCGGCCTTCTGCAAGGCAGCATGGGTGTGCACGGCGCGTTGCAATCCGAAATTCCAATGATCGTGATGTCGGGCGAATCCACTACACTCGGCGAAGATCCTGATTTGCCGATTGAGCAGCAATGGTACGGTGGCTTGAGCGTCGGCGGCATCGAGCGGTTTGTCGAGAACATCACCAAATCGGCGCGGCCGGTGACGAGCCCCTTCACGCTTTATGAACAGGTCATCCGCGCCGGCGAGATGTCGCAACGCACGCCGCGCGGGCCGATCTATCTCAACGTCGCGCTTGAGCACATGCTGCATGACTGGTCACCGCCGCCAAACGACCGAGAAGTGCCGTTCGCGCCGCGGGTCGAAGCGCATCCAAGCGAAATAGCGAAGGTCGCCGACCTGCTTCTGAAGGCGAAAAATCCGGTCGTCGTCGCCGAACAGTCGGGCCGCGATCCCGAAGCGTTCAAGGCACTGGTCGAACTCGCCGATCTGTTGGCGATCCCGGTAATGTGGGGCCGCGTGGCGAACTTCGCCAATTTTCCGACCAATCATCCGCTCTATCTCGGCGTCGCCACCTACGAGCATCTCAAAGATGCCGACCTCGTCCTCCTCGTCGGCGGCCGGGCGCCCTGGTATCCGCCGCACACCAAGCCGACCAAAGGCAAGATTGTCGCGATCAACGATAATCAATTCAAAGGCCATATGATTTATCAAAACCTGCACGCTGACGCCTATCTCGAAGGCGATATCGCGGCAGCCCTGCAGGCGCTGGCGCAAGCCGCGCGCACCGCCAAGGTCGACGCCGACGCCGTAAGCAAGCGGCGCAACCATTGGAAAGGCGTACACGACAAATTCGTGGCCGGCCTCAATGCCGAAAAGAGCAAAGCCAACGGCGGCGGCAAGGCGATCGATCCGCTGTCTCTGATCAGCACGCTTGCCGATGTCCTGCCGCCAGACACCATCTACGTCGACGAAACGATCTTGCACGGCCCGATGCTGCGGCAGCACCTGCCGTTCACCACCCCGCAGAGTTTCTTCCGCGGCTTTGGTGGACTCGGCCAGGGCCTCGGCACCGCGCTCGGCGTCAAGCTCGCGGCGCCGAAGCGGCCGGTCGCCTTGCTGATCGGCGACGGCGGCTTCCTCTACAATCCGGCGATCCAGGCGCTCGGCGCCTCGAAAGAGCACAACCTGCCGATCCTGATCGTGATCTTCAACAACAAAGGCTACATGGCCATGCAGAAAGGCCACGTGCACCATTATCCCGATGGCGCTGCCGAAAACGCCCACATGCATCTCGGATCGCGCTTGAATGGCTTTGACTATGAGGCGCTGGGTGCGCATTTCGGCCTGCACGGCGAAAAGGTCACTGAGCCGGACAAGCTCAAGGCGGCGATCCAGAACGGCCTGAAGAAAGTGCAGGACGGCACCACCGCAATCATCAACGTGATGGTCAGCCGCTGAGCGGCGTCCAAATCACCTGATCGATACGTGAAGCGCCGACCGCCAGCATGACGAGGCGATCAAGACCGAGCGCGATGCCGCTTGATTGCGGCATCTGCGCCAGTGCGGCGAGGAAACCTTCGTCGAGCGGATAGCAATCGCCGTAGATGCGCTGTTTCTCCGCCATTTCGTGTTCGAGACGTCCGCGCTGTTCTGCGGCATCGGTCAGTTCGCCGAAGCCATTGGCAAGCTCGACGCCGCAAACATAAAGCTCGAAGCGTTCGGCGATGCGTGGATCGCTGGAAGGCCGCGCCAGCGCTGCCTGCACCGAAGGGTATTCATCGAGTATGGTCGCGCGGCCGATGCCAAGCTCGCTCTCGATACGTTCCACCAGTATGCGGCTGAAAATATCGCCCCAGGTATCGTCATCGGCGATGCGAATGCCGGCAGCCTGCGCCGCGCGGGCAAGACGCTCGCGGTCGGGCTTGCCGTCGGGCAGCGTCACCAGCAAATCGATGCCGGCGAATTTTCCGAATGCTTCGGCGACCGTGAGTCGCTCCGGTTCGGCGAACGGATCGGCGGTGCAGCCACGGAAACGAAATTCCTTCGTCCCTGCCGCT
This sequence comes from uncultured Alphaproteobacteria bacterium, assembly GCA_963813825.1. Classification (GTDB taxonomy): domain Bacteria; phylum Pseudomonadota; class Alphaproteobacteria; order Rhizobiales; family Xanthobacteraceae; genus BOG-931. Next base: position 71,070 of record CAWFBB010000041.1, read on the forward strand.
TCCGCCGCCCGCGCCAACAGTGCCGCGCAGTCCTTCATCAACACCTGATACGGATCGCCGGCACGATACCATTCGACCATTGTGAATTCCGGGTGATGCAGCGCGCCCTGCTCTCTGTTGCGAAACACCCTGGCGAACTCGACGATCCGCCGCTCACCGGCTGCCAGCAACTTCTTGCAGGCAAATTCCGGCGACGTGCGCAGATAGAGCGGCGACTTCGTGCCGTCCGGCGCCACGAGCGAGGTTGCGAAGGCGTGCAAATGGGTTTCGTTGCCCGGCGATACCGCGAGGACACCGGTTTCGACCTCAATAAATCCCTCGGCCGCGAACCAGGAGCGCAATGCCGCCACGATCCGTCCGCGCGCCAAGAGCGCCGGCCGCCGGTCGGCATGGACGTGGGGGGCCCAGAAGGGCGAGAAACCGGGCGGATCGGAGGGCATAGCCTTGTCTGCGGGCCTTTGACGAAATAACTGGCGGTCAGGCTCAGGATCAGTATGTTGCGCCCGGAATTGGGGCAAACCTTGAGGAAGCCGTGAAAGTCATCGCTAGCTCACTGCGAAAAGGCAATATCGTCGATATAGACGGCAAACTCGGTGTCATTGTCACCGTCGAAAGCATCCATCCCGGTAAGGGCACACCGGTGACCCAGATGGATGTGCGCCGCATCGCCGATGGTGTGAAGGTCGCACTCCGCTTTAAGACCACCGATCAGGTCGAGCGTGCCTTCGTCGAGGACCACAAACACCAGTTCATGTACCAGGACGCCGAGGGCTTTCATTTCATGAACATGGAGAATTACGACCAGGTCGCGCTACAGCCCGACATCATCGGCGATCAGGCGGCCTATTTGCAGTCCGAGATGGAAGTCACGATCAGCCTCCACGAAGGCGTCCCGGTCGCCATTGAGCTGCCGCCCAAGACGATACTCGAGGTGGTCGACACCGAACCCGCCATCAAAAGCCAGACCGCCGCGTCATCCTACAAGCCGGCGGTGCTGTCGAACGGCGTGCGAACGATGGTGCCGCCCTTCGTCACTACCGGCACCAAGATCGTGGTGATGACCGCTGACGGCAGCTACGTCGAGCGCGCCAAGGGTTGAACCGCGGCGCTGTTTCGGCCCAACATCCTGAATATTCATTCATCGTTCGTGCCTCGAAAAATTTCGGCACTGCTTGGCAGAGCGTGCGTTGATAGCGGATAGTGCGGCGTTCGATCTTGGAACCGACCGGTGCCTGTACTGCCAATTTCATGTCGGTCAATGCACGGCCGTGCCGTCGCAATGGCGCTCGCCGGCGCGTCGCTCTGTGCTTCCGCTCACATTGCACTGAGCGCCTCCTGCAAACCATCCCATGCGCTGCCGACCGTTATTCTCAAGGACGAGGGCGTCTGCGACTTCAATCTCGACTCGCTCGCCTATCGCGGCACGCCGGAAGAGCAAGCCAAATGTCTCATGCGTGGCGAAGATCAAACGCGCAATCTTGGGCCACCACTCGAAAATCTGCCGGACGCCCTGACCAGCCGGGTCGGCCGCGACACCGGCCTGCCGTCGCGCGAGACATTGAGCGGCTATTTGTCGAAGCAGGATCTCGAAACGGATTTTGCCGCCAACCTTTGGCAGCCGGTCTCCCACGCCGAGAACAATAACCCTGAAGCGCCGCTAGCGACATATTTCGTGATCCACGACACCAGCGGACCGAATTTCGGACACCGCGCTTTTCCCGACGATATCGACACCACGGCGAGCCTCAACAACCTGAATAATTTCGTCTGTAGCGACGGTTGGGGCAAAGCCCACGTCGTCGTCAACCGGTCGGGCGAGATGCTGCTGGACCACGATTTCGCGATGCCGTGGCGCGAGACGAAATTCGAGCGGGCCGTCGATTTCGTCGGCACCCTCAAGGGACTTTTCCTGCATGTCGAATTGATCCAGCCGCGGAAGAGCGCGCCCGGACATAGCCGCTACAATGATGCGCAAGCGCCAAATCCGGCCTTCACCACGGCGCAGTATGACCGCTTGGCGCTACTCTACACTATCGCCAGCGTGCGCGCCGGCCGTTGGCTCATTCCAGCCTATCACACCGCCATCGATGCCGGCATTCGCGACGGCCATGACGATCCGATGGGTTTCGATGCCGAGAGCTTTGGTAACAGCCTCGCCCTGCTCATCGAAAAACTGCGCGGGCCCGAGGCGGCGCAGGCGGCACGCCAGTAACTGCCTGTCGATAGATGCAGCCCTTCCGCCAGACCTTGAGAGCCTGCTGTCTCGCCGGCCTGATCTTCGCCGTGCCGGCCATGGCACAAGACGCTGCACTAGAGATGAAGGCGCCGAAAGTCGCGTTGGCCGATGTCGATTGGGGTGCGGTGCGTGCGGCGCTGGCGAATTTCGGCACATCCAATGACGCAAAAGGCGCGCTGGCACGGCTGAACGCCGCAACCGCGAAAGTCTTTCCAAATATCGCAGGGAGCCCGGTTCCGGTTTTATTACCGTTCGATACGTCGGCCTATCTGGGCGACAGCGCACAAGGCAGCGCCGGCGACACCAGCAAGTATCTGTCCGGATTTAGTGCGGTCGCTGTGTTTTTTCCCGGACCATCTGGCTACGATGCCGCGCTTTCGCTGCGTCCCAATACGCCCGGTGTCGATTTGACATTCGCCAAGCCCGTCGAGGTGCAGATATCGGGCTCGGCGCTGGTTTACGAACTCGGTGGCCCGATGGTCGCCGACGGCGAGCCGGTACCGCAGCTCGACAGCCAATTTCCTGGCATCCGCCGCTCGCTGCTCGAAAGTCATTTGCGCTACACCTTCGTGCGCTTCGGTGTGCCCTATGTAATTTCGATCGGTTGCTTCGACGGACCCTCGAGCGCGCATCGGCTGTCCTGCCGCGATGCGGACAAAGTGGCACTCCGCTTTCTCAATGGGCTCAATGTCGTCGGCGGAACACCACAAGCCGGCACCGCAAGTCTCATACCGCAGACGATCGATCGTCCAGAACCGATCTCGCCGGACTTCACCTATTTTGTGCCAGGCGACATTCTTCCCGGCACCGGCATGCACGGCCAATCCGGCCGCGCTGACGACACCGTATACGCGAAGATCCGCTTTCCGATCGCGCAAGCGCCGGACTACGCCGTCTCGCAGTCGTTCATGAACTGGGGCAATTGCGACCTTACCGGCCGGGTCGGGCTCGGCGGCCGCGCCAACAATGAATCGTATCGCTGCCGGGTGAACGACAAGCCGCTGGTCAATGATGAGTTGAAGAACTTCGCCTATCCGTGGCGGGATAATTTCTGCGAGCACCGCACTTATGAAGTATCGCAATGTCCCGCGGGCTTGGGCCATCAGGGTCAGGATATCCGGCCGAGCTCGTGCCTGGAGCGCGATCCGAATTCCGGCCGCTGCGAGCCCTATCAGGAAGACGTGGTCGCCGTCAGTGATGGCGTCCTGATGCGCGATCCGGGCGACCGTGCACTCTACCTCGTCGTCGACGAGCCCGGCGAGCACATTCGCTTCCGCTATCTGCACATGAGCCCAGAGATGCTGGACGCCGCCGGCATGCTCAGCGGCCGCACTGTCGTCGAAGGCGAAGTGCTGGGCGCCGTCGGCAATTACGGGAATACGGAACGCGGCACCAGTTACCACCTGCATTTCGACGCGCAGGTGCCGACGCGAGCGGGCTGGGTCTTCATCAATCCGTATATGACGCTGGTCGCAGCCTATGAGCGGCTGATTGGAGCGCGCGGCCGGCTCGTCAACGACGCGATGTTCGCCCCGCCACCTCCTGCCTTGCCGCTTGCCGCGGACGGAGTTGCCAAAGCCGCCACGGCCGCGCCATCGAAACTTGCCGAAACACCCAAATCGTCCACGTCCGATGCTATCGTAGCGGCCGAAGACGGAATCACCAGCAAACAAACAGGCCGATGTTGAGACGGGCAAGGCCAGTGCCGAACATTGTACGACGTACCTGCATAGGGGCCATCGGCGGAGCGTTTGCCACAGCGCTGTTGCCGGCGCGCACGCGCGCGCAAAGCGCGTTCGATCAGTGGATAGCGACGTTTCGGAGCAAAGCCATAGCGCGCGGCGTCACGGACGATACGTACACGCGCGTCATGGCGGGACTTCATCCTGACACGACCGGGCCGAGCGCGATCCACAACCAGGCCGAATTCGACGGCACGATGTTTCGTCGACCGCGGCGAGCATTGGGGCTACGAAGTGCGCATGCCGGCGTCGTTACACGGCCATGGCTCTCGGACCTACGCCGCCTGGCGGTTGCTCGGCGTTACGCGCGCCGACGGCCTCCCCTACCCGCAACCGGACGCCGAGGCATAGCCGTGGATTCCGGTTCCGGGCGGACCTATTTTCCTGCTCGGCCCAGAATTTCTTTGCCGCTAAAAGCTATAATCCGTCGATGAGTTATGCGCTGGCGCTGGTTCACCTCGGCGATCGCTGCGTCGGCGGCGGACCGTTCGTACAAAAGTTCCCGGGCAGCGAACCGGCACCTACGCTGGCCGAAGTCCAGGAAATCCAGCGCCGGCTCACCGCGTTCGGCTTCGATACCGGCGGCACCGATGGCCGTATCGGCAATGACACCACGTTCGCCGTACAGAATTTCCAGCGCAAATCCGGGATTACGCCTGCCGACGGCTATGCGGGCGTGGGACTTCTCGCCCGGTTGCGCGAAGCCTCGTAATTCGGTTGGATGCGGCCCACCAGCCGCCTTACCCCATAACCGACGAGGAACGCCCATGACGCCGCCCCAATCCGCAACCGCACGCGCCAATGCCGCCGATCCGGCGGTTGCGGGCGTCGAACGCCCGACACCGGCCGGCGCCAACGCGCCTGGCTTTGGCTCTGACGTGATTGCCGAGGCGCTGCGCTCGCTCGACATCCCCTATATCGCGCTGACGCCGGGCGCGAGCTATCGCGGCCTGCACGACAGCATCGTCAACTATCTCGGCAATTCCTCGCCGCAAATGCTGCTGTGCCTGCACGAGGAAGCCGCTGTCGCCATCGCGCACGGCTACGCCAAGGTCACCGGCAAAGCGATGGCCGCCGCCGTGCATTCCAATGTCGGGCTCATGCACGCCTCGATGGCGATGTTCAATGCCTGGTGCGACCGCATGCCCATGGTGGTGCTCGGTGCCACCGGCCCGGTCGATGCGGCGAAGCGCCGGCCTTGGATCGACTGGATCCACACCGCACGCGATCAGGGCGCATTGGTGCGGGAATACATCAAGTGGGACGACCAGCCGTCGTCGCCCGCCGCAGCGCGCGAAGCGATCTTGCGCGGCACCTGGATCGCCAATACTGCGCCGCAAGGCCCGGTCTATATTAACTTCGACGCCGAGTTGCAGGAGATGAAAGTCTCCGATCAACTGCCATCGATAGACATCGCCCGTTACATGCCGCCGATCACGACCGCGGCGCCGGCCGAGCTCATTCGCCAGGCAGCGGCGATGCTCAAAGACGCCAAGCAGGTCCTCATCCTCGCCGGGCGCGCTTCGCGCAGTGAAGCAGCATGGAATGCCCGCGTCGCGCTCGCGGAGGCGCTCAATGCGCGCGTCGTCAGCGATCTCAAGATCGGCGCAACATTCCCGACCGATCATCCGCTCTATGTCGGTGCGCCGCGCGCGACGACGCCCGAGAGCGTCGAAGGCTTGAAGAACGTCGACGTCGTATTGAGCCTCGATTGGGTCGATCTTGCCGGCGCCATGCGCTACGCCGGACCGAACCCTTCGGCGAAGGTGATCCAGATTTCGCTCGACCACCGTATCCACAACGGCTGGAGCATGGATCACCAGGCACTGCCGCCGGTCGACCTGTTGCTGTCGGCCGATCCCGATCTGGTAGTGCCGGAACTGGTCAAGGAGATCGGCAAGAGTTCGAAGCCGCACGCGCTGCCGAGCGCGCGCACGATCTCGGACAAGGAGCCGTCAGGCTTTACCAACGAGCACATCGCGCGCGCCTTGCGCAAAGTCCTCAAGGACCGGGCCGTGACCTTCACCCACTTGCCACTGTCGTGGGACGACACCTGGGCGACGTTCAAGCATCCTCTCGACTATGTCGGCTCCGACGGCGGCGGCGGCGTTGGCGGCGGACCGGGAATTTCGGTCGGCGCCGCGCTGGCGCTCAAGGGCTCGGGCCGGTTGCCGATCGCGATTTGCGGCGACGGCGACTTTCTGATGGGCGTCACCGCGGTTTGGACCGCAGTGCATTACAAAATTCCGCTTCTCTTCGTGCTCGCCAATAACCGCTCGTTCTACAACGACGAGCTGCACCAGGAGCGGATGGCGCGCGCCCGCAATCGCCCGGTCGAGAACAAGTGGATCGGCCAGCGCATGTCCGAACCTGAAGTCGATCTCGCCGCCATGGGCCGCGCTCAGGGTGCGACTGGATTCGGCCCGGTCACCAAGGCGGCCGATCTGCCGGCAGCGCTGGAGAAGGCGATCGCCGCGGTCGATGCCGGCGGCGTGGCCGTGGTCGATGTACGCGTCGAGCCCGGCTACACCGCCGTGATGACGGCGGCGATGACGCGCGCCGGAAACTGACGCCACATACGATGGCGGTCGCCTCGACGAACGATCGCGTGATGCCGCTGCCGCAGGCGGCGAGCGGCGACGCGATCCTCGTCGTCGAGGATATCGTAATGCGTTTCCACACCGCCGAAGGCGACGTGGCGGCACTCGACGACGTGTCGTTCACAGTCGGCCCCGGTGAATTCCTGGCGGTGATCGGGCCTTCGGGCTGCGGCAAATCCACGCTGTTCAACATCATCGGCGGCCTGCTCGGCGGTTATGACGGCAGGGTCGCGGTCGCCGGCGAAAAAGTGTCAGGACCGCACCCTTCGATCGGCATGGTGTTCCAGGAAGAATCCACGTTCCCGTGGCGCAATGTCGTCGATAACGTCGCCTTTCCTTTAGAGATCGCCGGCGTGCCCAAGCGCGAGCGCATCGAGCGCGCGCGGCATTTTGTGTCCATGGTTGGTCTCGACGGCTTTGAGAGGCGTTATCCGGCGGAACTCTCCGGCGGAATGCGCCAACGCGTCTCGATGGCGCGCACGCTCGCGTCCGAACCGAAGATCCTGCTGATGGATGAGCCGTTCGCCTCCCTGGATGAGCAGACGCGGCTCTTGCTCGGCGACAAGGTGTTGCAGATCCAGCAGCAGCTCAAGCAGACCATGCTCCTTATCACCCACAACATCACGGAAGCTGTACAGCTCGCCGACCGTATCCTGGTGATGAGCTTCCGGCCCGGCCGTGTGAAGCGCATCGTCGATATCAAGCTGCCGCGGCCCCGCACATCGGAAATTGTGTCAAGCGAGGCATTCGGCCGTTACGTGGCACAAATCTGGGCGGACTTGCGCGAAGAGGCGAGCCGCGGGCTGGTCGACGCCGAGTTCCGCGCGCTAAACGCCGGAGAAAAATAGCCGGGAGGACAACACGATGGCGCTATTTTCATGTGGCTGCCGCATCGGCCGCCGCCAATTTCTTTCGGCCGGAATGGCGACCGCCGCCGCAACGACGCTTGCCGCGCCGCGCGTATTCGCGCAAACCCCCGCGACCAAGCCACCGGCCAAACGCATCGACGTCCACCATCACTTCCTGCCGCCGGAGTACATGAAAGAAGAGCATGAGCGCATCAGCTTCACTCACGGCTCCGTATCGTCGAACCAGATGATGGCGTGGACGCCGAGTCAATCCCTCGAAGTCATGGACGCGAACGGCATTGCGACCGCCATCGTGTCGCAGACGACGCCCGGCGTGTGGTTCGGCGACGCCGAGAAGGCACGCCGCGCGGCGCGGATGTGGAGCGATTATGCCGCCGAGCAGATCAAGACTTTTCCCGGCCGCTACGGACTGTTCGCGCCGATCCCGCTGCCCGATACCGACGGCAGCCTCAAGGAAATCGAATACGCCCTCGACACGCTCAAGGCCGACGGCGTCGGCCTGGTGAGCACCTACGACGGCAAATATCTCGGCGATGCGTCGTTCGCGCCGGTCTTTGCCGAACTCAATCGGCGCAAGGCCATCGTTTACGTTCACCCGACCGTGGCGGCGTGCTGCGGCAGTGTGTTGCCGGCTGTGATTCCGCAGGCCATCGAGTTTCCGTTCGATACGACGCGCACCATTGCGAGCCTGATCATCAACGGCACCATTATCAAGAATCCCGACATTCGCTTCATCTTTTCCCATGGCGGCGGCGCGACTCCGATGCTCGCCGGCCGTATGGCAGAGACGCTCGGCCACCGCCCGAACTCGGCCGAGGTGACGCCGCACGGGGTCGGCGCCGAATTGCGCAAGTTGTATTACGACACCGCAAGCGCGGCATCGCCGGGCGCGATGGCAGCGTTGCGGATCATGGCGGAGCCGAGCCACATCCTGTTCGGCACCGACTATCCGTTCGTCAAGGCGGCCGCCGGGATCGAAGAATTGCAACAGACCCAAATGTCGGTTGCCGAGCGCGATGCCATTGACCGCGGCAACGCCATCGCGCTGTTGCCCAGGCTCGGAGCATCGTAATGGCCGCTTCCGGCACGCAGCGCTGGCTTCCGCCTGTTGTCGGGCTCTCGACATTCGTCGTTATTCTGCTTGGCGTTGAAATCCTCATCCGCGCCGGCCTGATCAATCGCTTCATCGTTCCGCTGCCTTCGGAGGTGCTGGCCAGTTTCGGCCGCGTCATCGCGGAGGAGAATATCTGGCGCCGCTTCCTGCTCACGGCGTGGGAATGTCTCGCCTCGGGCCTGCTGCTCACCGTGTTCGGTGTTGCACTGGGTGTGCTGCTGCATCGTGTGCGACTCTTGCGGCTTGCCTGCGAAACCTGGGTGGCGGCTACCGCATCCGCGCCGCTGGTGCTGGCCTATCCGCTTTTTCTCGTGCTGTTCGGCCGCAGCTCCCTGACCATCATCATGCTGGCCTTTATTGCCGGCCTCGCGCCGGTCATCCTCAAGACCATCGAGGGCCTGTCGGCGACGCGGCGTGTGCTGCTCGATGTTGGGCGAAGCTTCAAGCTGACGCCGGCGCAGCAGTTCTGGAAAATCTACTTGCCGTCGGCACTGCCGACGATCTTCGTCGGCATCCGGCTCGGCCTGATCTTCGCGCTGATCAACGTCGTCGGCGTCGAATTCCTGATCAATTTCGGCGGGCTCGGACAGCTCATCAATGACCTCGCCGAACGCTACGATCTGCCCGGAACCTACGCGGCAATCTGCTTCGTCATTCTGGTCAGCGTATTGTTTTTCATGGCGACGGAAAGGGCCGAGCGATGGCTGACATCGGCCGAATAGCGCGAGCGCGCGCTGCCGCGCCGTGGCTTAATCCGGTGACGCTGTTGCGTGCCGTCATCGTGCTGACGGTGCTGGTCGCCTGGCAACTGATGGCGATTTCCGGCTTGTTCTACAACGAGGTTGTGCCGACGCTGCCGAAAGTTGGCGCCGCCGTTATAAATCTCCTCGTCAGCCGGGATTTCTACTGGAATCTTTGGATCACGATCGACGAGGTCGCGGTTGGCATTTTGATTGGCGGCGTTTCCGGAATGGTGGCCGGGCTCGTCATCGGAGCCAACAAATTCATCGCCAGGGCGTTCGAGCCGTATCTTTATTATCTCGGACCGACGCCGAAGATCATCTTCTTTCCGGTCATGATCATGTGGTTCGGCGTCGGCGCCGGCTCGAAGATCGCAATGGGTACGGTATCCTGCTTCTTTCCGATTGCGCTCAATGTTGCTGCCGGCATGCGCCAGATCGATCAGGTCCTGATCAAGGTCGGGCACAGCTTCCGCGCCAATCCGTGGCAGATGGCGTTGAAAGTTTATCTGCCGGCCATGCGCCATCCGGTCGTCAACGGCCTGCGGCTCGGGCTTGGGGTCGCGCTGATTGGAACACTGCTGGCGGAAACCAAAATCTCCAGAGGCGGCATCGGTTTTATGGTGATCCAGGCCTACGCCAATTTCAATATGTCGCAAATGTACGCCATCCTCATCGTACTGTTCGTACTGGCGATCGGCGTCAATACTCTGGTGGCGCGGCTTGGCGGCCTCGACGACATCAAACGGAAGTAGACCGGCGCCCTCGCAGGGCGCCATCGGTTGCACGGGTATTTCATTGAAGGTTGGGCAGGGGCGACGGTGAAACGGCGAGATTTTATTACAGCCATTTTTGGAGGCGCGACGACTCTTGGCGCGTGGCCGCTTGCCGCGCGCGCGCAGCAATCGGCAACGCCGGTGGTCGGGTTCCTCGATAGAGGATCCCCGGTCGGCATGGAGTCCAACCTGACGGGGTTCCATAATGGCTTGGCGGAAATTGGATACATCGAAGGAAAGAATCTCGCGATCGAATACCGCTGGGCGCAGAATCAAGCCGAAAGATTGCCGGCGCTGGCCGCTGAACTTGTCGACCTGCCAGTCGCCGTGATCGCTGCCACCCGCAGCGCAGCTCCTGCGAAAACAGCGAAAGCGGCGACATCGACGATCCCTATCGTGTTTCAGACCGGCAGCGATCCGGTCAAAGACGGTCTCGTTGCCAGCCTCAACCGCCCGGGCGGGAACGTCACCGGCGCGACCAGGCTGACCACGGAGCTGGCCTCGAAGCGGCTCGGTGTGATTTTGGAAGTCGTGCCAAAGGCCACCGTGATCGGCATGATCGCCAACCCGAACGGTGTCCAGACCGCGATCCAGGTGCAGGAAATACAAGAAGCCGCACGCGCTCACGGTTTGGTACTCCACGTTGCCGATGCAACCAGCGACCATGAATTGGAGGAGGCTTTCGCGGCGGTCATAAAATCCGGAGCGGATGCGATCATAGAAGCCAGCGATCCGCTCTTCATCGACCGTCGCAAACAAATCGTCGCGCTGAGCGTCAGCAGCAAAATTCCGATGATCTTTTTTGAGCGCGAATTCGGTAGTGGACGGCGGCCTGATGACTTACGCGGCTGATTTCGCTGAACTCGTTCCGCCAAGTCGGCACTTATGTCGGTCGTATCCTCAAAGGCGAGAAGCCCGCCGACCTGCCGGTGCTGCAGCCGACCAAGTTCGATCTTGTGATCAACCTCAAGACGGCTAAGGCCATTGGCATCTCACAGTCCCGCCCGACTTGCTTGCACTCGCCGACGAGGTGATCGAATGAAGCGGCGCGTGCGGCCAATTTCTGCAAGGTGTTGAGACGCGCCTCATCCCCGTTCCCAATTGCCGTCGAAAGTAGCATCATCGGCTATGGAAGCGGCGAAAGCCGCTCCGAGCATATGGCTCATTCGACCGGCGCCGTCACGCGCCGATCGGCAGGAGGAACGCATGGGGATGCGTAAAGGAAACGGCGGCACGCCGCCGTTCGAACTCGTTGCCGGCAACGGCTTGTTGCATCGCCGAGCCCTGCTTGGCGGCGGCGTCATGTTCGCTGGCGCCCTTGGCGCCGGCACGTTGCCAACCGGCGCTGCAGCCGAGCCGCTGGTCGAGCCGGAGTGGAGCCTGTATCCAGGTGAAGTCACCCCGGTGCTGCAAAAGCCGTCGCGGTTCGAGGCGGCGGTCGTGCGCACGCTCAGCAATCCGAAGGGCGAGCCCCGCACTCAGCATGCGCGCGCGCCGTTGCAGATGCTCAACGGCACCGTCACGCCCAATCCGCTGCACTTCACGATTTTGCATTCCGGCATTCCCGACATCGATCCGGCGCAACACCGGCTTGTCGTCCACGGCATGGTCAAGCAGCCGCTGGAATTCACCGTCGACGACCTGATGCGGTACCCGATGGTGACGCGCAAGCACTTCGTCGAATGCGGCGGCAACAGCGCGCCGATGTTTTCGCCGGAGCCGATCCAGGCGCCGCTGCAGGCGCTGCATGGCCTGGTGTCCTGCGCCGAATGGACCGGCGTGCCGCTCTCGACGCTTCTCGATGAGGCCGGCGCTGATGCGAAAGCGACATGGATGGTTGCCGAGGGCGCCGACGCGCTCGCGGTCGCCCGCAGCGTGCCGATGAAGAAAGCCTACGACGACGCTATCGTCGCGCTCTACCAGAACGGCGAGCGTATCATGCCTGGCAACGGCTATCCGATGCGGCTGCTGCTGCCCGGCTACGAAGGCAACATGAACATCAAATTCCTGCGCCGCATCAAGGTCATCGATCAGCCGGCGATGACCTATTACGAGTCGCGCAACTATTCGCCGCTGCTGCCGGACGGCAAGGCCTACAAATTCTATTTCGTCTGCGAGGTGAAATCTTTCATCACGCGGCCGTCCTTTGGCTTCAGCTTGAAGACTCCCGGCTACTACGAGATTTCCGGCATCGCTTATTCCGGCACCGGCCGTATCCAGAAAGTCGAGGTCTCCGCCGACGGCGGCAAGAGCTGGGGCGAAGCGGCGGTGGAAGGTCCCGTCAGTCCGCAGGCATTCACGCGCTTCTCGATGCCGTGGCGCTGGGACGGCCAGCCCGCGACCCTGACCAGCCGCGCCTGGGACGATTCGGGCGCCGTGCAGCCGTTGCGACCTGATTTCGTTGCCGTGCGCGGCGAGGCGAAGAAAATGCCTAATGTGCTCGGCTTTCCCAACCAGCATTACAACAGCCTCACCGCATGGGGCATCGAGACGAGTGGGGAGATCAAGCATGTCTATGTTTAAGCCCCTCGCCGCGGGCGCTGCCTTTGTGCTGGCTTTCGCGACGGCCGCGGCCTTTGCCGCCGACTCGCCGCATCTCGGCAAGCCGGTCTCCGAAGCCGACATCAAGGCCTGGGATATCAGTGTCCTGCCCGACGGCTCCAACCTGCCGCCCGGCAGCGGTACTGCGGCGCAAGGCGCCAAGGTGTATGTCGATCACGGCTGCAATCAATGCCACGGCGACAACGGCAAAGGCGGCACCAGCAACATCCTGGTCGGCAATCCGCCGCTGACCAAAGACGGCATCACCTCAAACAAGACCATCGCCAATTTCTGGGCCTATCCGACGACGCTGTTCGACTATGTCCGGCGCGCCATGCCGTGGCCGACGCCGCACACCTTGAGCGACGATGAGGTCTACGCGATCTGCGCCTATCTGTTCGCGGCCAACAATCTCATTCCGCAAGACCAGGTGATGGACGCACAGACGCTGCCGAAGGTGAAGATGCCCAACCACGACAACTTCATCATCAGGTTCCCGGACCGGATTTGAAGTTGCTGGCGCTGTCATGCCCCGCGAAGGCGGGGCACCCAGTTTTCAACACCACCGATAAACGACGGTGAATACTGGATCATTCGCCGAAGCCTGTCATCGGGACGCGCGACTTCGCGCGGTCCCGTTGGCGGATGATGACAAGCTCGAGCTTGATGTTTGCACCTACACGCTGAACGTCTCGTAGGTCGACGGATGAAACATCTCATCGACCGAAACGCGGCGCGGCGACAGGCCTTCGAGGTGGTGCTGCGCCAGGAAATAGTCAAGCACCTTGCGGTTCGGCTCGACACCGTATGACCAGAAATCATGGCCCATCAGGTCGCGCGCTTCCTTCAGCCGCTCTTCGACGAACGGCAGCGTCACCTTTGTCGCAGAGGTATCGCCGAGCTTCTCCAGGCCGACCGCTTTCGACTGTTCGAAGGCCTTGAACACTGCGCTCGGCAGCCACGGATGTTTTTCCGCAAGCTCACGGCGGATACCGACGACGTGCATGATCGGAAAAAAACCGGTGCGCTTATAATAGTCCTTCGCCACCGCGACCGGATCGGGAAACAGCCAGCCGATGTTCGGATGGCCCTTCTCGACCAAAGTCGGCGGCCGTGGCGCTATGAAGCCGTCGATCTCGCCTGCTTCCAGCATGCCGGAAATCGTCTTGCCCTCCGGCGCGTTGTCGAGACGAACACCGGGCGGCAGGCTGATGGTGATCTTTTCCGGCCGGCCGGCGTGCTCGATGCCGCCGCGGATCCAGTGGATGTCCGAGCGCTTGACGCCGTAATCGTCTTCGAGGAAAGCCCGCGCCCACACATTGGCGGTGAGCTGATACTCGGGTACGCCGACTTTGCGGCCCTTGAGGTCTTGCGGCGTCTTCACGCGGTCGGTGCGCACATAGACGGAGGTGTGGCGAAACGCCCGCGAGACAAAAGCCGGCACCGCGATATAGGGGCAATTGCCCTGTGCGGTCTTGACCGTATAGCTCGACATCGACAGTTCGCAGATATCGAACTCGGCGGCGCGAAAGGCGCGAAAGAAAATCTCCTCCGGCACGAGTTGCATGAAGACCGGATCGACGCCATCGATCTGCACCGCGCCATCGATCAGTGCGCGGGTTCGATCATAGGGGCCGACGGCGACTGAGAGATTGAGATTGGCCATTGCACATCCTCGGGCGGGTCACCCAGATAGCCGCACCGGACGGCCCTTGCCAAGGTGCAATCCCGCACGGCAGCATGTGCCGAAACATGCGGAACGTCTTAAGACGAAATAAGGAAGAGGGCGGCGGACGCAAAGCGCGTCAGCTGACCGTGATACCCTGCTCTGCCGTAGTCACGGTGCCATCGTCATCGGTCCAGGCAAATGCGAATGTACCGCTCTCCTGAACCTGGACTGTGAATTCGAAATAAGGATTGGCGGCGATCGCCGGTTCAAGATCGGCACGGAACACTTCGTGGCCGCCGAACGTGCAGACGAATGAGTTGATGATCTTGCGCGGGATCGGTTTGCCGGCGTCATCCTTGCGCAGGCCCGTCTCCATCGGATGGGCCACCAGCGTCTTGATCTGAATGATGTCGCCCTTCTTCGCCGTTTCGGGAACGCGCAGGCGTGGTTTTTCGGCCATGGCTTTTGTCCGTTTCTGCCTGCTTCAGCCGCCGCAGCCGCCGACCGTGACTTTGACCACCTTGCGATCCATATAAAGTCTTCCGGTCGAGGTCTTGGCCAGGACGATGACATTCTCGGTCGAATTGAGCCGGATACGTGTCGCGACTTCAGCGCGGCCAGCCATCGGCGTCAGGTGGAATTTGACGATGCCCGGAAACGGATTGCCGTCGGCGACGACGCGAATCTCGCTGACGTAATCGTTCGCCGTCATCGCGCTGTCGACCTTGATCGACAGCGGCACGGTGTTGCCGTTTTCGGCAATCTCCGGAAGATCGATGGCGATCTTGCCGCTCTCGGCCGACTTACCATCGGTGAACTTTGCGATCTCGGCGTCTGCTTCGCCTGGCGTCGCGGTGCCCTCATCGACAGCGATGAGAGTGAGCGTCAGGCCGGCGCCGAGCACCAGCGCGCTGCGGCGGGTAATTGGGGACATTTTGGGCGGCTCCGTGCGGTAGGCACATAGCATAAGTTCCTACTGTTTCAAGGATAACCGACAAAATCCGTAAACTTCTTCCGTCGCTACGCCATTTCTCGGAAGAACCTTTCACCGAGGCTGCGCGAACCGATAGGTTTGTTTCGACTAACGCCCAGTAAAGGGCTCAGCCGGCGCGATGTCCGTCAGCTTGAATTGGACGCGCTCGCGGCCCTGCCAGCGATCCAGCGCGAAGGTGCCGGCGGCATGAATTTGCCTGGCACGATTCTCTTTGAGCGCTATTCCGAGTTTTTGCCCGGCGGCGCGGAAGGCGATGGCGTCAACAGTGGCGCCATCCGCCCCTTTCAACCGTGCCCGAACATGCGCTTGCCCAACCTCTTCGGCAAAGGTCACCGTGTGCGCCGGCAACGCGATGGTCGGCTCCGGGTTGCCAGAGCCGAACGGCCCAGCGCGCTCGATCATCGCCACCAGATCGGCATTGGCGCCGCCCGCGCTTACCGCGCCGTCAATCATGAGCCCGCTGGCGCGGCGCGCGATCCGCACATCTGGAGCCAGCGCCGCTTCGAGGAAAGCGCGAAATTGCGCCAGCGCACCTTTGCGCAGCGTCACGCCGGCCGCCATTGCGTGGCCACCGCCCTTGACCAACAAACCTTCCACGACGGCGCGGCGCACCACACGGCCGATATCGACGCCAGAGATCGAACGGCCTGAGCCAGTGCCGATGCCGCCGGGTTCGAGCGCAATGGCGAAGGCCGGACGGCTGAATTTTTCCTTCAGCCGCGCGGCGACAAGGCCGACGACGCCGGGATGCCAGCCCTCCGCCGCCGTGACCACAACCGAGCCGGTGTCCTCGATGCCGAGCGCCGCGAGCGCCTCGGCTTCGGCTTGCGCCAGCGTTTGCTGTTCGATCGCCTGCCTCTCGCGATTGAGCCGGTCGAGTTCGGCGGCGATCCTGGCGGCTTCGATCGGATCGGTTTCCATCAGGAGCCGCGTGCCAAGATCGGCGCGGCCGATGCGGCCGCCGGCATTGATGCGTGGCCCAAGCAGGAATCCGAGATGCCAGGCTTCGGGCGGACCCGACAACCGCGCCACATCCATCAGGCTGACATGCCCCGGGCGATCGCGGCGGCGCAGCGCGAGCAGACCCTTGGCGACAAAAGCACGGTTGAGCCCGATCAGCGGCACGACATCGGCGACTGTGCCGAGCGCGACATCGTCGAGCAGCCCAAGAAGATCGAGTTCTGGCCGTTCCGTGGTCCAGAAACCGCGGCCACGCAGCACGCGGTTGACCGCTACAACCGTCATGAACACGAGCCCGACCGCGGCGAGATGACCAAGCCCGGAAAGATCGTCGCGGCGATTCGGATTGACCACCGCGACGGCGGGCGGCAGCACTTCGTCGGCCTGATGATGATCGATGACGACCGTATCGAGGCCCAGAGACCTAGCCTCCTCCAACGGTTCGATGCTGGTCGTGCCGCAATCGACTGTCACCAAAAGCTTGGCGCCGCGGCCCGCGAGCGCGCGCACCGCTTCGACATTGGGGCCATAACCCTCGAACAGCCGGTCCGGGATGTGCACCATTGGCTCGACGCCGCAATGGCGCAGAAAACGCGCTAGCAAGGCCGCCGAGGTAGCGCCGTCGACATCATAATCGCCGAAAATGGCGACGCTCTCGCCACGCATGATGGCATCTGCGATACGATCGGCCGCGTCGGGCATGGCCGTGAGCACATTCGGGTCCGGCATCGAGCGCTTGATGGTCGGGTCGAGAAATTCCTCCACCGCGTCCACTTCGATATTGCGTCCGGCGAGAACGCGGGCAAGGAGCTCCGGCAGATCATGGCGTTGCGCAATCGCCAGCGCCCGCGCCGAACCGCGCTCATCGAGCCGGTCGCGCCACGCGCGCCCGGTCGCCGAATTCTCGACACCGAGGAAGAGGCGATTCTCAGACATCCGGTAGTCATTCCGGGGCGCGCCGTGAAGCGCGAACCCGGAATCCATAATCACAGTTGGTGCAAGTCCTGCCTGGACGGTGGTTATGGATTCCCAGACTCGCCACCTCGTGGCGATCCGGAATGACATTAACCGACCGGCCGATTCGGATTCTACTCTACGCGAACTTGCCGAGCTTGCGGTGCTCGGCAATGATGCGGCGCACGGTGCCACTCGCCGAACGCATCACGATGGTTTCGGTCTCGATGACGCCGTCGCCGAACCGCACGCCGCGCAGCATGGGGCCATCGGTCACGCCAGTCGCCGCAAACAGGCAATCGCCGCGCACCATATCTTCGATCAGATATTTCTTACGCGAATCCTTGATACCCATCTTGGTGGCGCGCTCGCGCTTCTCTTCGGTGTCGATGACGAGCCGGCATTGCATCTGGCCGCCGATACATCGTAGCGCCGCCGCCGCCAGCACGCCTTCGGGGGCGCCGCCGATACCGAGATAAATGTCGATGCCGGTCTTGGCGGGCTCGGCGGTATGGATGACTCCGGCGACATCGCCGTCGGTGATCAGGCTCACCGCCGCGCCGACCTTGCGCACCGCTGCGATGATATCAGCGTGGCGCGGGCGATCGAGGATCATAGCGGTGATGGCGTCAGGCTTGACGCCTTTGGCCTTGGCGAGAGCGAGGATGTTTTGGTCGGCCGGCGCGTCGAGATCGACCACGTTCTTGGGATAGCCGGGGCCGATCGCGATCTTGTCCATGTAGATGTCGGGCGCGTGGAGGAGTGCGCCGTGATCGGCCATCGCCAAGGTGGCAATGGCGCCCGGCATGTTCTTGGCGCACAGCGTCGTGCCCTCGAGCGGATCGACGGCAATATCGACCTTGGGTCCGTGTTTGGTGCCGACCTTCTCGCCGATGAACAGCATCGGCGCTTCGTCCATCTCGCCCTCGCCGATAACGACGGTGCCGTCGATCGGCAGGCCGCCGAGCTCGCGCCGCATCGCGTCGACCGCAGCCTGATCGGATTTCTTTTCCGCGCCGCGGCCGCGCAAGCGTGCCGCTGCGACGGCCGCGCGTTCGGTCACGCGCGCGATCTCGATCGAAAGCACACGCTCCAATACCGAGCTTGGCGGAATAGTAATCGACGCCATCTTTTCCCCTGCAATTCGCCGTACCGTTATATCGTTTAGTTCTTCTCGATCCGGATCACTTGCGGCCGCCCGGAGATTACACGGTCGCGGCGCACCGCGACGAGGGCCTTGCGTACAGCATCTTCGCTCGTCGCATAAGTAATCATGATAACGGGAACCGGCTCGCCGGAACGGCCCGGCCGCGCCGCGCCCAGCCCGTTCTCATGACGCTGCACGATCGATTCCAGCGAAATCCCCTGTTGTGCCAGACGCCGCGCGATGGTCGCGGCCGAACCCGGCCGGTCGCGCGCCAACAGCCGAATGTAGTAGCCGCCTTCATGATGCTGCATCGGCGCTTTGCGAACCGCTGTCATGCGCGCCGCCGGACGCCCGAACGGCATCGCGCGCACGCCGCAGGCGATATCGGCAAGGTCGGAGACCACGGCAGATGCCGTTGCCATGCCGCCGGCACCGGGCCCGACCAGCGTGATCGGCGTGAGACTATCGGCATCGACCGTCACCGCATTGGTCACGCCCATCACTTGGGCGATGGCAGAGTCTTTCGGCACCATGGTCGGGTGCACGCGCTGCTCGATCCCGCCTTCGGTCTTTACCGCAACGCCAAGCAGTTTCACGCGATAACCAAGCTGGTTTGCCGCATCCAGATCGGCGAGCGTGATCGAGGAAATGCCTTCGACGTAAATTGCCCGTGGATCAAGCTTGGTGCCGAAGGCAATGCTCGCCAGAATCGAAAGCTTTTGCGCGGTGTCGTGGCCCTCGATGTCAAACGAAGGGTCCGCCTCGGCATAGCCGAGCCGCTGGGCGTCGCGCAGGCAATCCTCGAAGGCAATGCGGTCCTGCTCCATGCGCGTGAGGATGTAATTGCAGGTGCCGTTGAGGATGCCGTAGATACGCGTAAACGAATTGCCGTTGAGGCTTTCGCGCAACGTCTTGACGATCGGGATGCCGGCGCACACCGAAGCCTCGAAATTCAGCGCTACCTGACGATGTTCGGCGAGCGCTGCGAGTTTTTGGCCGTGCCGTGCCAACAGCGCCTTGTTGGCCGTCACCACCGCCATGCCCGAAACGAGCGCGGTCTCCACGGCGCGTTTAGCCGGATCGCCCGCGCCACCGATCAGCTCGACAAAGACGTCGATCGACGGATCGCGCGCCAGCGCTACCGGATCGGCACTCCAGCGATATTTTTTCAGATCGATGCTGCGCTTTTTGCTGCGCGAGCGCGCCGAGACGGCGACGATCTCGATCGGCCGGCCGCAGCGCGCGATCAGCTTGTCGCGGCCGCGATCCAACAGCTCGACGACCGCCGAGCCGACGGTACCTAGTCCGGCAAGACCGACTTTGAGCGGCTCGGCCATGAAACGCGCCAGTCTAACGTCGCGAGGTTGGTGAAAAGCGAGCGCCGACTAACGCCGCGTCGCCATGGGAACGACGTTGTGCAGCATTTCCGGGCCGGTTTCAAGAAAGCGCCGGATATTGCGAGCAGCTTGACGGATGCGTTGCTCGTTCTCCACAAGCGCGATGCGCACATGGCCCTCGCCGTATTCGCCAAAGCCAGCGCCCGGCGACACCGCGACGCCGGCTTTCTCGACCAGAAGGGTCGAAAACTCGACGCTGCCGAGCGGCCCGAACGGTTCGGGGATCGGCGCCCAGGCGAACATCGACGCCGCCGGCGGCGGCACTTGCCAGCCGGCGCGGCCAAACGAATCCACCAGTGCATCGCGGCGCTTCTTGTACACCGAACGCATCTCGTGGATGCAATCTTCCGGGCCGTTGAGCGCCGCCGTAGCCGCCACCTGGATCGGCGTGAACGCGCCGTAATCGAGATAGGACTTCACCCGCGACAGCGCCGCGATGACACGCTCGTTGCCGACCGCGAAGCCGATGCGCCAGCCGGGCATCGAATAGGTCTTGGACATCGAGGTGAACTCGACCGCGACATCCATCGCACCGGGAACTTGCAGAACCGAGGGCGGCGGATTGTCGTCAAAATAGACCTCGGCATAGGCGAGGTCAGAAAGCACCAGCAGACTATGCTTCTTCGCGAATGCGATCAGGTCACGATAGAAATCGAGATTGGCGATGCACGCCGTCGGGTTCGACGGATAGCAAGTCACAACTGCGATCGGCTTCGGGATAGAGTGCAGAACGGCACGCTCGAGCGCGCCGAAGAAATTCGTGTCCACCGCGACCGGCACCGAGCGGATGGCGCCGCCGGCCATCAGAAAGCCGAATACATGAATCGGGTAGGTTGGGTTTGGCACGATGATAACGTCGCCGGGCGCTGTGATCGCCTGCGCGACATTGGCGAAGCCCTCCTTCGAACCGAGCGTGGTGACGATCTGCGTCTCCGGATTGAGCTTCACGCCGAAACGGCGCGCGTAATAGGCGGCTTGCGCCCGGCGCAAACCGGGAATCCCTTTAGACGACGAGTAGCGGTCGGTGCGCGGCTTGCCGATGGTGTCTTTGAGCTTCTCAATGACGTGAGCGGGCGTTGGCAAATCAGGATTGCCCATGCCGAGGTCGATGATGTCGGCGCCGCCGTTTCGGGCTACTGCCTTGGCGCGATTGACCGTTTCGAACACATAAGGTGGCAACCTGAGAATACGATAAAACTCTTCCATGGTGGCCTCGGCGCGTCTGTCGGACGATAGCGTCAAAAATCGGAGCGTTATTTTCTACGAAGGGACTTTTATCACGGCTTGGTTGCGGCACCAGCGCTCGGCGTGGTGCCGGTAGTAACCGGTGCACCAACCTGAGCAGCCTGGGCGTCTGCACTCAAGCGGGCGCGATCGTTGATCAGCGCGTCTGTGGCCTGTTTGACCTCGTCGGAGCTCATCGGCACTTCAGCGCGGGGTGCGGGTGGAGCAAGCACCGTCGGATATTCGGCACCGGGCGAACAGGCTCCGAGCAGTACGGCTGTGGCGAAAATCGCCCCTGCCGCGGCAAGTCGCCCAGTCATACCGCCGAGGTTCCGCACCCTATTCCCCCACCAGCTTCAGCAAGGCCAAAAGCGTCGTCCGGACTACGCCGACCCCAAATCTTATGTCCGCGAAATCTTACTAACTCAATACGTTATGAAAGTCCGTTACTGTCCCGCCCAAGCACTTGCGATAGGCCGCCAATATGTCGAAACGAGGACACTTGCTGCGGCGCGACATGTGGCCGGGCAGCGCTTTCCCGCCTGCCGGCTGCGCACTGCGCCGCCAGTGATTGCCCATAAAGATGCCTTGCGTCGACAGCCTGCGCAGGCCATTTCTGCGTCAAGAGCCGGGTTTACGCCAAGTCACGGCCAATATTGAGGAACGCCTGTGCGGGCTCCATCGCAAGGACCGATGAAGATCGGCGCCGTCAACGTCGAGGAATTTTCGCGCAACCTGGCGCGCCTCGTCGAGGAAGGCGGCCGGGCACTCGCGGCCTATCTGAAGCCGCGCGAAGAAGGCCGCAACACCAACGAGA
The DNA here is from genome assembly GCA_963813825.1 of uncultured Alphaproteobacteria bacterium. Lineage (GTDB taxonomy): Bacteria > Pseudomonadota > Alphaproteobacteria > Rhizobiales > Xanthobacteraceae > BOG-931. The sequence goes on from CAWFBB010000041.1 coordinate 92,850, forward strand.
TGGCCGAGGAGGTTACCGAGGTCGTCAAAACGCTCGGCCACGTCGCGGAATATTGGCTGGAGGACCCGCAGCGCGTCCTCGAAGTGCAGACGCGGTTAGGCAAGGCCTATCTCGATCTATGGGCGTCGGCGGCGCGGCGTCTTGCCGGCGAAGACTCCGATCCATTTGTCACGCCCGACAAGAACGACAAACGTTTCAGCGATCCGGAATGGTCGTCGAACCAGTTCTACGATTTCCTCAAGCAGGCTTACCTCCTCACCTCGCGCTGGGCCAACCAGCTGGTCACCGACGCCGAAGGCCTCGATCAGCATACCCGGCAGAAGGCGGAGTTCTATGTGCGCCAGATCGCCAATGCGGTGTCGCCGTCGAACTTCGTGCTGACCAATCCCGAACTGCTGCGCGAGACCGTCATCAGCAATGCAGACAACCTCGTTCGCGGCATGCGCATGCTGGCCGAAGACATCGAAAGTGGCGGCGGCGACCTGAAAATCCGCCAGTCGGACGCTTCCATGTTCGCAGTTGGGCGCAATCTCGCGACTACGCCGGGCAAGGTTATTTTCCAGAACGAGCTGATGCAGCTCATTCAGTACGCACCGGTGACCGCGACCGTACTCAAGCGGCCGCTTTTGATCGTGCCACCCTGGATCAACAAATTCTATGTCCTCGATCTGACGGCGGAAAAATCCTTCATAAAATGGTGCGTCGATCAGGGCCTCACAGTGTTTTGCATCTCCTGGGTCAATCCCGACGCGCACCTCGCCAAGAAGGGATTTGACGAATACATGCGCGAGGGCCCGCTCGCGGCGCTCGACGCGATCAAGGAAGCGACCGGCGAAGACAAGGTCCACACTGTGGGCTACTGCGTCGGCGGCACGCTGCTCGCGATCACGCTCGCCTACATGGCGGCAAAACTTGATGACCGCATCGTATCGGCGACGTTTTTCGCCTCTCAGGTAGACTTCACTCACGCCGGCGATCTGAAGGTGTTTGTCGACGAGGAGCAGATTTCGGCAATCGAGCACAAGATGGCGGAAAAGGGCTATCTCAACAGCGGCTCGATGGCGACTGTGTTCAACATGCTGCGCTCGAATGACCTCGTTTGGCCCTATGTCATCAACAATTATCTCAAGGGTAAGGCACCGTTCCCGTTCGACTTGTTGTACTGGAACTCCGACGCCACGCGGATGCCGGCCGCAAATCATTCGTTCTATCTGCGCAACTGTTATCTCGATAACAGGCTATCGAAGGGCCAAATGGTGATCGATGGGCAGCCGATCAATCTCAAGGCGGTCACGGTACCGATCTACAATCTGGCGACCCGCGAAGATCACATCGCGCCGCCAAAATCGGTTTTGCTCGGCTGCAAATTCTTCGGCGGTCCAGTGAAATTCGTCATGTCCGGCTCGGGCCACATCGCCGGCGTGGTCAACCCGCCGGCCAAGAACAAATATCAATTCTGGACCGGCCCCCGGCCGCGCGGCGCCGACCTCGACGGCTGGCTCGAAAAGGCCAAGGAATATCCGGGCTCTTGGTGGCCGGACTGGCTGGTCTGGCTGACCCGCCAGAGTCCGACCGAAGTTCCTGCCCGCCTACCCGGCGAGGGCGCGCTTAAAGCCATCGAGGATGCGCCGGGAAGCTACGTAAGAGTGCGGGACTGATTACGGAAACATCGCGACCTGATCGATCCCCAGGGCCTCTGGAAAACCGAGCATCACGTTCATGTTCTGCACCGCCTGGCCGGACGCGCCCTTGGTCAAGTTGTCCAGCGCAGAGACGATGATCGCACGACCGGCGATGCGGTCGTTCGCCACCCCAAGAAACGTCATGTTAGACCCGCGCACGTGGCGGGTCGCCGGCAGGCTGCCGAACGGCAGCATGTGGACAAATTCTTCCTTCGCGTAAGACTTTAACAGCAACGCATGAAGCTGCTGTGGTGACGCTTTCAAGCCGCGCACGTAAATCGTTGAAAGGATTCCCCTATTCATCGGCACGAGATGCGGCGTGAAGGTCACGATGACATCGCGCCCGGCGGCCTTGGAGAACTCCTGATCGAGCTCGGCCATGTGGCGGTGGTGGCCGACGCCATAGGCGTGAAAACCCTCGGACACTTCGGAGAACAGCATCTCCTCCTTCGCCGCCCTGCCCGCTCCAGTCATGCCGGATTTGGCGTCGATGACAATCTCGTCGGGATCGATCGCCTTGGCCTGCAACAGCGGGATGAGCGCAAGCTCAGCCGACGTCGTGTAACAGCCGGGATTGGCAACAAGCCGCGCCTTCTTGATCGCCGCCCGGTAGATCTCCGTCAGGCCATAGACCGCTTCCTTTTGCAGAGCCGGCGCGGCGTGGGCATGGCCGTACCAGTGGGCGTAGGCGGCCGGATCGGCGATGCGGAAGTCGGCCGACAGGTCGACCACCTTTGTGCGCTGGGCTTTTGCCAGCAAATCGGCGATCACTTTCTGCGTCGTGCCATGCGGCAGCGCGCAGAAGGCGAGATCAAGCCCGGCCTTCTTCCAGTCGACGCTCTCTATCGAGGCGAGCACCGGCAGATCGTACGGCGCAAACTGCGGGAACACGTCGGACATGGTCTTGCCAGCGCGGCGATCGGCCGTGAGCAAGACGATCTCGACGCGTGGATGCCGGATCAGCAGTCGCAGCAATTCCGCCCCGGTATAGCCCGAGGCACCAAGCACGCCGATCTTTGCCTTCGAAACCATGACTAACCTTCTCCTCTCAATGGATCAGGCCAATTCCACGGTGCAAGATAACAGGGAAAGGTGCCGCAGAACCGGCGGCACAAAAGCTTACGCGCGGGCGCGCGCTCGTGCCGTATCGCTCATGCGACGAGGCCGGCGCTTGGCAACGGAATTGGTCACAAAAAACCCACTCATGGCGGGCGATATAAGGCCCGAGCCGGGGGCCGTCAATGCGCTCATGGTTTTGCCGCCCAGATGGCATAGTCGGCGGCAAATGGCGGCTGATTCGCCTCGCTTCCTTGCGCGTTGAGTTCTGACGCTCCATCTGGGTGAGACCGTGGGTAAAACTGCAAAATCGTCGAAAACGCCGGATTTGTTCGCCAACGTCGCGGAAAGCCGGCGCGGCACGGCGGCGCGGCGCGCTTCGCCTGTGGCCGCGCGCGCCTCGGCCGGCGAGTCCGGCTACACCGCCAAGCACATCGAAGTCCTGGAAGGGCTCGAGCCGGTGCGCCGGCGTCCCGGCATGTATATCGGCGGCACCGACGAGAAGGCGCTGCATCACCTTTTTGCCGAAGTCATCGACAACGCCATGGACGAGGCGCTGGCCGGCCATGCCGACTGGATCGAGGTCGAGATGGAGGCTGACGGTTTTATCACCGTCACCGACAATGGCCGCGGCATCCCGGTCGATCCACATCCGAAATTCAAGAACAAGTCCGCGCTCGAAGTGATCATGTGCACGCTGCACGCTGGCGGCAAATTCAACTCCGAGGTTTACGAAACCTCCGGCGGCCTGCACGGCGTCGGCGTCTCGGTCGCCAATGCGCTGTCCGAGCGCATGGAGGTCGAAGTTGCTCGCGGCCAAAAGCTTTACCGGATGGCATTCGAGCGCGGCAAGCCGAAAACCAAATTGCAGGACGCCGGCAAGGCGCCGAATCGGCGCGGCACCAAAGTCCGCTTCCGTCCCGATCCGCAGATTTTCGGCGCCAAAGCGCACTTCCAGCCCGAGCGCGTGTTCAAGATGACGCGCTCCAAAGCCTATCTGTTCGGCGGTGTCGAAATCCGCTGGTCCTGTGCCAAGGACTTGCTGCGCGGCATCGAAGACGTTCCTGAAAAGGCCACATTCCACTTCGCCGAAGGGCTGAAGGATTATCTGTCCGAGACAGTAGCCAGCGCGACGCTGGTGGCCGATATATTCACCGGCGATGCGGGAAAAATCGGCACCCACGGCGCGGCGCAATGGGCGGTGGCATGGACCGCCGACACCGATCCGTTCCTCAATTCCTATTGCAATACCATCCCGACGCCCGACGGCGGCACCCACAAATCCGGCCTGCGCACGGCGTTGCTTCGCGGCCTGAAGGATCACGCCGAGCGTAACGGCCAGGGCAAGCGCGCCGCCGCGGTCACTTCCGATGACGTGATGATCGGTGCCGGCGGCATGCTCTCGGTGTTCATCCGCGAGCCGGAATTCCAGGGCCAGACCAAGGACCGCCTCGCCACCGCCGAAGCGCAGAAGATCGTCGAGCAGGCGATCAAGGACCCTTTCGACCATTGGCTTGCCGGCAACCCGCTGCAGGCCAATAAGCTGCTCGACTTCGTCATCGAGCGCGCCGACGAGCGCGTCCGCCGCCGCCAGGAAAAGGACATCGCGCGCAAATCCGCGGTGCGCAAGCTGCGCCTTCCGGGGAAACTCGCCGACTGCACCAACAGCGCCGCCGAGGGCTCGGAGATCTTTATCGTCGAGGGTGACTCCGCCGGCGGCTCGGCAAAGCAAGCGCGTGACCGGAAGAGCCAGGCGATCCTGCCGTTGCGCGGCAAGATCCTCAACGTCGCTTCGGCCGGCAAGGACAAGCTCGCCCAGAACCAGCAGCTTGCCGATCTGGTCCAGGCGCTCGGCTGCGGCACCGGCGCGCAATACCGCAACGCCGATTTGCGCTACGGCCGCATCATCATCATGACCGACGCCGACGTCGACGGCGCGCATATCGCCTCGCTCCTGATCACGTTCTTCTACCGGCAGATGCGCGAACTGGTCGACAAGGGCCACCTCTATCTCGCCGTGCCGCCGCTCTACCGGCTGTCCCATGGCGGCAAGATTTTTTACGCGCGCAACGAGAAGCATCGCGACGAAATATTGAAAAAAGAATTCCACGCCAACGCCAAGGTCGAGGTCAGCCGCTTCAAAGGGCTCGGCGAAATGATGGCGGCGCAACTCAAGGAAACCACAATGGACCCGAAGAAGCGAACGCTGCTTCGGGTCGTGCTGGCGGCCGACGAGCACAAGGCCACGGAAAGATCCGTCGAGCGGCTGATGGGGACCAAACCCGAAGCACGCTTCGAATTCATCCAGGAACGCGCCGAATTCGCCGACAAGTCCGCACTCGACGTTTGAGAGCGATGGAGCCCGCTTACGCGGAGCAAAATCCGGGCTGCAAAACTAGTCCGAGTTAAGCGTCTTGTCGGCTGCGGTGATCAGGCCTTGGTTGGGATGTTCCGCGCAATAGGTGCCGAGCTTCTTGGCGTTTTCCACGAACTTGTCGGTCTCGATCACCGGCGGATCATCCTCGTCTTTGTAATAGCCGTCGAGCCAAGTGAGGACGAGCTCGATCGTTTGCTTGTCCGCATTTACGAACGTCTTGCAAGTCCAGGTCGAAAGGTCAATATCCTCGGCCAAGGCGGGCGTGCCGCAAGCGATCATTCCCGCGACCAGCAGTCCAGTAAAGAACTTCATTGAATCCCCCTTCGTCGCCTCTAAAATTTCGCACTTGTCGCCGGCAAGAGTCCAGACAGCGACGCGCTATTTTTATCTCAAGCACAATGAACTTTTGATCACGCGCTTGCAACGGCTAGACGGCCGGCACAGAGCTTGCTTGCGGGCGGCACTGTATAAGCCAGTCTAAATTGAACTCACCGTTTTGCCCGTCGCCCGCGGCGAGCGGCTGCCTTGGCGCGGCATTCCGAACAGCGGCAGCCAGAATCTTTAATGAACAGATCGAAGTAGTCTTTCCCGTAGTCGAACGTGATCTCTTCTCCCATCGCAATACTGCGGAGCGCGACCAGCACAATCTGGCCCTTTCGCAGTATTGCTTTCGCATTCGCGTTGCAGGAGTGATTGGTGTAGCGCGCCAGGTTTTTTCGCGACGAGCCGTCGATCGCCCATTGATTGTTGATTTCGAACATGTATTTCGCGCCGAAACGGGACTCTCGCGCGTGCGCCTCGTCCGTCGGAATGCGTCTGCCGCGATAAGTGACGATGTAGCCGCCTCGCGCGAAAGTTTTGGTCGCGAACAGGCCTAAACCGGCTGTCGAGAGACCGACGCGGACCGAACGTAATGACATTGCCTGCGCTTAGCCCGAGATTCGCCCGGTGTCACCCCTGTGGCAAATGCCGGCGTTCTCAACGGTCACGGCGCCTCGGGGTGCCGTGAGAAGGCTTCATCCCTTCTGAAACAGTTTATCGGTTACGTCGATGAGATAATCGTTCGGATGCGCCGCGCAGTATTCGCCAAGCTTCTTGGCGTTGGCGACGAACTGCTCGATATCTATCACAGGCGGCGCGTCTTCCTCTTTGTAATAGCCGTCGAGCCACGACAGGATGATGCCGACGTCGTCCTTGTTCGCCGCCATGAATTTCTTGCAGGTCCAGGCCGACAGGTCGATGTCCTCGGCCAGGGCAGAGCCGCAAACGCACAGTGCGACGACAACGAACATGCCGGCGACAAACTTCATGGTTGGCCTTTTCGGCTCGGATGTTCCGCGTCACGCAACGCGAAGCAAAACGTGGACCATGCAGAGAAGGGCCGGCCGCGCTATTCCTCGAACTTCAGGTTCGCGGCCTTGACCACGTCGCGAAACGTGACGACATCGCGGTCAATGATCTTGGTGAATTCCTCCGGTGTCGCGCCGCCGGGATCGACCGCCATCGCTTTGAGCTTCTGCGACACGCCGGGATCGGCGATCGCCTGTGCGAAAGCCTTTTGCAGCTTGGCAACGATCGGCGCCGGCGTAGCGCTCGGCGCGAAAACGCCGCTCCACAGATGCACGTCGACGTCCGGATAGCCGGCTTCAGCCATGCTTGGCACATCCGGCAGTTCACTGGAGCGATCCTTGCCGGTAACGGCAATGGCCTTCACTTTGCCGGCCTTGACCTGCGGAATGGTCGGCGGGCCGTCAGCAATGGTCATCGCGGTCTGGCCTTCGATGACACTGAGATTCATCTCGTTGCTGCTTTTGTACGGGATCATAGTGCCAGGCATCCCGGTTTTCAGCTTCAAGAGTTCCGTCGTGATGGTGAAGGCTGGCGACGAACTGGCGTAATTGGCCTTGTCGGGATGCTGCTTCATCCAGGCGACGAATTCCTTGACGTTCTTCGAGGGATTGTCTTCGCCGATGACCATGATCAGCGGAAAGTTCGCGATCATGGCGACTGGCACGAAATCCTTGGTCGGAGAATATTTGAGATCGGAGTAGATCGCGGCCGCCACCGCCATGGCGCCGCTCGGACCAACGAACAACGTATAGCCGTCTCCGGGCTGAGACAGAACGTATTCGGGCGCGAGCCGTCCGCCGGCACCCGGCTTATTCTCGACGATCACCGATTGTCCGAGGATTTGCGAAGCCTTGTCGGCGACGAGGCGGGCAAAAATGTCGTTGCCGCCGCCGGCGGCAAAGCCAACGACAAGGCGGATCGGCCGGCTTGGATAGTCGCTCTGCGCGCTTGCCGGCGCGATCGCCGCAGCGAGCCACAGCGCCGCCAGGATTGGTCCGTACTTCAAATCAGCAAAACCCATCGTTGTGTCTCCATCCCTTACGCGTCTTAGCGATAGCATAATCGGCCCGCCTAACGCTGCGGCAATTGTTCCGGGACGCTAACCATCAAGGGCAGGCGGCGCGCTTCTCAGCGCGGGCATCGGCCTTTCTCCGCCTCGTCCGCCGCTGTCGAGGAAAAGTGAAGGTATCCGATTAACTTACTGCGTTGCGGGAAGCCGTTACAGGTTGACTTTCGGCCAGCCGATCCTATGTTCCGCGTCAACTGAGGCAGATTCGGCCGCCCTGCGCCCCTTCCCCAGTTTCCATTCGATCATCGCGGGCGGTCTCGATACGAGGGTTTATGCCGTTTTCACATCTCGGCTTGTCCGAAAAGGTTATCGCTGCCGTTGCAGCGGCTGGTTACAAAACTCCCACTCCCATTCAAGATCAGGCTATTCCACACGTCCTCGCTCGGCGTGACGTGCTCGGCATAGCCCAAACTGGCACCGGCAAAACTGCGGCGTTCACGCTGCCGATGCTGACCATGCTGGAAACCGGCCGCGCCCGTGCACGCATGCCGCGCACCCTGATCCTCGAGCCAACCCGCGAACTTGCGGCGCAGGTCGAGGAGAGCTTCGTCCGTTACGGCGTCAATCACAAGCTCAACGTGGCGCTGATCATCGGCGGCGTCTCATTCGACGATCAGGACAAGAAACTGATGCGCGGCGTCGATGTGCTGATCGCTACGCCTGGCCGCCTGCTTGACCATTTCGAGCGCGGGCGGCTGTTGCTTAGCAACGTCGAGCTCCTGGTCATCGACGAAGCCGACCGCATGCTCGACATGGGTTTCATCCCCGACATCGAACGCATCTGCAAGCTGGTGCCGTTCACTCGGCAGACGCTGTTCTTTACTGCGACCATGCCGGCGGAGATTCGGCGCATCACCGAGCAGTTTTTGCACAATCCGGTGCGCGTGGAAGTTTCAAAGCCGGCCACCACCGTTGCCGCCACGACCCAGTTCCTCGCCAGATCCGGCCGCGACGATTTCGAAAAGCGCGATCTGCTCCGTCGGCTGATTCGCTCCGCCGAGGGGCTCAAGAACGCGATCATCTTCTGCAACCGCAAGCGCGACGTCGCGACGTTGCACCGCTCGCTGTTGCGTCATGGCTTTTCGGTGCAGGCGCTGCACGGCGACATGGGCCAGCCGGCGCGCACCGCGGCGCTAGAGCAGTTCCGCCGGGGCGAAATCACGCTCTTGGTCGCGTCTGACGTCGCCGCGCGCGGCCTCGACATTCCGGACGTCAGCCACATCTACAATTTTGACGTACCTATACATGCCGACGACTACGTCCATCGCATTGGCCGCACCGGCCGCGCCGGTCGCAGCGGCGTCGCCATCAGCATCGTCGCCGGTTCGAACGACGCCAAGGCAGTCGCTGCGATAGAGAAACTTATCGGGCAATCCATTCCCTTCATGGAGCAAATACCCGGCGAGCCTGCGACGCGACCCACTGGACAACCCGAACAACAAAAGCGCGAATCGAATCACGGGCGCCAAAGTCACAGCCGCCAAGATCACGGTCACCAAGACCATAAGCGCCAGGATCAGCGTCGTCGGCCGCAGCGGCCGTCGGCAGCCGCGCGCACCGAGGATACGCGGCCGCGGCGTGCGCCGCAGTCAGCGCCCGCGCCGCTGCACAACGACGGCAACGACGCTTCGCATTTACCGGCCTTCCTGCTTCGGCCGGTGACTCTGAAGGCTTGAGTAGCGCGAACTTCACTGCGGCGCGACCGTGCGGACGTGTCAGGATTTTCCCTACAAAATATCCGTTTACTGGTCCTTCACTGCTATCTCCTAGATTTCCGGCAAATTGCGACGGCATTAGCCGTCAAGAGTCATTGTGACTTTCCAGGGCGATTGGAGCGAATACATGGACGTGCCCCGCGACGAGCACGAAAGGACGATTGCGTTCGCCGAAATCGCGCTCGGTCAAATCCGCGCCTTGGCCCAGCTCGCTTCTCCGCGCAACTACGAAATCTGGTACCACTACGCGACCGGTTACAATCCGGCGCTCAATCAAGTCGTCAACCAGGCACTCGAGGAAAAAGGCTCGCTCTCGGAATCCGACCTCGAACATATTCATTCGTCCTATATCGCGACTAGCCGCGTGAACGACCGTCTCGACGCCGTCAATGGACGCGTCATCGACGAAGTCAAGCAGGTCCTCGACATGGTCGGCGCAGCTGCGGGCTCGGCGACGAGCTATTCGGAAAGTCTGGCGGAAGCGACAGAAAAGCTGTCGGTGGTCACCGACAGCGACGCGTTGCGCTCCATCATCGATCGCCTGGTGCAAGGCACCAACGATATGGAGCAGAACAATAAGAAGCTCGAGGCGCGTTTGTCGGCGTCGCGGGAAGAGATCGAACAGCTCCAGCAAAACCTGCAAGCGGTGCGGACCGAGAGTCTGACCGATCCGCTTACCACGCTGTCGAACCGCAAATTTTTCGACCAATCGCTCGCCAAAGCCATGGCCGACGCTAAGGAGAAGAACGAGCCGCTGTCACTCCTGATGTGCGACATCGACCATTTCAAGAAATTCAACGACAGCTACGGACATCTGACCGGGGATCAGGTGCTTCGCCTGGTCGCCATTGCCGTCAAACAGAACGTCAAGGGACAGGACATCGCCGCGCGCTACGGCGGCGAGGAATTCGTTGTCGCGCTGCCGAACACCGCGCTGCAATCGGCGATCACCGTGGCCGAACACATCCGCCGCGCGGTGATGAGCAAAGAACTGGTCAAGCGCTCGACCGGCGAGAAACTCGGCCGGGTGACGCTCTCCATCGGATCGGCGGTCCTGCACCCCAACGACACGGCGCAGAGCCTGATTGAGCGGGCCGACAAATGTCTCTACGCCGCCAAGCGCAATGGCCGCAACCGCGTCATGTGCGAGACCGACCCCGAGGCCGGCGTGCAGGTCCTGGCGCCCACCACACGCGTGGCGTAAGCCGCGTTCCTCGTGTTGCCGCTGCCATGCGCCTGGCGTAGAACGCCCGGCGAATGTCCTCCGAACGCCCCGTTGTCATCGCCGGAGCCGGACCTGTCGGGGTCGTCGCTGCGCTCGCTTTGGCGCGCCAGGACATCGCGGTGGAGGTTTTCGAAGCCGAAGCACAGATCAACGACAGCCCGCGCGCTGCCACAACGCACGCCGCCACGCTCGAAATCCTCGAACGCCTTAGCCTCGTCGATGAGGTGATCCGGCGCGGCCTGATCGAGCCGAAATTCCGCATCTGGGACCGCGAGCCGCGCCAATTGATCGTCGAGTTCGATTTCGGCGTGCTCAAAGGCGACACAAGATTTCCCTATGTCGTGCAATGTGAGCAGCACAAGCTCGCCAAGATGGCCATCGACAGATTGCAGCGGTTCCCGCACGCGGCCGTGCATTTCAGTGCCCGGGTCGCGGGTTTCGAGCAGTTTCCCGACCGGGTCGAGGTATCAGTCGAGACCGCGTCCGGCACGAGGCAGATCGTTGGCTCCTTTCTCATTGGCTGCGATGGCGCCCGCTCGACGGTGCGTAAGACGCTCGGCATCGAATTTGAGGGTTACACCCATCCGGAGCGTTTCCTCGTTCTCAGTACGCCCTACGCATTCGACAAGACTTACGCGGAATGCTCGCGCAATTATTTTGCCGATTCCGACGAATGGAGCGCCATGTTCAAGGTCAGCGGCGACGACGGCAACGGATTGTGGCGCGTCGTGTTTCCGACGCGTCCTGGCGAAACCGAGGCGCAGGCTCTCGATGAAAGGACGGTGCAACAGCGATTGCAGAATTTTTTCCCGAAGGCCGGCGATTATCCGGTGGTTCACCGCAATATCTATAACGTGCATCAGCGGGTCGCCGACGCCTTCCGCAAAGGCCGCGTTTTCCTGGCCGGCGATTGCGCCCACGTCAATAATCCGCTGGGCGGTCTCGGGCTGAACTTCGGTATCCATGACGCCGTCGAGCTTGCTGGCTTGCTCGGCACGGTCATCCGCGGCGAAACGCCGGACGCCGCGCTCGACAGCTACGATCGCCGACGCCGGCCACTCAACATCGAATATGTGCAGCAGCAGACAATCGCCAATAAGAAGCGCCTCGAGGAAAAGGACCCGGCGGTGCGCGAACGCAACAACGCTGCGCTACGCGCTATGGCGGCCGATCCCGCGGCACATCGCACTTATTTGTTAAAAGCTTCACTGCTTGAGAGCGTGCGGAAAGCGAGTTAGTGCAGCCGACCCAGGATTTCGCGCGTGATGTCGTCGCCGGTCTCGGCGTCGCGAATAATGAATCGTTGCTGCGCCAGAACCATCTTGGTCAAATCATCCATTGAGACATAAACTAGATCGACGGTGTTATAGAGCCGCCGCTTAGCGTAGCGCTTGATCAGAATGTCTGATTCAATCCGCCGCGCTTCAGCCATGGCCAGCGGCCGGTTCGATCTGCACCAACTCGCCGCAGCCGCAGGCCGCAGTCTGGTTCGGATTGTTGAAAGTGAACTGGGCGGAAAGCTTCGCAACCTTGTAGTCCATCTCGGTGCCGAGCAGGAACAGCACCGCCTTCGGATCGACCAGGATGCGCACACCCTTGTCCTCGATCACCTCATCGAGCGGATTGGCCGTCTCGGCATATTCCATGAAATAGCTCATGCCGGCGCAGCCGCCGTTTTTGACGCCGACGCGAACCGCCGCGATCGGGCGCTCGGCATTCGCCATCACTGCCTTGATGCGTTCGGCAGCGGCATCGGTGAGCCGCATCACCTGGGGTCTCGGCCGCGCAGTGGCCATCGCTTTACTCTCCTTGCGGTCGTTGCAACTTATAATAACTCGAAATTGCTAATGACCTCGGTTCACGTCATGTAATACCGCACACTCGAGCACGCAACTCACCACATATTGAGCGTCGTGCGGGCTTCGTCCGACATGCGGCTCGGATCCCACGGCGGATCCCAGACGATGTTGACCTTGGCCTCGCGCACGCCGGCAACGCCAGCCACTGCATTCTCGACCTGCGCCGGCAACTCGGCAGCCGACGGGCAATTCGGCGTGGTCAGCGTCATGTCGATATGGACCATGCGATCGTCGTCGATATCGACCTTATAGATCAGGCCGAGCTCGTAGATGTCAGCCGGAATTTCCGGGTCGTAGACAGTCTTGATCGCGTCAACGATCTGGTTGGTCAGACGCGTCATTTCGTCGAATGGAATGTTGGATGGCCGTTCTCCAGTGTCCGTGCGCGCGGCGCCTGCCGGTTCCTGTTTGATGTCGTCTTTGATGTCGTCGGTCATGCGAAAAATCCTTGCGCCTTCACCAGTGCCTGCGCGAGGCATTCGATCTCCTCGCGCGTATTATACATGGCAAAAGAGGCGCGGCAGGTGGCGGACAAGCCAAACCGCGCCAAGAGCGGCATTACGCAATGGGTGCCGGCGCGTACCGCGACACCGGAGCGGTCGATGATGGTCGCGACATCATGCGGATGCGCGCCCTTGATCTCGAACGATACGATCGGACCCTTGTCCTTGGTGGTGCCGATGATCCGTAGCGAATTGATCTCGCGCAACCGCTCATGGGCGTAAGTCATCAGGCCCACCTCGTGCTCGCGAATGCGCGCCTTGCCGACCGACGCGACATAATCGATCGCGGCGCCGAGCCCAATGGCTTGCACGATCGACGGCGTTCCGGCCTCGAATTTGTGCGGCGGTTCGCCGTAAGTGACGCGATCCTCGAACACTTCGCGGATCATCTCGCCGCCGCCGTTGAACGGCGGCATCGCGTTGAGGTGCTCGTACTTGCCGTAAAGCGCGCCGATACCGGTCGGGCCGTAGAGCTTGTGTCCGGTGAAGGCATAGAAATCGCAATCGATGTCCTGGACGTCGACGTCGAGATGCACGGCACCCTGCGCGCCGTCGATCAGCACCGGAATACCACGGGCGTGCGCGCGCCGCGTCACCTCCTTCACCGGCACCAATGTGCCGAGCATGTTCGACATATGGGTGATAGCGACCATTTTCGTGCGCGGCGTCAGCAGCTTCTCGAATTCGTCGACCAGGAAATGACCATCGTCATCGACCGGCGCCCATTTAATCACAGCGCCCTGGCGCTCGCGCAGGAAGTGCCACGGCACAATGTTGGAATGGTGCTCCATGATCGAGAGCACGATCTCATCGCCCGGTTTTATGCGCTCGCGGCCGAAAGTATAGGCGACGAGATTGATCGCCTCGGTGGCGTTGCGGGTGAAGATAATTTCTTCCTTGCGCCTGGCATTGAGGAAGCCCGCGACCTTCTCGCGCGCGCCCTCATAGGCTTCGGTCGCCTCGTTGGCGAGGTAATGCAGACCGCGATGCACGTTGGCATATTGCGTCGTATAGGCCTGGTGCATCCGGTCGAGCACCGAGTTCGGCTTTTGCGCCGATGCTGCGTTGTCGAGATAAACGAGCGGCTTGTCGTAAACCTTGGTCGCGAGGATCGGAAAGTCTGCGCGGATGCGGTTGACGTCGTAGGTGCCGTTGCTTGCCGGTTCTGGCATATCAGCCTCGCGCCTTCAGCCAGGCGACAACGCTGTCCATCAACGCCTCGCGCAAGCCGGCATGTTCGATGCCCTCGATTGCCTCGCCGAGAAAAGCGCGAATGAGCAACGCCTCGGCTTCGGCCGCCGGAATACCGCGCGCCATGAGATAAAATTTCAGATCGTCATCGAGCGCGCCAGCCGTCGCGCCATGGCCGCATTGTACGTCATCGGCAAAGATTTCGAGCTCGGGCTTGTTATCGGCCTCGGCGCGCTCGGACAACAGCAGCGCCCGCGTCATCATCTTGGCGTCGGTCTTCTGCGCGCCCTGGCGCACGATAATGCGGCCCTGGAATACGCCGTGGGCCTCGCCGTCGAGCACCGTCTTGAACATTTCGCGGCTCTGGCAGCCGCGGGCGATGTGATTGGCGACAAGTGTGGTGTCGGCGTGCTGCTTGCCCTTGATCAATGTGGCGCCGCGGATGCCGGCCACCGTGTCTTCGCCGTCGAAGTTCAGGAAAAGCTGGTTGCGCACCACGGCGCCGCCGGCAGTGAATGTGAAGGTGTTGAATCGGGCGCGGGAACCGATCGCCACGGCCAGTGTCGAGACGTGGAGCGCATCGGCACCTTCGCCGATGAGCTTGACGTGGTCGACATGCGCCTCGTCGCCAACGAAAATCTCGACCGCGGCATTGACCTGATAGTCACTTCCGGAAGGCCCCTCGTGGCTCTCGATCAGCATGGCGCGGGCGCCCTTTTCGACCACCACCAGCGAGCGGGTGAATGTCGCCGCCGGCTTTGCCGATGCGACAAAGAGCAGATGGATCGGCCGCGCAATGGTCGAGCCCGCGGCGATGCGGATCACTGCGCCGTCGCCCATCAGTGCCGTATTGAGCGCGACCGCGACGTCGCTTGCCGGCGCGAGCTTGCCGAGGTGAGCGGTCAGCAAGGGATCGCCACCGGCGAGCGCGTCGGCCAGCGAACTCACCGAAAGCCCCGGCTCCAATGCGGCGGTGTCGGACAGCTCGGCGATAAACGCGCCATCGACAAAAACCAGGCGGCGCGTCTCGACATCGCCAATAAGCGCGCCGGCAGACTTGGCGAGAGCCTTAGCCTTGGCGTCAGGCGGCGCCGCGAGCGGCTTGGC
Organism: uncultured Alphaproteobacteria bacterium; assembly: GCA_963813825.1. Classification (GTDB taxonomy): domain Bacteria; phylum Pseudomonadota; class Alphaproteobacteria; order Rhizobiales; family Xanthobacteraceae; genus BOG-931. Next base: position 107,984 of record CAWFBB010000041.1, read on the forward strand.
CTCGCGCATCAGCGCGCGCAGATCGGTATATTTCCACTCCTCGATCCTGCGATGCGGCAGTCCCTCGCGCGCGAAAACATCAAAAGCCGCCGCACGCTGCGCCGCGATCGCCTTGCCGCCCGGAAGCCGCGGGCGCGCCTGCGCGAATTCCCGCGCTAGCGCCGTCTCCGCTGCAGTCTTGATGATGGCGACTTCAGCGTTCACGCCGGAATCTCCTCCTGGTATTCGGCATAGCCGCGCGCTTCGAGTTCTAGCGCCAGATCCTTGCCGCCGGTTTTGACGATGCGGCCTTTCGACAGCACATGCACGACGTCCGGCACGATGTAGTCGAGGAGCCGCTGGTAATGGGTGATAACGACGAAAGCGTTTTTCGGCGACTTCAGGCGATTGACGCCCTCGGAAACGACCTTGAGCGCGTCGATGTCCAGGCCGGAATCGGTCTCGTCGAGTACGGCAAGCCGCGGCTCGAGCAACGCCATCTGCAAAATCTCGTTGCGCTTTTTCTCGCCGCCCGAAAATCCCACATTCACCGCCCGGCGCAGCATCTCCGGCTCGATGCCGAGATTGGCGGCAAGCCCACGCACCCTTTTGAGAAACTCGGGCGTCGACAGCTCCACTTCACCGCGATGCTTGCGCTGCGCGTTGAGCGCGGTGCGCAGGAACGTCATGGTGGCGACGCCGGGAATCTCCAGCGGATACTGGAAGGCGAGGAACAAGCCGTCTGCGGCGCGCTCGTCCGGTGTCATGTCGAAGATGTTTTTGCCATCGAAAAGCACTTCGCCAGAGGTCGGCGTGTAGTCCGCCTTGCCGGCGAGCACATAGGCGAGCGTCGATTTGCCGGAGCCGTTCGGTCCCATGATGGCATGCACCTCTCCGGCATTCACCACGAGGTCGAGGCCCTTGAGGATGGGCTTGCCGTCGATTTCGACGTGCAGGTCGTTGATTTGCAAAAGCGGCATCGTTGTCTTTTTTCTCTTATCTATTGCCGGCGCAGCGCTGCGCCTCATTCATCGTCATCGGCGGCGGTATGGGGCGGCTTGAAATATTTGTTCGGCAGAATGTCGCCGGCGAAACCGTCGAGCCGGGCGCGTTCCCGCGCCGCGCGCATTTCGGCGGGGGTGCAGCGATAGCCGCAGATGCGCCACGCCAGTTCATCGGTGCGGGCTAGTCCAAACTCGAGCTGCGCCACCTGATGTTCGTAGATCACGCGATACCTGCCTTGATTGACGCTGACGTTGAAGTACGCGCCACGATGGTTGCAATAGGTCACAATCGGCGGGCGGCCCTTGTACTCAACCTGGCGCTCCAGCGCCGCGATGATTGCCTCGACGCATTCGTGCAGCGCGTTGAGGCTCGCCTCTCGCTCCGTCGCCGATTCAATCATCACTTCCAGTTCCGGCACTTCGAGCCAATGCGCCATCTCACTTGCCCCAACGCCAACGCCATTCGCCGTCGGTCTTACGCCGGCTGACAACCAAAAGCGCCGCGATCAGCAACAGGTTGATCGGGATCGCCACGAATACCCACGGCCTCGAAGCGCCAAAAATCGGGACGAGCGCGGATGACACACCTATGACGATCGCGATGGCGATCGTCATGCTCCAGCCCTGCCACGTCACCGGTGTGACGCCGTACCCGTACTGCTTTGGCCTGAACCAATATGTCGCCATGGTCGCGCCTGCGGGTCACCCGACGCTGCCTTCGAGCGACACCGAGATCAGCTTCTGCGCCTCGACAGCGAATTCCATCGGAAGCTGCTGCAAGACGTCCTTGACGAAGCCGTTGACGACGAGTGCGGTCGCCTCCTCGGCGGAGAGCCCACGCTGACGGCAGTAGAACAGCATCTCATCCGAAATTTTCGAAGTGGTTGCTTCGTGCTCGAACACGGTCGAGGAGTTTTTCGCCTCGATATAGGGCACGGTATGGGCGCCACAGCGGTCGCCGATCAGGAGCGAGTCGCAATTGGTGAAGTTACGCGCGCCGGTGGCGCGCCGGTGCGCGGTGACGAGACCGCGGTAGGTGTTGTTCGAGCGACCCGCCGCGATGCCTTTGGAGATGATGCGGCTCGTCGTGTTTTTGCCGAGATGCAACATCTTGGTTCCGGAATCGACCTGCTGGTAGCCGTTGGAAATGGCGATCGAGTAGAACTCGCCGCGTGAATTGTCGCCCCGCAGGATGCAGCTCGGATATTTCCAGGTGATGGCGGAGCCGGTTTCCACCTGGGTCCAGGAGATCTTGGCGTTCTTGCCGCGGCAATCGCCACGCTTGGTGACGAAGTTGTAGATGCCGCCGCGCCCGGCGGCGTCGCCCGGATACCAATTCTGGATCGTCGAATATTTGATCTCGGCATCGTCCAGCGCCACCAGTTCGACCACCGCGGCGTGAAGCTGGTTTTCGTCGCGCATCGGCGCCGTGCAGCCTTCGAGGTAGCTCACATAGGAGCCCTTGTCGGCGATGATCAACGTGCGCTCGAACTGGCCGGTATTCTTCTCGTTGATGCGGAAATAGGTCGACAGCTCCATCGGGCAGCGCACGCCGGGTGGCACGTAGACAAACGAGCCGTCGGAAAATACCGCCGAATTGAGCGTGGCGAAGAAATTGTCGCTGACCGGCACCACGGAGCCGAGATACTTTTTCACCAGCTCGGGATGCTCATGAACGGCCTCAGAGATCGGCATGAATAGTACGCCGGCCTTCGCCAATTCCGCCTTGAACGTTGTGGCGACGGAAACCGAGTCGAACACCGCATCGACCGCGACTCGCCTCTCGCTGCCGCCCTCCGCACCATCGTCGCTTTCCGGCCGCTGGATGCCCAGGAGCGCTTCGCGTTCGCGCAGCGGAATCCCGAGTTTTTCGTAGGTGCGCAAAATCTCGGGATCGATGTCGTCAAGCGACTTTGGCCCGTCTTTCTTTTTTGGGGCGGAATAGTAATAGAGGTCCTGGTAGTCGATCGGGCCGTATTCGACCTTGGCCCATTTCGGCTCACGCATGGTCAGCCAGCGCTTGTAGGCGTCGAGCCGCCACGCCAGCATCCATTCCGGCTCGCTCTTCTTCGCCGAGATGAATCGGATCGTATCCTCGGACAGGCCCTTCGGGGCCTTGTCCGATTCGATCAGTGTCTCGAACCCATACTTGTACTGATCAACGTCGATGCGCCGGACCTGATCGACGGTCTCTTGTACGGCCGGCATTCGTCCCTCCGCTCACGGTTTCAAGGACCGCGGGTTGGATTAAGTCGGTTATGGTTGGTGTCCTGGTTCGGGTCACCCACTGCCCTTTAAGCGGCTTGAACCGTTCAAAGAGCTGTTAAATCTCTCGGCCGTGCAGCTATTTACGCTGCGATGCCGCCGTGAGCCTTAGATAATGCAGTTGCGAGCTTTCTCCAAGCGGCGAGGAACCTTTCAATGTCGCTTTCGGTGGTGCTCCAGCCCAGACTGACGCGCACCGCGCCACGCAGGAGCGCGGGCGAAACTCTCATGGCTGCAAGGACATGGGACGGTTGCACCTTACCGGAGGAGCACGCCGCCCCCGACGATACGGCGACCCCCTCCAGGTCGAAAGAGATTACGGCGGTCTCGGCCTTTAACCCTTCAATGGCAAAAAGCGTCGTATTGGGCAGCCGCTCGGCCCCCGCGCCGAAAATCACGGCTTGCGGAGCGATGGCCCTGAGGCCGGCTTCCAGAGCCTTGCGCAAAGTGAGCATCCGCGCCGCCTCGGCGGCCAAGCCGCCTTGCGCCGCCGCAGCCGCGGCACCGAACGCAGCGATACCCGCGACATTCTCGGTGCCTGCCCGCATGCCGCGCTCCTGCCCGCCGCCGCGAATAAGCGGATCGGCAATATGAATGTCGTCGTTGCGGCGTATGAGAGCACCCACGCCCTTCGCGCCGCCGATCTTATGTGCTGATAACGTGAGCAGATCAGCGCCGAGCGCCCCGGCATCGACCGCAATGCGGCCAACGGCTTGCACCGCATCGACATGAAGGAGCCCGCCGGCCGCGCGCACGATGGCCGCCGCTTCGGCGACCGGCTGCACCACCCCGGTTTCATTATTTGCCAGCATGATCGAGACCAGCGGCCGCGGCACGCCGCCTATAGCCGTTTTGAGCGCAGTCAGATCGACGCGCCCGCCAAAATCGGCCGGCAGCTCGAATATAGCGTCGTGCGGGAACCGGCCGCCGCTGCGCACCGACGAATGTTCGATCGCCGATATCAGGAGTTTTTCACGCGGACGCTTTTCTGAAGGTGTCTCGATCGCTGGTGTCAGCGCCAGCATATTGGCCTCGGTTCCACTCGAGGTGAAAAACACGTCCGACGGCCGTGCGCCGATCAACGCCGCCACCTGTTCGCGCGCGTGTTCCACGACACTACGCGCGGCGCGGCCTTCGGCATGCACCGAGGATGGATTGCCGCCGAGCGCGAGCGCCGCCTGCATGGCCGCGGCGGCTTGCGGGCGAAGCGGCGTGGTCGCGTTCCAGTCGAAATAGCTGCGATCCGGCATATTTCGGGCAATCCGCCTTTCGTGATGCTTGCTTTTTGACCCCTCGCCTGTGCTAGAAGTCGCGGCCAATGCTTTCGCTGGCTGCATGCACGACGTCAGGTCCGAAAATCTGAAATGGTTGTAATCAGTTACGTGCGCCAGACGATAACGTCAAGCGCACCCAATTCCGTCGTCAACGCCGCCGCATAATCGAGGTCAGAGACATGCCCGAGGTCATTTTCACGGGGCCCGGCGGCCGCATCGAAGGCCGCTATCACCCGGCGCGGCAAAAGAACGCGCCTATCGGCATCGTACTGCACCCGCATCCGCAGTTCGGCGGCACGATGAACCATCAGATCGTCTATCAGATCTACTACGCGTTTGTGCACCGCGGGTTCTCGGCACTGCGCTTCAACTTCCGCGGCGTCGGGCGCAGCCAGGGCGGCTTCGATCACGGCATCGGCGAATTGTCGGACTCCGCCGCGGCGCTCGACTGGGCGCAATCGGTCAATCCGGAGGCGCGCAGCTGCTGGATCGCGGGCTTCTCGTTCGGCGCCTGGATCGGCATGCAGCTCCTTATGCGCCGGCCGGAAATCGAAGGATTTATCTCGATCGCGCCGCCGGCAAACCTCTACGACTTTTCGTTCCTGGCGCCCTGCCCGTCCTCGGGTTTGATCATCCACGGCGACAAGGATGCGGTGGTGCCGCCGCGCGACGTGACCAATCTGGTCGAGAAGCTGAAGACGCAAAAAGGCATCATCATCGAGCAAAAGGTTGTGCCCGGCGCCAATCATTTTTTCGACGGCAAAGTCGAGCCGCTGATGACCTCGATCGGTCAATATCTCGACAAGCGCCTTGGCAGCACCCGGCGCACCACCGCTGCCTGAGCGGCTTGCAATAAGCCGCCCCCGGTCGTTCAATGCCGGCAATAATTCAGGGGAAACGCCATGGTTCAGCATCGCTTTATTGCGACTGGGTTCGCCGTCGCGGCCTTGGCACTCTGCGCCGGCCGCGCCGCGGCCCAGGATACGGTGAAGATCGGCCTCGTCCTGCCGATGACCGGCGTGCTCGGACCGGCTGGCCAGGAAACTGCCGCGGGCGCCAAACTCTACATGGCGCAGCACGGTGACAGCGTTGCCGGCAAGAAGATCGAGGTCATCATCCGTGACGATGCCAGCGTGCCCGATAACGGCAAGCGCATCGCCCAGGAAATGGTCGTGAACGATCATGTCGCCATACTCGGCGCCGGCACCACGCCGACGGCGATGTCGATGGCGCCAATCGCCACCGATAGCAAAACCCCGACGGTGGTCATGATCTCCGGTACCTCGGTGGTCACCGAGCGTTCGCCCTATTATGTGCGCACGAGCTTCACGCTCGGTCAGCAAGCCGGAATTATCGCCGATTGGGCGATCAAGACCGGCAGCAAGAAAGCGGTCTCGGTGCTGACCGACTGGGCGCCTGGCGCCGAGGCCGGCAAAGCCTTCGAGCAGCATTTCACGCAGGGCGGCGGACAGCTACTCGAAACGATCAAGGTGCCGCTGCAGAATGCCGACTTTGCGCCGTTTCTGCAGCACGCGCGCGATCTGCAGCCTGACACGCTTTTCGTGTTCGTTCCGGCCGGCCAAGCGGGAACATTTGCGCGCCAATTTGCCGAGCGCGGCCTCGACAAATCCGGCATCAAGGTCATCGGCCCTGGCGACATCGTGGACGACAACGATTTGCCGGCGAGCGGCGACTCGCTTCTCGGCATCGTCACGGCGGGCTTCTATTCAGCCGCTCATCCCTCGGCCATGAACAAGCAATATGTCGCTGATTATGCCAAAGCCACCGGCGGCAAGCGCGCCAATTTCATCTCGGTCGGCGGCTATGACGGCATGCACCTGATCTACGCGGCGCTGGCAAAGACCGGCGGCAAGACCGATCCCGAGACCCTGCTCGGCGCCATGAAGGACATGAGCTGGGAAAGCCCTCGCGGCCCGATCTCGATCGATCCGGCGACGCGCGACATCGTGCAGAATGTCTATATCCGCAAGGTCGAGATGAGAGACGGCCAGCCGTGGTCGATCGAGTTCGACACTTTTCCTGCCGTCAAGGATCCGCTTCACCAAGCATCGAACTGACGACAAACATCGCATCAACAAAAGAGGAACGCTCAATGAGTTGTACGTATTTGGCCGCCGGCTGTCTCGCGGTCGCGGTCACCGCGCTCACCGCCGGCATTGCCGCCGCGCAAGACACCATCAAGGTCGGTATCGTCGCACCGATGACTGGAACTTCGGGCGCGGTCGGCCGTGAAATCTCCGCGGGCGCCAATCTCTACATGGCGCAGCATGGCAACATGGTCGCCGGCAAGAAGATCGAACTGATCATTCGCGACGACGCCAGCGTGCCGGATAATGCTAAGCGCATCGCGCAGGAGATGGTCGTCAACGATCACGTCGCCTTCCTCGGTGCCTGCCTGACACCGAGCGCGATGTCGATGGCGCCGATCTCTGCCGAAGGCAAGGTCCCGACCGTAGTGATGGTGTCGGGCACCTCGGTCGTGACCGAGCGCTCGCCTTATTACGTGCGCACGAGTTTCACGCTCGGTCAGCAGTCCGGCATCATCGCCGACTGGGCGATCAAGAACGGCAGCAAAAAAGCGGTATCGGTCCTTTCCGACTGGGCCCCCGGCGCCGAAGCCGGCAAGGTATTCGAGGCGAGCTTCACCAAAGGCGGTGGTCAGGTTCTCGATACCCTGAAGGTGCCGCTCGCCAATCCCGACTTCGCACCGTTCCTGCAACGCGCCGCCGATCTGCATCCGGACACGCTATTCGTATTTGTGCCGGCCGGTCAGGCGGGCACCTTTGCGCGTCAATTTGCCGAACGCGGCCTCGACAAGTCCGGCATCAAGCTCGTTGGCCCGGGCGACATCACTGACGACGACGATCTGCCTAACACCGGCGATACGCTGCTTGGCGTCGTCACCGCCGGCATCTATTCGGCGGCGCATCCTTCCGCGCTCAATAAGGAATATACCGCGGCCTATCAGAAGGCGACCGGTCATCGCGCCAACTTCATCTCGGTCGGCGGCTACGACGGCATGCACCTGATCTACGCGGCACTGGAAAAGACCAAAGGCAATACGGATGCCGATACCGTGATCGCGGCGATGAAAGGCATGGCCTGGGAAAGCCCGCGCGGACCGATTTCGATCGACCCGAATACCCGCGACATCATCCAGAACGTCTATATCCGCAAGGTCGAGAAGAAAGACGGCGAACCATGGGCCGTCGAATTCTCGACTTTCAATGCGGTGAAGGATCCGCTGAAGGAAGCGGCGAAATAGAACGTGATCCGGAAAAGCTGATGCCGGCTCAGCGCGTGCTCGCGTAAACGGTCACGCGACGCGTTCAACCCGCGTGTCGATTTCACTTCGCAGTTGCGCGAAGTCGATTGGCTTAGTGAGCAGCGCCTCGGCGCCGCCTTCCAGCGCCTTGCGGTTGGTCTCCGCATCACCGTAGGCGGTGATCATGATGATCGGAACGTCGGGCCGTGCGGCCTTTGCTTTCGGCAACAGCTCAAGGCCGCTCATACCCGGCATATTGATGTCCGAGAGGATCAGAATGAGCGTAGCCTTATTGGCATCGCTGATGCATTGCAGCGCCGCAGACGCCGACTGGACAAACTCCATGGCGAACCGCCCGGCGCGCAGGTCGCGCCGGAATTGCTGGCGAAACAATATTTCGACGTCGGGCTCATCGTCGACCACGAGAATGAGAAGGCTCACGCATTTCCCCCAGACTTTGCAACAGCGGCTGCATTGCGCGGCAGCACTATCCTGAACTCTGTAAATTGACCGGGCTCGGTATCGACCGCGATTGAGCCAGCATGTTGTTTCACGACGATGTCATGGCTGATCGAAAGCCCTAGCCCGGTACCTTCGCCGGCTGGCTTCGTGGTGAAGAACGGATTGAACATCTTGTCCTTTACCTCGGCGGGAATACCGGTGCCATTATCGCGAATTCGGATTTCGACGCGATCGCCGAGGTTTTTTGTCGCAGCCGTGAGTGTGGGCTCGTAGCTATCGTTATTCGCCTGACCTTTGCGTTTCGTCGCCGCATAGAATCCGTTTGAAATCAAATTGAGCAGAACCCGCGTGATCTCCTGCGGATAAAGATCGACTTCACCGGCGGCGGGATCGAACGACCGCCGCAACGTGATGTTGAACCCTTCCTTCTCCGCCCGCGCACCGTGATAGGCGAGATTGAGGCTTTCCTCGACGACGGCATTGATGTCGACGGACCGATGCTCGCCCGAGCCTTCACGCGAATGTAAGAGCATGTTCTTGACGATCGAGTCGGCTCGCTTGCCGTGCTGCACGATCTTTTCGAGATTGCCGCGCAAAGTGTCGGCCAGGTCAGCGATTTCCGCGCTCGTCTTATCGTCGGCTTTCAGCCCGGCAACTGCCTCCTGCAGTTCGTCGAGCAATTCGACGGAGACGCTGGAGAAATTGTTGACGAAATTGAGCGGATTCTTGATTTCGTGGGCGATGCCGGCGGTGAGCTGGCCAAGAGAAGCAAGCTTTTCGGTTTGGACCAGGCGGTCTTGCGCGGTCCGCAAATTATCCAGTGACTGCGCTCAGGTCTGTCGTGCGCTGGCGCAGTTCATTCAGTAGGCGTGTATTCTCGATGGCTATGACGGCCTGGGCGGCGAAGCTCTTCACCAGATCGATCTGTTTGTCGGCGAATGGGCGAACATTTAGGCGATAGATCGCGAAAGCACCAACAAGTTCGTTTTCCTTGAGCAATGGCACGACCAGAAGGGTACGCGCGCCCGCATTATCGACAAGGGCAGCAAATGTCGGATCGCGGTCCAGATAACATTGCTCCAGCCTGACGTCTGCTATGTGAATGACCGCTCTGGTTTGGATGACGCGGTTGAGAGGGACATCGGGATGCAGGTGACGAACAGCTACACCCCGGCGCCGCGCTTCGGCATAAGCGGGCGAGGCGCGGTGCAGCGCGACGGTCTCAAACGCTTCTCCATCATAAAGGAATAAATTGCCGAACTTGGCGTCACAAAGCCTTACGGCGCTGTCCAGCATCGTGTCGAATACCGGCTGCAAATCGCCCGGCGAGCGTGAAATGACGCTCAACACATCCGACGTCGCCGTCTGTTGCTCCAGCGATTCGCGTAGTTCGCTGAGCAGCCGCGTGTTCTCGATGGCGATGACAGCCTGGGCCGCGAAGTTCGTAACAAGATCGACTTGTTTCTCGGTGAACGGGCGAACCTCCTGGCGGTAGATTGCGACAATTCCAGTAAGTTCATCGTCCTTAAACATCGGCACGCCGACTACTGTTCGAATGCCGCCAACTTCGATGGCGGTGACGACTGCCGGATCGCGTTCGGCATAGGCTCGTGTCGCTGCGAGGTCGTCAAGGTGAACCGTCGGCCTGTACTTAAAATCCGGCCCAGCACGGTATCCGGCGCTGGATAAAATGGACGGCGTGTTTGTGCCTCGGCAAACGCAGGCGGTACATCATGCGACGCGATGAGGCGAAGTCCTCCGTCTTCGGGCCGATAGAGGGCGCCAAATTTGGCTTCGCAGAGACGCGTCGCATTCGCCAGCATCGTCCAAAGACCGGCTCCAAATCGCCCGGGCGAACGGACAATGACGCTCAGCACCTCCGAGGTCGCCGTCTGTTGCTCCAGGGACTCCCGCAGCTCGCTGAGCAGCCGCGTGTTTTCAATGGCGATGACGGCCTGCGCGGCAAAATTTTGCACCAGTTCGATCTGCTTTTCGGTGAAAGGACGAACCTCCTGGCGATAAATCGCAAAGGCGCCGAGCATCTCATTCTCCTTGAGCATCGGGACCACAAGGAGCGTGCGAACGCCAAAAATTTCGACGGACGCTACGGCCACCGGGTTACGACGGAGGTAGGCAGGCTCGGTCGCAAAATCGGTCACATGGGCAGGCTGCTTCGTTCTGGCCACCCTCATGATCGGAGCATCGTCGCTTGGCGGGAGCGGTTGTCGAAAGAACTCCATAAGTTGTTCCGGCACACCGAGCGAAGCCACCGGGCGCATACGGCCCTCCTCGATCTCGGAAAAGCATTCCGAATCTTGCATCACAAACGCCCGCTGCATTCGCCAGCATGGCCTGGAACACCGGCTCCAGATCGCCGGGCGATGAGCTGATAACGCGAAGGACATCCGATGTCGCGGTTTGCTGCTCGAGCGCATCGCTCAATTCCTCGGTGCGCTTCTGCACATCCTCGAATAGCCGCACGTTCTCGATGGCAATTGCTGCCTGATCGGCAAAGGTTTCGACTAGGGCGATTTGCTGGTTGGAAAACGGCCTGACCTCTAAGTGATAGATCATCAGGACGCCCAATAACGCGTCGCCCTTGAGAATTGGCACGCCGAGCACCGTGCGGATCGCCTCGGCATCCTTAGCTCCATATGTATATTCCGGATCAGTCCGCACATCGGGAATATGGATGGTCCGCCGTTCGAGCGCGGCGCGTGCGGACCCACTGTGCCGGCCCGGCCGGATTGGATGTTGCGCCACCCATTCCTTGAATTCCGCGGACGCATTGTATGAGGCCACCAGTCGCAGGACCTCGCCGTCGAACCGGAATATAAATGCCCGGTCGGCATCACAGAGGCTGGCCGAGCTTTCCGCGACCGTGTCAAATACAGCTTGGAGATCAAACGCCGAGCGGCTGATGACTTCGAGCACATTGGATGTGGCTGTCTGCTGCTCCAATGATTCGCGCAATTCGCTGAGCAGCCGCGTATTCTCGATGGCGATCACGGCCTGAGCGGCAAAGTTCTGCACCAGCGCGATCTGCTTTTCGGTGAAAGGACGCACTTCCCGCCGATAGAGTGTAATGGCGCCGACAAGTTCATTATCTTTGAACATCGGCACGGAAATGTGAGAGCGAGCGCCGCCAAGGCGGGCTGCTGGTGACATTACGGGCTCGGTCGTGTCGTCGACGCTGCGGACCACCGCTCGCGTCCGTAGCAAGCGGTCAAGCGGCTGGCCGGCAACAGGCACGAACGCACCACGCTGCCGGCGAAATTCGACGAGTTCCGGCGGCTCGTCCCGGGATGCAACGGTGTGAAACAGCTTTCCATCATATCGATAGATCGTGCCGAAATTAGCCTCGCAGATGCGGGTCGCATTCTCGAGCATGGATTGGAATACAGGGTCCAACTCGGCAGGCGACGAGCTAATGACACTCAGCACTTGCGCCGTGGCCGTCTGCTGCTCCAGCGATTGCCGCAGCTCGCTGAGCAGCCGCGTGTTCTCGATGGCGATGACGGCCTGGGCTGCAAAATTCTTTAGCAGACCGATCTGCTTATCGGTGAACGGTCGAACTTCTTGGCGCTGCATTCCCAGTGCGCCGATCAGTTCACCTTTCCGAAGGATCGGAACCGAGAGCAGGCTACGATAGCCCCCTAGCTTCACAGCGGTCGTGAATATCGGATCGCCGCGGCGGTAGGCCGTCTCCTTCGTGATGTCAGGGATATGGACTGGGCGCTTTGTCCTCACCACCCGGTAGAGCGCGGTGCCGGGCCCCGGATTGATCGGGCCGCGCATGCGAAATTCGACGTACGCTGGGGGCGCATTATGCGTCGCGACAGCCGCGAATGATTTGCCGTCATAAAGGTAAAGCGTGCCGAACTTGGCGTTGCAGAGACGCGTCGCGCTTTTCAGGATGACATCGAATACACGCCTCAAATCCCCCGGCGACGCGCTGATGATGCGCAGCACCTCGGAGGTCGCTGCCTGCTGACCGAGGACGTTATCGAGTTCGCTTGTGAGACGCGCGACCTCCGTCTCGTTGCCGGCGGCGTCGGGACTGTGCCGGGACGCGGCCTTGGGCGCGATGTGGCGCTTAGGCGCCGGCATCTTGCGGCGCCGGATCTTAACCGGCTTACTGCCTGCTTTCGAACGCCGTCGCATAGCCCGCCCCGTGGCTCACGGCGTACATCGTAGCGGGAGAACCAGCACAGCAGGAAGGGGCAGGTAAAGTCCAGCGACCGACCGACCTCCTTTCACGGCTTCGCCAAAACGCCGCCCCTGAGCGGTCGCGACACCCCGGTGGTGCCCGGAAACGTGATCGGCAGGCCGCGCATGCTGCGCACCGCCATATAGGCGATAGCCTGCGCCTCGAGCGAATCCGCCGACCAGCCGACGGCGTGCGCCGGTTCGACATGCGCCGGAGCGAGGCGAGCTTGCAGCATGCGCATCAGCGTCGGATTGCGTGCGCCGCCGCCGGCGACGATCCAGGTCGGCGGGCCGACGCGGCAGATGCGGCAAAACGCGGGCGACGCTCGCGGCGGTCAGCGCGGTCAATGTTGCAGCACCGTCCTCATTGCCGATGCCGTCAAGCGCGTCGCCGACCCAGCCACGGAAATCGTTGCGGTCGAGAGACTTCGGCGGCGGAGCGGCGAAGAACGGGTGCGCCATCAGCCGCTCGATCATGTCCTCGCGCACCGTGCCAGCCTTCGCCATTTTGCCGTCGGTGTCGAGCGGGCGGCCGGTACGCAGGCGCAAAAAATCGTCGAGCAACGCATTGCCTGGTCCGGTGTCGCAGGCGATCAGCTCGTCGCCGTCGACGAACGTGACATTGGCGACGCCGCCGACATTGAGCACCGCAACCGGCGCCGCACCGGCGAGCTGGCGGACCAGCGCGCGGTGGAACACCGGCGCCAGCGGTGCGCCCTGCCCGCCCGCGGCGACATCGGCGGCGCGAAAATCGTATATCACCGGAAGCTTCAATGTCGCCGCAAGTGCGGCACCGTCGCCGATCTGAATCGTCAAGGCGCGGTCCGGACGATGCAGCAGTGTCTGGCCGTGGAATCCGATCACCGCAACGTCGGCGGCGTTCAGATCGTTGGCGGCGAGGAACGCCTGCACCGCCTCAGCGTGCGCATCCGTCACCAGCGCCTCGGCCTTGGCGATGATTGCCGGCCGGGCCGTGCGATCAGTCATGTTCGCCGCCGCCGCGGTGGCGCTGCGGAGCAGCGTGCGCTCGGACTGGGTATAGGGCCGGCAGGCAGTAGCGCCGAACTGCGCGATAAGCTCCCCGTCGGTATCGATCAAGCTGACGTCGACGCCGTCCTGCGACGTCCCGCTCATCAGCCCAACCGCCAGTACCGATGACCTATCCGCTGCCATTCCTGCTTCTCGGTTGAATCACGCGACGGACCTGTTACACCAGCGGCGCCGCGGCCGCGAGCCGCCGCTTTGCCCCGTCGGACAGTTTCGGACCGTTTATGAGCGCCTACAAATCCGATTTCCTTAATGTCTTAGCCAGCCGGGGATTCATCAACCAGGTCTCGGAGCCCGAGGCCCTGGATGCGCTCGCGCTCAAATCAACCGTTACGGCCTACATTGGTTTCGACTGCACCGCGCCGTCCCTGCATGTCGGCTCTTTGCTGCCGATCATGATGCTGTACTGGCTGCAGCAGACCGGCCACCGGCCGGTCGCCCTGATGGGCGGCGGCACCACGCGCGTCGGCGACCCATCCGGCAAGGATGAAAGCCGAAGGCTGCTTACCGACGACATCATCAACGACAATCTCAAAAGCATCCGCGAGATCTTCTCGCGCTTCCTGCGCTTCGGCGATGGCAAGAGCGACGCGGTAATGGCCAACAATGCCGACTGGCTTAACACCCTCAACTACATCGATTTTCTGCGCGACATCGGCCGCCATTTCTCGATCAACCGGATGCTGGCTTTCGATTCCGTGAAGCTGCGGCTCGACCGCCAGCAGGAATTGTCATTTCTCGAATTCAATTACATGATCTTGCAGGCTTACGATTTCGTCGAACTGTACCGGCGCTACGGCTGCGTGTTGCAGATGGGCGGCTCCGACCAATGGGGCAATATCGTCAACGGCATCGATCTCGGCCGCCGCTGCATCAGGCGCAGTTCTTCGCGCTAACATCGCCGCTGCTCACCACGTCGTCCGGCGCCAAGATGGGCAAGACAGCAGCCGGCGCTGTATGGCTCAATGCCGCGCAGGTGAGCCCTTATGATTATTGGCAATACTGGCGCAACACCGAGGATGCCGACGTCGGGCGCTTTTTGAAGCTGTTCACGGTGCTGCCGCTCGACGAGATAGAGCGCCTCGCCGCACTCAAGGACGCCGAGATCAACGAGGCAAAGAAGGTGCTGGCCACTGAAGCCACGGCGCTGGTCCACGGCCGTCAGGCCGCTGACGAAGCCGCGTGGACCTCGCGTAAAACATTTGAGGAAGGCACGATTGGCGCAGCCTTACCGACGTTCCCATACCCGCAGTGGCTGAATCTCGGCCTCAAAACCGTCGCAATTGATGCCGCTCAGAGCAGGAGTTGTTACTTCAAATGGCGAGGCGCGGCGCGCTTATCGCGGAGATGGCCGTAAGGTCAACGACAAACCATACACCAGCGAAACTCGTCATGACTACACGCGGCCGAAGCAAGAATGCGGCGTCATAAAAGTCTCGCTCGGCAGGAAGCGACACGTCCTGCTCAAGCCAGTGTGATTATTATTGCGCGCCGGTGCTGCGCTAGCGTCGTCGGCCGCGGGATATTGCTGGTTGGCGGACGGATATTCGAAAACCTTGCGCAATAGTCCGGGCACCAGTGCCGAAACCGGATTGATGTGCAGAACCGGGTTGCCCGGCCGGCCGACGACTTCGTAGGTGATGCCGATCAGGCCTTCCTTCTCGCCGCCGAGGAACAGCCCGACGATCGGCAACTGCCCGAGCAGATTGTTTGGTCCGTAAAGCGGCACCAGCGTGCCGCGCATGTGCATTTCATCGCGCGAGTAATCCACCAGCCCATCGATGGTGGCGCCGAGGAGCGGCCCGCGTACGGCGCCGTCACGCAACACGACTTTGCCCGGCGATTTGTCAAAGTCGACCTTCATGTTGGAGAACGTCATGACGTTGCGCTGCTCCGGAGCGCCGTTGACGGCGACCGCCTGTTGCAATTGATTTTCGTCATGAACGGAAAAATCGCGCACCGTAATGGTGCCGTGCTGCATCGCGATTTCTGGCGACGGCGCTTCCATCGCCATCACCATCTGGCCGCCGGTCATGCGCGAATAGACGTCTGTAAAACGGAATAACGCGCCGCCGTCGCCGGTGGTCAGTACTACAAGCTGTCGGCCGCCGACTTTGCCGCCGCGCAAGTCACCAGTGAGCCCGGCGTCGCGCCCGATCTTGGCGGACAGCCCGAAGCTGCGGATTTCGCCGGCCCGGCGCGACAATTTCAGATCGAGATTGCGTACCGCCTCGCCGTTGAAGCCGACGACTGCGCCGAGCTTCATATCAAGGTCGATATCTGGCGCCTTACGCTTGGCAGGCGGCGCGCCTTCGGGTCCAGTATTCACGGTCTTGATGAAGCCACGGCCGTCGTAAACGTCGCCACGCATGACGACGCGCAGCGCGCCGTCCTGGGCGCGATCGACCTTCAGGCTGGTGCGGTCGCCATCGGCAAAGCCGTAAGACGGGAAACTGGCCGATTGCAGCTCGCCCGAACCGTCGAGGTCGATGACGCCTTTGACGCCGCTGCCAGAGCCCTCGATCAGCAGATCGTCGATATGGATCGATTGTGGCTTGGTGGTCAGGTTAAATGTGGCGCGCGCCGGCTTGCCGGGCGGTTTGACCCAGCCGGGGAGGAATCCGTCGATCTGAGCCGGGGTGAGATCAGTCTCGACGGCAAACCGGCCTTCGCGATCCGGGCCAGTGCCGATGCGCCCGGTAAGCCGGATTGGGATCGAGCCGCCGATCGAGTTTGAATCGAGGCCCAAATTACTTCGCGCGTTCTCGTCGAGCATCCCGCTGATGCTGACTTCGGCGTCATTGTCGGCGCGTGCTTTGCGGTATTCGAGGCTTGCCGGCGTGCCGCCGATTTTGACGTCGCCCTTGAGCGCATATCCCTGGTTATTAGCGACGATCTTGAGCAGCGCGGCGTCGACTTTCTGCCCCATGACCAAATGGTCGGCGGAAAAGTTGGTCGCATCGACCGTGATCGCGTACTGGGTCGAGCCCGGCGGCAGATCGGACTTGAGCGGCATGCCGAGTTGAACCTGCGCGCTCATCGTGCCGCGCGTCGTCGCCGGATCGAACGGCACGCCCGAGGCGTCGCGAAGCCGATCAAGCGCCAACAGTTCGGCCGCGGCGGGCACCGGCCCGTCGAGCTTGAAGTGCACCCGCGCCGGCGGCGCTTTCGGCGCCGTGTCGGGCACTTCGAATTGGCCCGCCGACAATATGAGCTTGCGGCCCGATTGCAGATCGGCGGTCGCCTTATTGACCGAAATCACGGCGTCGCGCCCGACGATGTGAACGTTGAGATCGGCGTCTTGCAAATCGGGCAGGCCAGCTACCGGCTGGATATCGCAATTGGTCGCCTGTGCGTCGATCGACAGACCGTCATCAGGCACCGGCGGACCGCTTGCCTTGAGCGTTTCGAACGGCGCATTTACCGCAATGACCAGCCGTTCCACTGTGCCGCTCTTGAGATGTTCAAGGAACCAGTCGCGAACCTTCGGGGCGACGAAAACTGGCCAAATGCGTTTCAACGATTCCACCGGCATGCGCGTGCCGGCGACGCCGGCGGCCAGGTGAATGTCGCCGCCGGCGGCTTCCGCCTTGCCGGACATGGCCACGCGGAGTTCGCTGTTACCGATGTCGCCGCCATCGACCGAGAGAGAGCGGTTGGTGGCATCGTAACGGCCGGATACGGCGATACGGTCGAGAATAAGCGCATCGCCGGAATTGGCGGTCGAATTGAGCACGATCGAGCCGCCGCCGATTTTGAACCCCCAACTACCGCCGAGCTGATCGGGCGCGCTTACTTCACCCAACAGCGTGATGTGGTTGCGGCCGGAAATGATTTGAAATGGCACCGACAGAACGCGGGCGCCGGCATCCCAGCCGAGCTTGATCTCGGCGTGATCGAGATCGATGCGGCCATCGTCGCCGCTGCTGACGAAACCGGCATCAGCGACGATCCGGCCAGTTAAGCTCTGCGGCACGCCATCGGCGCCGATTTCGCCGTGCAAGCTCGCGGATAGCGGCAAGTTGGTTTCCATGCTGCCGTCGCCAAAGCGCGACGCCAGAAGAAGGTCGCCGGCCGCGACATGCCGGGCTTCGAGCTCGATGCTGTGGGCGCCATTACGGGTCGGCTTGATCGAGGCAGTCAGACCCCATGGCTGGTCAGGGTTCTCGGAGCCGACGGTGACGACGACGCCGCCACCGCGGGGCCGCGCGAGGCTGAGCGTAATGTTCCGAAAGCTCCAGCGCTTGCCGGTGCGCTCGTCGTCAATGGTGAGGTTGCCGTCCTTCAATCCGAGCTCACGCAACTCGTGGCCGTCTAGTCCAGCCTCACCGATGCCGTCGATCCAGTTGAGAAGCGCGGCAAAGATATCGCTGGTGCTGCGTTGCGGCGTTGCAGCCGCCGGCGATGCAGGATTCCGCCGCGCAGGTACGGCGGCCGAGAAACCCGTCACCGAAGCAGCGGCAGCCGGTGCCGGCGCGGGCGCCGCGACAGCGCCGAGCGGTGCCAACGCGGTCGCGAGCGGATGCTTGTTGGCACCTGCAAACACCGTGACATCGCCGTTCTGCTCGATGCGAACGGCCATCTCGGCACCGACCAGATTGAGGCTTTCGGCGCGCATATGGCCGCCCAGCAAGCTCATGCCGGAGACATGGACCTCGGCCTTCGGTGCGCTCGCCACGATAGTGCCGTCCGGATCGCGCACGACGATGTCGCGGATGCGAACAGCGGCGCCGCCGTTAGCGGTGCGCTCGATCTGCGTGCCGCCAACCTCGACCTGATGTTGGCTGCCGAAATTCTCCTTGATCGCCGCGGCAAGCCAGGGCGTGGCGACGTCGAATTGAATGGGGCCACTCGACAGCCGCCACAACAGCGCGAGTACGCCGAGCAAAACAATAGCGGCGGCGGCGGCGCTGCCGATGCCGATACGGCGGATCAGCAGCCGGTGCCGGGCAAGAAGCCGGCGATAGGCGGCAGCGTACGGATTTGCGTTGGCGCGCGGAGCGCGAGGGTCCGAAGGCCGGACACCGCGCAAGCGCGGGCGGCTGCCGGACTCCCATCGCAGAAGCGCTGCGCTCTGCCTATCCTGGTTCGTCATGCCCGCTCGGGCGCCCCCTCGACCGTGGTGCTGTCAGAACGGTATCGCAGCGAACGCAACATGTGCCGGCAATCCCCAACGGTCAGACCGAATCGACCGCCCCGCCGCACGCGCGTATTCTGGCAGTGCAGAATGCGCCTTGGAAAGCGTCGAAAGGAAGGCATATGGCCCCTAAACCCTCGGCCCCGAAGCGGCCCGCCGCGAAAAAACCGTCGCAAAACAAGGCTCCGCCGCTGCCGGGCCAGCTTGCGCCGGGTGCCAAAGCCCCGGCCTTCCGCTTGCCCCGTGACGGCGGTGGCACGGTTTCGCTGGCCGACTTCGCCGGCAGCAAGCTCGTCCTCTACTTCTACCCGAGGGCCGATACGACCGGCTGCACCAAGGAGGCAATGGATTTTTCCCGGCTTGAAGGCGCGTTTGCGCGGGCTGGCTCCCACATCGTCGGAGTCTCCGCCGACCCGATTCCAGCGCAGAACAAGTTCAAGGCCAAATACAAACTCGCCATCGCGTTGGCGTCCGACGAGACGCACCGAATGCTCGAGGCCTACGGGGTATGGCAGCAAAAGTCGCTATACGGCCGGAAGTTCATGGGCATCGTGCGCACAACGTTTCTGATCGGCCCAGATGCACGCATCGTCAATGTGTGGCCGAAAGTCTCGGTCGACGGTCACGCCGAGGACGTGCTGACGGCCGCCAAATCCTTTTGAACCGCCAAATCGTCTTGAACGCAAAGCCGCCCGCCGAGCCTTGGCGCCGACTTTGTGCAAGTCTTTGTGAATATTGCGGAAGCATTTACCGAAGGTGTTAAAATCTCGCCGCGGTTTGCCGATTGTTAACCATAAGCGGCGCAAGTTCCGCGCTCGGACAACCGGTCATTGCGATGGCCGGTACGGGTGGGAGCGTCAATGTCGCAGTGGAAGGCGTCTTCATCGCAGCGGATGGCTCATGCGCAGCATCACGCGCGCGACGACGCCCATAACACTAAGCCGCGCCAGCAGAGTTCAAAGCTGCCGGCAAAAAACGCTGGCGCCGCCTATACCATCGCGCATCGCGGACGACAGGTCCGGTTCGGCCCGGTGGCATTCTGGATTGTCGTCGGCACCGTCGTGATACTGGCCGGCTGGTCGGTGACGACCGCGACCTACTTTGCCTTCAGCGACGACGTCATCAAAGGCGTGATCGCGCGAGAGGCACGGCAGCAATACGCCTACGAAGATCGCATCGCCGAATTGCGCGTGCAGATCGACCGCACCACAAGCCGGCAGCTTCTCGACCAGGAGCAGTTCGAGCAAAAACTCAACGATTTGATGCGCCGCCAGGCAACTCTTAAATCGCATGCGGCTGCACTCAACGGCGCCGTCGATCCGGCGACCACGGGCTCGATCAAAAGTGGTCAAACCGACGCAAGCCCGAAACCGTCGCCGATCGGAGACTCGATGCTGCGGCCGCAGCCGCTGGACCGTGGGACTTTTCTCGAGCCATCTCGCGCCCCAGGCAGTCGCGGCAACGTCAAGGACGCCGATATCGGTGCCAAGCTCGGCCGCATCGAAGCCTCGCTCGATCGTGTCGACCATCGACAATCAGTCGTACTGGCGCAGTTGCAAAATCGCTACGAGAGCAAAGCGCGCAAGATCCGTACGTTGCTCGCCGATCTTGGGCTCAAGCTCGAACTCGGCGCCGGCTGGCGCCGTCGGCGGACCATTCGTGCCGGTCGTGCTGCCGTCGCCGAACCAAAGCTTTGAGCGCGCGCTGAGCCAGGTGAGTGCCGACCGCGCTTATGCCGACAAGCTCAATGCCACGCTCACCACCGTGCCGCTGCACGCTCCAGTAAGCGGAGAGATCGACGAGACGTCGCCGTTTGGCGTGCGCGTCGATCCGTTCCTGCACGTGCCGGCGATGCATACGGGCATCGATTTCCGCGGCGACATGGGCGAACCAATTCACGCCACCGCGGCCGGAACGGTGACCTTGGCCGGCTGGAGCGGCGGCTACGGCAATATGGTCGAGGTCGATCACGGCAACGGGCTTGCTACCCGCTACGGCCATCTTTCGGCAATCGACGTCAAGGTCGGTCAGACCATCCGCATCGGTCAAGTTATCGGCCGCCTTGGCTCTACCGGCCGCTCGACCGGCCCGCACGTCCACTACGAAACACGCGTCAACGGCGAAGCGGTCAATCCGGCAAAATTCCTCGACGCGGGCGCCAAACTGTTCGGCGGCTAATTCCTATTCCAAATCTTCTTCCTACTCGACGTCTTCGACTTGCGTCGGTGCGGTGCCGAACGCCTTCTGCGCGAGAGCGGCTTCGGTGAACTGATCGATGTCGCCGTCGAGCACGCCGGCGGTGTTCGAGGTCGAGACGCCGGTGCGCAGGTCCTTGACCATCTGATAGGGCTGCAACACGTAGGAGCGGATCTGGTGGCCCCAGCCGATATCGGTCCTGGCGGCCTGGTCGGCGGCGGCCTGCGCCTCACGTTTTCTCAATTCCAGTTCGTAAAGTTTGGCGCGCAGCATCTGCCAGGCCGTAGCCCGATTGCGGTGCTGCGAGCGATCGCCCTGCGACACGACGGCGATATTGGTCGGAATATGCGTGAGCCTGACCGCGGATTCGGTCTTGTTGACGTGCTGGCCGCCGGCACCACCTGAGCGCATGGTGTCGACGCGCACGTCTGACTCGTTGATATCGATCTTGATTGTGTCGTCTACGACCGGATAGACCCGCACGCTAGCAAACGAGGTGTGCCGCCGCGCATTGGAGTCGAACGGCGAAATGCGCACCAGCCTGTGCACGCCATTCTCGGTCTTGAGCCAACCATAGGAGTTGCGGCCCTTGATCTCGATGGTGGCCGATTTAATGCCGGCCTCTTCGCCCTGGGTCTCCTCGAGATAGTCGACCTTGAAGCCGTGCTGCTCGGCCCAGCGCGTGTACATGCGCAGCAGCATCGCCGCCCAGTCCTGGCTTTCGGTGCCGCCGGCGCCGGCATGCACTTCGAGATAGGCATCGTTGTTATCGGCCTCACCCGACAACAGCGCCTCAAGCTCGCGGTGCGCGGCTTCGGCCTTGAGCCGGCGCAGCTCATCTTCGGCTTCGGCGATGACCTTTTGGTCCTTCTCGGTTTCACCGAGTTCGATCAGCATCACCTGATCGTCGAGCTCTTGCGCGATACGCGACAGCGCGGCGAGCTGTTCGTCGAGTACAGTGCGCTCCTGCATCAGCCGGCTGGCGCGCTGCGGATCGCTCCAGAGATTCGGATCTTCGGCCTGCCGGTTCAGCTCAGCAAGCCGCGCGCGGGCCTTGTCGACGTCAAAGATGCCTCCTCAGCAGCGCGACAGACTGCTTGATCTCCTCGACGATGGTTTCGATTTCAGCGCGCATGACAATGTTCCAGCCGGCGATTTATTCGCTTAAGCGCTCAAGCGCAATGCGTATCAGTAGAGGCCGCCGGTACTCGAGCGCACCGCGCCCGCCGCGGCGTCGGGCGAGACTGCGGTGTCGATCGGCCGGCCGTTCGCCGTATCCGTCCCGATCACCGAATAATTGTCGGGCGGCGCCGTCCCGGGCTTGAACGCTTCGAGGATCACATTGGCGTCGCCGGGCGCGGCGCGCATGCCAGTCTTGGCATTGACACGAATGAGCTTGATGCCGGGCGGCACGCGGAACGGAATCGGCGGCTTATCGGCAAGCGCCAGCTTCAGGAAATCCTTGACGACGGGCGCGGCGAGATGGCCGCCCGTCGCCAGCCGCCCGATATGGCGCGGCTTGTCGTAGCCCATATACACGCCGCAGACGATGTCGGGCGAGAAGCCAATGAACCAGACATCTTTCTCGTCGTTGGTGGTGCCGGTCTTGCCGGCGATCGGCTTGCCGACGTCCCTGACCACGGTCGCCGTTCCACGCTGGACCACGCCCTCCATCAGTGACGTGATCTGATAGGCGGTCATCGGATCAATCACTTGCTCACGTCGATCAATCATCGTCGGCTCAGGCTGGTCGTGCCAGGAATCGGCGTCGCAACCGACGCATTCGCGTTGATCGTGCTTGTAGATCGTATGGCCGTAACGATCCTGAATGCGATCGATCAGCGTCGGGATGACGCGCCGGCCGCCGTTGTCGAACATCGAATAGGCGGTGACCATGCGCATCACCGTCGTCTCGCCGGCGCCGAGCGCATACGACAGGTAAGGCGGCAACTCGTCATAGACACCGAACCGCTTGGCATATTCGGAAATCAGCGGCATGCCGATGTCCTGAGCGAGGCGCACCGTCATCACGTTGCGCGATTGCTCGAGGCCGAATCTAAGCGTCGAGGGGCCGAAGAATTTGCCGCCATAGTTTTCCGGCTTCCAGATGCCGCCGCCCTGCCCCATGTCGATTTCGATCGGCGCATCCATGACGATGGTCGAGGGCGTGTAGCCGTTATCGAGCGCCGCGGCGTAGACGATGGGCTTGAACGACGAGCCCGGCTGTCGAAGCGCCTGCGTGGCGCGGTTGAACTGGCTCTGATCGAACGAGAAGCCGCCGACCATGGCGAGCACGCGGCCGGTGTGCGGGTCCATCACCACCATGGCGCCGGAAATCTCAGGAACCTGGCGCAGTCGGTACTTGCCTTGCTGATCGGGCAGCGGATCGACATAGACGACGTCGCCGGGAGACAGCACCTGACCGACGTTGGTGATGGGTTTGGACGGCCCAGTTGCCGGCTTTGCCCATTTCACGCCATCGAGCGCCACAATTCCGGTCTCGCGATCTTTGACGACGTTGCCGCCTGGATCGCGCGCCGGCTGCAAGCCAATGCGGGCCGACTGGTCGGCGACTTCAAGCACCACCGCCATGCGCCAGGGACCGATATCCGACAGCGATTTCACGTCTGCAAGCTTGAGACCCCAATCGCCCGAGATATCGATCTTGGTGATCGCGCCGCGATAGCCCTGGGTCTCGTCGAAATTTACGAGACCGTTGATCATGGCCTGGCGCGCCATGACCTGGACCTTCGGATCGAGCGTGGTGCGCACCGAGAGGCCGCCCTCGTAGAGCTTCTTCTCGCCGTAATTGTCGAAGACGTAGCGCCGCACTTCCTCGGTGAAATATTCCGCGGCGAACACATGTGCGCCGGTCGGCCGCACCGTGATGTCGAGCGGCTGCTTCTTGGCCTGATCGCCAGCGTCGGCGGTGATGTAACCGTCCTCGACCATGCGATCGATCACGTAATTTCTGCGCGCGATCGCCTCGTCCTTGCGGCGGAAAGGATTGTAGTTGTTCGGGCCCTTTGGCAGCGCCGCGAGGTACGCTGCTTGTGCGATCGTCAGCTCATGCACCGACTTGTCAAAATACAGAAGCGACGCCGCAGCGACACCGTAGGCGCCAAAGCCGAGATAGATTTCGTTGAGGTAAAGCTCGAGAATCTTGTCCTTCGAGTACGTGCGCTCGATGCGCAACGCCAGCAGCGCTTCCTTGATCTTGCGCTCGAACGACACCTCGTTGGTCAAGAGGAAATTCTTGGCGACCTGTTGAGTGATGGTCGAAGCGCCCTGCGGTCGCCGGCTGCTGCCGTAGTTCTCGACATAGAGCATGCCGGCGCGGGCGATGCCGTAAATGTCGATGCCGGGGTGCTGGTAGAAGTTTTTGTCTTCCGCCGCGATGAACGCGTTAGTGACCAGCTTGGGAACTGCCTGGATCGGCAAATAGAGGCGGCGCTGGTTGGCATATTCGGCGAGCAGTGAGCCGTCGGCGGCATGCACCCGCGTCATCACCGGCGGTTCGTAGTCCTGAAGCTGCGAATAGTCGGGCAGATCCTTAGAATAGTGCCACAACAACGCGGATACGCCGGCAATGCCGACGATGAATAGGATCGTTCCTGCAGCGAACAGAAAGCCAAGGAATTGCAGAATGATCTTCATCGCGACACATTTTTCATTGGCAACGCCCCACCGTGTCTCGGCGGCCGTAAGCGCGTCGCCAATTCACTCATCGCTGCGCCCAGTTTGGCAGTTTTATCGTCCGACCGCCACAAAACCCTCTGGTCATCGCTGTGGTCGCTTGGTTTTTTGTTCAAACTGAGGCTAATTCGCCCCGGCGCGAGCGCCGGCCACGTGGGTGGTGAAATAGCCGTCGATGGCGTGGCCGACCGTGTCGGCGGTGCGATCCCGCCAAGTATCGGACAAAAGCGACGCCAGGTCCTCCTTGTTCGACACGTATCCGAGCTCGACCAGCACCGACGGCACATCCGGCGCGCGCAAAACACGAAATCCGGCCGATTTCAGCGGATCCTTGTGCAACCGTGTCGCACCCTTCAGGCCGTCGACCAACTTGTGGGCGAATTGTACCGAAAACGTCTTGGTTTCGCGCTTGGCCAGGTCGAGCAGAATACCGGCAACGTCGTCGGGCTCATCCTTGAGGTCGACACCAGCAATGACGTCGGCCTTGTTTTCCTGTTCCGCGAGCCGCTCGGCCTCCGGATCGGTGGCGGTGTCGGAGAGTGTGTAGACGGTGGCGCCTTGGGCGTCGCCTTCCTTCTTCGGCAGTGAATCAGCGTGGATGGAGACGAATAGAGAAGCACCGGCGTTGCGGGCAATGCGAACGCGATCGGGCAGTGGCACGAAGGTATCGTCGGTGCGCGTCATCAGCACCCGGTATTTTCCAAGCTTTTCGATCCGGTCGCGCAGCCGCGACGCAAAATCGAGTACAATGTCCTTCTCCAGTTCGCCGCCGGGGCCCCTGGTACCGGTATCGATCCCGCCGTGGCCAGGATCGAGCACCACGAGCGGGCGCGAATCGCCTGGGCTTGCCACCGGTCCGCCGGTTCGCGGACTGCCGGCCGGCGATTCCTTGTCCTCGATCGCAACGTTTTTCAGAAAGCCGCCACGTTCCGTTGGCGCCAGCTCGAGCACCATCCGGGCCGGCGCGCCGTCGCTGGCATCGACGACGAACGCCTTGTCAATACGCACTGGCTTGGTGACGTCGAACACGATGCGCGAGCCCCCCGGCATCATGAGACCGTAGCGATAGGCCTTGATCAGGCCGCGGCCGTTCTCCCCCGCCTTGGGCGGCAGATGAAATGTCACTTCGGGGATGTCGACGACGACCCGATAAGGATCGGCAAGGGTGAATGCATGCAGGTCGATCTTGCGGCTCAAGTCCATGACGAAACGCGTTTGCGCCTCGTCACCACCGAGCCGAACGTCGGTTGCCACCGGAACTGAGTCGGCTGCGGGAATCGTCGCCGGTCCCGCCACAGCGGCTACCGTCCCGAAGATGACGACCCCGAGGAAAGCCCAGATCACAGTCCGGACAGCCATCGGCTCCAACCCCATCGTGCGCGTCTTACTCCATTAGGCATGGGTGGTTAATCGAATCTTAAGCGTTATGGAACCCGCCCGGAGCGGCAGTAACTGGCTTCCCACAAGGCAAACCCTATATGCGGCTTGCAAATTCCCCGTCAGGGGCTTTATGAAGAACTGCTGACAGTGACAGGTTCCGGTTGTGTCGCGTTAGGGCATCCGGCTAGTGCTTCAAGCGAAGTACTGTCCGCCCCATTGGTCCCCCGAGAAAACGACGGGTACCCGGGCGGACGCCGCTTTCAAATCCCTTCGGCGCCGAAATGCGCAGACGAAGGCCGATGAGCAAGCGACGCCGATACCTTTAGGAAAGAAGACAACCGGGGTCTTGCGCGTGACGCGTATGCCAACGGCGACCAAAGCTGCTGGAGACCTTGTCGCGCCGATGCCGTGAGCGATCGAAAGAAATTGCGATGGCGCCCTGCGCCGTCGCCTCATAGCGGTTTGGAGTTTATGTTCGAAGCGCAGATCTTCCGAAGGCAGATCGTCCGTAAGGAACAAGCCTTCCGAAGGGAAGTCGAGGTTCGATCGGGTTGGCGCGGCATGCTTGCCGAGCTCACGATCGATGCCGGCTGTCGCGCCCGGAGTATCCGATCCGTCCCTTTCACCGACAATCGGGCAGGCACCCATCCCCCGTCGCCGATGCGGCGCGGCGCGGACGGCTGGCCGCCCTTCGTGAGATTACCCAATGGCCAACAAAATGCTCATCGACGCGACCCATCCGGAGGAGACCCGGGTGGTCGTTTTGCGCGGCAATCGCGTCGAGGAATTCGACTTCGAATCCGCAAACCGTAAGCAGCTCCGAGGCAACATCTATCTGGCAAAGGTGACGCGCGTCGAGCCGTCGCTGCAAGCTGCTTTCGTCGATTACGGCGGCAACCGCCACGGCTTCCTGGCGTTTTCCGAAATACACCCGGACTACTACCAAATCCCGGTTGCGGATCGCCAAGCGCTGATCGACGAAGAGGGCCGCGCGCAGCGCGAGGCCGACGACGAGGTCGATCGCCGCTCCCACCGACACCGCCATCGCGGCCGTCCGGCGCGCCGCGACCAAGAGGTCGTTCGCGGCGAATCCGCCGAATCGCCCGCCGGCGATTTCGCCGCCGCGGACGAAGCTACCGATTTTACTCCTGCGGACCAGATCGCCGAACCGAACGAAGACGGCGGCGATGAAGCATCCGGCGAGCCGGCGGACATCACCACCGTCGAGACCCCGGAATCACAAAGCGATATCGCGCTGGATACAGCTGCCGAGGCGGCTGAAGAAAACGAGGGCGGCATAGTCCCACAACAAGCCCACGCGGATGAAGCCGAAGAGTCGCACGCCGAGCAAGCCGCCAGCGAAACTGGCGAGACAACGGAAGAATCCGAAGCAGCGAATGGCGAAAGCACGGAAGCCGCGATCGAGGCGCGAGAGCCGGACGATGTCCCGCATGAGGACGGCGAAAACGGCCACGGCGCGACCAATGGAGAGGACGAAGCCACAGGCACCTCCAACGGTGAGGAAGCCGCCGAAGAAATCGTGGAGTCCGTCGGCGGCGCCGACGCCATGGAAGAAGTCCCCGACCGTGCGCCGCGTTATCGCCGCCAGTACAAAATCCAGGAAGTGATCAAGCGCCGCCAGGTCATGCTGGTACAGGTCGTCAAGGAAGAACGCGGCACCAAGGGCGCCGCTCTTACCACCTATCTGTCGCTTGCCGGCCGCTATTCGGTGCTGATGCCGAATACCGCCCGTGGCGGCGGTATCAGCCGCAAAATCACCAGCGCCGAGGATCGCGCCCGTCTCAAGGAGGCCGCGGCCGAGCTCGAAGTGCCTGAAGGCATGGGCGTGATCCTGCGCACCGCCGGCGCCAACCGCACCAAGGTGGAGATCAAGCGCGACTTCGAATACTTGCTGCGGATGTGGGAGACGGTGCGCGACCTAACGCTGAAATCCACCGCGCCGAAACTCGTCTACGAAGAAGGCTCGCTGATCAAGAGATCAATCCGGGATCTCTACGGCAAGGACATCGACGAGGTGATCGTTGCTGGCAGCGACGGTTATCGCGAAGCCAAAGACTTCATGCGCATGCTGATGCCGGCGCATGCCAAAAACGTGAAGCTTTACAGCAACACCCAGCCGCTGTTGTCACATTTTGGAGTCGAGAACCAGCTCGACGCCATGTTCTCGCCGGTCGTGCAACTGCGCTCCGGTGGCTACATCGTGATCAATCAGGCCGAAGCGCTGGTCGCGATTGACGTCAATTCGGGTCGCGCCACGCGCGAACATCATATCGAGGACACCGCGCTCAAGACCAATCTCGAAGCGTCGGACGAAATCGCCCGGCAGCTGCGCTTGCGCGACCTCGCCGGCCTCATCGTCATCGATTACATCGACATGGAGGAGAACCGCAACAACCGCGCGATCGAACGCCGCCTGAAGGAATGCCTCAGGCACGACCGCGCGCGCATCCAGGTCGGCCGTATCTCGCATTTCGGCCTGCTGGAAATGTCGCGGCAACGCATCCGGACCAGCGTGCTCGAAAGCTCGACCGAGAAATGCCCGTACTGCGGCGGCTCCGGCCATGTCCGCTCGGTGTCGTCTCTGGCGCTGCAAGTGCTGCGTGCGCTGGAAGAGCAACTGATGAAGGCAGCCACCCACAATCTGACTGCGCGTACCCGGCGCGACGTTGCGGAGTACGTGCTCAATCATAAGCGTGCCCATCTGCGCGCGCTCGAGGAACGCTTTGCCATCACGATCATGGTGATCGCCGATGAGACGGTCACCGCGCCGCAGGCCTTCGTGATCGATCGCGGCGAGCTGGTACATTCGGTCGAGGCTGCGCGCGCGATAGCCGAGCAGAACCAGGCGGCCGCCGCCGCTGCACCGCTCGAGCAAGAAGACGATCTCGAAGACGAAAGCATCGTTGAAGAGGTCGAGAGAGAAAGCCTCGTTGAACAGGTCGAGGAAGAAGGCCCCGAGATGGAGGCGCCCTCGATCGAGCCCGAGCATGGCGAAGACGGACCGCCCCGGCGCCGGCGGCGGCGCGGCCGCGGCGGACGAGGCCGCGGCGACGAGCCCCGGCGCCGCGAGCAAATTCCAATCCACGAGGAAGGCGTCGAGCCCGCGGGTGAGCATTTCGCCCCGGCCGACGATGAGGCGACGGCCGGCAACGCCGCCGTCGAACCGCACAGCGAATCAGCCGACGGCGAGCGCGATGAGCGGGCGGACAATCACGGCGAGCGGCTGGAACCGCAGCAAGACGGCGAACGCCGGCGGCGGCGGCGTGGCCGCCGCGGCGGCCGGCGCAATCGCCATGAGCGCGACGGTAATGACTTGCATGGCAACGATCATGGCAACGATCGCGACCCGTCGATGCCAGAACATGCATTTGCCCCGGGCGAAGAGTCCTCGGTGCCACTCGCGGTCGAGCCCGAAACGCAAAACGCGGTCGCCGACCTCGATGCTGCGTCGCCACCTCCCCGACCCGCGCCGGTGGTTGTCGAAGTGCCGGCGCCAGAGCCGGAGGCACCGCGCCGGCGTTCCACAGTGCGCGAGCCTGCACCGGTTTCGCAAAGCGAGAGCGCTCCGCCGTCCGTGCCGGCACCGCCGGCGGCACCCGCGATTGCGCCCGAACCGGTCGTCGAAACCAGTGAGACCGAAGATGCCAGCCGGCCCCGCAAAACCGGGTGGTGGTCGCGCCGTTTCGGCAGCGGTTGATAGAGCATTCCAGCCGGCCGAGAGAGCGCCATGAAAAGCGCGTGGGTCGACCGCGACGCCGAGACGATCATCGCCCAAGGCGCGAAATCAGGCATCGATCGCGACTTCGCGTTGCGCATCTATACGACGCGGCTGCTCGGCCGCGATCCCAAGCTCGTCCTGCACGGCGGCGGCAATACTTCGTTGAAGCAAGTCATGCGCGACCGCCTCGGCGAGGAAGCCGAGGTACTGCGGATCAAGGCCACCGGTGCCGACATGGCGTCGGTCGACGTCGCGGGGATGCCGGCGGTGCGGATCGCGCCGCTGCGCAAACTGCGCCAACTCACGGACATCACCGACGACGAACTGGTCGGCATCGAGCGCGCAAGCCTGATCGATCCGGCGGCCGCCAATCCGTCGGTGGAGATCATGTTGCACGCCTTCCTTCCGCATAATTTCATCGACCACACCCACGCCACCGCCGTGCTCAGCGTCATCGACCAGCCCGACGGCGAACGAAAATGCGCCGATGTTTTTGCCGGGCGCCTCGCCTTCGTGCCTTACGTGATGCCGGGCTTTGGACTCGCGAAAAAGGCGATCGAAGTGTTCGAACGCGCAAGGCCGAGCGACGGGTTGATCCTGAGCAAGCACGGCATCGTCACCTTCGGCGCTACCGCGCGCGAAGCCTATGAGCGCATGATCGAGATGGTTTCGCTCGCCGAGACATTCATCGCGCAACGGCGCCAATCCGTAGCGGCGGCGCCGCCGCGCAAGCACGCCGAACTCGCCGCGGTCGCACCGATCCTGCGTGGCGCATGCAGCGAAAAGGACAAGGCAATCGAGGGCGCCTGGCGTCGCTTTATTATTGAGTTCCGCGCCACCGACGCGGTGCTCGCCTTCCTCAATGGCAGGGATTTAGCCCGGCTGAGCCAAGCCGGCGTGGTGACGCCTGATCACACCATCCGAACCAAAAACTGGCCGCTGGTATTGCCCGCGGCAGAGCCCGGTAAACTCGCTGACTTCTCACGCGCAGTCCATGACGGCGTGGCTCACTTCGCCGAGCGCTATCATCGCTATTTCCAACAGCACAATTCACGCGCTGGCGGCACAAAGCACGAGCTCGATCCCCTACCCCGCGTCGTGATGGTTCCCGGCCTCGGCCTGTTCGGCCTCGGCCGCAACAAGCGCGATGCCGAAATTGCCGCCGATATCGCCGAAGCATGGGTCGAGGGCGTGGGCGATGCCGAGGCAGTCGGCCGTTTCGAGTTTATTTCGGAAGCCGAAATGTTCGATTGCGAATATTGGCCGCTCGAACAGGCCAAGCTCGGCGCCCGCAAGGAGTTGCCGCTCGCCGGCCAGATCGCCGCGGTCACTGGCGCAGCCGGCGCCATCGGCGTGGCGACCGCGAAGGCATTCGCGGCGGCGGGTGCCGAAGTGGCGTTGCTCGACGTGAATTTCGCCGCCGCGAGCGAGCAGGCAAAAGCGGTCGGGCCATCGGCGCTGCCACTGGTCTGCGACGTGACAAGTGCCGCGTCGGTGCGCGCCGCCTTCGATGCGGTAGCCTCGGCGTTCGGCGGCGTCGATATCGTCGTCTCCAATGCCGGCGCCGCCTGGCAGGGCCGCATCGGCGAAGTTGACGAAGACATCATGCGCAAGAGTTTTGAGCTGAATTTCTACGGCCACCAGCGCGTGGCGCAGGCCGCGGTGAAGATCATGCTGGCGCAAGGAACCGGAGGCTGCCTGTTGTTCAACGTCTCCAAACAGGCGGTCAATCCGGGGCCTAATTTCGGCCCCTATGGAATTCCGAAGGCGGCGGCGCTGGCGCTGATGCGCCAATACGCGCTCGACTACGGCTCGGATGGCATTCGAGCCAACGCGGTGAACGCCGACCGTATCCGCTCCGGACTGCTCACCGGCGACTTCATCAAAGAACGCGCAAAGGCGCGCGGCGTCTCCGAGAAGGATTACATGAGCGGCAACCTGCTCGGCCGCGAAGTCACCGCCGACGACGTTGCACAAGCATTCCTGCATCAAGCGCTGGCGCTGAAGACCACAGCCGACGTCACCACCGTCGACGGCGGCAATATTGCCGCCGCCATGCGCTGAGCACACTCACTTGTCGATTGCGCCGCCGCTGTCGGCCCAATCCTTGAAGCCACCCAGGTTGAAGACTTTCTCGTATCCGAGATCCTTGAGCAATTTGCCGGCAAGCGCCGCGCGTCCGCCCGAGCCGCAGTACAGGATGACGTCCTTATCCTTGGCGAAATTCTTGTCGTGCGAGGGCAATTCGGGATCGGCGCGAAATTCCAGCATGCCGCGCGACACATGGACGGCGCCAGCGACCTTGCCGCTCGCCGCCACTTCCATGCCGTCGCGCACATCGACCACGAGTGCATTGCCCTTGGCGATCATCTCTTTCGCCTGCGCCGGCGTGATCTTGGGCACCGCCGCGTTGGCGGCTTCCAGCATTTGTTTGACGGTGGTGGCCATGTTGTCCCGCTCTCTTTTCACTGTTTCGCAATTATAGCGAGAGCCGGCCCGACGCTCAATCGCTCGACAAAATAACGTTCTTCAATATCGGATAAATCTGGTTCTCCCAGCGCTTGCCGGAGAATACGCCGTAATGGCCGACGCCGGCCTGCATATGGTGGCGCTTGAGATACGGCCGCAATTTCGAGCACAGATCGTGCGCCGCGACGGTCTGGCCGACGGCGCAGATGTCGTCGCGCTCGCCCTCGACGGTGAGCAGCATAGTCTTGCGGATCGCGGTCGGATCGACGCGGTTGCCGTGCCAGTCGAGCTTGCCGAGCGGCAGCGCGTATTCCTGGAAGATGATCCGCACCGTCTCGAGATAGAACTCGGCGGTGAGATCGAGCACGGCGAAATATTCATCATAGAATGCCTTGGTCGACGCCGCCTTTTCGAGCTCGCCGTTGGCGAGGTTCTCGTAAAGCTCGCGATGCGCTTTGACGTGACGTTCGACGTTCATGCTCATGAAGGCCGCGAGCTGCACGAAACCCGGATAGACGCGGCGGAAGGCGCCGGGATAACGCAGCGGCACCGATGCCGTCAGTGTGCGCTCGAACCACTCGATCGTCTGCTTTTTGGCGAGTTCGTCGACGGTCGTCGGATTGACACGCACGTCGATCGGCCCAGCCATCAGCGTCATGCTACGCGGCTGCGCCTTGTTTCCGGCCTGCGCCATCACCGCGGTAGCGGCAACTGCGGCGACGCAGGGCTGGCACACCGCGAGCATGTGGGTGCCGGGCCCCAGCACTTCGAGAAACTTGATCAGGTGATCGATATATTCGTCAAAGCCGAACCGGCCGGCCGTCAGCGGTATGTCACGAGCGTTGTGCCAGTCAGTGATGAAGACGTCGTGGTCGGGCAGCATGGTGCGCACGGTCGCGCGCAATAGCGTAGAGAAATGCCCCGACAGCGGCGCGACCATCATCACCCGCGGCTGGACCGTCGCGATGTCCTTCTTGAAATGCAGGAGCGTGCCGAACGGCGTCTTGTGCGCCGTCTCCTCATGCACCTCGACCTCGCGATTGCCGACCGTGACGCTGTCGATGGCGAATGGCGGCCGCGTATGTGTGAGCCCCGCGCGTGCGATCAGCTCATAGACGGCGGTCAAATTGCGCAATGCCGGATTGTCGGAGAGCAGTGGCGCACCGCCTGAGCCGGCAGCCATGCTCGCCCAAGTCCGGACGGGCGTCATAATGTCGGATTGCAACTGATACGCGAGGTATAGCATCCCGAAATCCAACGGGTCGCCGCGTTCCGCCCGACGACGGTCCGGCCTCGACCCCCCAACGAAAGGAAGCTAGTGCATTTCTTGTTGCACTGCGACAAGAATGTGAACAATCTGCTTAATGGGATCGGGGTGTAGGAATCGACGTTCTAAATCGTGCGTTAGCCTTCCCTAAGCGGCTGAAATGTCGTTTAAAGAACTGAGTTTCCAGTATCTTGAGGACGAGAGCGCGGATGTCCAAGGCCACTCTCACCATCGCCAGCAAGAATTATGGCTCGTGGTCGTTGCGCGGCTGGTTGCTATGCAAAATGGCAAATCTCGATTTCGCCGAGCAGCACGTCTCAACCGACGACCCGTCGACCCGGGCCGAATTGCTCCTGCTGTCGCCCTCGTTCCTGGTGCCTTGCCTGGTCCACGACGGCCTCAAAGTGTGGGACACGCTGGCGATTGCCGAATATTTGCACGAGTTGAACCCCGCCGCCGGGCTGCTGCCGGCCGATCAGGCGCAGCGTGCCCATTGCCGCTCGATCTGCGGCGAGATGCATTCCGGGTTCAGCAATTTGCGCTCGGCGCTGCCGATGAACCTGAAGGCGCATTTCCCGGGCTTCAAATCCTGGGCCGGCGCGCGCGCCGATATCGATCGCGTTACCACGATCTGGCGCGACTGCCTCGGCCAATACGGCGGTCCTTATCTGTTCGGCAAAACGCCGTGCGCCGCAGATGCGATGTATGCACCGGTCTGCTCGCGCTTTCAGACATACGACGTCGGGCTTGATCCGATCGCGACGCAGTACTGCCGCACCATCATGGCGCTGCCGCAGATGCTGGAGTGGATCGAAGCCGCGAAGGTCGAGCCCGACGAACTCGAAGAGCTCGACGTCGAGTTCTAGTCCCGCGTCAGTCCCACTTCATACGGCCGGAATAGGCCCAGTCGACGAGCCTGCCGTCACGGCTGCCGAGTTTGGCAATCTCGCGCATGTCGTCGTCGCTCAAGGTGAAGTCGAAGATCGCGGCGTTTTCGGAAAGCCGCTCCACTTTGCTGGTCCGCGGGATAACGACGATATCCTGCTGCACCAGAAAGCGCAGGCAGACCTGCGTTGCGGTCTTTTTATGGGCTGCGCCAATTCGCTTGAGAACGTCGCTTTTGCCCGCCTCGCCGCGCGCGAGCGGGCTGTAAGCGACGATTGCCACGCCGTGCTTGCGGCAGGCCGCTATCAGTTTCGACTGGTCGAGGAACGGGTGACACTCGAACTGATCGCACACGAGCGGTTCGTTGGTTGCCTGCAGCGCCTCTTCGATCAGCGCCACGGTGAAGTTGGAAACGCCGATGTGACGGGCGAGCCCGTCGTGCTTGACCTTTGCCAGCGCGCCAAGCGTTTCGGCGAGCGGAATTTGCGGATTGGGCCAGTGCAATAACAGCAAATCGACTTCGGTTAGGCGAAGCTGCGCCAGGCGTTCGCGCGCCGAACGCTCGAGTTCACGCGGCGCAAAATGGCTCGGCCAGATTTTCGTGGTCACGAACACGTCGTCGCGCTTGATGCCGGAAGCGCGCAGCCCCTCGCCTACTTCGCGCTCGTTTTCATAGAGCTGCGCCGTGTCAATGTGCCGATAGCCGAGCCGCAACGCCTGCTCGACCACACGCGCGCATTCCCGGCCGCGCAATTCCCATGTGCCGAGGCCAAGAAGCGGAATGCGCGCGCCTTTAGCCTCGACAACGGGGCCCGGGTCAAATTCGCTCATGGGCCTAGCTGTCCCACTTCGGCGCCTGCGGCGGGCTGACGATGCGGGCATTCGGCTTTCTCAGCTTGCCGATCTCCGCCATCTCGGCGCTGCTCAGATCGAAAGCGAGGCTGCCAAGATTTTCGGCGAGACGTTCGCGCTTGGACGTACGCGGAATAGGCACGATGCTCTGCTGCTCGAGGAAATGCAGCGCCACCTGCGCCGGCGATTTGCCGTGGGCACGGCCGATCCGTTGCAGCGTCTCGTCTGCCGGCACCTGACCGCGCGCCAGCGGACAATAGGCCACCACCGCCATGCCGTGCCGGCGCGCCGCCGCGATGACTTTGGTCTGGTCGAGATAGGGATGCACCTCGATCTGCAAACAGGCGAGCGGCTCGGTGGCGGCGCTCGTCGCCTCGTCGATCATCGCCACTGTGTAATTTGCCACGCCGATATGTTTGGCGCGGCCATCGCGCTTCACGTTGCACAGCGCCTTGACGGATTGATCGATCGGAATTTGCGCATTGGGCCAGTGGATCAACAACAGATCGACGTACGGCAGCTTGAGCCGTTCCAGGCTCTCGTCGACCGAGCGCTCCAGATCGCCGGGCGCCAGCCGGTTGAACCAGACTTTGGTCGTGAGGAACACATCCTCACGCTTGAGGCCGGAGGCGCGCAGCCCTTCGCCCACTTCGCGTTCGTTGCCGTAGTTCTGCGCGGTGTCGAGATGACGATAACCGAGATGCAGCGCGGCCTCGACCAGTTCGACGCACAGGTTTTCCTTCAACGTCATGGTGCCGAACCCAATCAGCGGAATCCGCGCACCATGACTTTCAATCACGCCCATCCCGGGCTCCCTAGGTCGCAACAGCTTGCCGGCAAGGATCGGCTATTGCGCCGGTCAATTCCAGCCCAACGGCGACGATTGCCTGAGTGTTCCGACCAGCGGAATCAGCGCGTCTTTTCAGCGCGCTTTGGCGAGCACCGCGAAGGCGGCGTCAGGAGCTTCCTCGATAACCCGGAGCAGCGCGCGCGCCGGGCCGCGCGGCGAACGCTTGCCTTGCTCCCAGTTGCGCACCGTCTCGACCGGTACACCGATGCGCGCGGCGAAAGCGGTCTGGGTCAGTCCGGTGCGGCCGCGGACGCTGCGGGCATAAACGGCGTCGTCGGGGCGAGCAGCCGCGGCACGCGCGGCGTTGTGCGCAGCCGTCGCGATCGATCGCGGATCACGGGCGATGTCGCGCTCGCTTCCATCCGGCAGGATTTCCACTAAACGCCCGTCGGCTTTCAATCGCACCCGCAGCATGGCGCTCTCTTTCCGCGTGACCGGCTGCGCCACCATAGCTGATTCGTCATTGATTCAATGAGTTAGTACGCCGGCGAACGGGGGAAAGTTCATCGGCCAATGGCTTACTCGGCCAATGCCCTGTCCGTTCAAAGCCGGCTGAAGAAAGCGAGCAGCATGGCGCGGCGCGCGGTCTCGCGGGTGACGCAGGCAGCGTCCATCATCAGCGACATCGAACCCTGAATCTTGTCGTCGTAGAACTGGCACGTGGTATCGCGGTAAGTCACCCAGGCGCGCTGCATGGCGCGCGCCTTCGCCGTCTGATCGGCGTCGAGTGTGCCGAGCATGGTTTTGTAGTTCGCGTTGAGCAGATCGTTCCAGATCGTCCCTTCGATCCGATAGCAATCAGCCATCGCTGCACCGGTAGCATTTCCTGCCGGCCCGATGCACGGCTCGGCGACCAGCTTGAACAGGCAATCCTGCTCGCCCTTGTCCAAATCGTCCTGATCCCCGGTCGCGCAATTACGGATGGCGATGACTTCGGCTGCCGTGGGTTTGCGACTTTGCGCGGAAGCGGCCGCGCTCGCCATAACGACAAGGCCGACCAAAAGGGCCGCCGAAACAGTATGGAATCTCATCGTTCACTCCGCGCCTTGCCACCCGTGGCTGTCGTAGGCCAGTGAAGCTTGGTTCAAACACCAATTCCAGGGATTATGCTGCCGCCACGCGGAGGTTTGACGTTGCAGAACCTGCAGATCGACGCCCAGCGGCTATGGAACACGCTGATGGAGACAGCGCGGATCGGCGCCACGCCAAAAGGCGGCATCTGCCGGCTGACGTTGACCGATCTCGACCGCCAGGTGCGCGACTGGTTCAAGGCGCAATGCGAGGCGCTCGGCTGCACGGTCATGGTCGACGAGGTCGGCAATATGTTCGCGCGCCGGCCGGGCAAGATGCAAAATCTGGCGCCGATCGCCATGGGCTCGCATCTCGACACCCAGCCGACCGGCGGCAA
Source organism: uncultured Alphaproteobacteria bacterium (assembly GCA_963813825.1). Classification (GTDB taxonomy): domain Bacteria; phylum Pseudomonadota; class Alphaproteobacteria; order Rhizobiales; family Xanthobacteraceae; genus BOG-931. Next base: position 145,389 of record CAWFBB010000041.1, read on the forward strand.
GTTCGACGGCGTGCTCGGCGTCCTCGGCGCGCTCGAAGCCATGCGCACGCTGCACGATCTCGGTTACGAGACCAATGCGCCGATCGAGATCGTCAATTGGACCAACGAGGAAGGCGCTCGTTTCGCGCCGGCGATGCTGGCGTCCGGCGTGTTTGCCGGCGTGTTCACGCCCGCATACGCCTATGCGCGCACCGATCGCGACGGCAAAACCTTCGGCGATGAACTGGCGCAGATCGGCTACAAAGGTCCGGAGCGCGCCGGAGCGCGCACGTTTTCGGCAATGTTCGAATTGCACATCGAGCAGGGCCCGATCCTCGAAGCCGAAGGCCGCATGATCGGCGTCGTGCAAGGCGTTCAAGGCATGCGCTGGTACGAGGTCACTGTCACCGGGCAAGAAGCGCATACCGGCGCGACGCCGATGCGGTCGCGCAAGAATGCGCTGCTCGGCGCGGCGCGGATCATCGATCGCATCGATGCGATTGCCAACGCGCACGCTCCTGACGCCGTCGGCGCCGTCGGCCTGATCGAGAACAGGCCGAACAGCCGCAACGTCGTTCCCGGCGAGGTCTTCTTCACCGTCGATTTTCGCCATCCCGAAGAAAAAGTTCTCGATGCGATGGAAATAAAATTCCGTGCCGCCCTGACTGAGATCGCTGCGCCACTGAAACTCACCTATAGCGAAACTCGCATCTGGCATTCTCCCGCGGTCAAATTCGCCCCGGAACTGATCGACTGCGTGCGCGCCGGTGCCAAAAGGCCGGTTGCACGACCCGCGACATGATTTCAGGCGCCGGTCACGATGCCGCCTATATTGCCCGCGTCGCGCCAACCACCATGATTTTCGTGCCCTGTGCCGGCGGCATTTCCCACAACGAAGCGGAATCCACGAGCTTCGACGAATGCGCCGCCGGCGCGCAGGTGTTATTGAATGCGGTGCTGGAGTTTGATCGGAGATTGGGGTGAGTGAAAATGGAGGGCGGGTTAGCCGAAGGCGTAACCCGCCGTACTCCGCGTGGTGAATTGCAGATTACGCTCCGCTAATTCTCTCGCTAGCTTCCTTAAATTGGCCAGGGCGCGTACCTATAAATCGCGGCCGGGCGGCGGTTGATCAATGTCTGCTTAGTGACGCGAAAGCGGCCACGACCGTCGCCGACCGGAGCGGGAGCTACGAGCCGATACTGTTGAAAAAGGTTCTTCGGGGGGTTGAGCAGATTTTTTAAGAAGCACCGGTGCGATGGTCCAAAAATGACGTAGGGGGACATACAGTCAGTCCGATTTTCAACCAGCAGCCTTCGTAAGCGCTCTGTGATGCATTGGATTACGAAAAGCCGGTTTTGACGGGCGCACAGGCAAAATTTTTGGTCGGTTCACTTTTGCCTTTTCAACAGCATCAGCCACTTTCTACCTCACGCACCGCAACAAAATGCCTCGTTATTCGATCACATCTTCGGCGGAGCTTGCACCTAGCCGGATGTCCTGTTGCAACCAAGGGCGAACGCGCCACGCCGATCGGTGGGACGTCACCGTTGCGCTACCGGGTTTCGGCGATTGTCCACGTGAGCGGCATGGCGCCTAAGACCGCAGTCGACAGGATATCGGTGCCGTTCATCAGCCGCATGCCGACTTTGCCACTGTTATCGATCCCAGAAAATGTCGCTCGCTTTGTCGCTGCATCAGTCGGCCCCGGCGCCCTGTATCGTCCAGTTCGTTGGAATGTTGATGAAGTCGGATTGTTGCGAAATCTGTGTTCCGTTCATAAACCAGATCGCGACGTCGCCGCCGGAATTGCGCCAGAGAATGTCGGACATGCCGTCGCCGTTGAAGTCCCCGGTTTGCGCGATTGCCCAGGTGGCGGGAACGTTGCCCACAACGGATTGTTGCAAGATCTGGGTTCCGTTCATCAACCAGATTCCGACATCGCCGGCAGTATCGCGCCAGAGAATGTCGGACATGCCGTCGCCATTGAAATCGCCGGTGCCGACAATCGCCCAGTTGGTGGGCACATTACTGAAAACGGGCTGTTGCAAGATCTGCGTTCCGTTCATGAACCAGATTCCGATATCGCCATTGGAATTGCGCCACAGAATGTCGCTATAGCCATCGCCGTTGAAGTCGCCGATTCCCGCGATAGTCCAGCTCGCAGGCACGTTGCCTATAATGGGATTCTGCAAGATCTGTGTTCCATTCATCAGCCAAATGCCGATATCGCCATTGGAATTGCGCCACAGAATGTCGCCCTTGCCATCGCCGTTGAAGTCGCCGGTTCCCACGATCGTCCAACTGGTGGGCACGTTGCCGACAACGGGTTGCTGCAAAATCTGCGCTCCGTCCATAAACCACATCCCGACGTCGCCTGCGGTATCGCGCCAGAGTATGTCGGCATAGCCGTCGCCGTTGAAGTCGCGCAGGCCGACGACCGTCCAGGTATTAGGTACGTTGCCCAAATCCGGGTTGTTCAAAATCTGCGTCCCGTTCATCAACCAGATGCCGAAATCGCCGTTGGAATTGCGCCAGGCAATGTCACTGTAGCCGTCGCCGTTGAAGTCGTGGCTGGTCCTGTTGCGGCTGAAATTGGCGACAGGACTGAAATTGCCGGCCAGCGTGAACGTGTAACTCGCCGACGTGCTCACCACGCTGCCGTCCATCGTCCAGTTCTTGAACTGGTAGCCGGGGTTCGCCGTCGCCGTCACGGTCTGTGACGACAGTGCCAGGAACAGGAACGTGCCGCTGGCGGCGCTCACGGTACCGCCGGCCGACGGCGATGCGCTCACCGTCCTGTTATAATTTACAAGTCCGAGCCGGCCGGTTTTGTTGCCAAACCGCTCGTTAAACCAGAGCGAATGATCCGTGGCCACGGCGATGCCAGAGGGCGTGGCGGGGTTAGTTATGATGCCGCTTTGGCTGAAAACGCCAGCGGTGGTGATCCGGCCGATATTGTTGCCGTCCTGCTCGACGAACCACAGTGCGCCATCCGGCCCCGCCGCGATGTCCGTCGGCGAGGAGGCATTGCCGTTCGGAATGGTGTATTCGTTGGTGAGGATCCCCGAAGTGGTGATGCGTCCGATCTTGGCGGCGCTGTACTCGGTGAACCACAGCGCCCCGTCCGGCCCCGCCGTGATCCCCCTGGGACCGCTGCCCGTGGTGACGCTGTATTCGGTGAACACACCGGCGGTGGTGATCTTCCCGATCTTGTCGCTGAACAGGGTGAACCACAAATTGCCGTCCGGTCCCGCCGTAATGGCTTCGGGATCGCTGCCGGACGGGATGGGGTATTCGTTGGTAACGACCCCCGACGTGGTGATCCGCCCGATCTTGTTGGTGTTGTTCTCGATGAACCACAATGCGCCGTCCGCCCCCGACGCAATCGAGACGGGCTGGCTGTTCGCCGTCGTAATCGGGTATTCGGTGATGGTGCCCGCGGTGGTGATGCGCCCGATCGCGTTAGCCGCATAATCGGTGAACCACAGCGCGTTATCCGATCCGGCCGTGATGGCTTGAGGCTGAGTCATGGCGGGGAGTCCGGAAGAATATTCTGTGAGAACGCCGCCATTGGTCCGCGCCCCGATCCTGCCGCCTTCCTCCGTGAACCAGATCCGGGCGTCGCTTCCGACGGTGATGCCGTTCGGAAATGAGCTGCCGTTGGGAAGGGCTGTTTCGGTCATCGGCGCCGACACCCGCCCGATCTTGTTGGCGGATTGCTCGGTAAACCACAACGCCCCGTCCGGCCCGACGGCGATGCGCACGGGACTGCTGGCCCCGGTGGGAGTGCTGGTTTCCGTGATGCTGCCGGCGGGAGTGATCTTTCCGATCTTGCCGCTGGCGAATTCGGTGAACCACAAATTGCCATCCGGTCCGGCCGCGATAAACAGGGGGTCAGACAAGGAAGTAGGTACAGTGTATTCGTTAAAAAAGCCGAGTGTGCTGATCCGGCCGATCTTGTTACCGGTTTGCTCGGTGAACCACAGCGCGCCATCCGGCCCTGCCACAATTCCCCCGGGCTGACTGTTTGCCGTGGTAACGGCGTATTCGTTGAAATTGCCCGACGTGTCGATGCGCCCGATCTTGTTGCCAACGGCCTCGGAAAACCACAGCGCGTTATCCGGCCCCGGCGCGATGTCATTAGGCTGACTGCCCGCTGTCGGAACGGTGTATTCAGTGATCACACCCGCGGTGGTGATCCGCCCGATCTTGTTGGTGGTTTGCTCGGTGAACCACAGAGCGCCGTCCGGGCCCACCACCATGCTGCGGAGGCCGCTGTTGGACGTCGGAATTGGGAATTCGGTGAAGGTACCGCCCGGGGTAATCCGGCCGATCTTGTTGCCAGCGTGTTCGAGAAACCACAGATTGCCGTCCGGGCCCGCGACAATGGCATTTGGTGCGGATGATGCGGTGGGAATGGCATATTCGTTGGTGACGCCGCCGTCAGGCGTCATTCGCCCGACATTATTACCGCCGTTTTCTATAAACCACAGCGCGCCATCGGGACCAGGCGTCATGCCAGCGGGCGCACTCGACGCCGTCGGAATGGTGTATTCGACGATGGTTTGCTGCGCAGCGGCGACCGTCGGGAGCGAAAGTATCACAAACACGCCCACGCCGACCACGGCTGCAGCGCGCCGCTGCAATATTCGCTTCATCTTCGCCCCCACAATCCGAAATCCCATAAAAACGACCGCTTCCGCTTCGAGAACCTTACCAATTTTGAAAGCCACGAACATCCCTCTAGGCGAGAATAAAGAGGCGCTGTCGCTAAGGGCCCGAGTTTGTTGAAGAAGTGCGGCATTAGGCCCAATGGGGATTGGTTCGCGCGCTTAATGCCACGTTAGTTCGGCGACGCGATCGGCCGTCAGGCCAGCTTTAGTCTGTGCGGCGGTATCAACTTCGCGAGCTTTCTGAGGTTCTGGGCGGTTGCTGCGAGGAGGACTTATCACGAGCGCCATCCGGTCCCGCCACGATGCCGCGGGGCCCGCTGCTGGACGTAGGAACGGGAAATTCGGTGATGACGCCGGCGGTCGTGATCCGCTCGATCTTGTTGCCGCTGTTCTCGGTGAACCACAGCGCGCCGTCCTGTCCCATCACAATGTCGGCGGCAGCGCAGAGGCTGTAGGAACAGTGTATTCGTTGGTAACGACGCCATCAGGCGTCATCCGCCCGATATTGTTGCCATTCTGCTCCGCGAACCACAGAGCGCCATCGGTCCCTGGCGCGACACTTGTTGGATCGCTGCTAGCGGTGGTAATGGGGTAATCGGTGATGGTCTGTGCGGCGGCGAGCTTTGGCAAAGCGACTGTCACGGTCACGCCAAGGCCGAGTGCGGTCACCGCACCCAGGTTTCGTGAAGAAGTCATATCCATAATCATGATCGCTCCCCGTCACCGGCTCGGCGGCAGCCAAAAAAAGCCATCCGCGCGCACGGCGCCTGCAAACGACAATGTCATTGAATTCAACCTTTGCCGCCCGCCGCTTGCACCAAATCGCACGTTGTGCGAGAGCGGGACACGTCTCGCCCACAGCCCGGACAACAATCTACGTTGGAGTCCGCTGGTGAGCAATGGCGCGGCGATGGCTTGCCGCAGTGCGAAAGCTTATTCGATCACGTGACATGCATCCACGTCGCCGACCGGGACTCGAACGGCGGCCGCGTCAAATCGATCGACCGTGCCGCCGCATAGTCTACGGCGAAGGCATCATTCCAAGCAACCCTTGGCCCACCCTACGTTCACTCTCCCGAGCCGTTGCGGACATCGCGCGGCGAAGTATCCTACCTGATGCGGACGCTCGGAACCTATCAGAGGAGTAACTCATGCCATTCGTTCGTATCGACCTTATGCGTGGCAAAACAGTGGGATATCGCAAGGCGCTGGGCGAAATCGTCTATCAGGCAATGATCGATTTGATCGACGTGCCGAGGGATGACAAATTCCAGATCATCACCGAACATGCACCCGAAGAGCTGAATTTTCCCGCGAGTTACCTGGGCAATCAATATAGCCAGGACATTGTCTTCATCCAGATTACGCTCAATGCCGGGCGCTCGATCGAGCAAAAGAAGGCCTTTTACAAGCGCATCGTCGATGACATCCACGCGCAATTGAAGGCGAGGCCGGATGACGTCGTGATCAACCTGGTAGAGGTAGCAAAGGAAAACTGGTCATTCGGATGTGGGATTGCACAATACGTTTCATGAATAAATCGAGACGCTCGGGCGAAAAAAGCGCGTCGCGACAACGATCGTGTTTATCTGCTCACGCGTTGCGAAATCCAGTCGGAGCCGCCGAATAAGATGGAAGGGACGCATTGACTCGGTGCCGCCATGTCATAGAAAGCTTAGAACATCACAATTGGGAGGTTCGAGTGGCAACAGCAGCTGTATCAAAAATCGGATTGACGCAGATACTGTGGTCGATTTTTTTGATTTCTATCCTGTGCGTGTCTGCGCGTTGCGAACCCATGGCTATGAAGACAAATGCTTTTGCCGAGGTGTTTAACGATGTGGCGAAGCAAGCGAATGTCGACAAGTCGGCAACATTGCAGGAATGCAGAAAAATAATCTTCTCTGCTTGTTTGTACTCAATCAGTGATAACACCAAAGTCGTTGTTGGGGGCAAAGCCGGCGAAACACCCCGAAGCATAACCGTCATCACTCTCAGAAAAGACGAGACAATCTCAACGGCATTCAGCGAAGAAGATGCAAAAATTTGGCCGCTGATCGTTCAGATAGCAAATCCTGACTTACCGGCAGATCAGCGGACACTGCTGGCTGAAAAATTCACTGCGATGGTCAAGGCCGATCAACCCACTTTCACGACGAAGATCGGTACAATTCGTTACAGTGCGGCGGCCGCTCCCGAGATGGGCATATGGATGATAGCAAACCTCAAGCCTGTTTTGAGCCCCTCAACCTGGCTCGGGGATTGGCAGCAAAAGGTAAAAGGCTGGGTTGCCAGGGTGAAAGCGAAGTGAAATGAGGGGTGCCTATAGAGACACGCCCCAGCTAACGCGTCTTCTCGAAGATCTCCCGGCCGATCAGCATACGGCGGATTTCGCTGGTGCCGGCGCCGATCTCGTAGAGCTTGGCGTCGCGCAACAAGCGGCCTGCGGGAAAATCGTTGATGTAGCCGTTACCGCCGAGACACTGAATGGTCTCAAGCGCCATCCAGGTGGCACGTTCGGCCGCATAGAGGATGGCGCCGGCGGCGTCTTCGCGTGTGGTCTCGCCGCGGTCGCAGGTGCGCGCCACCGCATAGACGTAGGACTTGGAAGCGTTGAGCGTCACATACATGTCGGCGAGCTTTGCCTGGATCAGCTGGAAAGTTCCGATCGGCTGGCCGAACTGCGAGCGCTGATGGACGTAGGGCATGACCAGGTCGAGGCAGGCCTGCATCACGCCGACGGGGCCCGCCGCCAGCACGGCGCGCTCATAGTCGAGGCCGGACATCAAAACGTTGACGCCGTTGCCAACGACGCCGAGTACATTGTCGGCCGGCACCTCACAATCCTGGAACACGATTTCGCTGGTGTCGGAGCCGCGCATGCCGAGCTTGTCGAGCTTTTGGCCTGTCGAAAACCCCTTGAACGTGTTCTCGACGATAAAAGCAGTGATGCCGCGGGCACCGGCGGCGCTGTCGGTCTTGGCATAGACCACGAGCGTGTCGGCAACCGGCCCGTTGGTGATCCACATTTTCGCGCCGTTGAGGATGTAACGGTCGCCCTTCTTGTCCGCACGCGTGCGCATCGACACCACGTCCGAGCCGGCACCGGCCTCCGACATCGCCAGGGCGCCGACATGCTCGCCGGAGATCAGCTTCGGCAGGTAGCGGCGGCGCTGTTCGTCGCTGCCGTTGCGGCGAATCTGGTTGACGCACAGGTTTGAATGCGCGCCGTAGGACAAGCCGACGGCGGCGCTCGCGCGCGAGATTTCCTCCATCGCCACGCAATGGGCGAGATAGCCGAGCCCTGCCCCGCCACATTCTTCCTCGACCGTGATGCCGAGAAGTCCGAGTTCGCCGAGTTGCGGCCAAAGCTCGCGCGGGAAGCTGTTGGCTCGATCGATCTCGGCGGCCTGCGGTGCGATCTTGTTCTGGGCGAATGCCCGCACCGTATCGCGCAGCATGTCGATGTCGCTGCCGAGGCCGAAGTCGAGGCCGGGAAAACTGTTCTGGACCATCGCACGTTCCCATCGCTGACCGTCGCGCGGCCGCGGGAGCCGACGACCGCACTCAATAGATAGCCCTTGAGAACGGGCGTGTCAGCGTGCGCGACCGCCCGACTGCGCGCGGGCGGGCCGCCCCGCCGCCGCCCGCGCCACCACTTTGTCGATCGCGTCGGAAGGACGTGGCTTTGCGAACAGGAAGCCTTGCATCTCATCGCAACCCGCAAGCCGCAGGAGCACACGCTGCTCGTCGGTCTCGACACCTTCCGCCAGCACCTTCATACCGAGCGCGTGGCCGAGCGTGACGATCGATTGGATGATGGCGCCAGCATTGCCGGCGGTGCCGAGTGAGGCGACGAAGGCGCGGTCGATCTTGATTTGGCTGAAGGGAAATTTCTGCAAGTAACTCAGGCTCGAATAACCGGTACCGAAATCGTCGAGCGCGAGGCTCACGCCAAGCGCACAGAGCGCTTCGAGGCGCTCCAGCGTGGTTTGCGGATCGTCGATCATCACGCTTTCAGTCACTTCGAGTATGACGCGCGATGGCGCCACTTCGCTCTCGCGTATGATCGCTCCGATCACGTCGATCAGCCTTGGATCGCGGATTTGCAGCGGCGAGAGGTTCACGGCCAGGGTCAAGTTCGGCCAACGGGCTCCGTCGGCAAGCGCGCGGCGCAAAACGAATTCGCCGAGTTTCAGCATGAGACCGCTCTGCTCGGCGAGCGGAATAAAAACCGACGGCGCGATCGCGCCGCGCACCGGATGGTTCCAGCGGCACAGCGCCTCGACGCCGGTGACGGCGCCGCCGGCGGCCGCGACCACGGGCTGGTAATGGACCTCGAGCGAGCCCGAGCCGATCGCGGTCTCAAGTTCGCGCCGGATGAAGCTTCGCTCGCTATACTCCATCTCGATATAAGGCTCGAAGATTTGCAGCATGCCATGGCCTTCGCGCTTGGCGGCGCGCAATGCAAGATTGGCGCGGCGGCTGAGCTCTTCGGCGGTGTCGCCATCGGCTGGCGCCTGCGCAAGGCCAATGCCGGCGGTGAATTGCCAGCTCTGCTCCATGACGATGGGGCGCACCAGCGACGCACGAAGCGACTCGGCCAGCACGGCAGCGCTTCGGAGATCCTCGCTCGCCATGATGACGGCGAATTCGTCGTCCTCGAAACGTCCGAATTGCGCTCCGGCCGGCAAATTGGTTTGCAGCCGCTCCGCAATGGCCTTCATCAGCGCGTCGCCGCCGCTGCGTCCCTGTGAATCGTTGACCTCGCGAAAGCTGTCGAGATCGATCAGCGCCAGAACCACAACGCCGGACCGGCGCTTTTCCAACGTATCATGGAGTTTCTCGAGCATGACCCGGTGATTGGGCAATCCGGTCAGCCCATCCTCACGCGTGAGCCTGCTGATAGTGCGAAGATTGATGGCGAGAGAGCGAGCGAGCCGCAGTATCAGACCCGCCGCGAAAAAAGCGCACAGTCCGAGCGCGGCGCCGAGCCCGCCCATGATGCCCCACAGCCAGGTCAGGTCGACAAGCAGCGCCCGGTCGGGCGCCCAACTGAACCAGCCGATGATGCGGCCTTGCGCGTCGTGCAGCGATTGCATCTCGCGGCCGGAAATACCGGCATCGTCGCTGTCGAAACGCAAATCCTTCAAACCGGTGCGGCTGGCGATAGCTGCAAGCTCGCCGGCTTCGAAATGTTCGTGCTCACCAGCCGCGCCTTGCAGTTCGTCGAGCGCAAGTTGCAGTACGGCATGCCGCTCGGCAGCAAGATGATTATCCTCGTGCAACGTGACCGTCAGGCCGGCGACGGCGCATGTCAGCATCGCCACCGCCAAGGCCATCAGCACGTAAGAGGAGACATGTGTGGCGGCCGCGTTGAGCGTCGCGCTGCTTGCCGGCTCGCGCGAATGCCGCCGGAGTGCCGCCCACCATGTTCGGGCTGCCGCAGCGGCCTTCATACTCACGCGCCCCGTCACAGAATTGCTGCCGCAGAGCATAGACATGCATGATTAACGGCAAGGAAAAGCCTGACGCATTACCCTTACTTATCAACAATGTCCGGCCCGTTAATGTCCCGTTAATGATGGGGCTGCGTAAGCTGGAAATCGGTGTGAGGGATTTCGGAAATCGCTCAGCCAGTTCCGAGAGTTGGAATGGGTATCCCCGCGGCAATTACACGCAAAACAGGGCTTGCCGCGGCCATCGGCCTGGCGGCCGGCTTGGTGATCGCGACACCCGCGATTTCACAAACCTGTCCTGGGAATCCGGACGCGATCGGCACCAGCCGCGTCATCGCCATTGATCCGACCGACTATCCGCGCGTCGGCACCTTGAATTATCGCCACACCCTGCCGCTCGAAGACCACGAGGTGGTCCTTACCTTCGATGACGGTCCGCTGCCGCCCTATTCCACCAGGGTGCTCGACATACTCGCATCGCAATGCGTCAAGGCGACGTTTTTTCTGGTCGGCGAAATGGCGCGCGCGTTCCCGGCAGTCGTGCAGCGGATTTATCGCGACGGGCACACCATTGGTACGCACAGCGAGCATCATCCGCTGCGTTTCGGCCAACTGCCGATCGACAGAATGCGAATGGAGATCGATCAGGGTATCGCCGACGTCGGCACCGCGCTCGGCGACCCGCGAAAGCTCGCGCCGTTTTTCCGCATTCCGGGCTTCGCCCGCTCGGACATCGTCGAAGATGAGCTTGCCGCGCGACACCTCGCCGTCTTCAGCACCGACACAGTCGAGGATGACTGGCACCGCCACATCACCGCGAAGCAGATCATTTCACTGGCGCTCAGCCGCCTCGAAAAACGAGGCAAAGGCATACTCCTGCTCCACGACATCCATCCGTGGACGGCGGACGCACTACCCGACCTGCTTAAGCAACTCAAGGACAACGGCTTCCGCATCGTGAACGTTGTGCCGGTCGGACCCGACATGCCCGAGACCGTAGTGCCCCCCGCTCCGGATATGCGGGTCGCGTGGACGTCAGCGCAACAGGAGACCATGGACGACAGCGGCAATACGCCGATCTGGCCCGCGCTCAACGCCGGCCTTCAGCCAGAGCATCTGGCCCTTGTGGCGCCCGATGTCGATGTATTCGCGACGAATTATTTGCTCGCACCGGCGGCGATTCCCGGCCCGATCCAGACTGCCGCGGCGTCAGGCGACGACGCGCCAATGCCCCGGCGTGTGACAGTGTGGCCGGATCAGGAGAAGGCGGCACTAGCCGCTGCGGACCCGCAATTGCCGGCACCGAGCATTGCCGACATCGGCTGGCCGGTGCAAGGGCAGAACCTGCCTGACGAAACCAAACGCGACCTTCGACAAAGTGCGAAAAGAACCGGGGCCTTCGTACACGGCCGGCATCGTCAAGCGCGTGTCGCCAAGCAGGACGATGCAACTCCCACCAAGGCACGCGCCGCAAAGCGGGCCAAGCTAAGCCATGCAAATCCCGCGAAGCCAAGCGGCGCCAGTCCGGCCACGCCCAACGACGCTAAGCTCACCAAGCGGGGCGACGGGCATCATCATGCGCGCGCGCCGGCTGCTGCCGCCAAGCACGCCGGTATGGCGACAACGCTAGCGATGTTGTTCACGCCGGCGCACTGAACTGGTGCGGCGGGTCAATCTTTTTCACAGAGTGATGCAGTCGCAAGGAAACGCCTTCGCCGAAAAAGGAAAAAAGGACTTGAGACATTTTTGAACCGCGTCTTCGGTCAACCGAGGTCTTTGAGCATCGAATACGAAGGCGCGAAAAATGTTGTCCCCGTCATTGGTGTCGAAAAATCCAATATTCTATCGTGGTGGCCTGCGGATATGCCTTTGAACATATTCGTCAGCATTTTTTCGATGACCCAAAGATTTCTCGTGTAGCCAATAAAATACGTTCCAAACTCTCCGCGGCCGGGAGTTCCAAAGGGCATGTTGTCCCGAAGTATGTCGTGCTCGATGCCTTCCGCGTCGACGATAGTCGTTAGTTGCTTATGCAACTCCTGTCCGACAGCATCATCGAGTTCAACATTATCCACTTTCGTTCGCCCAATGATGCTCTCTTGCGTCGCTGTTTCCAGACCCCGCCACTTATCCAGGTTGTGAAGGTATTTCTGCACAACGACGTAGCTACCACCCTCAAATGGCGGATCCTCCGATTGGATGAGAGCCGATTGCGTTAAGCCAGTGCCGGTGGGATTTTCGGTGCCGTCGACAAAACCAAGAAGGTCTCGGGAGTCGAAGTATCGAAAGCCCTGGACTTCATCGGCAACCGTTACGGCATCCCCCAAGGCGTCGAGGATGAGCCGCTCGATTTCAAAACACATGTCGGCGCGATCTGCCCGAATGTGGAACAACAAGTCCCCTGGCGTCGCCACAGCAACGTGCACAGGTCCCCGGATTTCAGCAAAGGGCCGCAGTTGCGCCGGGCGGCGCGGTTGCCCCAATCGATCCCAGGCAGCACTTCCAATGGCCACGTTGCAAGACAGGCGACCCTGTAAATCCCTAAACCCGACCGTCCGCACCAATCCGCCAATATCGGCAATCACACCCCGCACTCGCAGGATAGCTTCCGGTGCGCTGCCGATAGACAAAACCAGAAACACCGCCGCTCGCGAGAGAGGCGCGATTATGCTTTGCGGCTCAATCGGGACCCGATCGGAGGAATCGACCATTGGAAATACCTCTCCATCGTACTTGCTCCCGGGGATTTTGCGGTGTCTCGGCTTACTCTGCAACGCGAGCAGGAGCCCGCCTCATATTGCACCGGCGCGACGGCCGCCGCACTCGTTCAAAAAACGAATGTTCGGCCGTCAAGCAACGTCCGGTACCGCTGACAGCATGCAATGGTGCGGCCGAGAGGACTCGAACCTCCACGGGTTGCCCCGCTAGCACCTCAAGCTAGTGCGTCTACCAATTCCGCCACGGCCGCATGTGGGCTGAATACGCGCCCGGCTGGCGCGATGGCGCCGATTTAACAGGTAGGCTCCGGGTGGACAAGGGCTGGAGGCCCATCAAGCCGCATCGGGCGAGCGCGGCAGCAGTTCCTTGACTTCGACCGCGATCTTGTTGCCGCTGACGATCACCGTGCCCTTGGCCACCGCCAGATTGTTGACGACGATGCGGACCTCGTCTTCCTCCGAAGAATCGAGCTCGATAATGGCGCCGCGGCCGAGCCGCAAAACCTGGTGGATGGGCATCGATGTCGTGCCGAGCACAACCGCGATGTCGATCGAGACATTGTCGAGTGTCGGCAAAGGGCCCCCGCGCCGGTTTTGTCGATGGTCGCTCGCTGCGGTACTCTATCGCCCCGCTATGGTTATCAGATGGTTAAAGCACGCGGCGACCTGACGATTGGCCTTATTCCGCAGACCGTTTCACCCCCGGTCGAATGGCGCGTCAGCAACGGCTTGATCGATTACGAGGCCGCGCTTTCGGCCATGACAGCCCGCGCCGAAGCGATCGCCAGCGGCGAGGCGCGGGAACTGGTGTGGCTCATTGAACATCCGCCGCTCTACACTGCCGGCACATCGTCGCAGCCGCAGGAGCTGATCGAGGCGCGGTTTCCGGTCCACTTCACCGGGCGCGGCGGGCAATTCACCTACCACGGGCCCGGTCAGCGCGTCGGCTATGTCATGCTCGACCTCAAGCGCCGCGCGCCGGACGTGCGCCGCTTCGTCGCCACCATCGAGGAATGGATCATCCGCACGCTCGGCGCCTTCAATGTGCGGGGCGAGCGCCGCGACGACCGCATTGGCGTCTGGGTGCGGCGCCCGGACAAGGGTGACGGCTTCGAGGACAAGATCGCGGCGATCGGCATTCGCGTGTCGCGCTGGGTAACGCTGCACGGCTTTGCGCTCAACGTTGAACCGGACCTCACACATTTTTCCGGCATCGTGCCATGCGGGGTTTCCGAGCCGCGCTACGGCGTCACATCGGTCATGGATCTTGGTGTGACGGCGTCGATGGCCGAACTCGACATGGCATTGCGCGCCGCGTTCGAGCCGCTGTTCGGCGCGGCGAGCGAAATTCAGGCCGTCGGCAGCACAGAGAACAAATCGCCCGGCCGGCGGAGCGCGAATTCCTCGGCCGCGCCATCCCGCTGATCGATTGACTCAACGAGTGACCCGCGCGGACCTTCTTTGCAGGCGGCAATCATCGCCGCGACCACGTCAGGCGGCCCGGCGAACAATGCTTCGACGGTGCCGTCGCGGCGGTTGCGCGCCCAGCCTTGGAGGCCGCGCTCGAGCGCGGTGTATTCGGCCCAGGCGCGATAGCCGACGCCCTGCACCCTGCCCCGGATCACGACGTAACGGATCACGTCCATTGGATGTCTTCCAGCTTCCGCGATCCCGCCGCGGCCGGACCCTGCGGCAGCCATTCCTCCAGGCCAGCGATATAGGCCGCCGGGAATTGCCATTGCCGCGCCGCCGCGACCACGAGCTCCATATAACCGGCCTTCGGGCGGCCCTCGCGGCGCGGGCGCGCAATATAGACCAGCGCCTGGCGCAAGCAGCCGACCTGACGTACCGGCATCGTTTCGGCGCGATAGAGCTTGCCCGCAACATTTTCCCAGCCGTCGAGCGTGACGCGGTCGCGCGGCGTGATCCGCCACAACACGCCGTGGACGATTTCCCCGAGCGCATGCTCGACCGAGGCATAGCCGTCGGCGGTGATAATAAAGCGATGGTCGGCAAGCGCGGCGACACCGATCGGCGCCGCACTCGGCGCATGCCGCCGCATGATGGCGCGGTGCATGTTCGAGCCGTAGGCGAAGTGCAGCATCACCCGGTTTACTCCGTGGCACGTGGCCGCGTTGCCGCCCATAGCGTCACAGCGAGCGCGACGATCACGGGCAGGAATCCGAGCGCGATGAGTGCCGTCACGATGAACCAGCCCACATCGTGACTGCCCGACTGCGCCAAAGCCGCGATCACCGACACCAGAAGGACGATAAGCGCGTCCGGTTTATTCGGTCGGTCGTTCCTACGGCGGATGTCGCGAAGAGCCCGGTCGCCAGAATAAGCAGCAGTACCACTGAGAGCGCATAGAGCGTGGCCGCGCCAGCGGCGAGACCCGTCGAGCGGCCGGCGTCATGCAGACGCCTGGCGTGAAGCGCGTACCAGATCCAGATCAGTACGGCCTGCACCGCCGCGAACGGCCAGAGTCCGGCATGGGCCAGAATATTCGGCACGGTGAAATATTGCGCCGCCGCACCGGCGACATAAACGGCAATCACGGCGGTCACGAAGGCTTGCGGCGCAAGCCGTCCGGACGTCGAAAACAAAAAGCGCAGTGCCTGCATGTTAACGGCCCCGGCGAAGCCGCATAATGCCAGATTCGATGCCTGTTCTCAGGCAAATTCCATGATGACCGCGTCGACCGCAACGCTGTCGCCCGGTTTGACGCGGACCTTCTTGATGGTGCCGTCACGCTCGGCGCGCAGGATGTTTTCCATCTTCATGGCCTCGACCACCGCGAGCGTCTCGCCGGCCTTGACCTCCTGCCCCTCGGTGACGGCGAGCGAGACGACCAGGCCAGGCATCGGGCAGCGCACCGCTTTGCCGCTGTCCGACAGCGTCTTCACCGGCATCAACCGGGCATAACGGGCTTCGCGCTCAGTGTAGACGAAGGCCTTGGTCTCCACGCCGCGATAGGCAAGCTCGAAGCCGTTCGGGATCATGCGGACGTGAACGGCAATCGGCGCACCGTCGACGGTGCCAGCCCACAGCGGCATGCCGGGCAGCCATTTGGAGAAGAATTTGCTGACCTTGCCGTCGTCAAACCGCACCGCGATCGCTTCGCCGTCATGCTCGACATCGACAAGGATTTCCTGCGCGCCCAGCAATACGGCGCGATGACTCTCGCGCCTTAGCGACGTGTTCAACTGGCCGGAAATACGGCGCTTGCGGTCACCGAGCAAAAGATCGATCGCGACTGCAACGCCAGCGACCGTGCGTGCCATGGCTCCCGTGGGCGGCGTGCGCTCGAACCCCTTGGGAAATTCCTCGGCGATGAAGCCGGTCGAGAGGTTGCCTGCACGCCAGCGCGGGTGCTGCATGATCGCCGACAGGAATGGAATATTATGGCGAATGCCCTCGAGGGTGAAAGCATCGAGCGCATCGGCCTGAGCGTCGATCGCGGCGGTCCGAGTCGGCGCGTGGGTGACGAGCTTGGCGATCATGGGATCGTAATAAAGCGAAATCTCGCCGCCTTCGGTGACGCCGGTATCATTGCGCACCGTGACCCCATCGTGCTCGCCCTCGGTGGGCGGCCGGTAGCGGACCAGCCGCCCGATCGACGGCGCAAAATTGCGGTAAGGATCCTCGGCATAAATGCGACTTTCGACCGCCCAGCCGTTGAGCTTGATGTCGCTCTGCTTGAGCTTAAGCGGCTCGCCTGCCGCTACGCGGATCATCTGCTCGACGAGGTCGATGCCGGTGACCAGCTCGGTCACCGGGTGTTCGACCTGCAGGCGTGTATTCATTTCGAGGAAATAGAAACTCCGGTCCTGGCCGGCGACGAATTCGACGGTACCGGCGCTGTCGTAACCCACAGCCTTCGCCAGCGCGACCGCCTGCTCGCCCATTTTCTTGCGCGTCGCCTCGTCAAGCAGCGGGCTCGGCGATTCTTCAATGACCTTCTGGTTGCGGCGCTGGATCGAACACTCGCGCTCGCCGAGGTAGATGACGTTGCCGTGCTTGTCGCCCAGCACCTGGATTTCGACGTGGCGCGGATCGGTTATGAATTTTTCGATGAAGACGCGGTCGTCGCCGAAGCTCGACTTTGCCTCGGAACGGGCGCGCGCAAAGCCTTCCGCGACCTCGCTTTTGGAATGAGCGATACGCATGCCCTTGCCGCCGCCACCGGCCGACGCCTTGATCATCACCGGGTAGCCGATCTCGTCAGCAATCTTTTCGGCCTCAACACCGTCCTCGATCACGCCGAGATGACCCGGCACGGTCGAAACATTGGCGCGGGCAGCGGCCTTCTTGGACTCGATCTTGTCGCCCATGGCGCCGATCGCCTCGGGATTGGGCCCGATAAAGACGATTCCGACTTTGGCGAGCGCGGTGGCGAAGGCCTGCCGTTCGGACAGAAAGCCGTAGCCGGGATGCACCGCTTCGGCACCGCTCGATTTGCAAGCGTCCACGATCTTGTCGATGAGCAGATAACTTTGCGCCGCCGGCGGCGGCCCGATCAGGACGGCGTCATCGGCCATCTCGACATGGAGCGCATCGCGGTCGGCTTCGGAATAGACCGCGACCGTGGCGATCCCCAACCGGCGGGCAGTCTTGATGATGCGGCAGGCGATTTCGCCGCGATTGGCAATCAGGATTTGCTTAAACATTACCGAACATTATCCCGCGAACCGGCCTATTGCCTTTGCGGCGGCGTAGCGAAAATGTCAATCGACGTGGACGTTAGCTTTCTCGACGATGGTCCGGTACACGCCGGCCTCGCGTTTGACCCTGACCGTAAGTTCGGCAGCGGTTGACGGGATAGTGAGTACGCCGCCGCCGGCAAAGCGATCCTTCACATCAGGCAGGTTGAGAATCCTGACCACCTCGGCGTTGAGCTTGTCGAGGATCGGCTGCGGCGTACCGGCCGGCGCCAGGAATGCGGTCCAGTTCGATGCACTGATATCGCCGCCGCCCTCCTGCTGCATCGTCGGCCATTCCGGATTAAGCGGCGAGCGTTTCGTCGAAGTCACCGCGAGCACGCGGATATTGCCGCTCGGTACGTGAGGAGCGACGGTCGAGCTTGCCAGAACACCGAGCGGAATGTCACCCGCGACCAACGCCTGCGCGGCCGGCGCGCCGCCTTTGTACGGCACATGCACAAATTTGGTGCCGGTATTAAGCGCCATCGATTCCAGGATGAGTTGATTGATGCTGCCGTAGCCGGGCGTGCCGACATTGAGTGTGCCCGGCGCCGCCTTGGCCGCCGCGATAACATCGGCGACAGTTTTGAACGAGCTCGCGCCGTGCGTAGCCAGCACGACGGGAGCGTCACTGATGGAAGCGATCGGCGCGAATGCAGTATCGAGATCATAGGGCATGTCCTTGAACAATGCCGGATTGATCGCCAGATCGCCGACCGTGCACATGACCAGCGTGTAGCCGTCAGGCTCCGACCGCGCAGTCATCTCCATCGCGATGAAGCCGTTGCCGCCGGTGCGATTTTCGACCAGCACTTGCTGGCCCCACGCCTCGGTGAGTTTGGCGCCGACGATGCGTGCGGCGATGTCGGCAATGCCGCCGGGCGCATAAGGCACCATGATGCGGATCGGCCGCGACGGGTAATCTTCGGCACGCGCGGGCGCGACGCATAGCGCGCAGAGTGAAAGCACGAGACAGAGCAACCGGGACATCACGATCATCCTTTGCTTTAGTGGCGAAGCCGCAGCCACCACGACGCCACGAGTGCGACCGCCAAGAGCCCGGAGACAACTTGCCAGAACCGTATCGGTGATCGTTCGTAAAATGTCTGGGCCCTTCGGATCGCGAGCGGCGCGCGCTCGGGTCCCCGCTCCATCTCTACGGCAAACTCATTCATGTCGCGGAAACGCTCGGCCGGATCGATGGCGATGGCGCGGCCGAGCGCCGCCTGGAGCCAGGCCGGAAGGTCCGGCCGCAAATCGGCGAGCGGTATCGGCCGATTACGGCGCGGCGGACTGACGGCGTCGAGATTACCGTAAGGGAATTCGGCGGCGAAAGCGCGAAAGATGGTAACGCCGAGCGCGTAGATGTCGGTCGACTCGTTACCGGGTTCGCCAGCCAGCATTTCGGGTGCCATATAACCGATGGTGCCGGGAATATCTTCGGGCGGGAAGTCTTCCATCCCTGGCACGCGCACCACGCCGAGATCGATCAGCTTGAGCGAACCGCCGCCCTCGAGAATGATGTTATCGGGCTTGATGTCGCGATGGATGATTCCGGCACGGTGCAGCGCCGCCGCGCCGCGCGCGAGCTTGATCGCGATGTTGCGTCCTTCCTCGAGTCCGACCAGGGGGCGCCGCGCCAGCCGCGTCGACAACAGCTCACCCTGATACAGCGGCATCACGGTGTAGAGGCAGGTCTGCCGTCCGGGCGGCAGTTCGATGATGCGACCGATCCAAGGACTGTTGACGCGCGCGCCGACCCAGGCTTCGCGCACGAACGCGGCGTGATAGGTAGCAACCGTCGCGACCTGCGGCTTCGGAAACTTCAAAACCACCTCGCCGCCTTCAATCTCGTCCACCGCACCGAGCAAGCGGCTATACCGGCCGTCGGACACCAGCACTTTGAGCAAAAAGCCGTCGACCGCCTCGCCGACGATCGGCACCGGGATCAACGGCAGTTGCATGATGTGGCTGCCGACCTCGGACGTGGACTCGGCTGTCGGCAATTCGACCACGTCGACGACGAGTGCCGTGCAGTTATCGGTCGAGCCGGCGTCGAGCGCGGCCCTGACCAGTTCGCGCGCGGTATCGTCGGACGCCGAGCGCGAGCGCATGATTTCGGCGATGGTTTCCGGCGTCAGGACGGCGTGTACGCCGTCGCTGCATAAAAGAAACCGGTCGTGCAGCGCCACCGGCTGCGTGGCGTAGTCGAGCCGCACTTCAGCCTCGACGCCGAGCGCACGGTACAGAATGTTGGAGCGGCCAGAGCCGCTGGCACCTTCGCGCACATGATCGGTGGTCAATAATGTCAGGCGGTCGCCGCCGAGCCGGTAGGCTCGTGAGTCACCAACATGCAGGATGTGAGCGATGCGCCCGCGCAAGACCAGCGCAGTAAAAGTGCAACCCATGCCGGCAAGTTCGGGATCGCGTTTGCCCTGGCCGTAAATCCAGCCATTGAGCGAACTGATGACGGTCGCCGAAGCGCGGCGCACTTCCATGGTTTCTGGAAGATCGCAAAACCCATCGAGGAAGCCACGCACAGCGGTTTCGGCTGCGATGCGGCCGCCCTTGGCGCCGCCGATGCCGTCGGCGACCGCTGCCACGACATCGCGCCGCGGCTGCGGCAGTTCCCAGCCGAACACCGCGCCGCCAAAATCTTCGTTGGCTTTGCGCAGGCCGGTCTCCGAAGCAAAACCGACGGTCGCCTTAACTCCGGAGAACCGCTCAGCCATCGTCCCTGTTCCTTAGCCTTCGGGACGCCGGTTAGCGTGGGCGATAGGGCAAGAAGTGAAATTCCGCGCTCATGACTTCAGTGATCGAGTTGGCAGCGATGAAAGTACATGTTGCCACCCATCGAAGACGCCAACACTACCGTAAGGTCTCCGGTCTTCCGATCGAGCGTGTAGCGCCAGCCATCGTTCGCATCGCGCCACGCGATCTTGGAGTCGGAAATACTCGCCGGGTTTAAGTCCACGGTGGCGTGGTCGTAGTCGACCTTGATCTGCCAGGTCGTGCCGCTGAATTTGTTCATACAGGTGATCGCTTGTTCGCCATGCCGTGCCTCATCACTGATCGCCGGAGCGGCACTCCCTAATGTCAGCGCGACGATTGTCACGGCCAATGGCCTACTTAGCAGCATCACCCGCACCTTTTTACTGCCTGTTTTATAGGCATTTTGCAGCTTTTCTAATCAGCGCGGCACCGGAACGAGGCCAAGCTTCTGAAAAACTGGTCCAAATAACTGGCATAGAAATTGTATTCGTTCAATCGTTCGCCCGTGTGCCGTCCGCGCACAAGGGGCATTTTTGGGGGAAGGCACATGGCACTCGTTCCGTCACCACAATGGCTGGATACCGGCGATAATGCTTGGCAGTTAGCGGCCGCTACGTTCGTTGGTCTGCAAAGCATCCCGGGTCTAGTCGTTCTCTACGGCGGCATCGTCAAGAAGAAGTGGGCGATCAACTCGGCCTTTATGGCGATGTACGCTTTCGCTTCGGTTCTCGTCGTCTGGGTCTTGTTCGACTACAATATGGCGTTCGGACCACAATGGTTTCCGTTCCTGGGTATGCCGGGATTGGCGACCTCCGCAGCGTTTACGACCGGCCAAGCGACAATTCCGGCAGCAGCGTCGGGCATGCCCGCGCTGGCCTTTCCGATGGCGACGCTGGTCTACTTCCAGTTCGTGTTCGCGGCGATCACCGTCATCATCCTTGCCGGTTCGTTGCTCGGTCGCATGAACTTCACAGCGTGGATGATCTTCTGTCCGGTGTGGATGACGCTCGTCTACACGGTGGGAGCGTTCAGCCTCTGGGGCGGCGGCTGGCTCGCCGGCATGGGCGTAGCGGACTTCTCGGGCGGCTACGTCATCCATCTTGCCGCCGCAACGTCTGGCTTCGTCGGTGCGTGGATCATCGGCCCGCGAATTCAGGCCGACCGCGACAATTTCCCGCCGAACAGCTTGCTGGTGACGCTCGTAGGCGCCGGCATCCTGTGGATCGGCTGGAACGGCTTCAACGGCGGCGACCCGTACTTCGCCAACGCTGACGCCGGTGCCGCGGTGCTCAACACCAACACTGCCACGGCGGTTGCGCTGCTTGTCTGGACGATCATGGACAAGATGGCCTACGGCAAGCCGTCGGTCATAGGCGCGGTCAACGGTATGATCGCGGGTCTCGTCGCGATTACGCCCGCTGCCGGTTACGTAGATGGCATCGGCGCAATCGTCATCGGCGTCTGCGCTGGTATCATCCCGTGGCTCAGCATGAACAAGTTCCAAAAGCTTGGTTTCATGATGAAAGTGGACGACGTTCTGTCGGTGTTCTCCACCCATGGCGTGGCAGCTATCACCGGCGGGTTGCTTCTGGGCGTCCTCGCCAATCCCGATATGCTGCAATATATCGGCACCGACAAAGAGGCGCCCGGCGTGAACGTGACTGGCTGGCTGTATGGCAACGCTCCTCAGCTCCTGCTTCAGGCAGAGGGCGCGCTGTTCATCATCGTGTACAATGCGATCGCAACCTTCATCATCCTCAAGGTGATAGGCTTCATCGTGCCGCTGCGCATGGACGAAGCTACGCTGAAGATCGGCGACGACGCGGTGCACGGCGAGACCGCCTACGCGATCGGCACAGAGGGCGAATAAGCCCACAGGCCGGTGGACCTCAGGGTCCACCGGCACTTGCTCTTACGTGTGTTTCCTTGCGGGCATGATGGCCGCTCGCAAGCCCGGGTCCCGCGGTGCACTCCTCCTGTCGCGGTCCCGTTTAGCGGCTCCCAGTCGTGGGGCCGCTTTTTTTATGACCGTCAGTACGACAGATATTGTGGCACCGCGCGATGGATGCGGCGCTTGCCGTGCGCAGGATGGCGATGAGCCAGCGCGCCGTGTCCAGCCTTGTGAGATGGAGCAGCACCGGCGAATTTCAGTGCGTTTGTCAGATCGCCCATCGGTGGACTGCCGTTCGTCCGCAACGCCGCATCGCGCTGGCTGATACCCGGCAGGACCGGCAGATCGAAACGCCGGGTAATGAAACGCAGGATCGACGTTGTGTCGTATGGCGTATGGTCGACGAAGCCTTTTCTGGCGAACGGCGAAATAATGAGGGCCGGAATTCGAGAGCCCGGTCCCCAGCGATCACCTTTGGGCGGAGGCACGTGATCCCAAATGCCGCCGTTCTCGTCATAGGTGACGATAACCAGCATGTGCGGCCATTGCCGGCTCTTTTCCAGATGATCAACGACATTGGTAATATGCTCATCGCCTGACAGTACGTCGGCGTAGCCGGGATGTTCGTTGAGATTGCCCTGCGGCTTGTAGAACGTCACTTGCGGTAGCGTGCCGGCATCGATCGCCCTTATGAACTCGCTGCCGGACATGCCGCCGTCGCGTAGATGCTCGGCACGCGCCGGGGTGCCTGGCGCGAAATTGGCGAAATAGTTGAACGGCTGATGATGAAACTGGAAATTGGGCACCGGCGTGCTGCGGTCGCCATCGAGAGCATCCTGCCAAGCGCCTGAATACCAAGCCCATGGGACGCGCTTGGCGCTTAGAAGATCGCCGATAGTCTCGGCGGTTTGCGGCGGCAGCGTCGTCGGATTGTTCGGATCGGCATAGCGCGCATCGCCGCCGGCCGCCGGCTTGTTCGCGCTCGGCTGATACGGCGGCTGCATAGTATTGATAGCGTAGAAGTCCGGCGAAAGACTGCCGTCGCGGGCAAATTTTGGAATGCCGTCCATCGCCGATTTGGGCGAGGTCGGCGCCAAGGTCAGGGACACACCGTCCTTGTCGACGACCGCTATCTTGTCCTTGGCGGGACTCTGATCCGCATTCGGGTAGTAGCCGGCACAAGCGCAGACCAACCAGATATGATTTGCGAACGAGCCACCGAACATGCCCATGAAGAAGTTGTCGGCGAGGGTGTATTTTGTGGCGACATTCCACAGTGGCAGATTGCGGCCGTCGTAGTGGCCCATGACCAAGGCGCCAGAATCGCCAAAGGCGACGAAGCGATCGTTCTTGCCGCCATCGATCTGCATCTGGTTTTGATAGAACAGGTGCCAAAGATTGTTTATCGGCACGGCGAGAGAACTATTGAAACCTTTCGGATCGTCGATCGCGAAAGGTTTGTTCGGCAGGTTTTCTGTCTGCGCTTGCGTCACCGGCGGTGTCACACCTTTGGCGGTCAGGCCGCCCCAAACCGGCGGCAGGATCTTGAGCACCGCGCCGTCACGGTCGCGCTGGATCGAGTTAGCCGCCGTGACATTGCGCAAGCCGTTGGCGCCCGGAAACAATCCATACAGATTGTCGAAACTCCGGTTTTCCGCATAAATCACGACTACCGTGTCGATTTTTTTGATGCCACTCGCGGCCGGCTGCGCCGACGCGTTGCCGGCAAACAGGGCGGGTGCGGCAGTGAGCATCGCCAGCAGGGAAATGGAATGACTCAACGCATGTTTGCAGGGTGTCATGGCTGCTCCGGTGCCGGGGAATCGAGGGGTATAGGCCGCAGTTTCGTTGTTCTAGCCTACAATGACAGGCGCGTTACAGTGTCCGAATTCCGTGGCAGTTACGTGAAGGCTCGCAAAGGCCTGTTGTCAGAATGCTGTCAGGGAGCGAATGCAATTTGCCGCTGCGTTGACATTCGATGCTCATGCCATTCGCACTGAAAATACTGTCGGGGACCGTGCTCTGCGGCGCGCTTTTCGTGGCCGCGGCCGCCGCGCAGTCAGGCGATACTGCGATGACACGCGGCGAGGCTTATGCGCGCGCTGCGCAGCTCGAAACGCTGGGACGGGCACTGTTCTTCGATCCTTCGCTGTCGGTATCCGGCCGGATATCCTGCGCCACCTGCCACGATCCGCAGCACGCCTTCGGTCCGCCCAACGCCCTTGCGGTGCAGCTTGGCGGCAAGGATATGCTGCAGCCCGGGGTGCGCGCGGTGCCTTCGCTTGAATATCTCCAGGTCGTGCCGCCGTTCACCGAGCATTACTTCGAGTCCGACGACGAAGGCGACGACAGCATCGACAATGGACCGACCGGCGGCCTGACTTGGGACGGCCGGTTCAACCGCGGCCGCGATCAGGCACGCATCCCTCTATTGTCGCCCTTTGAGATGGCAAACGGTTCCACGGCGGACGTGGTCGTGCGGATGCGCGACGGCCAACACGCCGGCGCGTTGCGCAAGCTGTTCGGCAATGACATTTTTGCCGATCCCGAGAAGGCCTTTTCCGGCGTCGCCGAGGCGCTCGAGGTATTTCAACAGGATTATCGCGCATTCTATCCGTACAGCAGCAAATACGACGCCTACCTGGCCGGCCGCGCGACGCTGACGTCGCAGGAAGCGCGCGGCCTTGTCTTGTTCGACGATCCCGAGAAGGGCAATTGCGGCAACTGCCATCGCAGCCAGCGCGGCAAAGACGGCACGCCGCCGCAATTCACCGACTACGGGATGATCGCGGTCGGTTTGCCGCGCAATCGCGCGATACCCGCCAATGCCGATCCGAACTACTTCGATATGGGCCTGTGCGGACCGCTGCGCACGGATCTCTCCGGGGACCACGAATATTGCGGCCGCTTCGTTACGCCGACGCTGCGCAACGTAGCGCTGCGGCAAAGTTTCTTTCATAACGGCGTAGTGCACAGTTTGCGTGAGGCGATCGCGTTTTACGTCGAACGCGACACCGATCCGGCCAAATGGTACCCGCAGGACGCCACCGGCCAGGTGAGAAAATTCGACGATTTGCCTGAGGCCTATAGGGCCAACGTCAATATGGAACCGCCCTTCGGCGGCCGGCCCGGCGACGCGCCGAAGCTTTCGGCTGGCGAAATCGAAGACGTCATCGCGTTCCTTAACACGCTCACGGACGGCTACGACTCGAAGCAGTGAGCCGTCGGGTGCACGCGGAGTGAAAATCTAGTGCCCGGCGACCGCAGTGCGCCGGCTTTCCAACGCAATCCAGCGCAGCACCGCGACATCGACTTGATCATAACCCGCCGGCAATGGTGCAACGGTTTGCGCAGGCGCCGCAATGATGATTGGCGAACGCGCGATCACGCACCTAATCGTCTCAAGGTCAGAGTGGTCTGCGGTCGATGTCGGGCTCATTGCGGACTTCTCGCCTGTGCGTAGGATCTAACTCATAGCCGTCGTCGTTCCAAGCGTTCAAACGTCGGATGTCAGAGTGGCTCCGCAAGGGCGGTAATATGACGATCTCGCGGCAGCGCGCATGGTCCCACCTTCCCACCGGGTGATCGTCCGCTGGCCGCCAATGCCTATGTCTAACATTCAGGCCGCCGTACTGCTGTGTTGGCCGTCACAACAGGCGGCGGGCAAAAATTTTTCCTAACCGGTTGCGAGAACAGCCTATTTTTCGCCAACCCGCGCCGATTGAGAGCGATCAGTGCTCAACCGCGGGACTGGTATTGCAGCCGGCTCAAACGTACATAACAATGACCAGCGACATTCCAGACAATCAGATCAGGCCACTCGACGGAGGATTTCCATGGCACTTGCAATTGGCGACATCGCCCCTGATTTCGAAGCCGAAACGACCGAAGGCAAAATCCACTTCCACGACTGGATCGGCAACAATTGGGTGGTGCTGTTCTCGCACCCGAAGGATTTTACGCCGGTCTGCACCACCGAACTCGGCACAATGGCGCGGCTGAAACCCGAATTCGACAAGCGCGGCGTGAAAATCGTGGGCTTGTCGGTCGACCCGGTCGACAATCACAAGAAATGGGCGGCCGACATCAAGGATGTGGTTGGCTTCGCGCCGAATTATCCCATGATCGGCGATACCGATCTGAAGGTCTCCAAGCTCTATGGCATGCTGCCGGCCAGTGTCTCCGGCTCCTCGGAAGGCCGCACTCCGGCTGACAACCAAACCGTGCGCAACGTCTTCGTCATCGGCCCGGACAAGAAGATCAAACTGATACTGGTCTATCCCATGACCACGGGACGCAACTTCGATGAGGTGCTGCGCGTGGTGGATTCGCTGCAACTCACCGCCAAGCACCGCGTGGCGACGCCGGCAAACTGGAAACAGGGCGAGGACGTCATCCTTACCGGCGCCGTGACCGACGAAGAGGCCAA
This sequence comes from uncultured Alphaproteobacteria bacterium, assembly GCA_963813825.1. Classification (GTDB taxonomy): domain Bacteria; phylum Pseudomonadota; class Alphaproteobacteria; order Rhizobiales; family Xanthobacteraceae; genus BOG-931. The sequence continues at coordinate 172,012 of CAWFBB010000041.1, forward strand.
GAAACTTTATCCAGACGGCTGGAAGACGCTGAAACCTTATATGCGCGTAGTGCCGCAACCGCGGCAGTAAATCCGCGAATTCTGGACTAGACTGCGAGGAGCGTGGCTTCGGCTGCGCTCTTTGCGTTAATGGTGCCCGCGCCGTTCGGGGAGATTGCAATGCTGGTGCTCTATCACGCCGCTCATTCGACATGCAGCCAGAAGGTGCGGATGGTGCTGCATGAGAAGGACGTCAAGTTCGACAGCGTGCCGATCGATCTCGGCAAGAAGGAACAGCTCAAGCCGGACTATCTCGCGCTCAATCCCAACGGCGTGGTCCCGACATTGGTCGATGACGGTGTGCCGATCATGGAATCGAGCGTGATTTGCGAATATCTCGACGAAAAATATCCGCAAAATCCGCTGGTGCCCTCGAATCTGCTCGAACGAGCACGGATGCGGGCCTGGACGCATTACATCGAAGAGGTCGCAGTGGGAGCCATTCGGGTCCCTTCCTTCAACCGCGCCTTCCTGTATCGCTTCGAAAAGAAGGATCAGAAGCAATTCGAGAATGAAGAAATCGGCCCGCGACCAGTGCGGCGCGAGCTGTTCCAGCGCATGGGATCGCCGAAAGGTTTTTCCAAACAGGATATCGACCGCTCGCTGGAGCAGCTCACCGAGACGTGCCGGCGCATGGACGCGGCGATCGCGAAGCGAGGCCCATGGCTGATGGGCGAGCAATTCACCCTTGCCGACGTATTGGTGATGCCAAGCATCGACCGGATGGCCGATCTTGGCCTGTCGCATGTCTGGGAGAAGAATTATCCGCACGTCGGCGAATGGTACGAGCGCCTGCAAGCGCGGCCGGCATTCAAAGCCACCTATTATCCGGGATCACGCGTTTCGGATTTCCTGCCGCTTCGCCCGCTCTATGCGGCTGACCGGGAATAAGGTTCAGGGAGTTTTCGCAAATATGGATATTCGGGATCCCAATCTGCAGCCGCCGTTTGCGGATCTTATGGGTATGAAGATCACGCATGTGTCGAAGGAGAAAGTTCTGGCCGAACTCCCCATGCGCGAGGAGCTCAACAACAGATTCGGCATGATGCATGGCGGCGCCATCATGGCGCTCGCCGACAATCTCGGCGGCACTGCAACCTTCGCTAACCTGCGCGAAGGCGAACGGACCGCGACGATCGAGAGCAAGACCAATTTCTTCGCGCCGATCCCGGTCGGCGACGTGGCGCGCGCTGAGTGCACGCCGCTGCATCGCGGCCGCACCACGATGGTCTGGCAGACGCGCATCACCCGCAGTGACGGCCGGCTGTGTGCGCTGGTGACTCAGACGCAGATCGTCATTCCGAGCGAGAAGGCCTAGCGCGCATGGCATTAAAGCCATTGGCGCGGAAAGCTGCGCCCAAGATCGGCGTCAAGCGCGCTTACGAGCCAGCCGCGGCCGATGATGGGTTGCGAGTGCTGGTCGACCGGCTGTGGCCGCGCGGCGTCACCAAGGCGAAGGCGCGGGTCGATCTGTGGCTGAAAGACATAGCGCCGAGCCATACGCTGCGCCGAATGGTGCACGGCGATCCGTCCAAGTGGGCGGAGTTCGTGGCGGCCTATGCCCGCGAACTTAAAGACGACCCGGCGAAAAGCGCCTTTGTCGGCTTGCGAGAGCGAAGCGCAAGGCAACGAATCACGCTCGTCTACGCGGCGCGCGATGAATCCCATAATCATGCGGTATTGCTCAAGCGCTGGCTTGAACGAAAGCGCTGAGGCCTTGCACCGCGCGCCTTTCAAGTAACCCCGGCGAGGCGAATGAGTGCGAAGCTGATCAGGCCAAGCACAACCAGCGACGCCGTGACCGCAAGCGTCACGCGCACGCCGCTTCGGGCCACGACACGAACGTCGACGCCCAGTCCAAGTGCCGCCATCGAGATAGTTGTCAGGATGGCCGCCAGCGACGTGACCGGAGCAAAAAAACTTTGCGGTATGAGACCGAGCGATCGGACGATCAGCACGAGCAGGAAGCCGGTGATAAACCAGGGAACGAGTTCATGCCAATCCGGCCGTCGGCGGTTGGGCCGATCGCGATCGGTCCGCAGATCGCGGGCCAGGAGCGAAAGGCCGAGCACCACCGGCCCCAGCATCAGCACGCGCACGAGCTTGATGATCGTGCCGACTTGATTGCTCAGGGCCCCAATCGGCAAAGTCGCAGCCAATACCTGCGGTACGGCATAGACGGTCAAGCCCGCAAGCACCCCGTATTGCGTCAATGACAATTGCAGAACCGGGACGAGCAGCGGCAGGCACAGCACGACGATGACGCCCAGCACGGCGGTGAACGATATCGACGATGCAATGTCGTCGCCGTCGGCGCCGATGACCGGCGCCACCGCCGCGATAGCGGAATTGCCGCAGATCGAATTGCCACAGGCGATCAGGATCGACATGCGCAGCGGCAGGCGCAGACCGCGGCAAATGACGAAGCTCGTGCACAGCGCGATCGCCACGACCGAGGCAATGCCAAACAGCAGAATGGGCCCCAGCGCCAATACCGTCGCCACGCTCACCGATGCGCCGAGGAGGACAACCGCGACCTCGAGCAGAAATTTCGCGCTGAACGCGATGCCGGGAACAAGGCGCGGCGCCGGCGTCCACGCCGTGCGTAACGCAACGCCGAGCAGGATCGCGAGCACCAGCGCCTCGAGATAGGCGTGACCCACGAAATGGACCTCGACCACTTGCAATGCGATCGCGGCGATCGTGATCGCAATACACAGGACAATGCCTGCGAGTAGCCGGCTCGCTTTTTCGACCAAGTCACAGCACCTTGTAAAACCGCAAGTTCACGTTCGACGGCTCACGCGCCGCCGCACACACAATAATGTGCCTGGCGAGCCAAGCGTAGCGCGCCACATCGGTTTCGAAAGTCGCCGCGCCGCGAAAATAATAGCTGTCCGGAGCGACCGGCCGGCCCGCCGCGAGCGCCTCCATCACCTCGGCAGGCCCGTGACGCAGCGCCCGGTTGTGCACATGGATCTCAGCGCCGTCGTCGGTGCGCAGCGTGTAGCGTGCATCAAGCTCGGCAACGCCGTCGTGGCGGATGAGTTGCCAGTCGGCGCCGCCCGGCAAGACGGTTCCCTGCAGATCGGGGCCGGAAAATACCCCGCCGGTAATCGGCACAACGCGGCGGCGACCTTTGTTGAAAGCGCCGAGGTCCTGGGGTGGATCGACCGTCACCTGCGCTCCGAATATAAACGCGAGCTCCGGGCTCGCCGATTCCACGTTTGCCATTCGGGCCTCCCGATGTCATCGTCCGCCAACGATCCAGTCTTTACGGACAATTGCAATGCCCCTCGACGTTCGCGCCGCCGTGGCGTTCGGTCCCGGAAAACCTCTCGAAGTGACCACCGTCAAGCTCGATGGCCCGCGCGCCGGCGAGGTCCTGGTCGAGATCAAGGCGACCGGCATTTGCCACACCGACGAATTCACGCTGTCGGGCGCCGACCCGGAGGGACTGTTTCCTGCAATCCTCGGCCATGAGGGCGCCGGCATCGTCGTCGACGTCGGCGCCGGCGTGACCTCGGTGAAAAAGGGCGATCACGTCATTCCGCTCTATATCCCGGAGTGCCGCACTTGCCCGTCCTGCCTGTCGCGCAAGACGAATCTGTGCACCGCGATCCGCACAACGCAGGGCCAGGGCGTCATGCCCGACGGCAGCTCGCGCTTCTCGATCGGGGGCAAGAGCATGCATCACTATATGGGCTGCTCGACGTTCGCCAATTTCACCGTGCTGCCGGAAATCGCGGTGGCGAAGATCCGCGATGACGCGCCGTTCGACAAGGTCTGCTACATCGGCTGTGGCGTCACCACCGGGATTGGCGCGGTGATCAATACCGCCAAGGTCGAGCCCGGCGCCAAGACCATCGTGTTCGGTCTCGGCGGCATCGGCCTCAACGTGATCCAGGGACTACGGCTCGTCGGCGCCGACATGATTATCGGCGTCGATCTTAATCCGCAGAAGAAAGCCTGGGGCGAGCGTTTCGGCATGACGCATTTCGTCAATCCGGCGGAAGTCGGCGGCGATCTTGTCGCGCATCTCGTCAACTTGACCAAGAGCGGTGCGGATCAGATCGGTGGCGCCGACTACACCTTCGAATGCGTTGGCAATGTCAATCTCATGCGCGCGGCGCTGGAAAGCTGCCATCGCGGCTGGGGCCAAAGCATCATTATCGGCGTTGCGGGCTCAGGCCAGGAAATCGCGACGCGGCCGTTTCAGCTCGTAACCGGGCGGATGTGGCGCGGCACCGCTTTCGGCGGAGCGCGCGGGCGCTCCGACGTGCCGAAGATCGTCGATTGGTACATGCAGAAGAAAATCGAGATCGACCCGATGATCACCCACACCATGCCGCTTGACGACATCAACAAAGCGTTCGCGCTGATGCGCGCCGGCAAGAGCATCCGCAGCGTCGTGGTGTACTAGGGGAGGACGCCGAACTCAGAAAATGAGAGCCACGGCGACCACAAGCACAACGCCGGCGGCGATCATCAGAATTTGCACCGCGTCATAGCCTAAAGTGTTTGAATTCCGAGCAGCTTCCGGAAGCATGACTCGTGCCTCCCTCTCTTATGCTTACAGTTGAAAATGAGGCTAGCGGATGTCGCGAAGCCCGCCGCTGAAGGTCGTCGCCTGGCCGGCTTTGACGATTTGGGCAGTGCCGAGATCGAGGTCGCTCACATGAGCGAACATGCCAACAATGGCGACGATCACCGCGCACGACAAACCAACAATGACGATCTTCAAATGGGTTCGGCGATCAGCGCCGTACAGAGAGTGATTCATGGCCGCCTCCGAATTGTTCTTGCACTCATCAAACTCCCTTCTGAGAGTGTAGAATGTGACTCAAAGCACAGTTCGGCGTTTCCGCCATAAGATGCTGCATTTACTATTATTTTTAAGGTCGAAAAGACGTCTCAGGGCGTTGCCGGCAGGCATACGGCGGGCCATTGTGGCAAAATCGCGGGCCGGAGCGCGTGCAATGAAAATCACGAAAGTCGAGCCGATCTTTATCGCCGTGCCTTATGAGCACGGTGGTCCTAAGCAAATGCGGCCGCTCGGGCCCTGGACGCGCATGGAGACGCTGTTCGTCCGCGTCGACACCGACGCCGGAATCACGGGCTGGGGCGAAGCGTTCGGCTTTGCCGTTTCAGCGCTGACACGTGAGGCGATTCTGCATGTTGTCGAGCCGCTGTGCGTCGGTCGCGAATTTACCGATGTGCCATCTTTCATGGCGGACTTGCAGCGCAAGCTCCACGCCATGGGGCGCCACGGCCCAGTCAGCTACGCGCTCGCCGGTATCGATATTGCACTGTGGGATATCGCCGGCAAAGCGCAGGGAGTGCCGATCCATCGCCTCCTAGGCGGCGGTACCCGCGAAAACATTCCAACCTACGCGAGCCTGTTGCGCTACGGCAAACCCGATCTCGTCGCCAAATATACGGAGCAGGCCGTGGCGCGCGGCTACAGCGCGGTCAAGTTGCACGAACACCTGGTGGAGACAGTGGCGCCGGGCCGAGAGGCCGCCGGGCCTGACATCGCGATCATGGTCGACACCAATTGCGCCTGGGCGCCTGATGAAGCACTTGAAATGGCGCGCAAGCTCAAGGTCTACGATCTCGCCTGGCTCGAGGAGCCGGTCGATCCGGTCGACGACTACGATACGATGGCGCGCATCCGCCGCGAGACCGGCGTTACCATCGCGGCCGGCGAAAACATCGGCCACGCCACCGAGGCGCGCCAGGCGATAGAACTCGGCGCGCTCGATATTTTTCAGCCGAGTGTGACCAAAATTGGTGGCATCATTGCCATGCGCAAAGCCATCGAGGCCGCGCAAAAGCACGGCGTACGCGTGATGCCGCATTCGCCCTATTTCGGGCCGGGACTGATCGCGACGCTCCATGTCATCGCCGCGTGTCTGCCGGACTCGATGTGCGAGCGGTTCTACTGCGAGCTCGAAGCGACGCCACTTGGCGACGCGATCGATGTCCGCGACGGCCACATGAAGGTTCCGCAAGGGCCCGGCTTGGGTATCGATGTCGATGAAAGCGTCATCGCCCGCTATCGCGTGGCGTGACGCTGCACTCAGGCCGCCTTCAGATGCCGGCGCAGCGCATCGGGAAGCTCGAATGTAAGCTTCGAGCGCCGGCACCGGACGGGCGAATAAATAACCTTGTGCAAATTGGCAGCCGGCGGCGCGCAGAAAAACCAGCTGCTCCATCGTCTCGACGCCTTCCGCGGTCGTGGCAATATCGAGGGTACGCCCAGGCCGGCGATGGCGCACACGATCGCGGCCCCGGCGGCGTGATCCGTCATAGACTTGATGAAAGACTGATCGATCTTGATGTGGTCGAACGGAAACATCTGGAGATACGTCATAGATGAATAGCCGACGCCGAAATCATCGAGCACGATCGACACGCCGAGTTTCTTGATTTCGCGCAGGACGGCGAGATGCTCCGGTTTCCCTTCCAGAAGCACGGTTTCCGTGATCTCCAGTTGCAGGCGCTGCGGCGGCAAGCCGGTTTCGGCGAGGGCAGACTTGAGAACAGCGAGGAGATCGCCGTGTTTGATCTGGGACGGCGATAGGTTGGCGGCCACTTTGAGATGTGACGGCCATTTGGCCGCCTCAGTACAGGCCTGGCGCAGAATCCATTGCCCAAGCGGCACGATCAAGCCACTCTCCTCGGCCAACGGAATGAATTGGTCGGGCCGGATCAGGCCGCGCTCGGGATGGTGCCAGCGCAGCAGCGCCTCAGCGCCGGAATATTCCTGCTGTTCGAGATTGACGATCGTTTGGTAATACAGCTCGAACTCGTTGCGCTCGACGGCTTTGCGCATATCGTCTTCAAGCTCGCGGCGTTCGCGCGCCTTCGCCTCCATGCCGGCCTCGAAGAAGCAGTAGCGGTTACGGCCCTCCGCCTTGGCCTTGTAGAGCGCAAGATCGGCGTTCTTGATCAATATATCGGGGTCGGTGCCGTCCCGCGGCGCCAATGCGATGCCGATGCTGGTTTCGAGGATGAGCTTTCGCCCTTCGAGATCATACGGTTCAGTGATGGACTTGAAGATTCGGTCGCACAGCGCGATGACACCTTCGACCAGATTCTTATCCGACACTTGCAGGACCGCGAACTCATCACCTCCCAACCTGGCCACGCAATCGACATCACGCGTCGTATCCCGCAAGCGGCGGCCGACCTCTTTCAGCAGCAGATCACCGGCCGGATGGCCGAATGAATCATTCACCGTCTTGAAACGGTCGAGGTCCAGCATCAGAACGCAAAATTCCTCGCCCTGGCGGCGGAGCCGGGCCAGCGCCTCGCCGATCTTTTCCATCAACAGTGTCCGGTTGGCGAGTCCGGTCAAGGCATCGTATCGCGCCCGATGCTCAAGCTCCGCTTCGATAAGCTTTTGCGCCGTGATATCCTGGTGGATCGAAACAAAGCCGCCGTTGGGCATCGGCTGAACCGCGACCGACACAGTTCGCCCGTCGAGAAGTGTGTAGACGGAATCGGACGCCACGGGATTGGACACGTGTTCTAAAGTCCGGGCGACGAATTGGTCGCCGTCGCGCGGCACGCTGCCGATCGCCGTCCGCGAATCGAGAAGCGAACGCAGCGAGACTCCGGGCTTGGTCTGCCCTGCTGTTAATCCGTAGATTCTGGCAAACTGTGTGTTGGATACGATCAGCCGCTGCCGATCATCGAACATGGTGAGGCCCTGGGACATATTGTTCAGCGCCGCATCGAGCTGTTGCGATTTCTGGGCAAGCGATGCCTCGGAATTGCTGAGTGAGCGCACCTGCCGCGTCATCGCGGCGAGCAGATAAAGCGAAAAAATTAGAAAGACGGAGCTGACGACAATGATAGTTCCGGTTCGCTGCGCCCAGATATCGAGAACCGTGCTTTCGGTGAGCGAGATGTCCACGATGAGTGGATAATCGGGTACCCTTCGAATCGAAACATAGCGGATGTTGCCGTCGGCTTTGCCGAGAAGGCGGAACACCTGATCCTCCTTGGACAGCGCTTCCAGCCACTGAGCCTTATTGGACAGTTCGCGACCGGTAGAATCACCGTCTTCCGGATGACGGAAAAGAATGATGCCGTCCGGATTGAGCAAGGTGAATAGCAGGCTGTGCACTGACTGGATCGCATCATAGATGTCTTCAAAATATCTCGTGCTGACAGCAGCGAACACGACGCCGGCAAACTCGCCCTTCGGGCCTTCGAGCCGGCGTGCGAACACGATGGTCTTCTCCCCGTTGACCCGGTTAGCTGCCGGAATCGAGATGCTTAACTGTCCGTCCCGGCGATCACGCGCATTCTTAAAATAATCGCGATCGGAGACATTGATGTGCTGTGCCGCCGTGCTCAGCGTGGCGGCGATGATAAGGCCGTTCTTGTCCGTTACGGCCAGCCCGAACACTTGCCGGATCTGGCCAAGCCGCATGACCAAGTATTCTCGAAATTTTTCACCATCAAATTCGGCTGGAGCGCCGGCGGCCGCGCCGACGTGCTCTTGTTCCGCTGCATGTTTGACATCGAGCAGCACGGTATCGATGGATTGCAGCGAGCGGGCCAATTGGCCGGCGAGCACGGTCGCGATGCTGCCGGATTCCGAGATCGCTCCGCGAATCGCATCGTCGCGAAGCTGGAAGATCGTCCACGTTACGGCGGTGGCCGATAATCCGAGCAAGACGATCGCGGCCCACCACAGACGGCGCAGCGGAATGGATTGCGCAGCTTTGGCAACCGTCGGCTGAGCCGGAGCGGCTGCACGAGACCTGAAGACGTTATCGATTTTACCAAACATCAGGCTCGGGCCGTTTTTCGGCCCCCTAGGAACCTGAACCAATTTTGCCCAATGGATGCGAATGTCGCATTAAGGCGTTGGGTTAATGGGCAACGAACAACTGATTTTTGTTTTAGTATTATCGTACGGACAGTGACTTCCGGCGCGTGCTCAGGTGCTTCTTCGCGCCCGGCAACCCGCGATATCAATCTGCGTGACTATGGACATCCCGGCTCACCTTCCCGCTGATGGATTATTCGACCTTGATGTCGGCTTCCTTAATGATCGGCCCCCACAGCGCCACATCGCCGACATTTTTGGCGACAAGCTCGGCCGGAGTCGACCCCTGCGCTAAAATCCCGAGCGGCTCGAATTTCGCCTTGATAGCCGCCTGAGATAGCATAGCAATGGCATCAGTGTTTACTTTGGCGATGATATCCGGCGGTGTCTTGGCGGGCAGGTAGAGCGCATACCAGGATGACACGTCGTACCCGGGCACGCCAAATTCCGCGACAGTGGGAAGCTCCGGCTCGTCCGGGAATCGTTTCGCGCTGGTCACGGCGAGTCCGCGCAGCTGTTTCGCCCGTACCGGCTGCAGCAACGAACCGGTGGTGTTGAACATCAAATCGAGCCGGCCGGCGATCATGTCGCTCATGAGACCCTCAGTGACGCCGCGATACGGCACGTGAGTCATTTCGATACCAGCCATGTGCTTGAACAGTTCGCCGGCCAGATGCGGAACGGTGCCGACGCCGGGCGACGCCCAGCTTATCTTGCCGGGATTGGCTTTGGCGTAAGCGATGAACTCCTCGAGTTTTTGAAACTGCGAGGAGTTCGGAACAACGATGATATTTGGATACGTGCCGACCAGGGATACCGGTGCAAAATCCTTGGTGGGGTCGAAGGTCAGCGTCGAAAAAAGCAGCGGCTGGACCAAGGGGGAGCCAGGCGCCAGCAGCATCGTGTAGCCGTCGGGGGCGGCGTGTGCCACGGCGTCGAGCGCAAGCCTTGCACCGGCGCCCGGCTTGTTTTCGACGATGACTTGCTGATTCCAGAGGTCCGTCAATCCGCCGGCGACAATACGGGACGCCAAATCCGCCCCACCGCCGGGCGGAAAGCCGACAGTGAGTTTCACGACGCGAGACGGGTAGGTATCCGCGCGCGCCGGCAGCGCCCACGGCGCGAATGCGGCGGCACCGGCTAATTGCAGAATACGTCGACGCGAAGATTCCATTCTATGCCCTTTGCGTTCCCAGCCGCTGCAAGGCTAACCGAACTGAGGGACCCCGCGAAGGGGCCGCTGCCGTGCGCGGTGTCGCACTAAGCTATTGCGGCTCGATTTTCGCCGCCTTGACCGCCTCCGCGTAGCGCGCGGCCTCCGCGTGGAGGAAAGTCGTAAACTCGGCAGGCGACATGTCGGTTGGCTCGTAACCAGCCTTCTCTATGGCGTCGCGGAGGGCGGGAGCTTTCAGCGACGCACGAATAACGCCGTTGAGCTGGTCGACGATCGCCGGCGGAGTCTTTGCCGGCGCCAGCCAGCCCTCCCAGGATCCCTCAATATCGAAGCTCGGCAGCGAATCCCTGACCGGCGGCACGCTCGGCAATTCTGCTAACCGCGCCTTTCCGGAGAAGCCAATGGCGCGCAACTGGCCGCTGGTGACGAAGGTCGACGCAGTGGGCGAAACGAAAGCCATATCGACCGTACCCGAAAGCAACGCCGTCATGATTGGGGCCGCGCCGCGAAACGGTACGTGCTCCATCTCAATGCCGGCCTTGGCGCAAAACAGCGCGGCGGCGAGATGCAGCGTATTGCCTACACCGGCCGACCCATACAACAGCCGATGGGTTTTGGCGTAATCGATCAGTTCGGCGACGGTGTTCACCGGAAGACCGGGGCGCACCATCAGGATGTAGCCGGCGCTGATACCGATATTCGCGATCGGAGCAAAATCGCGAAAAATATCGAATGGCAACGCCTTGTTGATACTCGGATTGACGACGAATGCTGGCGGCGTGTCCAGCAACGTATAACCGTCGGGATCGGCCGCTGCCACCGCTTGCATGCCGACAATGCCGTCGGCACCCGGACGATTTTCTACGATCACGGATTGACCGAGCGGCTGTTGGACCGCGGCTGCGACGATCCGCGTTACCACGTCGGGCGCGCCGCCCGGCGTGAACGGCACGATGATACGTATCGCGCGCGACGGATATTGCTGTGCCGACGCCAGCAGCGTTGCTGCGCCCAAGATGAACAGCGCAGCGGCAAGCCTCCACTTCATTGCGTTTAGAATTAGCAAGAATTGTCTCCCCGGGATGGCGGCACTATGCCACTTTGTCGATGTCTCGGTATTTGGTAGCACGGTTCATGTGCGCTGGGAGGATCGTCATGGGCAGGCGTGTCATGCAGACGAGATGCCTCCTTCTACTGCTTTGCCTGTTGGCCGCGGCCGACATGAGCAATGCCGTGGCGCAAACGCCGGGCGCGTTCGCCGGCAAAACCGTAACGATGTATATCGGCTTCGGCCCGGGCGGCGGCTACGATATGTGGGCGCGGGTTGTCGCTGCCCATATCGGCAAGCATTTGCCCGGCAATCCCACGGTCACACCGGAGAACCTGCCGGGCGGCGGCAGCTATCGCGCCGCCGGCTTCATGTACAACGTGGCGCCGAAGGACGGCACCGCGATCGCCTTGATTGCGCGCGATGCCGCGCTCGGTCCCCTCACCGGCGCGCCCGGAGCGCAATTCGACGCCACCAAGCTGTCCTACCTCGGCACCCCGGCGATCGAGACCAATATCTGCATTACCAACAACACCGCGGTGGTAAAGACCGCACATGATTTGACCGAGAAGGAACTGATCGTCGGTGACACCGGACCCGGAACCGGAACGCATACCTATCCGCTGGCACTCAACAACATCCTTGGCATGAAATTCAAGCCGGTCGGCGGATACACCTCTTCGGCAACAGTCTTCCTCGCCATGGAGCGCGGTGAGGTGGATGGCATCTGCGAAAGCCTCGACAGCGTCAATGTGCGCAAGCCTGACTGGATTGCGAGCGGCACCGTGTCAGTGCTCTTTCAAGGCGGCATCAAACCAAATCCAACTCTGAAAAACGTGCCGTTCGTGGTCGATCTCGCAACTAAGCCGGAAGACAAGCAGGCGATCGAATTCCTCTACGCCGGCCAGGGCATCGGGCGACCGTTTATCGCGCCACCGGGACTGCCGCCCGAGCGGCTGAAAATGCTGCGCGACGCATTCGACGCAACGATGACGGATCCCGAATTCATCGCCGAAGCAAATCTGCGAAAGTTGACCATCGATCCGGAGAATGGGGAGCAGCTCGAGGCCCTGATCAAAAAGACCTATGCGACACCGCGGCCGATCATCGACCGGGTCGCGAAATTGATCCAGTGACCGGATGCGGCGCCCGATGCCGCTGCAGCCTTGATTCCCGCAGAAACAGGAACAGGCCGGTCGCGACGACAATGGCCGAGCCGACAAGAAAACTCGCGGTCGGCACATCGCCCCACACCAGAAATCCGATCCCTATCGACCACACCAGCATCAGATAATAGAACGGCGTCACCGCCGGCGCTGGCGCCAAGTGCAGCGATTTGGTCCAGAACCATTGTCCGATCGCATTGGTGAGGCCGGTGCCGAATAGCATCGCCGCATCGAGCGGCGTCGGCGAGCGCCAGCCGAACAGCAGCAGAAAACTGTGGAAGAACGCCAGCACGCTCAGTTGCCAGATCACGAGCGTATTGGCCGATTCCGTCCGCGTCATGCCGCGCACCGCGATCGTGACGGTGCCGTACATGACGGCGTTGACGAGCGCGAACAGCGCGCCGATCGTCAACGAATTCGCGCCCGGATCGGTGACGATCAACACGCCGACAAAGCCGATAAGCAGCGCGCAACCGCGCACCCAGCCGGCGCGTTCCTTCAGCCACACGATCGACACCAGGGCGGCGAACAGGGGTGAGGAGAAGTTGATGGCGACCGCGCCGGCAAGCGGCATCAGGCTGAAGGCGATCAGCAGACATAACTGCGATATCGACTGCGACATCCCGCGAAGAAGGTGGTCGCGCGGCCGGGCCGTCGCATAAACCGAGAAGCCGGACACCGGCAATATGATCACAGCAACGGCAATGAGCGAGGACAGCGAGCGCATGAACAGCACTTCGCCGACCGGATATTCACCGACCAGCCATTTGCTTGCCGCCGACGCGCTCGCGAACAGGGCAGTCGCCAGTATCATCATCAGGATGCCGCGCGGCACGTCCTCGGTGCGGCCGACAATCTGTTTGAGGTCGCCGTGCCCGCCGGCAGATCCGCCTCGGGCCCCTACTCTCTCGTCGCCCGTGAGATCGTCCATCCCTGACCGCGCCCTATCAATTTGGCGAGGCCACCGCCGCCATCCACGGGTCTAAGACGCGACAATAGCTTTGGCAATCGCACCGGCGGTGATAACGGCGGCGGAGTTACAATGTGGCGCGCCAAGGTCGGGGCGAATATTATTCTAGCAGTCGTTCGCGGCCGTCGCAGAATGTCCACGTCATGATCGCTGAACAGTGCGAGATAACTTTGGAAGGCAACGTGATGATGTCAGGCCTCATGCGTTACGATCCGACTGAGAGAATATAGGAGGGGAGAATGAGAGCATATGTCGCTTTATTTGCCTTGGCCGTTTCCCTTTATTGTCCTGCCGCGCTCGCGCAATTTGCGGGACCTCCTACGGAAAAACAGATTTTCAGCACGAACTCAGGATGCCTTAGAAAAGCCAAGACTCAGAAAGAGCGCGAGGGAATAAGACTGTGGTGCACTGACAGCGTTATTGCTTTGACGAAAGCAGACCAAATACGCTTGAAAACTGAAGCTTTGGAATTATTAGAAGCTAACAATCTTGATGATGCTAATGTTCTCCTCAAGCAAGCCAACTCAATTCAAGATGTAGCCGAAACTTTGGCTGCCTCTACTTGCAGACCTCAATAGCTCTACACGTCTCCCGTGAGGAGCTACGCTTGGCCTACTGGAGCGGCTGCGGAAGGAAACTGGCCTCATCCAAGGCGTGAAGCTCATATGAAAGTCGTGATCATCGGCAGCATAGGCTTTAATATTCTGGCGCGCTCGGAGAGATTC